>JAENYU010000003.1:0-123062 GCA_016841625.1 Methanobacteriota archaeon
TGTATTGTTGGGAAGTTGACGGCTCCCATCTCCCACCTGTCGGCCTGCGGCCTCCAAGGAAGGAGTCTTCCCGCCTTCGGAGATAAAAACGGGCAGAAAAAAGAGGGAGAACTCAAATTTGCTTGAGGAATAGACAAAAAAATGGGAACAGGAGCCAAAAAGGAATGAATAAATAAGATGATATAATTACAAGTTCACTTACATAGAAAATTATATAAAGATAATATTGAAGTGTATCAATAGTACAGGCTATTAAAAGTGTACATTTTATGGACATTCGTGTTAGCACACAGGCACATAGTAATTATACACAGTAATTATACACAGTAAGCACATACATTAATCGATCCTTTTGAAGGTGTCATTATGGACGGCTATCAGATCTTCTTGGCGCTACTCACGGTCTATTTAGCAGTACTTGTGAGCATTGGCTGGTATTTCAATAAAAAACAGAAATCCATTACAGACTTCTGGCTTGCAGGGCGCAGAATCGGGCCCACAGGAATCGGATTTTCAGCAGCTGCATCCTGGATCACCGCCGGTGGGATTCTTGCAGTCATCGGGTTTTACATGCTCCTGGGGATGGGCTCGATCTGGGGTTTTGTGGCCCCTAATATCATTGCCCTCCTGATCATTGCGGTATTTGTGGGCAAGATAAAGAATCTTCCCGCAATCACCCAGCCCGAACTTCTGGAACAACGTTACGGCTCCTCAATCAGGCTCCCTATCGCCCTGGTAATTGCAATTGTTATGATCCTTTTTGCCGTTGCTGATGTCCAGGGACTCGCCCTTGTCCTGCAGATTTTCTACGGGCTCGACAAAATCTATGCAGTAGCCCTAATCGCCCTTGTGGTCTCGGTTTATGTCACCCTCGGAGGGCTTTCAGCAGTTATCTGGACCGATGTCATCCAGTTTACAATCCTTGCCCTTTTTACAATAATAATGGCTTTTGCCGCAGTGGGTACGGTAAGCGACGGAAGCCTGGGAAACGCAGCGATAAGTACCTCCGACCTTTTCGGGAACGTACCGGATGGCTGGTGGAACCCCCTCTCGATCGGGCTTCCGATGGTCATCATCTTCATCCTGGCTATCATTCCGGGCTGGATTTCCGAGCAGGACCCCTGGCAAAAGGTCTGGGCTGCAAGGGATGAAAAATCCGCACGCTCGGGAATGATCTTAGGGGCTTTCATGATCCTGGTGGTTTTCGGGTCCTGTGCGGTGATTGCAATTGCGCTCAATGCCATATACCCCGAAATCGCAGCTATGGGTTTCCCTGCAGGCATGGCGCTTGCCGAACCTGCCCTTCTAACCTTTATTAACGAACGCTTTGCCGCATCCCCCCTCCTGATCACCCTCAGCGCGATCGGACTTACTGCGGCTGCCATGTCCAATGCCGACACGTTCGCAACCTCCGGAGGGTCCAACCTTTCCCGGGACATCTACCAGAGGTATATAAAACCGGATGCCACCATGAAGGAGATGCTGGTCATAAACCGTATTAGTGTACTCATAATCGTGCTTGGGGCATGCGCAGGCACTTTCTACATACAGGGCATCATCGAAGCAATCCACATCGCAACCTTCATTGCAAGCGCTTCTTACTTCTTCCCCCTCATGGGAGGGCTTTACTGGAAGAGAGCAACCAGGGAAGGCGCTCTGGTATCCATGGTTGTCGGAGGGGTGTCTCAGATAGGGCTTGTGCTCCTTGACTACACAATGGAAGCCCCACCCATGGCAGCCACCTACCTTGAAGGCATCCACCCGGCCCTTATGAGTCACGGAGTCATTCTGGGCATGTCATTGAGTGCTGTTGCTTTCTTTGGAGTTTCCTTCATGACAAAACCCTCAAGCAGAGTCAACCTCGCCCCCTTCTTCGAAGAGGAAGCCGAAGCCCTGACCCGCTACGAAGCCAGGGAAATCAACGAAATGGACCCCGCATACAGCTCCTTCCTCGGAAATATCGAAGAAAATGTCACAGGTGAACGCTCCCACCTTCAGTTGAACCTCCGGGTTTCCGACACCCTCAGCTGGAATGAACTCGTTGAAAAGCTGAAATCCGTTTCCCCTGCCTGGGTCACACCTACGGGACAGGACTCGGTATACAGGCTGACCCACGGGGATATGCTCTCCTGTGTTGCAGTAACCAGGGGCAGCGGCAACAGGGACATCTGGCTCAAGGCCGAACCCAGGCTTGAGTCCGTGGGCAGGCAGAAAAAAGAGCTGTTTACGGCTTATGAAGAGCTGAAAAAAATCATGGGCCAGAAAGGATTCTCTCTGGACTTTTATTAAGGCAGCTGAAAAAAGAGCCGGAATCGGCTCTTAATTCATTTTATTATCATTATCATTATCATTATTATTTATTTAAATGGGCTTTTTTGAAATGAGCATACCTTGCTATACCGGTCCAAAAACCGAGAGATATAGAGCAGGAAACAGGGTTCAAGGATGAGTTTTTCAGGGTTTCCGACATTATTCGTGCAGGTTATTCAAAGGTTCAGGGCTTTTTCCAGGGTTTTTTTCCCCAGAAGAACGTCCTCCATTGAAAAGACTTCAAGGTTGTAGACACCCCTGTACCCGGAAAGCAGGTTCAGCACGGAGAAGTCCACACAGCCTTTTCCCGGAGCCATGTGCTCGTCCCCGTCATATATTTCCGTCCACTTCCCCCCATTGTCATGCAGGTGGAGGTGGACGATATGCTCTTCCAGGACTTCCACAAAACTTCGGAGTTTTACAGGGTCCCCCCCGCAGGTGAGGTTTGCGTGCCCGATATCGAAAGTTGCTTTCAGGGACCCGGAATTTACGGCTTTGACAGCACGGACAAGTTCTTCGGCTTTGCAGCAGAGGTTGTAAGGGTCCGTTCCTTCCTTATTTTCCAGACCCAGTATAACTCCCTGGTCTTCAGCAGTGGAAACGAGCACCTTGAGGTTTTCGACCATTGAAGAAAAAGACTTTTCCCGGTCCTGCCCGATCCTTCCGGGATGCAGTACAAGCACCCCGGCCCCTATCCGGTTTGCAAGGGCTATGGACTCATTCATGAGGGAAAACTCCCATTCTCCCATGCGGGCAGTATCTATTTGGAGGGACACGGGATAGTTGGGATCCGGCGCAAAATAAGGAGCGTGGATGGTGCTTGCAAATTCGTACACTGACAGCTCGTCAAGTACCCGGTCCAGCTTTTCATTATCCAGCGTCCTGCCGGAATATACCCCGAGTTTAGGGATATACAGTTCTATTGAATCCACATTCCCCTTTAGCTCACCAGGGGTACCTGCAAAGGATGAGGCTCCGAAAATCACAGCAAAAAGAAGGGAAATAAAATATAATAATTTTTTTGACAGGCCCTGACCCGGACATATGGGAAAAGACTTCAGAAACTCCCAAATATATATAAACAGATTTCAAAATATCGCACGACCCCCCCGGGCAACAGGGCGCCCAAAAAAAGTCATGGAAAGTTCATAGAATAAACATAGAGTAAACATGGATAACCAGAAAAGTCGTAAAACATCCATAAAAACAGGCGTACTTACAAAAATAAATCATTAAGAACATATTGATATATGATAAAGTGTTACCGGCAAACATAAACAAATAATTTATAACTATATTTTAAAAAGTATCTATTTTTGAGGGAAATATCCAGAGAGAGACCAAAAAAAAATAAAAAATATTTTGCGTAGTAGTATTTGTGGAAAATATCTTTTATCAGGGCTCAAAGGAAGTAGAAAAATGTAAAATTAAGACAAAAGTATTGGATGATCATCAGAAGGAGATATATAAAAATAAAAGCTCGACAGAAACTGTTTTAAATAAAAATGTGAATTATTTTATCGGGGGTAAAAAAAGCAATTTGCCCATTCCAATATCGCAATCTTTATATGACATCGACAGGGGTATAATATGCTTTTTTATATATATTTAGCATTTAGTGCACATTTCCCGCTAGATGCATCATATAAAAATGATTGTATAATATATAATCATATAATAATATTTTAAATGCTTACAAATTTCGAAAGGTTTATGAATGATTCTCTCTAATCCCAAAAATAACGCTAGTAATCATCATTTTTCTTTGCAAAGATATAGCCAAAGATTCCAAAAGAAATGTACAGCGTTTTTTTGAATCCGATTTATTAACATGTTAATAAAATAAAGGAGGAAAATGAATGGAACCACTCATAAGCATGGGAGTACTGGCACTTATGGGCGTAGCTGCAACCATTGCAGGTGCCTCAGAAGACCTTGAATCCGATGTCGGGTCCCAGAGTAACCCGAACTCGCAGGTCCAGTTAGCTCCCCAGATGATGTTTCCGCATCGAATTTATAACAAAGCTGTTTCTGGTGAACCACCATCAAACGCACTAATGTGTGCAATTGGTGCAACCGGCGCGGTAGTATTAATGGGTGAATTCAATCTGTCTCCGCTCTTTGCACTGGTTATCGGTGCCCTCATTGCAGCATGTGTCCACGGCACTTTTGCCATGACCTCTACAATGGGCAGGGCTGCCAGTCAGAGCCGTTTCAAACAACCAGTATACCTGGACATGATCCGGAGCCACACCCCTGTTATCATGGCATATGCCTTCATAACGACGTTCTGTGTCCTGATCATTTCGTACATGATGAACGTTGTCCTCGGACACCCCTTCCCTCTGCCCCTGCTGGCATTTATCTGGGGTATCACGATAGGTGCAATCGGGTCGTCTACAGGTGATGTCCACTACGGCGCAGAGCGTGAATTCCAGCAGTTCGAATTCGGTTCAGGTCTGAACGCTTCGAACTCCGGTAACATTGTAAGGTTTGGAGAATCCGGGCTCAGGAACGGGTACGACAACTCCTGGTTCTGTGCAAAGTTCGGTGGACCTGTAACAGGTATCGCTTTTGGTATGACCGTTTTCTTGGGCAGCTGGATAACAACTGTTTTTGATCCCGCAGTAAGCATCACACGGGGCTGGCTCTCCGCTGTTGCAGGGGTTATCATTGTCTTTATCTTAATTATATGGAACAGGAAAATTGAAGTTGCTGCCCGCAACAACTATGGACCGTACAAGGAAGACAAGCCTGAAGAGGAGGCAGCAGCATGATTGACCTCGCAGCAAACCTCTTATGGATGTTCCTGGTCGTTATCGGCGGTGTGCTGATTTCCTGGAGCGTCCACTTTGTGCCTGTAGGCGGTGCGCCTGCAGCTATGGCCCAGGCAACAGGTATCGGAACCGGTACAGTGCAGCTGGCAGCCGGGGCAGGACTTACCGGGCTTATCAGTGCCGGGTACACGATGCAAGTAGTCGACAACCTTCCCCTGATTCTCGCCTCTGGCACAGTCGGGGCCATGATCATGATCTCAGTTACCATGATCGTAGGGACCTGGGTTTATGTATACGGTGTAGGCTGTGTGCCTTCTTCCGCAAAGGTCAAGGTAGACCCCATAACCCATGACCGCCAGGACCTTTATGTGTCCCAGGGAACTGAAGGACACGGACTCCCAACAGTCTCTTTTGTTAGTGGAGTTATCGGTGGGGCTCTTGGTGGCTTTGGTGGATCCCTCGTCTACTACGCCCTCCTGAAGGTCGGAATGGGAGTCGCCGAAGTCGATGCAAACATGATCGGACTCGTGGCAATTTTCGCAGTAGGTATCTTCTTTGTGAACGCTGTGATTCCCTCATACAATATCGGCGGTACCATCGAAGGATTCCATGACCCGAAGTGGAAGAAGTGGCCGAAAGCGGTAATTTCATCCTTCGTCGCAACGATTTTCTGCGCACTCGTGGCAGTAATCGCAATTTCACAGCTTGGAGGTCTCTAAAATGTCTGCAGGTGGAGACGGAGGAGAGGCCAAAGGCGGCTTACCTCCAAACACAATAATAGGAATCGGTGCCGCAGGCGGACTCATAGGAATTTACCTGGCGCACTTCCTGCCCGCAACATTCTCCTTCTTCGGAGGGCTCGGGGCAATCTGTGCCATCGTCTGGGGAGCTGACGCGGTCCGCCGTGTTGCAAGCTACGGACTTGGTACCGGAGTTCCGTCCATCGGTATGATCTCCCTTGGTATGGGTATTCTCACCGCCCTCTTCGGACTTTCGGTAGGCGGCATCGCAGGCCCGATAGTAGCCTTTATCGCAGCAGCAGTCATCGGTGCTATAATCGGTGTGCTTGCAAACAAGGTAATCGGAATGGGCATCCCGATCATGGAACAGGCAATGGTTGAAATCGCAGGCGCAGGAACCCTGGCAATCATCGGGCTTAGCACCGTCATTGCCGGAACCTTCGACTACGCAGTCGTACTCGAAACCGTAGTCTCAACCGGGTTCATCGCAATGATCTTCATCATCGGCGGTATGGGAATCCTTCACCCCTTCAACGCAAACCTCGGACCTGACGAAAAGCAGGACAGGACCCTTATACTTGGTGTTGAGAAGGCAGCCCTTGCAATGATCATTGCAGGTCTCGCATCCTCAATCAATCTAGGTCTTGGACCTGCCTTTGTCACAATTCTTGTGGGGCTCACTGTCTGGTACATATCATTCAACAAGTTCTTCGGATTCGTCAAGAGAGACGCATACGCAGTGGTTGGAACCGGCCTTCTGCCCAGTGAGGAGGAACTACAATGAGCATGATTCGTATAGCCCCCGAAGTACACCTGGTTCTGGACCCGGACACCGCCCTTGTGGCAGAGGAAAGGTCAGACTCAATTATGTATTCCATGGAACCGGTTTTCGAGAGGCTGGAAAAACTGGAAGCGGTTTCAGGGGACCTCGTGAACTCCCTGTCACCCAGCATGCCGCTCCTGAACACCTGGCCCGGACGTGAGAATACCTCTTACATGGCCGGAATCTACGGGAACTCCTTCTACGGACTTATCGTGGGTCTTGCATTCAGCGGACTGCTGGCATTGATCATATACATATACAGCCTGATGGGAGGGGTGATCTAAAATGGTAGATAAAAGAGATCCAGCCCCGGGATGGCCAATCCTGAAAGGTGAATACGAAGTCGGCGACGTGCAGGGCTGTGTTGCAGTAATTACCTGCGCATCACACCTTCCAGGCAAGCCGGTACTCGATGCCGGAGCAGCAATTACAGGGTCCTGTAAAACCGAGAACCTTGGTATAGAAAAGGTCGTTGCCCACGTTATTTCAAACCCTAACATCAGATACCTGGTCGTAACAGGAGCAGAAGTTAAAGGGCATATTACGGGACAGGCAGCGATCAGCCTTCACGCAAACGGTGTGAAGGAAAACAGGATCGTAGGCGCAGTCGGAGCTATTCCGTATGTCGAAAACCTGAATCCTGAAGCAGTTGAGCGCTTCCAGGCACAGGTCGAGACCGTCGAACTGCTGAACACCGAAGATATGGGTGTCATCACTGCCAAGGTAAGGGACCTTGTTTCAAAGGACCCCGGAGCCTTCGATGCCGAACCCCTGGTCCTGGAGATCAGTGAGGAAGGCGAAGAAGACGAAGATGTTGGCGTCGTTAGACCGGTCTCAGGAGAAATCGCAACAATCCGCAGCCGGTTGAAGGGCATTGAAGCCCGGATGCTTGACATCGGAAACCTGAACAAGTTCCACTCAGGGATTCACGCCGGCAAGGTTGAAGGTGCCATGATCGGACTGACTGTGACCATATCCCTGCTTGGGTTATTACTTCTCGGGAGGTAATGAAAATGGCAGAAGAAGGACAAGGCGTCCCAATGGTGCTTAACCCCCAGATGGGTGCAATCGATGCTACTGTTGAGAGCATCCGGTACAGAGCGCAGTTGATTGCGAGGAACCAGAAGCTAGACTCCGGGGTTATGTCCACCGGGCTTATCGGCTTCGCACTGGGTTTCCTCTTTTCACTGGTGATGGTAATCATACTCCCATTAATCATCTGGGGTCTTTAAAGAGGTGAATAATATGGATGGAAAAGCACCAGCCGCATTTGTAGATCCAGATGAGTTTAGTGAAGTATTGAAGAGGCTTGACCTGATCGATGAAAAGGTCGAGTTCGTCAACAGTGAAGTTGCGCAGAGAGTCGGAAAGAAGGTAGGAAGAGACATCGGAATCCTTTATGGCGCAGTGATCGGACTGCTTCTCTTCCTGATCTATGTCTCGGTATCATCAATGTTCATATAAGTGAGGGATCAAAATGTTCAAGTTTGACAAGAAACAGGAAGTGTTTGAAGTAGGCGGGGTCAAGTTCGGCGGGCAGCCGGGTGAGTACCCGACCGTGTTAGTTAGTACCATGTTCTACGCAAGGCACAAGATCGTGACCGACGAGGACAAGGGGCTTTTCGACAAAGCAGCTGCAGAAACCCTGTGGAACACACAGGTTGAACTGAGTGACGCAACCGGAAACCCCTATGTAAACCAGATTGTGGGAGAAACCCCCGAAGCCATCAGGAATTACATAGACTGGTTCCTCGGAATCGATGACAGCACCCCCTTCCTGATCGACTCTTCCGCCGGAGAAGTGCGTGCAGCCGCTGCCCAGTACTGTACCGAAATCGGTGTCGCTAACAGGGCAATCCACAACTCCATCAACGCAAGTATCGAACAGGACGAAATTGACGTCCTCACGGAGAGCGATGTGGAAGCCGCAATCGTGCTGGCCTTCAACGCAACCGACCCAACCGTCAAAGGTAAACTCGACATCCTTGAAGTCGGGGGTTCCGGACAGGACAAGGGTATGCTCCAGATAGCCAAGGAATGTGGGATCAAGATCCCCCTGATCGACGTGGCAGCAATGCCCCTCGGTGCTGGCTCAGGCGCAACCATCCGCTCAGTCCCCACCATCAAGGGCAAGCTCGGCCTGCCTGTAGGCGGTGGATACCACAACATGGCATCCGCATGGGACTGGCTCAGAAAGTTCAAGAAGACCCAGCCTGACCCGAAGTCTATCTACATGCCTTCTGACATCGGGACAAACCTGGTAGCCCAGATCGCAGGTTCTGACTTCCTGCTCTACGGCCCTATCGAGAACGTCGAAAAGGTCTTCCCGGCTGTCGCAATGGTCGACATCATGCTCGGGGAAACCGCCAAAGAACTCGGCATCGAGATCGCTGTGGAGAACCACCCTGTCAACCAGCTGACATAATTTCTAAAAGTTCTAAAACCGGATGTGAATGTCCGGAAAGCAAAGTGGAATATTTTCCCTTTGCTTTTTTCTGTTTTTACTTTATTTTTCAGTTATTTTCTATTTCTGCTAGCGTTTTTTGTTGACTTTTTGAGTAAACAGTTTGAGTTAGTATTTTTTTTGTTGACTTTTCGTGTTACATATTGTGCTAACATTTTATGAATTTCCTGTTTTGGTATGAGGCAATATTCTCTTTTTACACAAAGTTCGAGACGAACATAGAAAGCATTAGAAATTGGCAGATAAATGAAATATATCAATTATGAAAATTTTTAAAAACTGAAATTCAAAAAAGTATGAAAACTCAAAAAATTGAAAAAGAAAAGAAAAGGAAAAAAGAAAAAGGAGAAGAAGCGTTGGAGGAAAGGAATACCAGTAGAGCCAGGTAATCCTGCTGGTTCCTAATCGGGAATCATAACAATCAATTTTTGGAACCCGCTTTGCCAAAGAGGCCAGATATGTATTTAAAACAACGGAGCAGGGACAATTAAAGGTTCGGTAGAACCTGACCGAGTGCTGACCGAGGAAAATCGACAGCATCCGGCCAGGAATTGGCGAATCCACTCCCAAACTCGCTGTTTACGTAGAGGACCAGGATCCATTGTCCGCGAACTTATCTGCGAACAACAAAGAATAGAGGCAAATTCGAGATGGTAAGAACCCTATACCCAACTCTGCGCAGGTATGCAAACGTATGTTCACACTCCTTACAACCCCATTCATTCAGACCCCACGTCCACTTCATTCCACTTCATTAAACTAGAATGCGAACTCCAATCCACATCCCAATTTTGTTTTGATATACAATAGATAGACTATCATAACACTCATAAATAATAAATTGTGAATTGAATATCAATTAGTTTCAAGAGTACCTCCGGATATACCTTAAAAAATATTGATAGTACAAAAGTTACAAGCAGTTAATACTCCGGCTCAAGACAAAATGAAAAGGAGAGAAGGAGATTTGGCATTTGAAGGAAAAAAAGACACTTTTAGGACTTATTATTGATAATGCAGTTTGATAAAAGTTCTTAAAAAATAGCACTAAATAGAAAGATTTAATATTCAAGAACACTTTGTCAATATTATAAGGGGAATGTAAAAGATTTTTAGGGATCAACAAATATATTTTGGAACATTTGGATGGTTATCCAGTGTCCTGACCGGAATTTGTTAAAAGCTACAGTACTCGTTCCGGCCATTATTAACGGACTGCAGCATACCGGATCAAAATACGATATAGTGATTTATAGAGGATCAAACGCTGCATTATTGTGTTGGGTGGTAAAATGCTGATTCGAAAAAATATATCCCTTGATGACAAATATCTTAAAAAATTACAGCCACTTCTGGACGCCAACGACGGGAACCTGAGTGCTGCAATCAGGGATACAATTGCAGTTGCCGATACTGCACTTACATATCATGACAGTATTGACGAGGCAATCAAATTTTTAAAAGAAACTCCTTCGAGAGAAGGGATAAACGAAACAATCCAGAGCGGAGAAAATATAATTATAAATAAGACAATCCTCGAATGGCTCTTCAGGTACACAAAAGGCAGGCTTACGGAAGAAGAACTTGTCAATGAACTGATAAATCCTTTTGAAGTCCATGATATGAAAGAACTTGAAGAGTGCCTCAACAAGGTAGCCCGGAGCTACCAGTGGGCCATCCGGACTTCAATCAAATGTGAAGACATTAATAACCCAGATTGCGCCCTTGTCATTTTTTCAAACTCCACGCTAAACAGCCGGGAATTTTTTGCCCAGCTTGTGACCCATTTCCTGGCAAAATGGAAGCGGCTAGATGTCGAACACGTTTTCCGAAGATCCAATTCTACCCAGATCTCTTTTAAAAGGAACCTCTCAGTTTCCCCGAGTGAAACTATGCCCGGGATCAGGAAGCACTTCGGGTACCTTGATATTGTGTGCAAGGAGCTCGAAGACAATACCGAGTTCTGGACGCAGCTCATGTATACCTACAACGTGGAACGATACAACCTCGTAACCCTGCACAGGAGCCAGTTTGAAACCTTTGCCACCGGGGATGCTCCGAACCCCACTAAAATCCTGGAACGCCTGTGCAAACAGTCCGTAAGCGAAATGTCCCTTCCTGACCTGCTTATCGCATTCAAGAGAATATACCTGGCAACCCAGCTCGTCAAGAACATAGAACTCTGCCTGGAACCGGGGAAGGAATCCGCGACAATCTTCCACGACTTTAAAAATGAAAAGGTAATCTCCAACCTTATGAAATATTTCACGAATATATTCGAAGAAAAAGGCGTTCCTTTTGAACATGCATCTTATGCCAGCATGATAGTATTCAAGTTCAACGAAGAATCCGGACCTATCGAGGGTTCCAACTCCGGAAAACTAGCTTAAACCCAAAAACGAGGGGAACTCCGCCCGAAACAGGAAGTTACCCCAAAAATCCCTCTTAGAAAACCACCATTAAAACCCGATCAGTCCAGAGGATTTCCGATAGGACAGTGGTTATCCTTTTGCTACCCCGAGAGGCAGAACACGCGCAACCTTCCGTGCAATCCCGAGTTCATGCACCACATTTACCACCTCACTGCTCGACTTGTAAACGCCTGGGGCTTCTTCTGCGATCACTGACGGATGTGTAGCCCTTACTGTAATCCCCCTGGCTTCAAGTTTCTCTTTGATGTTCTCTCCATTGAATTCCTTCTTGGCATGCGCCCGGCTCATGACCCTGCCGGCCCCGTGACAGGCGCTTCCGAAAGAGATATCCATTGCCTCTTTTGTACCGCAGAGAATATAGGAAGCAGTTCCCATACTTCCAGGGATCAAAACAGGCTGCCCGACATCTCGGAACGCTGTTGGAACCTCCGAGTGTCCGGGGGGAAAGGCCCGGGTAGCTCCTTTCCTGTGCACGTACACTTCCTTTTTCCTGCCATCGACAAGGTGTTCCTCGAGTTTTGCCACGTTGTGGGCAACATCGTAGAGAAGATCCATTCCAAGCTCGTCGGAGTCCCTGCCAAAAACCTGTTCAAAAGTCTCCCTTGTCCAATGGGTGATGACCTGCCGGTTCGCCCAGGCATAATTTGCGGCACAGAGCATGGCCTTGAAGTAGGACTGGGCCTCATTTGACTGCGCAGGGGCGCAGGCAAGCTGCTTATCAGGGATCTGTATGCCGTACTTCTTCACGGCCTGGGAGAGAGTCTGAAGGTGATCTGTGCAGATCTGGTGCCCGGCACCCCGGGACCCGCAGTGGATCATAACCGTAACCTGCCCTTCCTCAAGCCCGAAAGCCGAAGCCACCTCCCTATCATAGATCTCGTCCACATACTGGACTTCAAGGAAATGGTTCCCGCTTCCCAGAGTCCCGAGCTGGGGTTTTCCACGCTTCCTGGCTTTTCCGCTCACATATGCGGGATCAGCACCTTCAAGGCATCCGTTCCCTTCACAGTGCTCGGTATCGGAGTCCACGCCGTAACCGGATTCCACAGCCCACCTTGCCCCATGCAGGAAAACATCGTCCAGCTCCTTATCAGAAGCCCTGAACCGGCTTTTTGAACCAACCCCAGAGGGGACGTTCTTGAAAAGACCTTCCGTAAGCTCCTTTATACGGGGGACCACATCCTCCTTCTGCAGGTTCGTCTTTATCAAACGGACTCCGCAGTTGATGTCGAAGCCCACTCCCCCGGGACTGATGATCCCCTCTTCACTATCAAAAGCCGCAACCCCCCCTATGGCAAACCCGTAACCCAGGTGGGCGTCCGGCATAGCCATGGAATATTTCTGGATGCCCGGAAGGGTTGCCACGTTTGCAATCTGGCTAAGGGTTTCCGGGTCAATGCCCGCAAGCAGTTTTTCGGACACGAAAAGGCGCCCCGGAACCTCCATCCCGGGGGTGTGCCCGATAGGAATTTCCCAGCTGTTATCGGAAAGCTTCCGGACCATGTCCCGCACGTCCGTAAGCATACTTTCAGCCCCTTTATTTTCCAACCCGGTACTTTCCGATCCTGTCTCCTCGCTCTCTGTCATATTGATGATCCACCGCTCCTTTGTTTTTTACAAGTATTTCCCGTATTGATTTATCCTGAAATTCCTCTTCTGACCACGCTTGAATTGCCCCAAATTCCCCTCCAGGGACACATTTCCTGGTTGTGGGTAAGGAGATCCCGGTCAATGATTCATTCGTAGTATAATGATGCTAAGATGTACTGATAATAATTTACATAATGAAGATATGAATATGGTACAGGACTGGAAGAAAGTCAACCGCTCCCTAATCATAAATTATATAAATGATCCCCGTTCGTTCATGTGGCCACAAAGGCAAGCTTCCGGAAACTGAGCCTGAAATGGCTTCCCGTTTAAAGGTCCACGACCACCTGGGCTACCCAGCCCTCAGGCGTCTTTTCAAGTTCGAGCTGGTTGTAAGTAACCGCCTTGATCTCGGTTTCGAAGAGATGGATTTCAAGGTCCCATTTTGCCCCCGAAGCCAGGGCTTTCAGCGAGTATTTGCCTCCCTCTTCCCTGATATCCCCCACCCGGAATTCCCCGAAAATGATTTCCTCCACTTCGAAGAGAAAAAGAAGTTCGGAAAGCCAATCAACGAGCAGGGTATCCAGTTCAGAGGATTCGAGGGAAATTTCCAGCGAGGTATCTACAAGAACCTTTTTCGTGTCAATCATCACGTTGAACATGGCAAGAGCTGCATTTTCAAAGACTTCTTCCAGGGTTTTCCCATAAGCCCGGAACTTCGCATCTGCTGTATGTTCAAGGTATTCGTACTGCTCCGGTTGAGGCGGCATAAGTCCTGTATTGGGTTTTGTGTTACATTAAGTTTATTCGCCTCAGGAACCTGTTTTTATCCCGGGCGGTAAAAATTCGCTCCCGGAAATGTTTCCGGAAAAACTTAGGAGGAGCCCTTAGTTTACAGCTGGTTCCAGATGTAATAGATCCTCTGGAAAGCCGTGATGTGACTGGTCAACGCAATCAGGATAACAGCCCAGCCCAGAATAGAAAAACCGGCGATGGTAGCCGGGTAGGCAAAATTTACGAAGGCAGAGAGAATGATGACCACCAGACGGTCAGCCCTGCCCATGATCCCTCCGTAGTACCTTCCAAGGGAGAGGGCCTGGGCCTGGGTCCCAAGGTAACTTGTCAGCAGCACGCCAACGATTGCCGTGACCCCGATCTGCCAGGGTACGTAGCCTGCAAAAAAGATGCTGCAGATAATAAAAACGTCCGAATAGCGGTCGATAACATGGTCAAGGAAATCTCCCCTGGCAGTGGCCTTGTTTGACTTCCGGGCAACCGCCCCGTCCAGAGCATCCAGGACAGAATTCAGCACAACGAAGATACCCGCCAGGAGGATGAGACCCCGGGCTGCCGGAGAGTAGTAAAAGCAGAGCCCCGCAATAAAGGCACAAATAAGAGAAGCTATGGAAACCACATCAGGCGAGATGCCATTCCGGATGAAAAGGTCTGCCAGCGGTTCAATAACTTTTGAGGCGAAGGGTCTCAGGGCATCGAACGTCATGGTACTCGGAAATCTTTTTTATTTTTAATATCCGTGATGGAAAACTGCCACAGAAAAAGACGCAAGTTTTCCCATTTCGTATGCTGATCAGGATATACTTGACATATGATCTTCTGTCTTTTACCTATCTTGTTATATTTATACTTACGTCTGCACCCGGAGGAATGCACACTTTATATAGGCAGCGTAGACAAACATAATATAGACAATTATAAACAATTATCCTTTTTTATCCAATCCCCCTGTAATTCCCGGTCCCTTTTGCGGCAAGTTCATAGAGATACTTCACCCTGCACGAATGCTCAAGCTGTGTGGTCACGACGTAAGCCTCACTGAGGACTCTTCCCACAGCAAAAGTCCCGTGGCTGTAGACCACAAGCCCCCTGTGCTTTGAAAGAGCTTCCGCCGTATTTTCCGCAAGCTCCCTGCTCCCGATACCCCCTTTAACAACAGGGATTTCGCCCAGGAAGTACTGCCCCTCGCTGTCTACAGGCTCGATTGCCCCGCCTGCACCCGCCAGCAGGGACTCCACCACCGCATACGGGCAGTGGGCGTGAATAATTGCAAGGGCAGGAGTCCTCCGATAAATCTCCCGGTGCACCACCGTCTCCGAGGACGCGATAAGGTCCAGGGAAGAGGTCTCCTCGATCCCTACCTCCACAACACTGTCCTCCGTGATTTCATCAAGCGCAGATCCGCTCCTGGTAATAATCATCCGGTCTCCCGCCCGGACACTGATGTTCCCGAAATGGGACTCCACAAGCCCGTGTTCCACCAGCTTGCGCCCGAATTTTGCAATTTCCTGCCACATCTTAAGCAAGGTATGGAGGAAGAGTGCCATAAGTTTTATGCGCCGTGCCCTGACAGGAGAGTAGAAACGAGGAAAAAGCAGCCGAAAAAAAAGGAAAAAAAGAAGGAAAAACAAAGAAGCAAAAGAAAAAAAGAAACAGGGAAATAGCGGGAAAAAAGCAGGGAAATAGCAGGAAAAATGCAAAGGAAGAAAAGAAACAGGGAAATGAGAAAAGAGATGAAAACTGAAGGGCTGCATTTCGGGAGCAAAAATCTGCCATAAGATTTATCTGTGAGTATTGTATTTAGATAAGTCTGCAAGCACTTTCATCATGCCTCGTTGGCTCAGCCCGGCAGAGCGAGTGATTTGTAATCACTAGGTCGCGAGTTCGAATCTCGCACGAGGCTTGCATTTTTTTTGAAGCCTTTCGGCTCCTTTCAGACTTATTTTATCTTTAATAATTCACTTCCAGCTTAAAATAGTCTTTATTTTTATTACTTCGGGAGTGCGGAGAGTCACGAATACCTCGCTTCAGGCAGGAGATGAAGTGAACCCTCGCTGGCTTTTAAAGTATCGATACAGGATATTCTACCATAAGCGAATTAAAAAGAATTGCGAATCGATTCTCAACAATATTTGCATGGAGCAAGGCTACAAAATACATGCAGTGTAAGTTGTAGAGGATCATGTGCACCTTTTCCTGGAATACCACCCAAGCATCTCTCGATCAGAGGTAGTTCAATACTTGGAAGGAAGCAGTTCTTACAGACTTTTCAAGCTTCGCCCGAAGCTTCTATGATAGTTAAATAATATTATAATATTCCCCTATTATTAATTATCATTAAGATAGTAAGACAACATTAGAAAGATGCAATAACATTAGAACATTGAATTAAAATGATACTAGTTTGACAACTAATTAGAGATTAAATAACACTAGTTGCTACACATAAGTTCAAAAGTGTTATATAGAATGCATCCATAGTACATTTTGCGTTCTCATCCCTCGCAACCCCAATAGCGAAAAATTACTTTTTAGGGACAAAATAGGGACATTAGGGACAAAAAATAGGGATAAGTGAACAGACAAGACAAAAAGCAAAAGACGCGCATAGCAAAGAGTCAATACCTTTGTATCTCTTCCCAGAAACAAAAAGACTCATTAAACGCCGTTTGAAGCTTCCAGGTTTTCTTGGATGGGAACGCAAACTGTTCTTTTTTCTCAGAGTTAAGGAATGTTCATTTTCTAAGTGTTCTTTTTTCAGAGACAAATCACCATCTGCGGAAGAAAAGCAAGTATTTCAATAAACAAAAAAATCTTTTTTCTTCAAAAAACCTTCCGGCATTAAAAACCCTTAAACCCGGAAATAAGCCTCAAAAAAGATCAGGATGCAGGAAGCCTGAAAAAAATCAAAATAATTATATATTGACCCCTCCAATCTTTGACAATATAATAACTTCATTGTACAGGGTGACCCAAAAGATGGAAGAAGAAGATGAACTTGACCTGTTTCTCGGCTCACAGGTAAAAACGGAAGAAGAAATGCTGCAGGAAAAGTGTGAAAAGACACATAACGCAGCCTCGAATCCGATACGTAGGAACATCGTCCAGGGGACCGGCTTCCTCGGGAAGACAAAGACAGAGCTCATGAAAGAAACAAACCTCGATGAATCCACTTTAAAGTTTCACACCGAGGTACTTATAAACGCCGATTTTGTCTTTATAGACAAAGACGGGGTTTACAGACTGACCGAACTGGGGCTGCAGGTGCTCCCTAAACTTTAAACCTTTTTTAAACTGAACTTGCTCCTGTTCGGAACCTGAAAAAACAGGATCTTCTTCGCCAACCAGGACCCACGCAAACCTGTCAACACAAGCCGGCTCAGGTTTATGCATACAGGAAGAGGGAACGGGGCATAAGCTCCGGGAGCCTGTACATAAGGCGAAGAGAAGCTACACTGTAATCGGAGCCAGGTCTGACGGGATAGACGATTACCTGTAGAGGATTCCGGTTATTCTCGGAAAAAAGAAAACTTGCTGCATGAAGGAAGATACCTTCGGCCACCACTGCATCTATGAGTTCATTTCGGTCCGCAAACCCCCTGTCCAGTTCCGGATAGACCTCCCTTCCGGCTGAAACTTTTCCCGGAGAATACGCGCAGCAGGGAGAAGGAGCGGTTAATTTTTATATGTTTATAAATATATTCATTTGGTAATATCATTCATATGCAGTACTTCTAAGCACAGCAATACAATTTCAAACTATACAAATGCATTTATACAAAAGCGCCACTAAAAAAAAAAAAAATCCTATCACTATAATACGCCTATTACTACAATACTCCCATCACTACGAAAATCCCATTATTACAATACTCCCCAATAACAAATACCCTAACCAACAAACACTCCAATTAGCAAGTCCAGTGCAGGAAAGAAAAACAATGAAAGTCATGATCATAGGAGGTTTTCTCGGAAGCGGGAAAACCACAACCATACTGAAACTCGGAAGGCGGCTGAGCGATTCCGGAAAGCGGATTGCCATCATCGTAAACGAGATTGGAGAAATCGGACTTGATGGTGATACCCTCTCGGGTACCGGTATCACAACCGAAGAACTGACCAGCGGCTGCATCTGCTGCACACTTAGAATCAGCATGCAGTACACTCTCCAGACCCTGGAAGAAGAGTTCAAGCCGGATGTGGTTATCATCGAGCCCACGGGAATTGCCTTCCCTGGACAGATCAGAGAAGAAATCCAGAATATGGGGCTTTCCGAACTTTCCTTTACCCCCGTGGTGACCCTGGTTGACCCCTGTCGTTTCGGGACCGAAGTAAGTGAGATCCCAAAATTCATTGAGACCCAGATAAGGGAAGCCGAAATCCTGGGAATAAATAAGGTGGACACCGCCCCCGGAGAGAGGGTTCTTGCCACGGAAAAAATGCTTTCGGAACTGAACAATGAAGCCAGAATCCTCAAATTCTCTGCAAAACTGGGGGACGAACAATTCGAAAACCTGCTCATCCAGCTTGAAGTTCCGGGACTTGAAAAGTCCACTTCAGAGAAACAAAACTCCATTGAAGTCTCGGAAGTTTCGGCGTTTTCAACCCGTTATGCCCTGGTTTCCTCTCTTGACCAGGAAAAAGGCATTGCTCTTGCAGAAGAGAGCCTGCTGAGTATAAGGAACCGGGTAAGTGAAATAAACCCGGGATTCATAGGGCATGTAAAGCTATCCATCAAACTCCCGGAATCCGTGGTAAAAGGCAGCGTAACTTCCTCGAAAGAGGCCCCCCAGGTGGAACTGGTCCTGAACAGGAAGAGTGCAAAACCCGAATTAAGGCTGCTTTCCGCCATCACAAAAGTCCCTAAAGAAGCACTTACGGAAATCGTAGAAAGTTCCATAGAAGGCAAACTCCGGGAAGCAGGGATTCCATTCGAGAAAATGGAGCAGAAAGGGCATGAACACGGAGACGACCACGAGCAAGGGCAAGGGCACAAAACGAGAGTGGAAATGAATACGCTTATGAAGCCGGGAATAAATAAGATACCGAAAACAGAAACAAACATTGAATGAACCGGGAGCGGTCCGGAATATTCATATTATTCTTTTTGCCATATTTCAGAACTTATAAAAATGTGAGGCTTCAAGTCCTCAAAAACAAAAGGAGATCTTACATGCACGAAGAAGTTGACGAACTGGATGCATATTTCTCCCAGAAGGGAGAAACCACCGAAGCAGAAGCCGTGAAGCAGGAACATGTCATGATGGAAAAGGTTTCCATGAACCCGGCCAGAAGGAAACTTCTCCGGACCGTGGGGATTTTCGGGAAGAACCCGGAGCAGCTAAAAGAAGAATCAGGATTAAACGATTTCCACTTCAAGTACCACATGGATTTTTTGCTCAAAGAAACCCTCCTCAAATTGGAAGAAGGAATGTACCGCCTGACAGATCATGGGATTGCCATGCACGACTCTGTCTGTTAAGGAAAAAACCTGTTAAAGGAAAAAATACCCAGTTTTTCACTTAAATTTCCTTTATTTCCGTTATTTTCCTTTACTTCATTTTATTCCGGGGTGTGGAATTCACTTCATTCCTTTTTTCCGCGTCCAATTTCCACACGTTGCGTCAGATTATTTATTAGAAATGAATTATTTTCATTGTTACCCATAATTTCCATCGGATTCCATTCATTCCTTTCAATAGTTTAGAAAATATAATTTTTGAAAGCATGTGACCCTTTTTGAGCTCCAAACCGGATTGGGGGCTTTCTGTTAAAAAGCGATAAGTTTTTATGTTTTTCTGAGCAATGGCAATATGACTACAGTTTTTGATATTCTGTGGAAGTTTCAAAAACGCCCCAATAATTTCCAGAATACATATCGAATGATTAACAAAAGGAGTGTGAATAAATATGCCAGCATTAGTTAACGAAGAAGAATGTTCCGGATGCGGAACCTGTGTCGATGAATGCCCCTCTGAAGCAATCACCCTCAACGATGACAAGGGAATCGCAGTCGTCGACCAGGACGAATGTGTAGAATGTGGTGCATGTGAAGAAGCATGCCCGAATGAAGCAATCAAAGTCGAAGAATAAAACAATCAGCGTGGAATAAGTTCTTTATTCCATTTTTCTTTTTCCTTTTTATCGAATTATTTTTTTCTCTACGGAGGTATCTTTTTAGATGGCAGCAGTCAAAGCGGGTATTTTAGGCGCTACCGGCGCTGTAGGGCAGCGGTTCATAGAAGCTCTGGCAAACCACCCCTGGTTTGAGATCACAGCCCTTGCAGCTTCAGAAAGAAGCGCTGGAAAAACATATAAAAAAGCAGCAAACTGGAGGCTGGACAACCCGATGCCGGAAAACGTGGCCGACATCGAAGTGGTCCCCGTGGACCCGAAAGCCGTGGACGCGGACGTAGTCTTTTCAGCCCTTCCTGCAGACCTTGCCCTCACTGTCGAACCGGACTTTGCAAAAGCCGGCTTTGCAGTTGCGAGCAACGCTTCAGCCTACAGGATGGAAACAGACATCCCTCTCGTAATCCCCGAGGTTAACCCCGAACACCTGGGGCTCCTTGAAGTCCAGCAGGACAACAGGGGATGGGACGGGTACATCATCACAAACCCCAACTGCTCCACTATCGTCATGACAGTGAGCCTGAAGCCCCTGATGCAGTTTGGGCTCGAGTCAATCCAGGTCGCCACAATGCAGGCGATTTCGGGCGCCGGATTTGCCGGGATCCCGGCAATGGCAATCTACGACAACGTGGTCCCCTACATAGGAAGCGAAGAAAAGAAAATGGAGACCGAACCCCTGAAGCTCCTTGGAGAATTCAACGGCGCGGAAGTCTTACCTGCAGACATAAAGTTCAGCGCTTCCTGCCACAGGGTCCCGGTAATTGACGGACACACGGAAGCCATCTGGGCAGGCATGGAAGCAAACCCCAGCCCCGAGGAAGTAAGGGAAGCCTTCCTGAACTTCGACCCGAAACTGGGAGACCTTCCCTCGGAACCCGAAAAAGCCCTGATTGTCCGGGACGAAGTTGACAGGCCCCAGCCGCGCCTGGACCGCAACATGGGCAACGGCATGAGTGTCTCCGTGGGCAGGATCAGGGAAGGCATCCGCTACATCGCAATGGGCCACAACACAATCCGCGGAGCCGCAGGGGCAAGTGTCCTGAATGCGGAACTCCTGCATTCCATTGGGAAACTTTGAGAGCTTTAAAAACTCTCAATTCTCTTTTTTCAGCCCCTATTTTTGATTTTTATTTTCGAGTATTCCAGGTGCTTATTAGTTCCGGAAATGCATTTCAAAAAAAGTTGGGATGGTTTGAAAAAGTTAAAAAGCTGGAAAAGTTGAAAAAAATTAAGAAAAAAGTTTCCAGGCAACTTCCTCGGCTCTTCGCATTACCTCTTTTACGGGAAGCCCGCTGCTTCTTGCGACCTGTTTGCAGTCCTCAAACTCCGCGGAAATGTTGAGCAGAACCCCTTCCGAGTCCCTGGCAACCTTGACCGCCACTTCAAATTCTTCACCTCCGACATTGATATTCAGCTTCTCGATCTTCCGGGCAGCCATCAGCCGGTGCCGCGTCGGAACCACCCTGATCCCAAGAGAACCGGTTTCGGTAATGATTTTCCGGGCAAGTTTCGAACTGTCTTCGGGTTTGCATATGACCTTGATAACATGGGCAGGCCGGCCTTTTTTCATGGTTGCGGGGATAACCGCAACGTCCCGTGCGCCCATGGTGAGCAGTTCCTCATAGAGGTTACCGAGCACTTCCCCGCTTACATCGTCTGCATTGGTTTCCAGGACCTCTATCGTGTCCTGGATAAGGCAGGAGTCAGGTTCGGAAAGTAAGCCCTGGAGGACATTAGGCCCCGGGAGGTCGGCATCTCCGGCCCCGTACCCTACCGCTGTTACCCTTCCCTGGGGGAAGGCTTCCACGGGCTTTGCAAAATGGGCAAGAACAGCCGCACCGGTGGGTGTTAGCAGTTCTTTTTTCACGTTGCTGCCCTTAAAATAGAGCTTCCCGTTCCTGAGGATTTCAAGGGTTGCAGGTGCCGGCACCGGGAGAGTCCCGTGGGCGGATTCAACCGTTCCGCTGCCAACATTGATCGGGGTGCAGTAGACGGCATCACAGCCCAGGGCCTGGATCGCAGCCGAAGAGCCTATGACGTCGGCAAACGCGTCGCTTTGCCCTACCTCGTGAAAGTGCAGGTCTGCAAGGTCGGACTGCCCGTGAACCGCAGCTTCGGCTTCAGCCATTTTTGCAAAGATATCAAGAGCACTTACTTCCACGCGAGGAGGCAGTTTTGCGGACTTAATTATGTCTATCAGTTCGGGGTATTTTCGGACTGTTTCCTTTTCCGGCACTCCTATCCGGACGTCCAGGGCTTTTATACCCTTTTTCTTTACTTCCCGGATGTCCACGGACACATCTACAGAAGCCTCTATCAATTCCCGGACGTACTGCCGGTCTGCCCCGAGGTCAAGGGTACAGCCAAGGATCATGTCCCCGGAAGCCCCTGAAAAAGGATTGAAAATCAACGCTTTCATGAGAACGCCACCATATTCTGAATTTTGTTACTCCGGTCCCGGACCCCTGCTTGCAACTGCCACCATGTTTGCGATCCGGGCCGCAAAGGCTCCCGCCACAAAACCTGCATCAATGTTCACCACCGAAAGGATGGAGCAGGACTGAAGCATCGATAAAAGAGCGGCTTTTCCCTCGCCTCCTGCCCCGTAGCCGGTGGAGACAGGCAGCCCGATTACGGGTACATCCACAAGCCCGGACACAACCGTCGGGAGAGTCCCTTCCCTGCCCGCGGCAACTACCACCGCCCCGGGCTTCATCTCCTTCAGTTTCTGGAGTTCGGGAATCAGCCTGTGGATCCCGGCAACCCCCACATCGTACACGGCAAAGGTCTCACAGCCCATCTCAAAAGCCACGACCCTTGCCTCTTCCGCCACCGGGACATCCGCAGTTCCTGCAGAAATTATCCCTACCACCCCGCCGGTCCTCGGAGCAGGGGTCCCGTCATGGATAACTACCGTCCGAGCGCGGCTGTTCCATTCAAGGGACTCGGGAGCAAATGCCGCCTTCAACGCATCCAGATGGGTAGCAGAGACCCGGGTGATCAGGACCCTACCGCTCTCAGCAACCATTACCCTGGCAATCTCCACAACGTCCTCGGGCTCCTTGCAGTCGGCAAGGACTGCTTCGATCACGCCGGTCCTGCTCTTACGGTGCGAGTCAAGTTTCGCAATATTCGAATAAGAAACAAAACCCAGTCCCCTGACCTGCTGTTCTGCTGTTTCAAGGTCAATATTTCCTTCCCTGACAGCTCTTAAAATAGCATTTAGATCCATATACCACCTTAATGTACCCAGAAATTAACATGCTTAAGCAATAACTCACAATCATTGGCCTGTTATACGGATAATGTAACCTGTGATCTTTCATACGGATAATGTAACCTGTGATCTTTCATACGGATAATGTAACCTGTGATCTTTCATACGGATAATGTAACCTGTGATCTGTAATCTGCAATCCATATATTAGTATGGTGAGGGTCTTTAGGGTTTTTTCGTCATATGGGATTTTTGGTGGTTCCCGGAGGGAGAGAATCCAACGATACATTTAAAAGTCAGGATCGTTAATGACTAGCGATCACCATGCTCATAGTATTATCCCTAGGCGGTTCAATTCTTGCAAAAGACCTCGATCCGGATCGTTTTTTAAAGTATGCCGAAGCCCTCCAAAAGCTTTCGGAAAAACACGACCTGCTCGTGGTAACCGGCGGCGGGGAAGCTGCCCGGAACTACATAGCAACTGCACGCAAGGTGGGGGCGGACGAAGTAACCTGCGACTTCATAGGTATCGATATCACCCGCCTAAATGCAAGGCTCCTGATCTCGGCGCTCGGCCCCGAAGCTTACCCGGAAATCCCGACCAGCTACATGGAAGCCGCAAAAGCCCTGGAGTCCGGGAAAATCGTGGTCATGGGAGGGATCACCCCCGGACAGACCACGGACGCGGTCTCGGCAATCCTGGCGGAATTCCTGCGGGCAGACCTGCTGACAATCGCAACCTCCATCGACGGCGTCTACTCCGCCGACCCTAACGGCGACCCGGATGCCGTGAAATACGACATGATATCTCCCGAAGAACTCATTAACATCGTGATGTCTATCGAGATGAAAGCGGGCTCGAAGTCCCCGGTAGATCCTGTAGCCGCAAAAATCATAGAAAGGTGCAAGCTCGACGCCCTGGTAATGGACGGAAGGGACCCTGACCTGCTTGAAAAGGTACTTGACGACGGGATAGCAGAGAAATCCGCAATTTCTTGCGGGACCTGGATCACAACCAGAAAATAAAGGCTTGAACCGAGAAATTCAACCGGAAGAGTAAGCCTTCAGAGATAAAGCAAGAAGAAGAGCAGACGTGAGAGCAAACGTAAGAGCAGACTTTAAAGCCCGGCTTCACCGGAACATCAAAACTTAAACATAGAGGTTCCGACATACATTCATATTGCAAAGAACCGGACCGATTTACCGGCTCAGGTTCACCGCAATTTTCAAAAAGGAGGAGGATCCGGGCTTGAGCCTGCCAGAAAAAATGAACTGTTTAAAATTGAGAGGATTTATTTTCCATTTTTTTACCCTGCTTGCGTTCCTGACCGTCTTTTGCATTCAGGTCAATCCTGCCTCTGCGGTAGAAAACGGGATGGTTCCTATGGCAGAGGGGGAAGGAAACACCCTTACTCTGGACTTTTATTCAGATCACGAATTGTGTGATGCGACTGTCCGTTTTGAAAAGCCTTTTGAAGACGTTTATCTCGTTTTCGACATGAGTTCCGGAAAGGAACCCCTGGAATCTAAAACCTTTAAGCTGGGTTCCATGGAAGCCGGGCAGGAAATTACAAAGGTCTTCTTCTGGGAGCTTCCTGAAGACTTCAGAAAAGACCGGGACTCTTACACATCCAGGTTTTCCGTGCGGAACGGAAACGAGACCCTTGCGGCCCAAAAGCTTTCATTTTCCTACCGGAACCCGACCCTTTCAAAGTTCAAACTCGTGGACTTTTCCGCAGACTCCGAAAAAGCCTCGGCTCTGATCACTCTCGCGGGCCCCACAAACTTTGGATCCATGCGGATGCCTGAACCTGTTATGATAGATCTGGACCTGAAACTCCTCTCAGGCACGGAGATCCTGTACTCCGAAAGCCATGAAAACATCCCTGTGATGGACGCCTATTACAGAGCAATTTACTGGCCCTTCCTCCTTGAAAAGGACAGGAACTACACAGCCCTCCTGAAAGTCAGTTCCCACTCCTCAGGCCTTACCACAGCCTACAGATCGGACTTCAGGGCCAGTGAAAAAGTGGAAATCCTTGACCAGGACATTGACGTGGACGAATACGGAGCAAGCGTTACGGTTGTCGGGAAGTCCCAGGTCCCCTTTGATGGCATTGTAAGGGTCGTGCTGACCTCAGAAGATGGGGAGGCACAGGTCTTTGAAGAAACCGCAGACATCCTGACCGCAGGCAAGGAAGACACTGTGGGGATAATCTGGCAGGGAGCCCCACGGGGAGATTACAATGTCATGATCTATGCGGTTAACGCAGAAGGGAAAGTCATGGACAGCCATGAGACTGTGCTTCGGGTCTTTGAGCCGGTAGCCGAGGTAACGTATTCAGAAAAATCCCCGGCTTTCAGCTTGCCGACAGTTCTCGGAATTTTCCTGTGCGTGGGAGTTTTGCTCGGAAGAAAAAAGGAAGGAAAAAAAGAAAAGCCCTGAAAAACTCCAGAACTATGTCGAATTCAAATGCGGGATCATTATGTTTGACCTGATCATCCGAAACATAACGAACAGGAAAGTCAGGAGTGCACTCACTATCTGCGGGATTGCCCTCGGGATCTTTGCCGTTATCGTCATGGGCGCAATGTCTGAGAACTTCCACCAGACTTTTGAGCGTTCCATGAGTGTAACCAGCGATAAGATCCGGGTCTTTGCCGAAAGCGGAGTCTTTGGAGGAGGGCTCGAGGACGATAAGGTAAGCGACGTGCTTCGCGTAGCCGGGGTAAAAGACGCCTACGGGCTTTTGATGACCACCTTTGATGAAGACAAGATGGGCATGACCGGAAAGCAAATCCTCGGCGTCCCCCCTGAAAAGTCCAGCGTTGCCCTAAACCCTGTCGAGCTGAAAGCAGGCCGCTTCCTCAATCCGGGAGATTCCTACAGTGTGGTAGTCGGAAACAACATAAAAAGAGAATACGGACTTCAGGTAGGCAGCAAATTTGAAATCCATGACAAATATTTCACCGTTGTCGGAATCCTTGATTATACCGGTTCGATCTTTGATAATGCCGTGATCATTCCCCTTGAGACTGCCCAGGATCTTTATAATGTGGGTGATTCGGTATCCTACATCTTTGCCGTGCCTGACGAGAGGGTGGATGCTGAGATGCTCTCAAAACGCATCGAGTTAAGCGTAAAAGGCACAAGCACCCTTTCTCCGGGAGAACTTGAGGTACAGGCAAAGCAGTCCTTCATGATTTTCAGCGTAATAACGATCAGCTCAGGGCTCCTTGCGGCGATCATAGGCGGGCTCTGCGTGATGAATACGATGCTCATGTCCGTCGCCGAAAGAACGAGGGAGTTCGGGATTTTGAAAGCCATAGGCGCAGAAACGCGGGACATCCTGCTCCTGACCCTCGGAGAGGCTTCATTCATGGGACTTTTAGGCGGAATCCTTGGAATTATAGTTGGTGTCGGGGCTGTCTATATTATGAATGCCTGGCTTGAAACGACAAGGATAGTGCTTTTCCTGATAACTCCGAGGCTTCTTATAATTGCCATGGTTTTTGCTCTGCTGATTGGCGCTCTTTCCGGGCTTTACCCTGCATACCGAGCTTCAAAAATGAGCCCGATGGAGGCTTTGAAGCATGCCTGAAGAAAAAAATGGAGGGCCTGATGTCGGCAGAAAAATCCGGAACTGATGGACATAAAGACGGACAGAAAGTTATCATGAAGGTTGAAAACCTCTCCAAGACCTATATCCGGGGCAAGATCCCTGTCCATGCCCTTCGCTGTGCCTGCATAACCGTACGAAAAGGAGAGTTCCTTGCCATCATGGGACCTTCGGGTTCAGGGAAATCAACCCTTCTTGCTCTGATCGGCACGCTTGAAAAAGCCACTGACGGAAAGATCATCCTTGACGGAACAGACCTGACTTCGGTACCTGAAAAACTGCTTCCCCGCGTGAGAAGAGAGAAAATCGGTTTTATTTTCCAGCACTACAACCTGATCCCTACACTTTCTGCCCTTGAAAACGTGGAACTTGCAATGCGCTTTTCCAGAGTGCCAAAAAAAGATAGGAGAGATAGAGCAAAAACCCTGCTGGAAGACCTGGGTCTGGGAGACAGACTAAATCATAAACCCACTGAGCTGTCCGGAGGAGAGCAGCAGCGAGTCTCGATCGCCAGGGCACTTGCGAACAGGCCTGCCCTTATTCTTGCAGATGAGCCAACCGGCGAGGTGGACAGTAAAACCCGGGATTCCATTGTCCGTATATTCAAGGAGTTGAGCGAAAAGGGGCAGACAATTCTTGTGGTTACCCACGACCCCGAGGTTGCAAAGGAGTGTTCAAGGGCACTCCAGATCACGGACGGGTTGATTAAAGATAATTAAAGGCGATAAGAAAGAAAAAAAGAGGAGAGAAAAAGGAAAGGAAAGAAAAAAAGAAGTTAAAAAAGAATTTCACGCTTCAAATCTCACCGAGTTCCCAGCCCAGATGTTCTTTTATGACCGTATAAGCCATAGCAGGGGGAATGATCCCAACATCGGTTACGATCATGTCAATGTATTCGGAAGGGGTAAAGTCAAAGGCCGGGTTTTTGACCTGCACGTGAGGAAGCTCAGCCAGGACTACCGGATCTATGACCTCTTCTGAAGCCCTTTCCTCAATTTCGATGGGGTTGCCGATGATGGTGCTTGGGCTGAACTTGTAGGTCTCGGCTGCGACCATGAAACTCTTCCTGGCCTCATGGGCGGCAAGGGCAAGCTGGGATGTCCCGATCTTGTTTACGAGAGCCCCGTTGGCTGCGATGGCGTCGGCACCAACGACTACTTTGTCCACTTCCTTCATGTGGTAGCGTACCGACGAGTCCACTATAAGGGATGTGGGGATCCCGAAATCGTTCAGGTGCCGGATGGTCAGGAGGCCCTGGCGCCGGGGGCGGCTTTCGGTGGCAAGGACTTTGATATCTTTTCCGTCTTCAAAAGCCGTGGTGATGATGGAAAGGGCAGCGTGAGAGTTGCAGTGGGTCATGATAACGTCCCCGTCCTGGATCCTCCTGGCCCCGATTTTTCCGATCAGTTCAAGAGCCCGGTCAGCCCGGTCGATAAAACGGTTTGCGTTCTCGATGATTTCCTGCCTTGCCTCTTCCACGTTTCCGGACGAGTATTTTGAAGCGAGCTTTACGGCATTAGGGAGGGAAACAGCCGTCGGCCTGGTGCTGATGAGGAGGTCCGAAACGTCCCTGATTCGGGTTTCAAACTCGCCCATAGAAACGACATCAAGCCCCACTGCATAGTCCCTGATTGCTCCAGCTGCAGCTTTTGCGATCCTGCCTGCGCCCCGGATTTCCATTGTCCGTATCTTTTCCGCGGTGTCCTCAACTTTTTTCATAGGGATAGGATAGTAAGGATTCCGATTTATAGCTATCTTCCGGGCCTTCCGGCAAATGGAGAAAAGAGCAGATAAGAGCAGATCGAATCGGATCAAACCAAATCAAATCAAATCAAATCAAACCAAACCAAACCAAACCAAACCAAACAAAATCAAACAAAATCAGGATAAATAGGAAGATTGAACACCGATTTTCGCCAAGTGTTTATGTCCCACAATTGAACCATACTCAAGATATCACTCAAATCGAAGTCTCTTGTTGCCTAATCATGTTCGATATGGTTTCTGGGAAATCCCATTAAATTTGAAAACAAACGTAGTTGCCTTCCTTCATAGTGTGAAATAGAGTGGAAGTCAAGGTTGATGGGGTCGCCTTGATAATATAATACCCGGGTGGATTATAATTATCATCGTTAGTTATATGTATAAGTTATGAAACTTATAATATTCAATATTTATTTGTAAAACATCTTTATCAACGTCATCTTATGGAGTTTAAGGCCTATTTAGGCGGGTTTTTGTACCATAATAGATTCAGTACGTTGATTTATAATCAAAAATCAAAAATTTAATGTTCCATGAATTGAACATATTATAAAGATCTGTTTTTTAAAAAAACAGTACTGGATGTCAGGTTTTGATGCAAAAATTGTGGATTTTTTGGTGGAACATAAAAGGATGACGAAAATCGGTGTTGAATAGATCAGATTTCAGTTATTTCATCAGACATGTCCCGGTAGTAAGCAAAAAGCTCTTTTCCCCAGTTGAGGCCAGAAGGTTCGAAACACAGGACATCTTCCTTGTAGTCGAAAGTCCCGTCGTGGAAAGGAAGGGTAAGGGAGAGGAAGCGGTCAGTTACTACATGGGAAAGTTCCAAATTTTCCTTGCAGACGTAAAAGTGTGAAGTTTCCAAATCAAGAAATGCACTCAACTCGGCCCGGTAATCCTCCCTGATTCTATCAAAGACAGGCTCTGTTACAAGGATTGAAGCCTTCATCCCACTTTTTGCAAAATTGAGAAAAAGAGTCGGATAGAGGGGATGAAAAATGGAAGCTGTACCCCATAGGCAGCTTGACGTGGCAATGTTTTCCACAAACTCTCTGTGAGGCTCAAAAAGATGAGCTCTGTCGGGAGGTTCTGAGAAGGTACAGTTCCCCAGCTCATCAATCCTTTTTAGGAGATGGAAAGGTATGCATTCGATTGCATGTCTTGACCAATAATCATAGTTGTTCCCGAAAACACCCAGGACGCCTACCATATCCTCCATTCTTCCGGTTATGGACAGCCCAAGAGGAGACAGCCTGTAGATATCGCCTTCCTTGAGGACCAGGTTATTCTCCCTTAACTTTTTAATCTGAGGGAGAATTGCCACTGAACTGACACCTAAAACAGACCTGATATCTTCAATGGTTTTCGGCCCTCCTTTCAAAAAGAGAAGAAGATTTTTTCTTTTCTCGGAGAGAAAGATCAGTTCGAGAAGCTGTTTCTTCATTGCCCTGCGTAATTATAAGTATCTTGATAAATATTTTGTGGATTCGTCCCGGCACATCCAGCATTATTATAGATACATTTCGTATTATTCGAACCTTGCATATTCTCTTTTTTTGATATATGCCAGATGGTATGAACGATTTTTTAATGAATTTAAGCATACATATCATTTAACAAATTAAGGCAGATCTGCCCTTTCAGCCTGCAAGAGTTTGGGGAAATCCGAAATTCGGGAGAACAAAATACTAAATAAAACGATTTAACAGGATATCCCAAAAATGGAAAAAATTAGTATGAACATTTGAGGACGAATTTGTATAAGTACAGAGAAACGTGCAAGTATATAATCAAAAATAAGGGTCAGAAGAACGAATTTAAAGGGCGCTAAATAATTCAATACCAATAAAATTTTAAAGTCGTTTAGGTTATATACACCCATAACATAAAAAGAGAGTTAGCGGTTAAAGAGTTAAGGGGTTTTCTCTTAACCGCAAAGGGGTTGAATCACACAATTGGGAGCCGTATCAGAGGTGGCAAAAGGCTCCCAATTATTATAAAAATGAAAACTGCACGGCACAAAATTTCTTTTAAAGGACTTATGAACCGTATCCACCTTGAAACTATATAATCTTTTTGAATTGTTGAACAGTTCAAGATGTATTTATATTTTTGAAAAATTATATATCATTGCGACTTTCAAGAGCCCGAAGCGCCCTAAAAAAGAAAAAATCTAAAAGAAGAAAGGAACTTTAAAAATTACGATGGCAATAAAATATTTAACAACAATGAAATATTTAACTACGGCTAATATTTCAATATATATCCAGAAATTTAAAGAAATCCAATATTTGAATATTGATAAATATTTTATGTCGTTTATGTTATATATCGAAAAGTCATAGGAAACAATGCAGATTAAGAGTTTTAAAGGGTTTCCTCTTGATCTCATGGGGTTGGATCATTGATAGGGACCGACGGACGGGAACAAACGGTCCCTATCTAACTAATCTAACAATTATCGGAAATTTTGAAATTTTTGTTAACTTCTTTTTTATTGATTTTGCTACTGATTTCGAGAGAATATTTTTATTTAAACGACCCTTCTATTTCACTAATAATGATTAAGTCCAGTGTCATAAAATAGACAATCTGGGAAGAGTTACACCCCCGGCCCAGCTGTTATGTCAAAACCTCCCAGGACATACAGCTTAAATTGCCTCATTTTTATAAAGTAACTAATCATAAATAAAGCTTATGAGTGAAAACTCATGTAAGCAATATATTTTAAGATTTATGTGAACCTGTCCGGGTATGCCAGCAAAAATTTCAGCACCTAGAGAGGCTTCCTGCTAAAGAAATCTCAATCGGGGAAGACAGGAATAGCCGTCACCTGCTATTTTGCATAAAAGGTCAGAAGGGAATTTATTAATACTATATCGAGAATTTGTAATATGATAGGAATACAAAGATTGTAAATAATAGTCAGTAAATACTGATAACAGTTTCATAAAAATTCATTCCCCCATCCGGAATTCAACAATCCGGAATTCGAAAATCAGGAATTAAATTTAGAAAAGGAGCTAAAAACTTGGACTTCGAAACAGCTGTACAATTTCACGGACACGTTTGCCCAGGGATTGCAATCGGATACAGGGTAGCAACGCTTGCTGCCGAGCGCTTCAAAGACCGGAGCGAAGACGAAGAACTGGTGGCAGTTGTGGAAAACAGGTCCTGTGCCGTGGACGCCATCCAGGTTGTCAACGGCTGCACCTGCGGCAAAGGGAACCTTGTCTTTAAGGAGCACGGAAAGCACGTATACACCTTCTTCAAGAGGGGGGACGAAAAAGCCCTGAGGATTTCCCTGAAACCCGACGCTCTGCCCCAGGACGACCGGCACACTGCCCTCTTTGCAAAACTCAGGGCAGGGACTGCAAGCCCCGAAGAAGTAAAAGAATTTCGGGCAGCACATGAAGCAAAAAGCCGAAGTATCCTGGAAAGGCCCGAGGAAGAAATCTTCTGGATTAAAGAAGTGGAAATCGAACCCCCCCAAAAAGCCAGGGTCCACCCGACTCTCATCTGCAACGAATGCGGAGAAGGTTTCATGGAACCCCTGGGCAGGGTCAAAAACGGAAAAATCGTCTGCATTCCCTGTTTCGAAGCAGGGGAATGAGACTGGGCAGGGAAATGAGGCAGGGCAGAGAATGAATGAAAAAGAAACGAACGAAAAAGACCCTGAAGCCATCGTAATGCTGCCCGTAGGCTACGTGGAAAATGACTACCTGGAACCGGGATACAGTGAAAAGGTCTACCAGACGGTCTCGAAGATCAGAATCAAAGAAGAACTTGCTGAAGGCCTTTACCGGATAGAGGATTTCGAAAAACTCTACATCCTCTTCCATTTCAGTAAATCAAAAGGATACGACCTTATCCACCGCCGCCGCTACGATGGGGAGATCTCGGGCCTTTTTGCCTCCAGAACTCCACGGAGGCCTAACGGGATCGGGCTCACCCTGGTGGAGCTATTGAAAGTCGAAGGCAACGTACTCCACGTAAAAGGCCTGGACGCCATCAACGGGACACCTGTCCTGGACATAAAACCTTACATAAAAAGGATTGAAGAGGGATCGGACTAAAAGGAAAAGAAAAGGGAAAAACAGAGAAAACAATAAGGTCTTCTTTTGTACCTGAAAAGAAGAGAAAAAGGGAAAAGATTCCCTTTTTCAAATTTTACTTACATCTTTTTTGTTTACATTTTCTTTTTCCGCATTCCCAGGTAAATCCCGCCGGCTGCGACCAGCACGAAGAGGGTTCCTACAATGTCGGCGCCTGAGAAGGACATTCCTCCCTCATCAGATTTTTCGACCGATTCTTTCGTCATCTCGTAACCTTCCACGTACGGGTCAGCAGCGGATTTCGGAGCTTCAGGTGCAGGTTCGGGAGAATCAACCCCATACCCGGCATCCACAGCTGCCATAGTCTGGTTGCTTCCGGAAGAGGAAGAAGCAGTTTCTTCCGGGGGGTTGAGCTTTTCTGCAAGGCTTGTTTTGTGCCCGCTGCTGCTGTGCTTTTCAGGTTCATCCTGCTCAAGCTGCTGTTTTGTAGCCGCTTCGACTGCTTCACTGAAGCCGGGCACCGAGACCACACCTGCAACATAGCTGTTGAGGGTAGGGTTTCCGCAGGTGTGGTGGCAGCAGGTGACACCGTCATTTACAACGGATTCTGCGTATTCCGCAGCCAGGCTTTTGAGGACTTCATCCGAGGCGTCCCAGTTGCCTTTGAGAGCGGTCTCCAGCATCCGGGCGGTCATGGCCTGGTAGGCATGCGGGTTGTTATCCTTGAGCCAGTCGCTGAGTTCCTGGTCTGCTACGTAGGTCTGGTACACCTGGTTCCACACATCATCACTGATCAGGTCAGGGTTCGTGGCTTCCCAACCCCAGAGGTTTTCAAGGAAGTCTGCCATTTCCCGGGCTCCGGCATAACCGTGTTCCTGCATGCCTTCGATCCATTTCGGGTTGAAATAGCGAGAGTACATTTCCCTTGTGAGGAACTGTTTCAGAGTTTCAATCTTCTCGTCCCCTCCGACCAGCATGTTCGTAATGAAAGAGTCAGGGTACTCCCCTCCAGAAACGTAGCTAACTGCAAGATTCAGCCCTCCGAGGTACTGGAAGAAATCGTCGTTGTCCAGGGTCCCATAGAGGTTTGTGCTCCGGCTGTGTACCGTGGCCTCAACTCCTTCGAGGTTCTTTTCGAAAATATCTCTCAGGTTTTCACCCCAGACGTTTTCTCCGTAGGCGTTGCACATCCTGCTGATGTAAAGGTCGGCAAGCACGTCGTTGCTGTCCCAGGTATCACTTGCTGAAACTGCATTCGAAAGCCCTGTGCCGTAACTGCCTTCCGCAGACCCGAAAATCCTGAGCAGTGCAAGGTCCAGTGCCTCACTTTCGTTAAGGGAACTTTCGCTCATAAGGAGTTCCTTGAGAGCATCTGTGTTTTCCCGGACATAGTTGGGGGAATCATCCTGAGCGTAGGCCACCTTTACAGCCCTGTCCAGAAGGCGCACCTTGTCCGGGTACATGTCCCTGTAGAGACCGGAAATCTGGATTAGCACATCGACCCTGGGCCTGCCCAGCTCCTCCATGGGAATGGCCTCCACATCAACAACCCTGCCGCTTTTCCACACGGGTTTGACCCCGAGCAGGTAGAGGATCTCGGCCTCCATGACCCCTTCATGCCTTGTAGTTTCCCCGGCCCAAAGCACGTAAGCTACCTTTCTCGGGTAGGTCCCATGCTCGGCAACATAGGCTTCAAGCAGCTGGTCAGCCATCTGCTGCCCAAGCGTCCAGGCGGCAGCTGTTGGCACTATCCGCTGGTCAAAAGCATAGAAATTTCTTCCCGAAGGGAGAGTTTCCGGGTTTCTCACAGGGTCACCCCCCTGGTTTCCGGGGATGAACCTGCCATCCAGAGCATTCAGGACCTGCAGGATTTCCTCTTCGCCCAGGGCAAGGTTTGCGGCGTATTCTTCCGCACTGCTCAGGAAAGCCCCGACGGTCTCATTATCTGTTCCAAGCACCTGAATTTGGGCATCCGTGGCATTGACCCCCCGGTTCAGGACCAGATCCAGCAGGTGAAGCTGGGAGCCTTCGGTCTCATTGAATTCGTGAACCGAATCCGTAAAGTCCGTTCCAAGCATGGAATTTACCATACCCACAAGCTGGTCCCCTTTCGGGCTCGTGCCCAGGATGTGCAGCCCGTAGGGCATGGACTGAGTTTTGTATTCATCCAGCAGGGCTTCGAGTTCTTCCAGGAAAACAGCCTCAAAGTAAGTCTCGTTATTTTCAGCCTCTTCCATGTCGAATTCTTCATCCAGGTGCAGGGTCAGGGTAAGGTTGAGGACTTCAGACCTGTGCGCCATTTTAAGGGAATCATCTGCCCCTGCCTGCTCATAGTTCCGGATAGCTTCACTCAGGTTTGCGTAGTCCCCATAGCTTCCTGCCGCAATAATAGGGGGAACCAGGTGGTCGACGATGACTGCCCCGCCTCTGCGCTTTGCCTCATTGCCTTCTCCAAGCCCGTCCATGACATAGGGGTAAACAACTGGCAGGTCTCCCAGCATCAGGGAAGGCCAGTCGTACCGTGAAAGCCCGAACTGTTTACCCGGCAGCCATTCCTGGGTCCCGTGCCGGCCGAAGTGAACCAGGGCATCGGAACCGTACCCGCCCTCTTCTTCGGGATGCTGGAGCCAGAGGTAAAAAGCAATGTACTGGTGATGGGGAGGCAAATCCTTGTCATGATAAAGGACATCATTGTCCTGAAGCCAGCCCCTGGTGGGCTGGGGAGCCAGGAGCACATTTTCCCCTGCCTCTATCCCTGGGATGACGAGATACTTTCCACTCTCATTTTCCCAGACCATGATATTTCCAGGGACCGGGCCCCAGCGGTCAATTACCTCCTGCTGCCTTTCTTCTGGGAGTTCGGAGAACCATGCCTCATAGGTTTCTACCGGAAGCAGAGTGACTTTGCCCGTGGCCACCAGCTTGTCCAGTTCTCCGGGAGCCCAGGTCCCGATATTTATTCCCTGGGTCAGCATCAGATCTACAAGTTCGGTTTTATTAGGAATCTCACTAACGTTTACGTCATAACCTTCAGAAGCCATAGCTTCGAGAAGACTGCAAAGAGACGGGGCGACATCGAGGTAAGATGCCCCGATGTTGTCCTTTCCGCCCCCATGGTTGTAATATATGATTGCGACCTTTTTTTCAGCTTCCGGGATCTTCCCCAGTTGTACCCAGCCCTCCACACGGTCGATGAGCCAGTCTACCTGGTAGTCTATGGAAACGGGCATCTCGGTCTGGGTCTCAGCATCGATTTCCGTTGCAGCCATGATCACCGGGTCAATCGCCCCCCAGAGTTCCTGCAAATCGAGCTTCATCATCTTATCCGCGGGGAGGGGATGGCTGCTGGCCTCATATTCGGTCCTGTTCATGTAGTTGTTAACGATGCCATTGATTACGGGCACATCGAGTTCTTCGGCATCAAACTTGTTGCCGAAATAAGTAAATGAGATGATTGCGTCCACGATGACCTCATCCCCCTGCTTGAAAAAGTCTCCGGAGTAAAGGGAATCAGACCCGTAAGTGGCTATCACATTGTAGTCCCTTGCTTCCAGTTCAGAGATAAGGGCGTCAATGGGCTCAATCTGGAAGGGGAAATAGCTCTGGTAAAGGGTAATCGCAACTGTGGGCTTTGCCGGGTCATAGACATGCCCTCCGTCGCTTCTGTTAGAGTACCAGACAAGGTAGGTTTCCAGGGAATCAGTGAAGTAACCGCTCATATTCGTATGGTAGATCGCCCTATCCGGAAGCATATGGGGATCTTCAGGCACGAGATCAAGCCTGCCACTGCAGTTGTAGGCAATGCAGAAAACCAGATTTTTCAGGTTTTCCGGGTCATAAGCCCCGTTAATCCAGTAGTCGTTCAATTTTTCTCTGTAGTCCTCGATCTGGTCTTCAGGAAGAGGAATGCTCTCGTTCAACAGAGTGTCATCGTCGATAACAACGCAGCCATTTTCAATCGCCGCATCTACTGTTGGAGTTAGCTTCTGGGCCGTTGCGGGGCTGAGCATATTGATGTAAATAATGTCCATCCCGCTAAGGTCAACATCATGTTCCATTACGTAGTCAGCCATAAAACAACTTAGGGTCAGGTTCAGGCTGCTGTTGTTATTGATCTCCTCTGCCAGATTTTTGAGGGGGAGCTCATGGCTCCGGTACCCGGTCACAATGGAGATGTTCAGGTGCGGGTTTCCATCAGCAGCGCTGACAGTGCTTTCAACCAGTTCATACTCTACACTTTCAGTTGATTCAGCTTGAACTGTCGAGACCAGCATAAAGAGCAGTAAAAATATCAATCCGAAAACTTTAGCGTATTTTACAGGGTTTTTTACCATCTTATTTCGAATTCTTTCCATTGTATCTCCTCGTGAAAAATCGAATTATGTAAGCCCTGGATATGTGCCTGGAACCCGGGAAGATTTCCTGGCGGGAGTTCGCAGGGTTCCGGAAACAATTTTCAATTATGCATTCGAATTTCGTTCCAAATTGCGACAATATAATGTGGCAATATAATTGTGACAGTCCAATTGAGAATTTAGTTCAATTAAAATTGAAATGGAATCAAGTTTACTTGCATAATTTTTTTAAAAAAATTAACCCGAAGTTTCGTTCTTTCCGGCCTCTTCCTCACTTTCAGGCACGTAAATTACCCTGCCGTCAGCCAGCCGATACGCTGTCCCCAGGGCTTCTCCGGTTCCTCCTCCGATGTTGTCGGTCATGTTCAGGACTTCGATTGGACGGCCTTCTTCCTTGATGATGATTTTCATATCCTGCTGCCCCGGATTCTTCACAATAGTGATATCTTCGTTGGGGTTCAGGAGTTCCGGGAGCTGGTAGGACATTACAAGGGCAACCAGCAGGGCAACCGAGAAGACCATTGCCACGTCGAAAAGGTTGGCAACCCCGGTAAGGGGGTTCTGGTCCTCAGGGTCTGCCAGAAGGCCAGTCCGGTGGTAGCGTCTTGATTTTGATCTCCTCATCCTTACTCCCCTGTTTTTTCTTCGATTGTGTCAAGGATGTAATCGATATCGGACATGTCTTCCCAGTACCAGCGCCTTCTGACCTGAGTCAGGACGTAGCCGATGATTCCGGCAAAGAGCCCCACAACCGTGGTTGCAAAAGCAATCATGAGGTTGTTTGCAAGGGTGGCAATGTCTCCCTGGGAAAGCCCGATAAGGGCAGGTCCGAGAGGGATAAGGGTTCCCATGAGCCCGAGCATGGGGGAAATCGTTGCAACAATCTTCGTTTGCTCAAGGCGCTTGGCCATTTTGATTTCATAGTCCTCGGCAAGCCTTTCGATCGCCGGGAAATTCAGGTCATTCAGGTACTTCGAAGCTTCTCTCGAAAAGGCACTTACCATGTAGTTCTGCTTTATGTTCTCCAGAACCCCGCTAGCCTCCGAAAAGTTGGAATTCAGGCAGGATTTCCTTAAACCCTTGCACTGAACTTCCAGGGAATCCCTGTCCCTGTGCCGCTTTGTGTACTCAGAGAGAAATTCCCCGATAAGGATGAGGGAGAAGAGCACAAGGAGCAGGAGGACTATGATTACCGGATAGAGTAGAGCCGAGGAGAAGGTATACATTATCTCGAAGATGGGACCTGCACTCATTGTTCAGACCTCACGTGCCCGAGGAAAAACCCTCCTAGAATGATGAGTCCCAGTATCAGGAGGGGAACCACTCCTGAACTGCCTCCGTCCATGGGGACCAGGTGCATCTGTTTAGTTTTCATGTAGGCCGGGATCAGCAAAGCCCCGAGGAGGTAATATATCCCGAGGAGCATCATGAAAGTTCCCAGGGTCTCGGGGGTCTGGCCCATTTTTCTGAAAAGGAAGGAAGAGCCTACAACCGAGATGAAAAAAGCGCTCCCTACAATTAGCCCTATTTTCAGCCCGCCGATCTCGAGGGTGGAAGCCAGCAGCCCGCAGGACACAGCAAGAGCCACCAGGCAGACAGGGCAGGGCATTGAGATGGCGAGGAAGGTATGCCTTGAAACATCCTTTCCCGAGTTCCATTTCTTCTGGGTGTAAATCCCGGCTCCTATCAGGAGCAAAGATACTAAAACATGAATACTCATGCCCATTGAAGAAATTTTTTCAAAACTATCCATGCTTATGTTATCCACAAAACTTCCGAAAATCAGGGCCAAAAAGAAGTAACTGCTTCCGACTGCGAGGATTTCTCGCGTTTTTAGGTTTGAAAAGCCGCAACCTAATCCAGTTTTAAGCCCGAAGATGAGGATACCTATTAAAATCCCAATTACAGTCAATACAGCAGAGTCCATGTTATCTCTCAGTCCATTTAGAATTTAATTAAATAAAAACTGGTTTTTGGGTAACGAGTATTATCCAGAAGGCTAACAAGCAGGAAGCTGAAATCGATTTTTGGAGAAGAGAAAGATTAGGAGGAACTTCTGACCTTAGCTCAATAACTAGAAAATTAAAAAAATATCGTCATTAGACATTAAAGAATTATTATAAGCAGCAATTAAAAAAATAATCAGGGGAGGCAATAATAAATATTGATTGAATTTTAATATTAATTATGCGCAAATTAACTCCGTTAACATTTGAGATCTGATTTGAAGTGGAGGAATGAAGAAGATGAAATTCAAGTAAATTTGTTTAATCATGACTGGAAAAAAGTGACTATAAGAGGGCATATAAGTATTTACTTGTATATCTAGATAGCAATAATTATAAGTAATGGAGTTTGAATAGAGATACATTATGGTAGTAAATGTTATGAAGAATACGGGAATCAACGGAGGGGGAGAGAAACTCTTCAAAGCAATATCAAGCGACACCCGTCTCTCCATCCTGGAACTCCTGAGTGAAGAGGACATCCACATCTCAGGCCTGGCCAGAGAACTGGGGATCTCCGTACCCGTGGCTGCCAAACACGTAAAAGTCCTGGAGGAAGCCGAACTGGTCAAGAGAAAAAAGTTAGGGAACCTCCATATGATAGGAATCAGAATCAGCAACGTATATTCATTTCTGGACCACTTTGCGGAAAACCGGAACGTGGAAGTTGAAAAAGGCACAACCCTTCTTGAAGCCCTGAAAAGCGTTGCCGCCTTGGAGGTAACAAAGATGGGAAACAGGATCAAAGTCGTTTCCACGGACGGAGAGGAAGGCTTTTACGTTTATGAAGTGGACGGAAAATTTTCGGACAAGACCGTGGATGAATATACTTTCGAAGAAGACGCAGTCGTGGAGTGGAAAAAACTTATCCCGGTCACGAAAAAGAGACTGTTTGTGAACGTCAAGAGCTGAGGAAGGTATCCAGGAACCCTTTACGAAACTCTTCTTCTGTGGTTTTTTAGCCTTTTTCCTGTGGCTTTTTAGCCAAATTCAGAGGCTTTTCAGCCAAATTCCTGTGACTTTTCAGCCTCATTCCTTGAGCTTTGCCAGAACCCCGAGATGGTCTTCATGATAGGGCTTCAGGTCCCTGGCATTAAGGATTTCGAACTTCGGTTCGAATGCCTGCTCCAGTTTTTTGACTTCGTCCCTGAAAACCTGTTTCGGGTTTGCCGCCGTGTCAATGCTCCGGGCTTTGATGGCTAACAGGAGATGCCCGTCACTTTTCAAATAGCGGGCTGCATTCCTAGCGGCGATTTCTGCCTGGTTCGGCTGGGCGACGTCCTGGAAGACCACATCCACAGGCTCCACAAGGTGGGCATAGGTTCCGGGTTTTCCGGCGTCTGCAAGGATAGGGTATACGTTTCTACGGCGGGCTGCAAGGCCTATCAGGTCCCGCATGGTTCTCGGGGAAAATTCCACGGCATACACGGCTCCATCAGAGACGATATCCGAGACGTGACTCACCGTGGTTCCGGAGGCTGCTCCCAGGTAGAGCACCTTTGAGTCCCGCTTCAGGGGAATTTTAAACTTTTTGAGCACCATAGCTCCCAGCTTGCTCCGGCGCGGGTCCCAGGTCCGGTATTCGGAACCTTCGACGGAGAACAGTTTTTCCCCGTAGACTGTCGTCCCCGGGTCCAGGTTTCTTGTGGCAAGCTGTTTTTTGCCCCGCGTAATTTCAAAAATTCCTTCGGAAAGCGTACTGATTTCAGGCATTTACTGCCTCCTCTTTTTCTTTCCTTTTGGCTTTGATTTCATCCCATCACCCTGCTTTTTTTGAGGGGGCTCCGGATTCATAGCCCTGATCTGCTGCACCTTTGCGTCCAGTTTTTCTGCGAGGGAAGGGACTTTTTCCCCGGAGTAAAGGTCCATTCTCGCAGCCAGGGCGAGCTTTGCCGCAACGGCTCTTGAGATTTTACCCCGCTGCCACCAGGGAGCGGTATTGATCATGGGGTGGCTGTAAATTATACCGTGTTTCGGGGAGGGAGCCCTGGACCTGAGGTGTTTGAAAAGGGCTTTGTTAGCCCCTATTACCTGGATCGTACTGGAGGGGAAAGCGGCAAGCTTTTTCAGGCTACCTGCGATACTGATAAGCCTTGCCCCGAGCATGGGGCCTGCAAGCAGGCTCAGGTTGGGAGCTATGTTTTCCATACTGGATTCGATATACGCCTCGATCTGTTTCCGCCGGTCGTAGAGGCTGCATACGCTTGTGGCAAACCCTTTGATAAGGGCTTCATCAAGGGTTTCGAGTTCTGCACCCATTGAATCCGCAGCTTTTGCGGAAAGGGGATTTTCAGGGTCGACATTTTTCCTGGAACCGTATTTTGCGACAAACAGGGCCAGGGCTTCCCCGCTCAAACCACTTTCAGGGAAATAGCCCCCGTACCACTCGGAAAGCCTTTCCGAAAGGACGTTTACAGTTTCATTTATATCATCCAGGGCTTCCACTGCAAGGATTATGCGCTGGTCAGGCGTAATTGCCCCCGAGACCTGCAGCTTTGCAGCCTCCAGGGTTACTTCGTGTAAGAGGAAATCATACTCTTCCGGAGATTCGACAAACCCACAGGCAAGAGCAGCGGACCTGAGTTCAAAGCCTGCGGGGGGAATTCCTTTACCCGGTTCCCTCAGGGAAAGAGAACGAAGCGCAAGCTCCCTGACATTTTTTGAAAAAAGATCGGATGCCAGGACTTTCCCGTCTTCGCAAAGATCAAGAGTTCCGAACCAGGCCTCAAGTTTCAAAAAAGCCCTCCGGAGATCTCCGCACCCCTGTTCCTAGCTTTCGTGAGCAGAGCTTCTCCGCCAAGGGACTCGTCAAGCATCTGCTGGACTTCCTTCCGGATATTTTCACCTTCGCTCATGCTCCCTGCAATCCCGTAGACCACAGGCCCAAAAGAGCTGACTCCGGCCCCGCTTGCCCCGTTATCCCGCATGAACTGCACGATGTCAAGCACGGAGGGGGGCTGGAGGTCGACCTCCCGCTTTTTGAAGCCCACGGTCTGGAGATGATTGACCGCTTTTCCGAAGCTCTCCAGGTCTTCTTCCATAAGTGCCGGAAGCATCTGCATGAGGACTACATGGGACACTTCCTGGACTTCCGGCAGGGGAATGGGACAGACTTTTTTGAAAATATCCACCTCTTCCACGTCATGAGCTCCCTGGGTGTCCGCAATTGCAATGACAATAGGCCAGTCCGGGAAATCCTTCCTGAAAAGCACGGGACCGGGAGGGACACGGCTGGCTGCTGAAGGGGAAAAAGCACTCTTTTCCTCAAATTTGTGTCCCCCGTCCAGGATGAAACCGCCCATTTCAAAGGCTGCGACCCCGATTCCCGATGTTCCGCCTCTCCCGACAGCAACTGCAAGTTCCCGGATACTTTTTCCAAGCCCGTAGACTTCATTTACAGCAGCTGCACCCGTGAGTGCGGCCTGGGTCCCGGAGCCGAGTCCTACATGGTCAGGGATGTCCGCTTCGATACGGAGGCTTATCCCTTCCCCTTCAGGGAGTACGGCTTTGGCTGCTTTTAACACCCGGTCCGCAAGCACGGAATCTCCAAGAATTTCCACACAATCTGCCTTTTGTGCAGAGATTGACATGCCCGGAGCTCCGAGGGTTATTCCCACACCCCCATCGACCCTGCCAAGCTCGGCATTCATGTCGATAAGGCCCAGGTGCAGCCTGGATGGAGACGTAATCTTAATCATAGCGTTTTTTATTCTCTTTAATTATTCATAAAGCTTGGTACTGATTCTTTCTATTGCTTCTGAAAAAATGGAACAGGAAAACCCCCACCTCCATGAACCGCAGAAGTTTTTCAGATGCTCGGCAGGAGGCTACAGCAGGGGGGCTGCGACAAGGGGTTACTGCAGAGAACCTCCGGTAAGAAGCTGCGGCAAGAAGTTGCGGTAAGGGGCTGCAGTAGAAGCTGTGCCCTGTCTCAGGACGAGCTCTGCCTCAGGACGAGATATCCGCACCTTTATTCCTGGCTTTCGTCAAAAGTACAGTTCCGCCTACTGACTCATCGAGCATCCTCTGGACCTCGTTCCTGACCTGGGCCGCCTCACGAGAGTTGTCAACAAGGCCGTAGACAAGAGGCCCAAAAGAACTCATGCCCGCCCCATAGCAGCCGGTATCCCGCATAAAAGCCATGACATCCTGCGCAGCCGGCTGGAGGTCGACCTCTAGCTTTTTGAAGCCTACGGTCTGGACATGATTGACTGCGGCCCCGAAAGTCTCAGGGTCCTCTTCAAGGAGAGCCGGCAGCATCTGCATAAGGATCACGTGCGAAACCTCCCGCACCTCGGAAAGCGGGATCGGGCAGGTCGTATTGAAGACATTGATCTCCTTATCGTCATGAACCCCCTGGCCGTTGGGAATTGCAACAACAATCGGCCAGTCCGGGAAAGCGTGTCTTGAGAGCAAAAGGCCCGGAGGTATCCCCTTCACATCGTGTGAAAAGGTTTTTTTATCCCTGAACCTGTGTCCACCGTCCAGCAGGAAGCCGCCCATTTCAAAGGCTGCGACCCCGATCCCTGAAGTGGTCCCCCGGTTTGCGGCAATGGCAATTTCCGTTACGGATTTTCCAAGCCCGTAAAGTTCGTTTACGGCCGTACCCGCAGAAAGCGCTGCCTGGGTACCCGAACCAAACCCTACGTGATGAGGATAATCTGCTTCGACCCGGATGCGTATGCCTTCACCCTCGGGAAGCAGGGCAAGGACTGAACTTCGGATTTTTTCCGCAAGGTCGGACTCGCCTAGCACCTCAACGGAATCCGCTTTCTCTGCAGAAAGCTTGAGAACAGGGGAATCGAGAGTAATCCCCACCCCTCCATCAACCCTACCAATCTCCGCATTCAGATCAATAAGGGTCAGATGAAGTCTGGATGGAGATACTATTCTAATCGTATCCATCTGTATTCTCGTTACATATTCATAATCATAAAGTTTTGGAATTAACTTTCAGTTTACCCGAAAGCCATTCTTTAATAATCGAATATGTAAACGATAAAGTATTTCGGTTTAATATAAATTTAAGGAATGAAAAAACAAGGGAATATATTTTTATACTGATTTTTGTATTCCCCTGGAAATCCAGGACGGGATCCAGGAATACAGGATTGATATAAACCCTGCAATGTCTGCACCTCCCATGAAGCACCCCCACCAGGGAATGGGCAAAGCCGCAGAGCATCCCCGTGTCTGCAGGGTCGGGCAGGCCGAAGGTAAAATCAGCATCAAGATGTTTGATCTTCAAGGCATTCAATGTATTGGAAAAAAGCCGGAACAAAGGTTCACGAAGGCAACGAAATGCCCTTAATATATAAGAGTATTCTTTTTTCCAAAACTTTTTGGATTCTTTAGTCTTCACTTTTTCCTTTTCAATTCCCTCTACTTTCTTCTCTCTTCCTCTCCCTTTTCCCTTCTTGATTTTCTCTTCCTTTTGCTTTTCAATTTCCTCTACTTTCTGCTCTCGTCCTCCCCTTTTTTCCGTCCACATTTTCTCTTCTTTTTCCTTTTCAATTCCCTCTACTTTCTTCTTCTCTACTTTCCTTTTCTCTACTTCCCTTTTCTCAATTTCCTCCTCTTTTTCCCTTTCTATTGCCTTCCCTTTTTCAATTTCTGATTCTTCCTTACGTTCACACTTTTTGCCCTTTTCCGACCTATCACCAGATTCCTTTTTCTCTGGCTTCTCAACAGAAACCGTACGTGAAAAGAAAAGCCACCTTATGCCAAAATTGCCCTTGAGTAAGCTTTCTTTCTCCTTGTGCCGGGCTTCCGCATCCAGAGTGAACTCTATCGATGTGATCAGCACGAATAAAACTAAAAAAAATAATACGGAAACAATGTATACAGCCAGCATATTCAATAGGTTCAATAAACAAAGGAAATTCCGGGCTGCATTCCCGGTTCAAAAATCCTTTCCTGTTAAATCCCGGACCCGGAACTTATTTTTTAACAAAGCCGAGCTCCAGAGGAGTTCATCCGCAGCATTTTTCCTCTTCTTCCCCGCTTACCATAATCTCTTCGGATCCCCCTTTTTCCGAGCTCTCACTCGATTCCCCTTTATCACACTTTTTAACTTTATCCCGGACAGCTTTTATTTTTTCCATGACCTCGGGAACGATGTCCGGAACCGCTTCAAGAAATTTCCCGACATCACTCTTCTCCGAAATCCTGAATATCCGGGTATCCTCCTTCGAGACCACTATGAAGGCTACAGGATCAATTTTTGCACCTGCCCCACCGCCGCCTCCGTACCCGGATTCTTTTTCCCTTTTACCTTCCCCGCCTCCGGCTCCGAAACCCATCGAGATTTTCGAAATAGGAATAATAGTCTTGTCTGCTGCGATGATGGGGTCTCCTACAACAGTTTTAGTGCTTGCAATACGTTCAAGTTCCCCTGCTACCTCTTTAATGGTTTCTTCCACTCCCATGGTTTCTTCCCTCCAGAAATAGTATGCTTATGAAAAGCTTTTACTTATGTTTCGGATATATCTTTGGTTCTCAAACCCTAAGAAACCTTTCATCAAAAAAGACTTACCTGAAAAACCTTCCAAAAAAAAAGGTTTCCCGAATGACCTTTCACCAGGAAAAGATTCCATCCCGGATCTTCCCAAAAACCGGTATGATCCATGCCAAAAGCAGGGATGGGATTTATTAAGCTGCAACCCCGAACCCGGATATTACAATTTTTCCGCAAGGCTGCCCGGGGCGAAACTGCCCGGAGCCTGGGATCTTGACTCCTTTTTTTCGGCATCAGAAGTTTTGATTTTTGAGAAAAAATCCTCAAGGATAGGCCCCACTTCAGCAGGGGCAACGTCAAGAAGTTCCCCACTATCTTCTATTGGGAAGTACTTGAAGACGGTAAATTTACCCAGTTTTTTCTGCAAGGTCCCCTGGTACCGGGCATCAAGCAAAATCCGGACCCCGAAGTCTTGGGGGGAGCGGACGACCCGGCCCATAGCCTGCCTAACCTTCCGGATAGTGGGCACCTGGACTGCATACTCCCAGCCTTCCCCACAACCGAAGACCGTATCATAGGCAGATTCAACAGCCTTGATCCGGTCGTTCAGCGCAGGGTAGCCGACTCCGACCACGATCACAGTCCTCCCCCTGTTGTCCCTGAAATCCACGCCTTCGCTCAGGGTGCCCCAGAGGTAGGTGATAAGAACGGCTTTCTCGCCCTTGTCCCCGGTCCTGAAAAAGTCCTGCCTGACCTGCTGGGCCGAGACTCCTACCTCGTCCAGAAAAATAGGGATCGAGAGTTCCGGTTCAAGCAGTTTGGAGTAGCGGAGAGCCTCGGCGTAACTCTGGAAATAGATGACAACGTTCCCCGGAGATGCGGAAACAGCTGCCATCAGAGCCTCTTTTATGCTGTCCAGGGTTTCCGGAAGGTCCCGGTTCTTTGCAAAGAGAGGGGGAACCGAGACTGCAAGGCTCAACCTTCTTTCCGGAGGGAAGGTTGTCCCGTAGGTGATTTCCTCGACTTCCCTGGAAATGCCCAGCGTAGCCCGGACCATCTCGAAAGGCCTGAGGGTAGCCGACATGAGCACGCCCGCAAAAAGAGAGTCCATCAGGGGTTGGGTCACGTTTTTGGGGATGCAGGTAAAAAGCTCGATCCGCCCGTAAACCCTATCACTTTTCCAGTCCTTGCGCACGTTCAGGATGGGGTAGTAGTTCTGCCTGTCGGAAAGCACAAGGTAGGAAGAAAGGAAATCCGCAACATAGCGGATCTGGGAACGCTTGGGCACGGCAAGAAGTCCTTTTTTATAGTTTTCGGCATAGATTTCCTCCAGCCTGCCCCCGAACTCACCGATTTCCCGGAGCCGGGTAAGAACACTTTCCTCGTCCGCAAACCCCTTTTTTTTCGCTTCGCGCAAGAAACGGACCTTCAACACATCAAAACGCTCGTAAGGGTCACTGATCTGGATATCCTGCCAGTGTTTCCCAAGCCTGTTGCGTTCCCCGAACTTCAGTTTTGAGTCGTAGGTATCCTTCACGGCTTGCAACAGACAGGAAAAAAGCCTCTTTGCGTATATCCGGTTCGCATAATCCTCATCGAGAGGGATACCGTTCCCGCCTCCGAATCCCCCAGCTCCTGTTCCTGCTCCTCCGAACCCCGGGGAGTTGTCGGCTTCCGGGACTTCCCCTACTTCCGAGAGGGCTTTTTCGATGGAAAGTTCCGCAAGCGTAATAGAGGAATGAGACCGGGCTGAGGCTTCGACGTTGTGCGCCTCGTCAAAGATCAGGATGACGTCCTCAGAATCCCTCTCGAGCCACTTCAGGAGGGTCATGAAAATTTCAGGGTTCAGGACGTGGTGGAAGTTGCATATCAGGAGTTCGGCATTTTTCAGCTCCTTCTTGAGAAGCTCGTACCCGCACATGTCCCGGTCTGCCGCATACTCCACGACATCTTCCGGGCTCCGGACATCCGAAAAAAGCCAGGAAGAAAACTCACTGCCCTCAAACCTCAACACCTCGTATAGCTTCTGACAGGAATTGTTTCGGAGGCCCCGGGCCTTTTTCCGGGCTTCCTCAAGTTCCTTTTCAAGCTCGTTTCGGAGGGCGTAGAGAGAAGGGTCTTTTGTCTTTTTGTACTTCTCAAAAGCGTCCTTGAGTTCCTTTTCTTTCGCGGCAACTTCCCTTTCAAATTCCAGGAGGTCGTAGGTGTTTTCCCCCTTAAGCTTGCACTCCTCATAATCGAGCTTCTCGGGGCACATCGCCGTTTTTCCTTTGAAGACGATGGTCTTGATGTCATTGTCCCGGTTAATCTCCCTTGCCTCATTGATGAACTGGACCATCTGCTGGTGGACATTGGTAACTATAATCACGATTTTGTTGAGCTTTCTTCCCACATCCAGCGCCGGGGCAAGGGCACTAAGGGTCTTTCCCGTGCCGCATGCCCCTTCAAAGAGCACTATTTTTTGCTCAAGAAGAGCGGCATGGATTTTGTCCATGGCTTCTGCCTGGTTAGGGTAACAGCTCTGTTTTGTAAAATACCGCATGTATCCGTTCTTCTTCATCATGAAGAGTTCCCCGGGACCTGGCAGATCCGTAACATTCTCTGCCTACCCCGCCTTTTTAAAGATTAAATCAAAGTTTTTGCGTAACGTTTATCGTTTTATGTACCTGAAAGCTGCTTAAATAGCTTGTGCATCCCCGGAGTGAAAGTGTTCCGGAAAATCGGGAGAGAAGGAAGAGAGACAGGGAAAGTCGAAAGGAAAGTTGAAAGGAAAGGGAAAAAGGAGAAAGAAAAGAGACGGGGGAAAAGACAGGGGAAAAAACGGGGAAAAAAGAGAAGGAAAATTCACACTGTGCCCTTTTTGTTAGTGAGTTCCCGGATTGTGCGTATGACATATAAGTATGGTTATTGTAAATTAGATATCAACAAGCTTGATTGTTGAATGGAAACAATTTCAAGATAAAAAACGCAGTAATTTTCGAATTAATAAGTGTGGTTGATAATACAGGTAATTGATAACGGGAGAGAATCGCAATGAAAGTCATAGCAATCGTAGGAAGTCCACGAGAGAACGGAAACACTAACACCCTTGTCCAGCAGGTGCTTGAGGGCGCGGCTGAAGCTGGAGCAGAGACAAAAACTTACATACTCAACGAAATGGACTACAGAGGCTGCCAGGCTTGCAACTACTGTAAGGCCAACGATGAGTGCAAGCTTGAAGACGACCTGGTAGAAGTTTTCGAGGAACTCAAAGCAGCAGACGGAATTGTTTTCGGGTCCCCCATCTACTTTTCCCAGTTTACAGGCCAGATGCGGCTCTTTCTGGACCGCTGCTACTCCCTGGTAAACCCTGACTATTCCTCACGGGTCCCGGGCGGAAAGAAGGCAGTGCTGGTAGGCGCCCAGGGCATGCCGGACCCTGCGGCCTACGCCGGAGTCTTCGAAGAGTTCGGAGGAGAAATTTCCCGCTTCCTGGGAATGGAAGTAAAGGACACCCTCATAGCGGCAGGGGGCGCTGCGCCAGGAGATGTCAGGGAAAATGCCGAACTTATGGAAAAGGCGAAGAACACAGGCCTGAACCTTTTCAAGTAAAACGAAAAAAATCGGGAGGGGGACCCAGATAGGCATTTCCTCCCCCGTACCACCCATACAACCCATGCCTTTTTTGGAAAGGGAAAAGGAGGCAATAATATGGATACTCTCGAAGCAATCCACACTCGAAGAAGCATACGAAAATATACCGACAGGCCCGTTCCACGGGAACTTGTTAAAGAACTGCTCCGGGCTGCCATGTGCGCCCCTTCTGCAGTCAACGCCCAGCCCTGGGTCTTTATCGTGATCGACGACCCCAAACTGCTTGATGAGATCCCAACTTTCAGCCCCTACGCAGGCATGTGCAGGGAGGCGCAGCTTGCGGTTCTGGTTTGCGGGGATACGACCCAGGAAAAAGCTCCCGGCTACTGGGTGCAGGACTGCTCGGCAGCAACCCAGAACCTCCTGCTAGCGGCTCATGCCCTTGGCCTCGGCGCGGTCTGGACAGGGATCTACCCGATGGAAGACAGGGTTGATGGTTTCAGAAAAGCATTCGGACTTCCAGAGCATGTAATTCCTCTGGGGCTGGTGCCCATTGGTTATCCTGCCCAGCAGCCCGGAATTCAGGACCGATACACAGAGGAGAAAGTCTATCACAACAGGTACGGGAAGAGGGGAGAATAATTCGCTTAATGGTCGTTCCTGAGACGGATCAAGAAAAACGAATAGCTGGATATGTAGACGTTTTCTTCCAAATAATGGTTTTTACATCCAATAATGGTTCCGAATAGCGGAGGAAGGTACTGAAAGATAAAAAACCGCGACAAAGGAGATCAGAGACGACACACTACCTATAGTACTACACTGAGGGTACTACACTGAGGGTACTACACTGAGGGTACTACACTGAGGGTACTACACTGAGGGTACTGAAATAAAGGACATGAGAGCAAATTGGAGGAGTTGAGAAATGAAAGTCGTAGCATTCAACGGAAGCCCGCGAAAAGAAGGGAACACTGCAGCCCTGATAGGCCATGTCTTATCAGAGCTTGAGAAGGAAGGAATCGAAACCGAAATGGTGCAGATCGGGGGGAAAAGCATTCACGGCTGCACGGCCTGTGCAAAATGCTTTGAGAACAGGGACAAAAAGTGCGTCATCGACAAGGATATTGTAAACGACTGCATCGAAAAGATGCTTGAAGCCGACGGAATAATTCTGGCCTCTCCGACCTACTTTTCGGACCTGACCCCTGAACTCAAAGCCCTGATCGACAGGGCAGGTTTCGTTGCAAAAGCCAATGACGAGATGTTCAGGCGCAAGGTAGGAGCAGCCGTCGTTGCCGTAAGAAGGGCAGGCTCGATCCATGTTTTTGACTCTATCAACCACTTTTTCACCATATCCCAGATGATAATTCCGGGGTCAAGTTACTGGAACATAGGAATCGGGCTTGGGGAAGGAGACGTGGAGAATGATGAAGAGGGCATCAGGACCATGGAGAACCTTGCACAGAACATGGCGTGGCTACTGAAGAAAATAAATGCATGAAAGTTAGCGGACTGCCCTGAAAATACACATTTAGCCGGATCCGGGGGTTTACAGTGCTTCCTGATCCCCGGTCTGTATTTTTAGTTAGAATTCACTTAATCCGGATCCTCCCACGGTCGTGCTTGCACGACCGGCCTTTCCTTAAAAGTGCGTAATTATTCAGGTATCAACGGAACTCCCTGAAGTGCCGCATAAAGTGAATCAATTACAGACATCATATTTTTAGATTGGGAATGAAGGTTAATGTTTTCTAATCTACCTGAGATCTAATGACTCTTAAAGCTTCTTCATAAAGGGGCAATCGAACTCTTTTATTTATTTAATTCAAACGTGTCGCTACATTATTAAATAATTAAAGGTTTATAGAATTGCCCATATTATTTGGAGAGAAGCCCAAAAGATTCGATTCAATCTTAACCTCATTCGATTCAATCTCGAGACTCTCTATATGGTCAACAATGGCCTCTGGATTAGAGTAACATAGAAATTGGATTTCATCACTTTCCATACAAAACACGAAATGAATGATTTTTATATTAGTCAATATGAAAATCAGCATTGAGTGTAGCAGAAAAATAAGTTAGGAGCAAAGGTAGCTGAATAATTACCAAAAAAGAAAGATAAAAAGCACCTGTGAAGGTGCCAAATATTCGTGCTTAGAACCTCAGTTCCTTGTCAGCGATAAGCTGCTTTGTCTTGACGTCAACAATCTTGATGGTAACGAATTCTCCTTTACCCATAGTCATTACGGAATCATTATCAGAATAAAGATCAAGAACTTCCGTCATTCCAACATCGAAAGTGTCAGTGCAATTTTCGATATAAAGTTCAGTGGTGCCTGTTGCGTTTGCAAGCATGATCTTTGTCGCCGAAGTGTCATTTAGACGGATGGTGTCTCCACCAAGGTGCTCAAGCTTTACAGTGTCTTGGTCTACCACGAGAATATCAATGTTCGCCTGCGGTGCGGATTCGGCGGGTCCCTGGCCGAAAACGGATGAACCGATTGCGGCGGCGAGGATGACGGTGATTGCAACCATCAACACGACACCGATAACCGGGGACACTGCGTCGTCTTTCTTGAAAATGTTCTTAATGTCCATATATACCCTCCTGCTTTCAAGGCATCTCAGGCTGGGAAGCCTGATATCACCTTAATATACAAATATGTCGATGTACTTTGATTTTATATATACTAAGATATCATAACTGCGTGTAATAGTATCTAATGTTTGTAGAATATGCTTTGCTACAGACACCCCAATATACTTTAGGATCTAAAGTAAATAAATTTTTCGGAAGAGATATTAAATTCGTACGATTTTAAAAATATAATTTTATAGTCAAGTTTATAGAATAGAGATAAATGATGGACTCCTAACGGAGAGCTGGATAAAACAAGGTGAACCTTCTACTCAGGAGTTCAAATTCGGCATAGATGCGGATGAGAGGAGTATGGAACTTTCTACATAGATTACCTTGCAGTCCGCCTGAACTAACGGAAAAGAAAAAGGCATATGGAAGCATTTTTGCGCCATATACAAAGGATACAGGAAAACCGATCCATATGCCTGAAAAATACACCACTCCTTACCCTGCAAAGAGAATCTATCCCGACGGCAGGGCAGAAGATACGGAGGTATTGCTTGCAAGGGAATGCCCTGTGAAACTTTTTCTAAACGGCAAGCATTTTACAACTCTTCTTGCCTCACCTGCCCATTTCAGGGAACTTGCAGCAGGACACATGATCTCCGAAGGAATCCTTACATTCGAAGAGATAGCCGGGATCACGATTGAGGGGAACAGGGTAGAAATAAAGACTGTCAACCCCGAAACAAGGCAGCTGGAAAGTAGAAAAGACCCACTTGTAAGTTCGGATGCGGTTTTCGGGATAAAAGCAATCTTTGCAGGGATGGAATACCTTAGCTCCGAAACCTACAAAGTCACCCGGGGGACGCACCTCGCAGCCCTCGTAGACCGGACCGGAAAACTCATTTTTCAGGTCGTGGACGTGGGCAGGCACAACGCCTTTGACAAAGCGATAGGGTATGCCCTCCTTAACGGGCTTCCACTCTCGGAGATGTACCTTCTTTCAACAGGCAGGCAGCCGGAATACATGGTAATGAAAGCCGCACGGGCAGGCATCCCCCTTGTAGTCACAAAAGCCATGCCCTTCGATTCGGGGGTTGAAGCTGCAAAAAAGGCAAATATGGGGCTTGTAGGGCAGCTCAAAAAGGAATCCATGCTGATCTTTGCCAATGAATGGCGGGTAAGGGTTTAAGCCGGATTGTATCTGACAAAAAACAGAATCAAAAACAAAAAGGTCCTCTTGAGGGAGTGAAGCGACCGAAAAGGACGCGTGCTCCCGATGCGCAACTCGGGAAGCGCAACTCGGCTGTTAGAGCACGCCTTTTGTACTCTTTATGCCCTCACCTTCGACTTTTACGGCCCTTTTCAGGGCATGGGCAAAGGCTTTGAAGAGAGCTTCGATTTTGTGGTGGTCATTTTCCCCGTAGACGCTGGCATGTACGGTGATTTTTGCATTCGAAGCCAGGGTCTCAAAGAAATGCTTCACAAGCTGGGTGCCTAACTGCCCCACCTGAGGGCTCTCAAATTCGGCATTCAGGACAAGGTAGCTGCGCCCCCCCAGGTCCAGAGCAACTTCTGCCAGAGCTTCATCCATTGGGATTCTGGCTTCCCCGAAGCGAGCGATCCCGGCCATGTCCCCCAGGGCATCGGAAAGAGCCTTGCCGAGGACTATAGCCGTATCCTCTACCAGATGGTGCTCGTCCACATGGAGGTCGCCTTCGGCGTGCAGTTTAAGGTCGATGTCCGAATGTCTTGCAAAGGAAATCAGCATATGGTCAAAAAAACCGAGACCTGTGCTTACCTCAGCAAGCCCCGACCCATCCAGGTCAAGCTCAAGCTGGATATCGGTTTCCTTTGTTTTGCGGGAAATTCTGGCAGTCCTCATATAGCACACATTCTCTTTTAAATTTCTTAAATACTTTGCCCCGGCTGCCCTGGCAAGTTGCGGCACATCAGTCCTTTGCCGCCTCGATTGCTTCTTCAAGGGTAAACCTGCCGGTGTAAAGAGCACTTCCGACAACAACCCCTGAAGCCCCGGTCTGCTTCAGGACATCCAGGTCGGCAAGGGAACTGACCCCGCCGGAAGCAATCACGGGGATGCTGACGGAATCTACAAGTTCCTTTGTGGGGAGGGGGTTTACACCCTGCATCAGGCCTTCGGAGTCGATGTTCGTGAAAAGCAGGCTACCTGCCCCCAGGTCTTCGAACTTCCTGCCCATATCCACGGGAGTATGTTCGGACTCCTCGGTCCAGCCTTTGATCGAGATTTTTCCGTTCTTTGCGTCCAGGGCAACGTTTATGTGTTCGCTCCCGAAAGCATCGGAAAGCCGTTTCACAAGTTCCGGGTCCTGGAGAGCTGCGGTTCCAAGGATAACCCTGTAAACCCCAAGTTTGAGAAGGGCTGCCGCATCGTCAAAACTTCGGATCCCCCCTCCCACCTGGATGCGAACCCCATTTTCCCGGCATGCCTCAACTATCTTTTCTATAATGGGGGCATTCTTGCGCACCCCTTCAATCGCCCCGTCCAGGTCCACCAGGTGCAGGGTCTTTGCCCCCTGCCCGACCCATTCCAGAGCAACTGCCAGGGGGTCGTCCAGGGATACAATCTCACTGCCCGGAACTCCCTGCACCAGCTGCACACATTTTCCACCTTTCATGTCCACTGCGGGGATCACTTCAAAAGCCACGGCATTCCACCTCTTCAAGATAAATTGGGAATTTAAGCCTGAAAGCAACAGGCCTTTCAGGGCATGACCCTTTCAATGGGAACTACAAGGATGTCCCTTGCCCCGACCTTTTTCAACTTGTTTACGATGGTGAAGATAAGGTCCGCGTTCACAACGGCATGGACGGCAAGGATTGGCTCGTCCTGGGACTTGCGGGACTCAACCTTCATGATAGTGGGGCCCGACATCCCGGGAAGGACCTGTTTTACGGCTTCAAGGGAATTTTCGGGAACGTTCATCATAAGGTAGCGCTTTTCCTTTGCGTTGAGTACGCTTTCAAGTGCGGTTTTGATGTCCAGAATCTTTTCCTTTGTTCTGAGGCTCTCCCTGTTTGCAATCAGGTAGACAGAGGAAGAAAAAGCCCTGTCAATCACTTTCAGGCGGTTGATCATGAGAGTGGTCCCGGAACTTGAGATGTCAACAATGGCATCGGCAATCCCCACATGGGGGGTCATTTCGCAGGCCCCGCTGACCTTTATAATCTCTACGTTTATCCCGAGCTTTTCGAAATACTGAGCCGTAATTCCCGGGAATTCCGTTGCAACCTTTTTTCCTTCCAGGTCTTCCGGCTTTTTGACACCCGAATCCTCGGGCACGGCCAGGACCAGGTTTGCCCTTCCGAATTTAAGGTCAAGCAGGGTCTCTACATCCGCCCCACATTCCGTAATCAGGTCCATGCCCGTAATGCCGACGTCAGCAGCCCCGTCCTGCACGTACTCGGGGATGTCTGCGGCCCTTGCGAAAAGGATGCTGATTTCGGGATCTATGGTTTTTGCGAAAAGTTTCCGGCTAGCTCCCCCGCTGATGGGAAGCCCCGCATCACTGAAAATTGAGATGGTGGGATCGTGAAGGCGACCCTTATTGGGTATTGCAATGCGAATCATCTGCTCTGTCCTCTGGTAGTACTCGGCTGTACTCTACTGGAATCGTTACACAGGTTATGCTCATCCGTATAAAACGTTTATCCAAAACATTCTTTTATAATATAGATTTCACGGTAAAGTTTCCTGAAAATAAGCTTGCCCCAAAGAATGAAAAAAAGGAGGATAAAAAAGAGAAAGAAAAAGAAAAAAAGGAGTAAAGAAAGAGAGAAAGGAAGTGAGTAAAGAGGAGAGAAAGGAAAAGGGACAGGAAGATATTATCTCTCACACAGAAATTTTATTTTTTGAAAGATGGCGAGGAGAGATGTTTATAAAAAATGATATTACCCCTGGTAATGAAGATACGGGAACAATTATATAGCGGGAGTAATTTAATAGAAACAGACGCATGATTCATAAATATAATATTATCGAAGTTATACTATAGTACTTTAAAATAGATAATATCAGAGCCGAAACAATCAGGCTGATAACATCGGGAAACCGATAATTCCCCAACTACTGACGATACAGTAATTATTCCAAAAAAAGAGGATTCAAATGGCCCGAAATATCAAAGTAGAACAGCTCATACAAACCCCTGTCGAGAAGCAGCAGATCGAGCTTGTGGAACGCAAAGGGATAGGGCACCCAGACAGCATCTCGGACGGTCTGGCAGAAGCCGTAAGCCGCGCCTTATGCAAGGAGTACATAGAAAAATGCGGGGTTGTGCTCCACCACAACACCGATGAAACCCAGATCGTGGCAGGAAGATCCCACCCCAAATTCGGCGGAGGAGAAATTCTGCAGCCCATCTACATCCTCCTCGTTGGCAGGGCCACAAAAGAGTTTGAAGGCGTCGAGCTTGCCACGGAATCCGTGGCTCTCAAGGCTGCCCGGGATTACCTGAGAAACACCGTCGTAAACCTTGATCAGGAAAGGGACGTTATTCTGGACTGCAAACTCGGGACAGGGTCTTCGGACCTCAGGGATGTCTTCCGCCGGGACAGAGTTCCGGTTGCAAACGACACTTCCTTTGGGGTAGGGCACGCTCCGTTTTCAGAACTTGAGAACATTGTCTACAACGCCGAAAGGCAGCTTATTACCGACCTGAAAACCAAAATCCCCGGTATTGGCGAAGACATCAAGGTAATGGGGCTCAGGGACGGAGACGACATCACCCTTACCACCTGCTGCGGCATGGTAGGAAGGTATGTGGACGACCTGGACCACTATATAAGCATTAAGGAAGAAATGAAGACCTACGTGGAAGACGTCTCCAGCCGCTATACGGAAAGAAACGTGGAAGTCCAGATCAACACCGCCGACGACCTGAAAACGGGAAGTGTTTTCCTAACCGTCACCGGGACCTCGGCTGAGATGGGAGACGACGGTTCGGTGGGCCGTGGAAACCGCTGCAACGGGCTTATCACCCCGAACAGGCCCATGAGCATGGAAGCCACCAGCGGGAAGAACCCGATCAACCACATCGGAAAGATCTATAACCTTCTCTCCACCCAGATGGCAAAGGACATTGTAAAGGAAGTCCCCGAGGTACATGACATTTACATCAGGCTGCTCTCCCAGATCGGAAAGCCCATTGACCAGCCCCTGGTGGCAAGTGCCCAGATCATCCCCGAAGACGGTACTTCTTTCTCAAAGGTTAAAGCCGAAGCTGAAGCTGTCATGGACGACTGGCTTACCAACGTGACAAAAATCACCGATATGGTTGTAAAAGGAGAACTTGATACTTTCTGAAAAAAATAAAGGAAGTAAAAAAGAACCTTCGGGTTCTTTACTATTTTTTACTCTTTTGCTTTACTTTCGACCTGATTTTATCCCGGCTTAGAGTTTAGCTCTGGCTTTACATGAAATCATTTTCGACCAGCCTATTTTTAATCAGTCGTTTTCGACCAGCTATTTTTAACCAGCCTTTTTAACAGGACTATAGGCTATGAAACTTTACCGGGCGTATTCAGACCACTTCTACATTCAACCTGTACTTTTCCTCGCCTCCGAAGCGATAAATAGTATACTTCCCCTCGATTTTCCAGGACCCCTTTTCTATGGCCTCATATTCCCACTCATGAACTCCGGGCACCGTAGTCGTATCCAGGATATCCGGGGTAAACTTGTCCCTGAGCAGCTTGAGGCCCTTGCCTGCCTTCATTTCCCAGACGGTATGAGCAGAGTGTTCTTTCTCCTTGCTGTAAAGATGTTCTGCGGGCTCATCCCGAAGTTTGATCAAAAAGGTCTCTCTGAAGTGAACAGTAACCGTGTCGTTATTGTTGGATTCTGTAAATATCTGGGCCACCATTTTCCCTATACCCCCTTGCGCACTGCGCAAAGTTTTGTACATTAATTATCTGTACCTTAATTATCTTATAGTCTCTGTAATATAGAAAAGTATGCCTGATATATATAAAAAATGTTAGGAAGAAATGCCCCTGAAAACCCTTTTTAGCGAAAAACATAAATACCATCCCCATATATGGAGATGGTGCTTGAAGCAGTGCAGCGCTTTGTAGCACTGGATAAGCATCCATCGTCCCGCCTTAACTCAGTGGTAGAGTGCGCGGCTGTAGTTCGGCCAATGCGAGTAAAATCGCACATTTCCGTGCAGGTACCGCGATGTCCCCGGTTCGAGTCTGGGAGGCGGGACTAAAACCCATAACATTCCCCAGTAAAGGGAATAGTCAACGGGAATATTTATATACCGGAATGACATTTATGGTTTGCTCGCAACGCGGGCAAAAACGACTAAATCAATCGGAGAGTCCGGATAGTGTAGAGGCCTATCATGGAGCCCTGTCGAGGCTCCGACTCGGGTTCGAATCCCGGTCCGGGCGCTCATTTTTTTTCGCAACCTGAACTTTTGAAACAAATTTCTACTGAATCCATGGTTGACGATTTCAATTAGGATTCGCTTTTTTTACCAAGAAGAGATTGTCAATTCGTTCATAAAAACCTTGACCTGTGAATTCAACCCACAAACTCCACCTACAAAATTCTGAAGACATGACTGTCTTTCCTCAAAAACAAAACTATGTAATACGAAAATAGTAATTTTGAGGAACAGGAACGTAACAAAGGCGGGAGACCGGGGGGAGGAGAGAAAAAACATTGAAGCAGGCTACGAAACTCCGGATGACAGCTGGGAAAAGATCAACAGTCTGAACCGGCACATAAAGTAAACGAGAGAAAAAAAAATGAAGCTTGAAACCCGCAGCAGGAAAAAAGCGGAGAACAGGAACCCGACCCCGCAGAACAAATCTTCTACTTACCTTCGATTATCGAGGAATACTTCAACCACGATTAGTACTGGATGCACAGAAACGAAATCCCGGACTTAACAATAACAACTTTATTCACAAACGCCAGAATAACCTTCCATGACAGAACCGGAATTCAGCATTAAAGAAACCCTTGAAACTGCCGGAGCAGACGCATACCTTATGACAGGGGACATCCATTCCGCTGACATCTACTACGCAACCCGTTTCCTGGCTTCGGACGCTTTCGGATACCTGCAAACAGGAGAGGGAGAAGAAATCCTTTTTATTTCCGAGATGGAACGCGGGAGAGCCGAACTTGAGTCAAGGATTTCCGGGATACGGACTTTGCAGGACTTCGGATACATGGAGAAAATCAAGGAGAAAAAGGATGGAGCCCTGGCTTATGCTGCCTGTCTTTCCGAACTGCTCTCGGAAACAGGGGCAAAAAAAATCGCAGTACCCTATGATTTCCCTGTTTTTTACTCGAACTTCCTTGCCGAAGCAGGCTTCTCCATAGTCCCTGTAAAGAGCCCCTTCAGGAAGATGAGAAGCCAGAAAAAGCCCGAAGAGGTGGAGGCCGTCAAGCATGCCCAGAGAGCCGGAGAAAAGGCAATGGAGGCTGCCATAGAACTTATCAAGGGAGCAGAGGAGAAAGACGGAGTCCTCTACCACGAGGGAAAGGAGCTTACAGGAGAAAAGGTGCTCTCCGTGATAGACCACACCCTGCTGGACTTCGGCTGCGAGGCGGAAGAGACCATCGTATCCTGCGGAGAGGACACCTCAAACCCCCATGGGACCACCGCCGGGCCACTCAGGGCAAATGCCCCCATCATTCTGGACATCTTTCCCAGGAGCAAGAAAAAACGCTATTTTGCAGACATGACGCGCACCGTGCTCCGGGGAGAAGCTTCGGAAGAGTTGAAAGCCATATACGAAGCCGTACTTGCAGCGCAGGAGAAGGGGCTTGCGATGGTAAAAGCCGGAGTGTCTGCGACTGACGTCCACAATGCAGTCTGTAACGTGCTGGAGGAAAGGGGCTACGACACTTACCGGAGCGGGGCAAAGGTGGGCTTCACCCATTCCACGGGGCACGGAGTAGGGCTCGACATCCACGAACTCCCGGGAGTCGGGGAAAACAGTACCGTGCTTGAAGAAGGAAATGTAATCACCGTCGAACCCGGGCTGTACTATCCGGGAATCGGAGGTATCCGGCTCGAAGACATGGTACTTGTGACCAAAAATGGCTGTGAGAACCTGACAAAATTAGAAAAGAACTTTGTATTATAACCCTGCTAATGATTTATATAAGGCATAATTATAGCCATTATATATTTATTAAGTAGGGTTCAATTTTGTAATATTCAATCTGATCAAATTTTAGCTGACCAGATTCAACATTATTTAGTGATCAAATTCAACATTATTTAGTGATCAAATTCAACATTATTCAGCTGACCAGATTCAACATTATTCAGCGGATCAAATTCAACATTATTCAACGGATCAAATTCAATCTCGTTGACTTAACCGATATCAATCTTATCAATTATTATTCGACCTATTTGAGCTGGAGTTAGCATGACCGATAACGTGCAAAACAGGGAAGATATCCTTGAAAAATACAGGGAAGCGGGAAGGATCCTTAGCAAGGTTCGAGCCGAAGCCGTAGATATGGTAAAGGTAGGAGGCAGCCTGCTTGAAGTCGCGGAGTTTGTGGAAAACAAGACCATCGAACTTGGAGGAAAGCCGGCTTTTCCCTGTAACATCTCAAGAAACGAAGAGGCAGCCCACGCAACCCCGAAAGCGGGAGATACTGATGTCTTTGGGAAAGATATGGTAAAGCTGGACCTCGGCGTCCACATTGACGGGTACATTGCAGACTCTGCAGTTACGGTGGACCTGTCCGGAAACCCGGACATCGTGAAAGCCGCTGAAGCCGGGCTCCAGGCAGCCATCGATGCTGTCAGGCCGGGAGTCAGTACCGGGGAAATCGGAGATGCAATCGAAAAAGCCATCAGGAGCTATGACCTGACCCCCATCCTGAACCTCACTGGACACGGGCTTTCCCAGTATGAAGCGCATGACGACCCATCCGTCCCAAACAAACACGTGGAAGGAGGCATAGTCCTTAAAGAAGGAGACGTGCTAGCTATCGAGCCTTTTGCAACGGACGGGGTAGGCGCAGTCCATGATGGTTCCTGGACCGAGATCTACAGCCTGATCCAGAAAAAACCGGTCCGTATGCCGGCAGTTCGAAAAGTCCTGAAACAGGTTGAAGAGTACAGGACCCTGCCCTTTGCAAAACGCTGGCTTGAATCCGACAAGCTGGAATTTGTACTCATCCAGCTCGAAAAAGCAAGAATCTTCCACGGTTACCCCGTCCTTCTGGAAAGCGGAGGGGGAATGGTAGCCCAAGCAGAACACACAATAATCGTAACTGAAGACGGCTGTGAGGTCACAACAGAATAAGCTGAAGAGGCTTAATAATGAAATTAAATAAAGAGCAAAGGTTGAAAAAATAAACAAAAGAAAAGAGTTGAGCACCTTGAAATTACAGCACCTCCTTTCAGCCTTCTTTGTAACGGCCGTCCTCTCAGTAACCCTTTTATCAGGACCCTGTGCCGCCTCCTTAGTATGCAGCAACACCATCACCCTGGAAACCGGCGGTATGAACTGGGACTATGAAGAATGCATCACAGGCGAAGAGGCTATTTTCTTCAGGGAACTTATAGACAGGGAAACCGGCAACAACGACAGTTTCGTAAACGCCTGGGAAATCCGAAACATGGAACTTGAGCTCCGGGACGGGATGGAAAAATCCATTGAAAAAAAGCCCGATGTTAAGCTCAACGGTTCTTCAGAATCGGTAAAAGTCAGGGACGTGGAGTTCTGGCTCTCTGACGAAGCCCTGGGCACGACATCCAAGATAAAACCCATCACAAACACCGCAAAGGTCACCTACAGCTTTGAAGAAGTAGACAAGGAAGAAGGGGAAAACGAAACTGAACCAGGCACCGGAATAGGCAATGAAACCGGTACTGAAACCAGTACTGAAACCAGCATCTGGTTTTTGGGTACCCCGGACTCGGAAGTGACCATATTCCTGCCTCCCGGATATGATGCAAGCAGGACAGAAGGACTGGAAGACAAAAGCGAGGATTTTGAAGAAAGCCGCAAGGTCCTGAAAGGTAGCTTTGACCCCGAGGGGGAAATGACCCTCTGGCTTTTGGAAAACAAAAGCTATGAGACGGCAGCCCTGATGGAGGATTTAAACGGAAGCGAAGTAATGGAAAATGGAACCCTCCCCGCCGAAGATCCGGAACCTGAAGAAACCCAGGCATCCGTCGGGTTTTTTGAGAACTTCCTCGGGCGGCTTTATCTGGGCCCAAAAGCTTAATCAGGCTTGAAACATATTCTGAAAAACATGCTCATAGAACAGGTAAAGCTAGAGAAAGGATGCGCCCTTGGCCTCTGTTTTAAAATGCAGAAATACCCCCTGCTGGTTCTCAACGCAGAGAAGGGATTCCTGATGTGCGGGTACCTTGACATCAATGCCGCAGAAGCCCTTGGAGATACCGCAGCAAAGGTAAAGGGCGTACAGAGTTTCGAGGACATGCTAAAGGCAAACGTTGTTGAAGCAACGCCGAAAGCCAGGGAACTTGGGGTCGAACCCGGAATGACAGGCAGGGAAGCCCTGGAGAAGATGTTTTAAATCGAAAGTCTCCTTTTGAATCCCCTGTATTCTTTCGGCAAATTTTTTCCCAATCTGCCAGCAGTATTTTCCACTGCGTCTGGCAATTCAACTGCACAAGCTAAACTTCATTCCAGCCAACCATATCCAGCTTAGCCCAATTCCAGCTTAACCGCATTCCAGCAAAAATCATTACAGCCAAATTTCATTCCTTATGACTTTTACCGTTCTAACCGTACTCGTTTCAACCTTATTCTAACTATATTCATCAACCTAATCCCGGTCAATCCATGTTATACGCATTTGAACTCTCAGGTGAACACGCAAAACTGCCCGCTGCCGAAGTCCTTGCCTGCCTTGAAATCGAAGGGCTGGAATGCAGAGTCCACTATCTTATGGACCAGTGCCTGGTGGTGGACATAACTGGCGAAGAAGCAGAGCTTGAAAAGGCCCTCAAGGGGCAGGTAACGGAAAGGCTCGCAATGACCCATCACATACTGAAGGTGATAGGGATCTCCGAAAGCAAGCCGGAAGCGATCCTGGAACTTGCAGAAGCCTTCGAACCGGCCGGCTTTATCCGGGAAGGGCAAAACTTCGTAGTCCGGGCAAAAAGGATTAAACACCATGTTGACTTCCCGGGCGAGCCCCTGGAAAAAAAGATAGGGGGCTGCATCTACCGGAAAGGATTCCGGGCAAAGCTCGAAAACCCGGACATCAAATTCCGGCTTATCCTGAGCGAGAAAGCCGTGCTCGGAACCCTCCTCTCATCCGTGGACAGAAGCGCGTACGAAGCCAGGACCCCCCAGAACAAGCCTTTTTTCCACCCCGGCGTCCTTATGCCCAGGATAGCCCGAGCCCTTGTGAACCTTTCCCGGGTACGGCCCGGAGAGCTCTTCCTTGATCCCTTCTGCGGCACCGCAGGCATCCTTGTGGAAGCCGGGCTCCTGGGAGCCAGGGTGATTGGAATTGACGCCCAGAAAAAACTCGTCCAGGGAGCACAGATGAACCTGGAAGCCTTCGGAACGGATTATGCCCTTATGGAAGGAGATGCCTGCAGGACCCCCCTGAAAGCCGAATCCGTAAACTCAGTCGTCACCGACCCTCCCTATGGGCGTTCGGCAGCCATCCTTGCAGAGTCCCTGGAAGTGCTTTATGCCGGCGCCCTTTCAGAAATTTACCGCGTCCTGAAGCCCGGTGGAATCGCTATTGTGGTCTCGGACAAGGCAGCGTTCGAATACGGGGAAAAGGCAGGCCTCAGGGTACTTGAAATCCATGCCCAACGAGTGCACCGCAGCCTTACCCGGACAATTACGATTTTTCAAAAAGATTAATGATCAAAAATAAAGGCTGGATGAAGGCAGGAATACGGATACAGAAAATTAGAAAGATAGAGGTGTTAGCAAAGGTGTTAGCAAAGGTGTTAGCAGAAGTGTAAGTTATCTCCTCTATTAAGCAATCCTTCTTCCCTGAAAATCAGCTCTTATTTCCTGGAAAACAGTCCTTTATTCCTTGAAAATCAGTTCTTCGATCACTTCAGCCATTACCCTGTGCCTGAGGATATTCTTGTAGTTCTGTTCGTTTGCCCTCCGGATGGAGTAGCTGTCCTCTACCCATTCGATGGGGAAAGGATATTTAATTTCCTTGAGGGTCAGCCCGTGTGCAGGAGCAGGTTCGATTCCTTCTTCGTAGACTTCGGGGTTGAGCATCTGGAGCAGCCAGTCTTCATCCCTTACCCCGTTTCCTATCATGGTAAGGGCGGTTACGATTTTCCGGACCATGTTCCAGAGAAAGGCATTGCCTGTCACATCAATTTTTGTGAGCTCCCCGGCAACCCGCACTTCAATGCGTTCCAGAGTTCGGACCGTGCCCTTGTCCCCGTCGGATTTGGAGAAGTTAGCAAAATCGTGGGTCCCCAGAAGGAGTTTTGAAGCTTCCCGCATCTTCGAGATGTCGAATTCTTCCCCACTCATCATGTAGCGGTAGCGCCTGGAAACAGCATCCCGCCTGGAATCAAAATCGGAGGAAACTTCCGCGTGAGCCCAGGTCCAGACGGAGGAGGGGAGTTCGGAATTGATGACCCTTGGGATTGCAAGGTTAGGTTTATCAGTATCAAAAGCAACAACCTGTTCAAGAGCATGGACTCCTGCGTCGGTCCTGCCCGCACATGTGTAATTGGCAGATTTGGGGCCTTCGATGATTTCGAGATTCCGGAGAGCTTTGAAGATCTCCCCTTCCACGGTCTCGACGTTGGGCTGGATCTGGGATCCGTGGAAATCGGTGCCTATGTATGCAAGTTTTAAAGCAACTCTCATGCCAATCATTGATTACTTGGTCTTTTTCTTATAATAGACTTCTCGTATGATCATCAAACACACAACGAAGAGACAGCCAGAAAAGAACCAGACCCCGGGATGCGCAGAAAGCGTATCGTAAAGCCCATGGACACCCCCGAGATGGGTAATTCCTTCAGGCGGAACAGGTGGCAGACTTTCCATCCCATCCAGGCCTTCCAGCCCTTCCATTCCATCCAGGTCCTCCACCCCCTCCGTTACGGGAACATCCACATCTCCAGCGGCTTCTTCGACGGGAGTTTCTTCCATTATATCTTCAGGAGCAGCTTCTTCAACAGGAGCTTCTTCAACAGGAGCTTCTTCAACAGGAGCTTCTTCGGAAGCAAACTCTTCTTTCAGGGACTCTTCCACGAACTCTTCATCAATGGTTTCTTCTTCGGGGGATTCTCCTGCAAAAGTTTCGGCGGATTCCTTCTGAGCTAGCTCCGGGGCTTCATTCTGCAAAGCTGCCTCTTCTTCAGAAAAGGATTCGACACCCACATCCATTAGCCCGGGTTCTCCGGCTTCTCCCTCAGAAGTATCGTTAGCTACTAAGGCTGCCGGAGCAGGGACACTACCTTCTTCCATTATCCCTGACCTTAAGGGAGCGGTAGCCTGGAAAACCTTTCTTGCTTTGAGGTACGCTGAAAGGTATTCGATTCCTGCGGCTGCAAAGAATGCCGCTACAATTACCCCCATGTACTGCTGCAACAGGCTTATGATGGAAATTTTATCAACAGGATTTCTGGACGGGACCAGGATGATAAGCTTTTCCATCGCCTCATAGATCTTGACCTGCCGACCCTTCCGGCTCCATTTGATCTGCTTGACCTTAATGAGGTCGGAGTCAACAAGGGAGTCAAGGTTATACTTCACCGTGGTAAGGGGAATTTTCAGCTCCTCTGAGATATCGGTTGCAGACAGGCTCTTTTTGCCGAGCAGCTCAAGGACCTTCAGCGACGTTTCGTTGGAGAGGGTCTGGGTAATCTTTCTTGAGTCCTCGTTTACGGGGAGCACCATCACTCTGTCCCCGTTCTCTCGGGCTCCCTCACCATCCGGGAACCCCGGACCATCCAGGCGCTCTTCAGTTTCCGGGAACCCATCTCTATCTTCCAGCTCTTTCATGTTTACTTCCTGAGTTTTACTTCCTGAGTTTTACTTCCTGAGTTTTACTTCCTGAGTTAAAAACATGGTATTGTTTATTCTTTGTACTCGATCTTCCTGATTAATCTTGCAGCGACTTTAGTTATAAATTTTATTTTTTACTGTTTATTATACATTTAATACTATATTTATAAATAGAATCCATACCCTAACCTTAAATATAACATCACATATTCTAAGCTAAATTTTCAGTGGTAACTATCATGATCACAAAACAGCAGGTTCTCGAATTTCTTAAAAACTACGATATGGAAAACATTACAATTGCAACGGTCTGTTCCCACTCGAGCCTTCAGATCTTTGATGGGGCTAGGAAGGAAGGTTTCAGGACCCTCGGGATCTGCGTGGGGAAGCCCCCAAAATTCTATGATGCTTTCCCGAAGGCAAAACCTGACGAGTACCTCATTGTAGATAGTTACGCAGACATCATGAACAAGGTAGAGGAACTCAGGGAAAAGAATGTCATCATTGTCCCCCACGGCTCTTTTGTTGCTTATCTAGGCACTAAAAGATTTGCGGAAATGGCTGTCCCGACCTTCGGGAACAGGGACGTTCTCGAATGGGAGTCGGACCGGGACAAGGAAAGGGAGTGGCTGCTCGGAGCCGGCATTCACATGCCCGGAAAAATCGATGACCCAAGAGACATCAACGGACCTGTGATGGTTAAGTATCACGGAGCAAAGGGAGGCAAAGGGTTCTTCGTTGCAAAGACATATGAGGAATTTGAGCAACTCGTTGACAAGACCCAGAAATACACCATTCAGGAGTTCATCACCGGCACACGCTACTACTTGCACTACTTCTACTCTCCCATCCGGGACGAAGGCTACACCTTAAGCAAAGGCAGCCTCGAACTCCTGAGCATGGACAGAAGGGTCGAATCCAACGCCGACGAAATCTTCAGGCTAGGGTCCCCAAAGGAACTCATAGAAGCAGAAATCAGGCCCACCTATGTCGTCACGGGAAACATGCCTCTAGTCGCAAGGGAATCCCTCCTTCCCCTTATCTTTTCCCTCGGGGAAAGGGTCGTGGAAGAGTCCCTGGGCCTCTTCGGCGGGATGATCGGAGCTTTCTGCCTTGAAACCGTGTTTACGGACGAGCTGGAGATCAAGGTCTTCGAGATCTCGGCCCGGATCGTGGCAGGAACCAACCTTTATATCACCGGGTCCCCGTACTCGGACCTTATCGAGGAAAACATGTCCACGGGAAAAAGAATCGCCCGGGAAATTAAAATGGCAGTAAAAGCCGGGAAGCTCGAGGAAATTATTTCTTGAAAGCGGGATTCCAGATCGCATCTAAGAAAATTGTTCCAGGAAATAGAGAGGCAGTTTTGTCTCCTACTCTTCTCCTTTACTGCCTTCTTTTGGAACCTCTTATTTTCTTATCGAATCCCTTATTTTTCATTTCGAACCCCGTATTCATCTGAGGTTCATCTGAGGTTCATCTGAGGTTCATCAGAGATTCATCAGAGATTCATCAGAGATTCATCAGAGATTCATCTGATTTTCACCCGTATCAGTAAGGGACGGAGATGAAACGGGCAGCGTCTCCTTTCTTGATCTCTTCGGACATGTCCCTATAATACGTAAAAAGTTCCTTTCCCCATTCAATTGCGCTTTTCCCGAAACTTATAAGGAATCTATGGTCAAGTTTGCCTTTTTTATCGATCATGGTAAGCGCCATAAACTTCTCGGTTACTGTAACCGAGGCCAGGGACGAGCACCCTTTGTAGACGAAGAGTCTGGAATTTTCCGAGAGCAGGAAGTTTTCAAGTTCTTCAGGGTAATCGTTTACAGCCCTTTCAAAGAAACCTTCGGTAACTATGAGGGAGATGTTAGCTTTTTTATTAAGGAGTTCCGCGTTAAGTTTGGTAAAAGTGGGCTGGAAATAAGAGGTAAAGCGCATGACCTCCCTGGACTTCATGAGGGGATCTAAAAACTCCTCAGGAGGCTCGAAGATCCGGTTCAGTTCGGGTTCAATCACCCTGCAGGGATTCAGTTTCCCGAGCTTCGGGAGCAGGAATGGAGGAATCCGGTCCAGGTCCTGATTTATCCAGTAGTCAAGATTATCTTCAAAAACTTCAATGGTCCCCACCAGGGGGGTCATTTTTTCAGTAATAATCGACCCTATTTTGGAAAGACGGTAGTACTTCCCGTCCTGAAGAAGCATCCTGTTATCCTTCAATTTTTTAATCTGAGGGAGAACCGAAGTCGAAGGAGAATCAAGATTTTCGTTAATTTCCTCGATACTTTTAGGCCCATCCTTCAGAAAAAGCATTATGCCCTTTCTTTTCTCAGACCTTAAAAGCAAATCTAATAATAAAGATTTCTGGGAAGTGTCCAATTATTTTCACCGTTGGGTAAATTTATAAATTCGTCAGGAAATTTTCCGGGTTCAGAGGATCCTTGATTAAAGGATTTTTGGCCAAACTGAGAAAACTTCACAACAAAATACATACTTTTAGGGCAATAATGATCAATGGTGTGCGCTAGAGTATACTTATTCACAAATAGATAAACGTTTCTATTCGGGAGGAAAGGAGTTTCCGGAAGCAGACACCTGCAAAGAAACCGAATAGCCAGGGCAGGAATTCTTTTCCAGAAGAAACAAAATCTATTCTTTTAACGTCCCATAGAGAAAAATTATTTTATATAGTTGAACCCATGGTACTATGAAGAATGTGAAAGGGGGTAAGACTGTCGGGTCTTCGTTTACAAAGACAGCTGCCGGAAAATACCGTGTGCTTGGAAATGAGAATAACGGGGGTGAGGGACTGCTGTTCCTCGGGAACTACCTGGCTCTTGACCGCTCCAAAGGAGCACCCGTCTTCCTTGATGCCCTGAAACCCCATGCGGTCCTGATCTGCGGGAAAAGGGGATACGGAAAGTCCTATACCATGGGCTGCATACTGGAAGAACTCGCCCTTCTACCTCCCTCCCTCGCAAAAAACCTGGCATCCCTGGTTATTGATACCATGGGAATTTTCTGGACAATGGGAAACCAGAACACGCTTGAAGCCGGGAAACTCAAACAATGGAACCTTGAACCTTCCGGCATTGAGGCAGAAGTCTTCGTACCTGCAGGAAAAGCAGAAGAGTACAGGAAACGAAACATAAAGGTCACACCGTTTTCAATCTCGATCTCAGAACTTTCAGGGGGCCAGTGGTGCAGGATATTTAAAGTAGATGAGGTTTCCCCTCTGGGAGTGCTTGTTGTAAGGTCAATAGAATCTCTCAGGGAGAAGGATGAAGCGTATTCTTTCGAAGACATAATTGCAGAAGTACTCCGGGACGAGCGTTCGGATTCTTCTGCGAAAGGAGCAGCTGAAAATTATTTCAGAGCCGTTTATTCCTGGGGAGTATTCGAAAAGAGAGGGAACCGGCTGTCAGAACTCATAAGCGGGGGTAAGACCTCTATCCTTGACGTGAGCACCCTTGAAAATGAGAATGTCTGTGCAGCCGTAGTTTCCATTCTTGCAGGCAGGCTCTATGCAAAACGGCTTGAAGCCAGGAGGGCATATGAAAAAAGGCTCATGGGAGGAGGACGGGAGGAAAAAAAAGTAGGAAAAGAGGGAGAGGAAGAAGGGGCAGAAGTTGAAGTTGACGAAGGGGAAGACGAGTTTCCCATGGTCTGGCTCTTCATAGATGAAGCCCACCTTTTCCTTCCCGCAGGAGCCGAAACCCTTGCATCGGAAGTACTGATTAACAGATGCCTCAGGCAGGGTAGGCAGCCGGGACTGTCCCTGATCCTTGCCACCCAGCGGCCTTCAGGCCTTCATACGGACGTGGTCTCGCAAAGCGACCTTTTGATCTGCCACCGTCTTACAGCAAGCGACGATATCCTTGCCCTTGAAACCGCCCGCCCCCTCTACATGCAGGAGGGAATCCGGGGATATATAAAGAAAATGGGGAGTGAGAGGGGAGCTGCCCTGATCGTGGACGACCACTCGGAGTCCGTCCACCTGGTCCGGGTGCGCCCCCGGCGGAGCTGGCACGGAGGGGGAGAGCCAAGCGCCCTGATGCCCGCAGCGGAAGTAAAAAACAGAGAAGAAACTTCGCCATAAGAGCAATAAACGCTTATTTTCCCGCAAATTCCAGGGAAAAACGAAGATCTATTGTGAACCATTTTTATACCCTGCCATAAAATAATTTAAATATTAGCTATTATTATCATGCTACCCAATGAATGGCTGATTTACAAGCTGTAAACAAAAAGATGTAATCATATTCAGTGATAGGCCTCTGGCCTTTACAACTACAGCGTTTAAATTCAGCAAACCATATCGGTGATGCCATGAAAGGAAAAGCCTGGAAATTCGGAGATGACGTGGACACGGACGCAATAATTCCGGGTCGGTACCTGATCTTTAATACCCCCGAGGAACTTGCAAAGTACACCTTTGAGGGAGTCCGTCCCGAGTTTGCAAAGAAAGTACATGAAAACGACATCGTTGTCGGAGGCAGCAACTTTGGCTGCGGATCCTCCCGCGAACATGCTCCCCTTGCCCTGCGGGGCTCAAAGGTGTCCTGCGTGATCGCAAAGTCCTTTGCCCGGATCTTTTTCAGGAACTCGATCAACATCGGGATCCCGGTTCTTGAATGCCCGGACACGGACAGGATTGACGACGGGGACGAACTGGAAGTGGACCTGGGAACAGGGGTCATTGAAAACAAAACGAAAGGCGAGACCTACCAGGCAACTCCCCTCCCGGAATTTGTCCGCGAGATCGTGGATAAGGGTGGGCTGGTTGAATATTCCCGGGACCTGGTCTCAAAACGCTAATTAGAGGGAATCTGTTCAGGGAAAATCGTTCAGGACAAAACATATCAGGACAAAACTGTCAGTAAAAAAACTGTCAGGTCAAAGCCTGTTCAAAAAACCTGTTCAAAAAACCTGTTCACGTTCAACATCTCTTAAAAATGAGGCAAATTTGCCAGCAAATTTTAAAGGAGTAAAAATATGACGCAGTATAAGATTCCGGTCCTTCCCGGAGATGGGATAGGTCCAGAAATCATCGCCGAAGGCAAGAAAGTTGTGGATGTCGCCGGCGAAAAATTCGGCTTTGACGTAGAATGGATCGAGTACCCGCATGGGGCAGATCACTACCTGGAAACAGGGGAACTGATTTCGGAAGACACCTTGAAAGAATTATCCGGTTATCCTGCCATTTACCTGGGATCCATAGGAGACCCGAGGATTGCCCCGGGAGTTCTTGAAAAGGGGATCTTATTAACTGCTCGCTTTTACTTCGACCAGTACATCAACCTGCGCCCGGTGAAACTCCTGGAAGGGGTCTGGACCCCGCTCAAGGACAAGACATCAAAAGACATCGACTTCACCGTGGTCAGGGAAAACACCGAGGACTTCTACATCGGCATCGGTGGAAGAGCCAAAAAAGGCGAGAGCAAGGACCTTCTCGAAGTGAAGAGGACGCTTTACTCTGCAAAATTCAACCTGGACATCGAGACCGACAGTGAAGAAATCGCCTACCAGATAGGCTTGATCTCAAAGGAAGGCACCCAGAGGGTCATGGAATACGCCTTTGACCTTGCCGAAAAGAGCAAAAAGCACGTCTCATCCGTGGACAAGGCAAACGTCCTTTCCGACATCTACGGCTTCTGGCGCGAGGAATTCGAAGCAGTCGCCTCGAAACACCCCGACGTTACCACGGACTTCAACTTCGTGGACGCAATCACCATGTGGTTCGTGAAAAACCCCGAATGGTTCGACGTTGTCGTAACCCCGAACATGTTCGGAGACATCATAACCGACCTCGGAGCAATGATCCAGGGCGGCCTCGGCCTTGCCCCCGGCGGAAACATCAACCCCCAGGGCACAAGCATGTTCGAGCCCATCCACGGTTCAGCTCCCAAGTACAGGGGCATGAACAAGGTCAACCCGATTGCCACCATCTGGGCGGGCGCCATGCTCATCGAACAGCTTGGAGAAAAAGAAGCAGCAGACAGCATCGTAGGCGCAATCCAGCAAAACATCCTGGACGCCAAAGTCAGGACCTACGACATGGGCGGCAGTAGCGGCACCTCCGACGTAGGAGACGACATCGCAAGGCTCGTAAGAGAAGGATAAATGGATAGAATATTTTTATCCATTTAATTCTATTTTTTAAGGAAAATCCATATTTTTTTATTCCGCTTTAAATTGATTTTATTTTATATTATTTTATTTTAGGTTGAAAAGTTTCTTCATTATCTCGCGTATTATCTACAAATTCATAGATAGTGTGATTCATCTCACTTTCCGCAGATGTATACAAATGTATCATTAATTTACCGATTTGCCCGATATTCTTAATAGTATTGCAAGTTGGCTTTTAACTCATGGCCATATTGAGAAAATCGGTGGCATTTTTGTGAACCACAGCTGGTGGTAGGCGAGCTTCGGGCTTGCCCAGGAAAATATGGGCCGTATCTGGATGGTTACTGTCTCAGTTCAGATACGTCAATAATCTTTAATTATATATCTCGTGAATTTAAATATATAAAAATACAATTTTCAAGTAACCATGAATTAGAGTGGGGGAGAAAATGCTTTTTGAAACCTGTGTAGTTGAAACTATCCAGAGGACACCCGATATAAAGAGTATAAGATTCGAAAAGCCTCAGGGGTTCAGTTATCTTGCAGGCCAGTATATATTCATAACTCTGGGAGGCGGTCCTGACAGGATGGAAAAACATTTTACTTTATCCAGCAGCCCTACCGAAAGCTTCCTTGAGATAACCAAGCGGTTGACAGGCCATCCTTTCTCAAATGCCCTAGCTGGCCTGAATTCAGGTGATAAAGTTTCCATAAGGGGACCTTATGGCGAATTCACCTTCCAGGGTGAGTATGATAAGGTAGGCATGCTCTCTGGAGGCATAGGTATAACTCCGCTGCGAAGCATAATCAGATATTCCATCGATAAGGAGTTGGGCACCAATATAATCCTTCTTTGCTCTAACAGAAGCGAGAGTGATATAGCCTTCAGGAATGAGCTGGAGGGTATGCAGAGGGAGAAACCTGACATAAAAGTGATTGAAACAATCACCAGGCCCGAACCGGAATGGAAGGGAGTGACAGGGAGGATCAATGCCGGGATGGTAAAAAAATTTATGCCGGATTATATAGAACGCACATTCTATACAAGCGGCCCACCGAAGATGGTGGAGGCAATGATCTCTCTTTTGAGGGAGCTGGGAGTGCCGGAAGAGCAGATAAAGCAAGAACATTTTTACGGCTATGATTGATTCCTTAGCAATATCCTTAGCAATATCCACCAAAACAGGATTGAGATTCTTTTTTAAAGACGCAGAATAGACGCAGAATAGACGCAGAATTATCCTTAGACATTCGCGAGCAAGGCCAGAGAAATGAGTATTGAAACTCAGGAAGTTTCACGACCTTCTTTTCAGTTGCCTTTAAATCCCAGAAACCTCCTACTATCCCGTGATTGACGTGGCACGGAAAAAGCAGTTTGAAAAGCCCCTGCACGGGGACAAGGAAAGTCTGCGCTTCGCGACCCCGGAACCGATTGCTCGGTACAGGGCGCAGCGCCTGAAATGCAGGACCCTGGCTGACATCAGCTGCGGGATCGGGGGGCAGACTGTGTTCTTTGCACAGCAGTGCGAGTTCGTATATGCAGTGGAAATTGACCCTGAGAAAGTCGAATATGCAAAACAGAACTGCGAGATGTACGGGCTCGACAACGTGAAGTTCATCTGCGGGGACGCACTCTCCCCCGAAGTCATTGCGCAGATCCCGGAAGTCGATATCGTGTTTTCGGACCCCTTCCGCCCGCCTGAAGAAGAGGAGAGGAAAGTCTCGAGCATCGAGCCGGGAATTCCGAACGTGCTTGAAGCTTACGGGGAGAAGACCAAAAACTTTGCCTTCGAAGCCCCCCCCCAGATGCCGCCCGAGCGCATCCCCTTTGACTGCGAAAAGGAATATATCTCCCTGGAAGGACAGCTCAACCGCCTGACCCTTTATTTCGGAGGGCTGAAGCAGTTCGAACGGCTTGCGGTGGCGCTTCCAGCGGGGGAAGGTCTGATCCCCAAGGACTGGCCGAATTCAAAGATCCGGGAAACCGACAAAATTAAACTCTACGCTTATGAGCCTGAACCTTCGGTTATGGCAGCAAAACTGCTTCCCGAACTTATAGACTCCATGATCGAACTTACGGGCCCCCTTGTCGGAGGCTTCGATATCTTCAGAGTAGATAAAAAAAGGCTTTTGCTGACCTCGGATATCCTGGCAAAACAGTCCATGATCAAAAACCACTACCTCGTGCTCAAGACCTGCCCGTTCGAACCCCGGGAAATAAACGAGTTCTTAAAGAACAATAATGTCGGGTCAGTGGTCCTGAGGGCAGGGGTAAAGCCCGAGGATTACTGGGATGTCCGGAACGAGGTTGAGAACGGCCTGGAAGGGAAGAAGACCGTGCACCTCTATGTAAAAGACGAACAGGCAATAATCTGTGAAGTGCTCTTTAAAGATTGAGAACAGCAGACTTCTGACTTGAAAGATTGAAAAAAAGAAGAGTGCAGGGTAAACGGAAAGGAAACCGGGCTTAACAGAGCCCGGGATTCATTTTTTTACATTCCTAACCAAACCTTATTTGGCTTATTTATCCTGATTTCATTCCGTTTATTTATCCGGTTTTTACTCTTATTTATCCGGTTTTTATTCCGTGTATTTATCCGGCTTATTCACCACATGCCTCTTTTACGAGCTCAAGCCCGCGGGCAAGGGCATCTTCAATCCTGGCCGGGTCGGTCCCGCCGCCCATGGCAAGGTCCGGCTTTCCGCCGCCACCGCCACCGACGACTTTTGACATCTCACGGACCAGGGTGCCTGCACTGACTCCGCATTCGATCGCTTTCTTGCCGGCGGATGCCACGATTTTCACGCCTGAGGCGTCGCTAACAAGGATGGTGACAACGTCCTCGTTTTTCAGGAACTCCGTTGCGATCTTCTGGAGCTCCTTGGAATCGGCTCCAGGGAGGGATTTTGCAACTACCCTGAGCCCTGCAACCTCACTCGCAGTTCCGAGCATCTGGTAGACCCTGGCGCGGGCAAGTTCTTCCTTGAGCCGCTCGTTTTCTTTCTGGAGGGATTTCCATTCCCCGAAGAAACGGTCAACACTTGCCGGGAGGTGGTCTGGCGGAACGCTCAGGGTCTTTGCGGACTCGACAAGCAGGAATTCCATCTTCTGCATAGCCCGGACAGCTGCGGTCCCGGCCGCAAATTCGAGTCTCTCGACCCCGTCCTGGATGCGCTCTGACTTCAGGATCTTGATGGGGCCGATAACGCCCGTAGTGAGGCAGTGGGTCCCGCCGCAGGCTTCCACGTCATCACCTACTTTTACGATCCTTATCTTCTCTCCTGGGGGAACGCCTCCCTGGTAGAGCCCGAAACCGTATTCCTGTTCGGCGTCTGTCCTGGACATCCACTCGGTGATTACGCGCTTGTTTTGCATGACCGTCCGGTTAGCCAGGAGTTCTATCTGCCTCAGTTCTTCAGGAGAGATGTGCTTGTAGTGGGAAAGATCAAGCCTCGAGTGGTCCTCGAACTTCTGGGCTCCTGCCTGCCAGATATGGTTGCCGAGGACTTTCCTTGCAGCATCATTCACTATGTGGGTTGCGGTATGGTGCCGGGCAAGGGTCATCCTCCGCTCTTCGTCCACTATGCCCACTATCATGTCGCCCTTGCTGATTTCAATTCTTTCTTCGGGCGTTTCCACGGTATGGACAATGACGCCGTTGAAGACCTGGACATCCACCACTTTGTACACGGCATCTCCGGCTGTGATGGTTCCGACGTCAGCAGGCTGGCCTCCGCCTTCCGCATAGAAGAAAGTGTTGTCCAGCACGAGATGGTTGTCAAAGACATCCAGGACAACAGCCTCGAACTCCATACGAGTCGGCTCGTCGTAGAAGAGGCGCTTGGTCTTCGGGAGGTGCTTGAGCCGCTCAGCAAAGGGGTTTTCGTCCACTTCCTTTTCTTCCGCCTTATTATGCAGCTCACCGATAATGGAATAGAAGTTGTCCGGGAACTCCACTCCTACCCCGAGATCGGATGCGACTTCCTTTGCCATCTCGGGAGGGATTCCGTGGGAGTCGTAGAGTTCGGTTAACTGGGACAGAGGAATCTTTTCTCCGCTCTTTTTGAAATGGCTTGCAGATTTCTGGATGATCCTGCGGCCCCTTTCCATAGTGCTGTTGAACTTTTCTTCTTCCGATTCCAGGATATCCTGGATGACCGGGAAGTTATCCCTGAACTCGGGGTACTCGGGCATGTTCCTGATGTGCATGTCCACGATTTCGGAAAGCGGGGTCCTGACATCCAGGTCCTTCATCATGCGAAGCGTCCTTCTCAGGACCAGGCGGGCAAGGTATCCACCCTTGACGTTCGAGGGAATGACCCCGTCCCCGAGCATGAAGGTCAGGCAGCGGGTGTGGTCTGCGATCGAGTAGACCTTTTCCACGGGCTCCATGATGGTCGCAAGCTTGTCCACAGTCATCCCGATGTTTGAAGCCACCTGTTTCCTGAGTGCCATCAGGTTTGCCTTTTCGCTCACGTCCATGAGCCCTGCAAGCCTTGCGTTCTGGGCAAGGATGTTTGCATACTCCGGATCGTTGAGTTCGTGTTCGAGTCCTGCAAGACCCATGAGTTCGGTTACGATTTCGGGGAAAATTGCATCATAGATGGTCGGAGAGCCTTTGGACGCCCAGACAAAACGCTCAAGCCCATATCCGGTGTCCACTATGTAGTTGTCCATCTTCGAGTAGTTCTCGCCCTTGATCGGGATATCCCCGTTCTTATCGACCTTCAAATTCATGAACACCAGGGTTGCAAGCTCGAGCCCATGCACGATTGTTTCCACACAGGGCCCGGCGTTTCCTCCGCCTGCCCAGGGTTCTTCCTTATAGGTAACAGCAAAGGGATCGACCTTGAGCGAGTTCAGGAGCTCGTCGCAGAGTTCCACGGTCCTGTCCTTCCAGTAAATCTCATTACCCGTGCGGTTGAAGGCATGGTGCGCCATCATTTCAAAGGTTGTAAGGTGGCGCCCGCTCCTGCCCACCGAGTCCAGGTCGTTTAAGCGGATGCAGGGCTGGGAGATCGTGAGGGGATTTGCAGGGGGAGGGACCTGCCCTGAAGTGACGAAGGGCTGGAAGTCGGCAATGGATGCAATGGTCAGGTAGATATCGTCCCTCCAGCGAGCAATCACCGGATAGCGTTCAACCCGGGTGTGCTCATGGGATTCGAAGAAGGAGAGGTAATACTCGCGCATCTCTGCGACATTGAATTCTCTGGAAAAGGCCGGGGTTCCGATAAAGGAATAAGGATCACAGGGCGCATCTCCGCATGTCTCGCGGTCAAGGTCGCGCGTCCAGAAGAATGCCCCGCATTTGGAACACTGTTTCCGAACGAACCCATTATTTTTGAAAAAGTCAAGTTGATACTCGTCTTCAAGCATAATAATCACTCCGGATGCGTGGGGGTGCACTCTGCCCCGGAACAGCTGAAAATAAAAGGAAAGCAGAAAAACCCCCGCTCAACCGTTTAAAAGGATTTAACGCGTTTTAATGTGCTTTATCCGGTTATCTTAATCGATTGTATGTCAATCAAACTTGTGTTATCACAATTATATGTTATCACGATATATGGTGTCACAGTGTACGTCAATTACAGTTTACGTTGATCACAGTGTAAGTTAATAACGGTATGCATTGTTGCTGCACCCAACTTAAAGTTTGGGCACCGAACTTAAATATTGTAAACTTAGACGGGTTTAATGTCCCAGATAACTTTTACAATTTAAACCGCTCTTTCGGCACAAAGAACTTACGCAACATTGTATGAATAATATAATAATGTTACTTTAAAGATATGATAATGTTACATCAAAGATAACCCGAATTTGAGGGTCCTAACCTATAAGTGTTAATTCTACACAAAAACCTTATTCTTTTTTTTAAAGATGAAAATTATTTTTTTGGCGTATGACCGGGGCCCTCTTCTCAAGCAACGTAAAAACAGTCTTCCCAAGAAATACAAAAACCCTGAATCCGGGGTCTGCAAAACCCTCAGGATCTACGAAACCTCATCATATCGCCAGATTTCATACTTTCAGGCTTGCTGCCATCAACTTACAGCCATCAACTTACGACCGTTAACTTGCTGGTGCCTGCCTGCCCCTGACCCATTCCCGGGAAGTTTTACCTGTACAACACAACAGTCCTTCCACGCACCTCGACCAGCGTGGACTTGCTGCGCTCCGCCAGTTCTTCAGCTATGGCTTTAAGGTCTTTTTCGGCTTCCGCACTTTTGAGCACCTTTACCTTCACAAGCCTGTTAGCCTTTATGTGTTTCTTCAGTTCCTCGACTACGGGGTCAGTTATCCCATTCTTTCCGATATTGATAATCGGGGAAAGTTTGCCGGCCTCGGATTTCAGTTTGTATAGCTTGTCTTTCTCCATTGCCCTTCCTCTCAGTCATTCACGATGAAAAGAATTACTATTACGCTGAGTTCATTCTGCCCTCAGGTCAAAGATTTCTTTTGTTCACATCTCAGCCTATATATCAACGTTTTCCCGGTGAACCCGATGGGTTATTGAACCCTGGCTCACTTGAACCTGACCTCGGGCATGCCTTTGACCTGATACCCGAACTTGTAAGGAACCTCTCAAATTCAAACCGGGTTTCACTGTTTTTTTCCTTCTTTCACCCTCAGGTTCCGGATCTCTTCATGGACCTGACAAAAAAAGAGGTTGAAATTTCCCTTATCATGAACATGCCGGTCTTCAAGAGGTTTGAAATCGACTTCAGGGATGAAACCGCGCAAATAATGGAACAAGAAAACAACAGTGTGTTTCTTCTTGAAGAAGAAAAAATCAAGACACCTGCGGTAATAGCTGCTTCGGACAAAGTAATGTTTTTAGGGTTATTCGACCGGAACGGAAGGTTCGACCGCCAGTATATAATGAGTTTTGAACCCGGCGCCATAAAATGGGGAGAGGAGCTCTTTGAGAATTATATGAAAATGGCAAGTGAGATCAAAAACCTGTAAAAAAACCTGTGGGCTGCAGAGCAGTAGCATGATCCTTTTTTAGACTTATCACTGAACCGACCCTGATAACCGTATTTCTGGCATCCGGAACCGTTTTTTCAAAGTATTTCAATTGGAGTAGTAAACAGCGCCAAACTTAAATATTAGGCAACCCTAAAACAGGAAAAATACAAAATTTAGGACAACCTAATAATAAGAGTGGCTCATGAAACTGCCGTACATTTGTTCAAAAAATGATTGCTGCTGCCGGAACACAGGATGTGATCCGGGAACTGACCTCCCGAAAATCGTCCTGGTCGGAAACCCGAACGTGGGAAAAAGCAGCCTCTTCAACTCCCTTTCCGAAAGCTACGCCGTGGTTTCCAACTACCCTGGCACATCCGTAGAAATCACCCGGGGAAAGGGACGGATAGGAAACAGGGAATATGAAATAATCGATACCCCTGGAATGTATTCCCTGCATCCCATAAGCGAAGAAGAGCGAGTCTCGCAGCGGATGCTCTTCGGGGAAAAGCCCTATGTCTGCCTCCATGTAGTGGACGCCCGAAACCTCAGGCGCATGCTTCCCTTCACAGTGCAACTTCTCGAAGCGAGGCTCCCCCTGATCCTGGTCCTGAACATGATGGACGAGGCGGAAGACAGGGGGATCGAGATTGACAGGGCAAAACTCAGCAGGATACTCGAAGTCCCGGTTTTCGGAACGGTCTCAAGTGAAAAGAAAGGAATTGAGGAACTTAAAACTGCAATTGCGGATTTCAAGCCTTCCGGAAAAGTGCCGAAAATAGAGTACGGGAAAAACATTGACCCACGCCTGGAAGAAATTGAAAAACGACTTGAAGATGCAGGGAATTTCGGGATCTCTAAAAGGGCGCTGGGACTACTGCTGCTCCAGGAAGACAGGACAGCCTTCGAAAAACTAAGGGAGAAGGGAAAAGAAAAGGGATGCGAAGAGAAAGACTGTTTCGGACTTCAGGCCCTTGCAGAAGAAGCCTCAAAGCAAGCAGATTGCCCGCTCACATACCTGATCGCCCTCCAGCGCCAGACCTACGTAAACGGGATCATGGAACAGGTTATGCCTGATACCGATCCAGGGGATACAGAAGGCCCGGGCAGAAGGAAAGAAAAGTCCGAAGCTGCGGCAAAGAAAGCAAAGCCCGGGGCAAAAAAAATCGGTCTTGCCGAGAACATTGACAGCATACTCACCCACCCGGTTCTGGGTATCCCGGTGCTTTTCCTGGTCCTGTACTTCGGGCTCTACCGTTTCGTAGGAGTCTTTGCGGCGGGAACCGTGGTGGACTTCCTGGAAAACGCGGTATTCGGAGAACATATAAACCCCTGGATAAGCGCCCAGTTCACCGCACTTGTGCCCTACCCCCTGTTGCAGGACCTCTTTGTGGGGGAATACGGAATCATTACCCAGGCAGTGACCTATGCGATTGCCCTCATCCTTCCAATCGTGGGGGCGTTTTTCCTTGTCTTTTCAATTATCGAAGACACGGGATACCTTCCCCGGCTGGCCCTCCTCGTGGACGGCATGTTCAAGAAAATCGGGCTCAGCGGAAGGGCAGTGATCCCAATGGTTCTGGGGTTCGGCTGTTCCACCATGGCCACGATGGTCACGCGGACCCTGGAAACAAAAAGGGAGAGACTAATTTCAAACATCCTGCTCGCCCTGGCAATCCCCTGCTCAGCCCAGCTCGGGATCATCCTCTCCATCCTCTCCGGAAACCCAAAAGGACTGCTGATCTGGGCAGGCGTGATTATTCTGGAGTTTATCTTCATAGGTTACCTGGCTGCAAAAGTCCTGCCGGGAAAAAACCCCACTTTCATCCTCGAGCTCCCCCCTCTCAGGAAGCCGAGACTATCTAACATAGCCGTGAAGACCTACTCCAGGATGCACTGGTACTTCCTGGAAGTCCTGCCTTTATTTGTCATGGCAAGTGTCCTGATCTGGATCGGCAAGCTTACCGGGCTCTTTGCCCTGGCCCTTAAAGTGATGGAATATCCCACGCAATGGATCGGCCTGCCCACTGACGCAGCAGCGGTCTTCCTTTTCGGCTTTTTCAGGCGGGATTTAGGGGCAGCCGGGCTCTACGGGATGCATGATTCGGGATTCCTTACAGGCGTGCAGCTTGTGGTAGCGGCAGTCACCCTGACCCTCTTCATGCCCTGCATTGCCCAGTTCATGATGACCATAAAAGAAAGGGGGCTTAAAACCGCCCTTGCAATCTCGGGCTTCATCTTCCCCTCAGCCTTTCTTGCAGGCTTTATTGTAAACACCCTGCTTGACGCCCTGGGGGTGGTTCTTTGAACTGCCCTCTCTGCGGCTACGAGTTTTCAGAAGCAAGAGAAACGAAATGTTCCGGCTGCGGGAAACTTCACAACTGCAACAAGCAGTGCTGCCCCAAATGTGGGTATGAACTTGTCAAAGAAACAAAGGTAATAAAACTCATAAGGAGCCTGTTCAAATGAAAACGAAAAGCGTACTTCTTCCCCCAACAGAACCTGTCCGGATGAAACCCGGGAACACCTCTCTCGCCTCAATGGAACCTAAAAAAAGAGGCAAAATCTCCCACCTGGAAACAAAAAACCCCGGAATTTTACAAAAACTGATGGCAATGGGAGTCCTGCCCGGAATGCCCGTGACCCTGCTCCGGCGCAAGCCCTCTTACCTCTTTGAGGTAGACCAGACCAGGTACGCCGTGGACAGGGAAATAGCAGACCATATTTTCGTCAGCTATTGACACGAAAAGTTTTATTCTCCCACATGCCTGACGATATGTCCGGCTTCCGGGACAATGATCCCTGAGAGAGCCAGTTTCACGGCATTGGGAGAACCCGGGAGGCAAAAGACCGCTTTTCCCCGGATAACCCCGGCAGCGGCCCGGGTAAGGATGACTGCAGTCCCGATCTCTTCGAGGCTTTTGTACCTGAAAAGTTCTCCAAACCCCGGGATATCCTTTTCGAAAAGGGGTGCGACTGATTCGATTGTAACGTCTCTCGAGGCCAGGCCCGTACCCCCGCTGGTGATCACGATGTCCGCGGGGCTGTCAAGTGCAGAGGTCACGGCTTCTACGATTGCATTTCCCTCATCCGGGACAAGCCTGTAGAAAACTGTGGAATGGCCGCTGGAAGCCAGGATATCCCTCATTACCTTTCCGGAGAGGTCTTCAGCTTCTTCGGGGGAACCAACGTCCCCGAATATTTCAGATCTCGAAGTAGATATCGTGATTATTGCGAAAGAATAAGCCTTTCCTGTATCTTTTTTGTGAATTTCGGGTGTTGATTCCTTCATTGGGATCCGAGCCTCCATATCCAAATTCAATTATCCAAATTCAATTATCCAAATTCGTTATATAAAACTCCTTTTTTCCCGGAGTAGCAAATCGTCTCTTTTTACGGTTTATCCCGCTTACGCGCCCTATACTTTAATAATTTATCAGCCCCATTGCTCAGGATATGCGTATACTTGCAGCGGACATAGGGACGGGAACTCAGGACATCCTGCTTTTCGATTCCGAAAAAGAGATGGAAAACAGCCTGCTCATGGTCATGCCCTCTCCTACACAGGTCATTGCGGGAAAAGTAGGGGAGGCAACAGGAGCCGGAAAGGACATAGTACTTACCGGGACCATAATGGGGGGCGGCCCCTGTGTTAGGGCTATAAGAGCCCACCTGCAGGCAGGATATTCGGTGTACGCTACGGAACGGGCTGCTCTTACGATCCATGACAACCTTGAAAAGGTGAAAACCTTCGGGATCCGGCTTGTGTCCGAAGAAGAGGCCAGGGAACTTGCAAAAGAAGGGGGGAAGGCAGGAAACCCCGTGGAAATCGTCATGCAGGATTTCGACCTTGAAGCGGTCTCGAAAGCCCTGTCCGGCTTTGGAGTTACGATTCCGGAAAGGCTTGCAGTGGCAGTGCAAGACCACGGGAACGCCCCCGATAAAAGTAACAGGGTGTACCGCTTTGAGCTGTTCAGGGAATTTATCGAAAAGGGAGGGGAACTTGAACGTTTCGTGTACAGGGTAGAGGAAATCCCTCCGGCTTTCACCCGTATGAAAGCCCAGGCTGACTACCTCCTGGAAGCAGAAGGAAAACCGGGAGCCTCGGAAGCACTTGAAACGCCTGAAGTACCCGGAACTCCGGGGATTCGGGCAGTATTCATGGATACCGGACCTGCAGCCATCTTCGGGGCACTCACGGACCCTGCAGCCCGGCAGCCCTCGATTGTGGTGAACGTCGGAAACGGACACACACTCGGAGCCCTCGTGCTTGAGAACAGGATAACTGCCCTCTTCGAGCATCACAGTTCCCGCATGGACCCTGAAAAATTGCAGGACTATATTATCAGGCTTGCTGACGGAAAGCTGGGTTTTGACGAGGTCTTTGAAGACGGGGGACACGGAGCGTACATAAAGGAAGCCACGGGATTTGCCAGTGTCCGTTCGGTCGTAGTTACGGGGCCTAAAAGAGGAATGCTCGAAAAACTTTCCGAAAGGGAAATCCGGCCTGAGATTTCGGATAAACTGCATTTTGCAGCACCTTTCGGGAGCATGATGCTCTCGGGCTGTTTCGGGCTACTTGCAGGATTTTTTGAGAAATATCCTGAAACATCAATAAAACTTATAAACCACTAAGTACTAGGGAGTAAGTCACCTCAGCCCGGAATATATAAAAATTAAGGGGCAAATGTCAGGCCCGGGATCCCTGGAGGGACCGGGAAAACAAAGGGCGAAAAGGAAACTTCCTGACATGACCGGTCGGAGAACCGGTTACAGATAAATGTAAATACAGGCAAGTATCTCTATATGCACATCTTTCCATGCCTGTATGCGCATCCCATATGTGCATTCTCTACACCGGACGGTTCTCTACAGGCATTATACAAATAATCCTAATTGCAGCAATTGCAACTTATTCCGTTGCAAAAAATTACAATCAAAATCATCATATTTCAGGAGAATTAAACTAATGGTAAGAAAGCCAGCAAGTATGTACAGGAACGTAAAGCAGCGCTCCTTTACCAGAAAAAAGTACATGGGCGGTGTCCCCGGAAGCCAGGTCATTCACTACGACATGGGAAACAAGTCAAACACCGATTTCCCGATCAAGATCTCCCTGCTCGCAGAAGAGAAATGCCAGATCAGGCACACTGCACTTGAAGCAGCCCGTATCACCGCAAACAGGCACCTGGTCTCAGCAACCGGAAGGCAGGGCTACTACATGAAGCTCCGCGTCTACCCCCACGAAGTTCTCAGGGAAAACAAGCAGGCAACGGGCGCCGGTGCTGACCGTGTGTCCAGCGGAATGCGTGGAGCCTACGGGAAAAACGTAGGGACCGCAGCAAGGGTCGATTCCATGCAGAAGATCTTCTCCGTAGCTGTGGAGAAGGAAAACTTCGAGGCCGCAAAAGACGCACTCTGGCATGCAGGCCAGAAACTGCCGACCCCTGTCAGGATCGTCATCGATAAAGGTGCCGAACTGGTCCAGTAAACGGACTGCAGCCTATAAAGCATCCGAAACTGGAATTTCAAATGACCGAAGAAGCAGTTGAAAACTGCAATCAGATAGGGAAGTATAAACATGTATGATTACGAAGAGCTCCTGGACCGTGCGATTGCCAAGTTACCGGATATCGAGACCACAGACGCTCGATTCGTAATCCCCGAACCTAGAACCTTTTCCGAAGGGAAAGCCACGATTCTGGACAACTTTGGAAACATTGCCGACATCCTTAACCGGGACCCTGACCACCTTATGAAATACCTTACAAGGGAACTGGGTACCGCAGGAAAGGTAGAAGGCTCCCGTGCAGTCTTCCAGGGCAGGTTCACAAGGACCCAGCTTGCGGATAACATCCAGGCTTACGTGGACGAGTACGTCATGTGCTCGGAATGCGAACGTCCTGACACCCAGCTCGTCCGGGTGGACCGGGTACTCATCCTGAAGTGTTCCGCATGCGGCGCCCACAGGCCTGTCAAGAAGAGAAAGATTACCCAGACCGAGGTAAGGGAAGCAATCGAGGAAGGGGGAGTCTACGAATTCAGGATCGATGCAGTGGGTTCCAAAGGCGACGGGATAGCGAAAGTGGACAGGTACACGATTTTCGTACCCGGTGCCTCAAAAGGCGATGTGGTCAAGGTAAAGATCAAGAAAATCAGCGGAAACCTCGCCTTCTCCGAGAGGGCCTGAGGTTTAACTTTTCTTATCCGGGCAACCGGGATACGGGAACTTCCGGGAAAAAGATTTCCGGGCAACCGGGATACGGAAAGTCCCCGCAAAACCTTCTTTTTAGATTTTTTTTATTTTGGCCGGCGAAAAACACCAGCCTGCCAGATCAGGAATTGTGATTAAAATGACTCCTGAGAAAAACAACATCGAGGAAATTAATGGAGTGGAAATTCCCGCCAACGGGAAACCCATCGAAATCCTCTCTGTCCCCGGGCTCCAGGTCAACCTTCAGCACGCAAAAGACGCTCTCAGAGGAGATTTCCTGGAACTTACTGCCAGCGGGACCCTGAAAGCCGCATGTTCCCCTATTCTCAAGAAGATCAACTCCCGCCTGCGCGAGGAAAAACCCGCCCTTGTCAGGGAAGACCGCGTAATCGCGTCCGCCTGGCTGCCCCCGATTCCTGGCCCCGCGTTCAAAAGGCTGCTCTATGCCGAGATGCAGATCGCTATCGGAAAATACATCCCTGAAACCGTATCCATAGAACTGACCCGCCAGAACAGTGCAAGGTATCCCCGGGGAACTAATGCGGACGAACTGGACACGGATACCCTCAAAAGGGTGATAGACGAAGCCCTTGACCTTGGCACGTTCATTATCACGTTCACGGAAAACGACCCCCTGCTCAGGGATGAGGTTTTCGAGCTTATCGAGTATGTGGACAAAAAACGCGCAATTGTGAACAGTTCCACCTGGGGAACGGACTTTTCAAAAGAAACTGCCCTCCGCCTGAAAGAAGCTGGCCTCCATGCCCTGATGGTTGGAATCTATTCCACTGACCCAGAAAAACACGATGCTGCCAGGAAAGCCGCCGGAGCGTACGAAAGGGCAGTCTCGGCCATCAAAACGGCTCTTGACGCCGGGCTCATGGTCGCCATGACAACGCACGCTTCGCCCTCAAACATGCAGGAGCTTCCTGCCCTCTACACTCTTGCATCAGAGCTCGGGGTGCAGGAATTCTCGGTCTGGGAAGCCATGCCAAAAGCCGGAGAAAAACCCCTTATCACCGACAAGGACAGGGAAACCATCCTTGAGATGTACGAGCGGATCAACGCAAGCTCTGAAGGTCCCAGGATGTTTGCAAACAGCTATTTTGAGGGGCAGATGCTGGGTGCTATGGCAGGCCGGCGCTGGATGCATGTCACTGCGGACGGAGACGCAAAGCCAAGTCCCTACCCTCCATTTAAGTTCGGAAACGTCAAAGAAGAACCTTTGAAGGACATCTGGCAGAGGATGAGGAGCTACCCTTATTTCCAGAAGCAGAAGAACTTGGGCCCCATGCACGACCCGGAATTCCTGGAATTTGTGGACAGGATTCCTGCCGGGGCAAAGCTCCCTTATGAGTTTGAAAAGGTTTACCGGCGTTAAACGTTTCAGGCACTGCCCGAAACCTCTTCCTTTTCTAAAGATTTTTTGCACATCTCACACCCTCCGACTTTTTTTCCTTGAGGCAGATTTCGTTTTCAATCTTCATTCCGGGACCCGGCTGTCCGGAGATAAACATTTACATATGAGCAGGTATTTTAAAAGAGCAGTTCACTTGAAACAGGAAATTTACATTCTAATTGAAATTCAGTAAGAAATAAACCGATTAAAACTCAGTAAGAAATAAAAATTAAAATTCAGAAAGGAACCGCTGCCGCACAGAGGAAACTTATTAAGAAAACCGGCAGCCAATGAGGGACTTTATGGATACGAAACTTGACCCCTGGAGTTCAAACAACATTACTGATTATTCCAAGTTATTCGAAGAATTCGGGATTTCCCCCTTCGAGACCGTGCTTCCGGAAATCCCTTTCCCCCACATGTACATGCGGAGAAAAGTCATCTTCGGGCACCGCGACTACGAACAGATTGCAAGGGCAATGCAAACAGGTGCTCCTTTTTCGGTCATGGACGGCTTCATGCCCTCAGGCAAGGTCCACCTGGGACACAAGATGGTCATGGACCAGATCGTCTGGCATCAGGAACAGGGTGCTGACGCCTTTGTCGGAATCGCGGACAGGGAAGCGTATTCCGTGAGAGGCTTTTCCTGGCAGAAGTGCAGGGATATAGGGGTCGAGGAGTATATCTTGAGCCTTATAGCCCTCGGCTTCAAACCCGAAAAAACGGGGAAACAGCGAAGCCTTATCTATTTCCAGTCCGGGTGCGAAAGTGTCAAGGACCTGGCATTCGAACTCGGTTCCAGGGTCAATTTTTCGGAACTGAGCGCCATCTACGGTTTTTCAGGGGAAACTAACCTCTCCCACATGCTCAGCGTGGCAACCCAGGCCGCAGACATCCTCCAGCCCGAGCTCGAAGAGTTCGGGGGCCCGAAACCCGTTGTCGTACCCGTGGGCCCGGACCAGGACCCTCACCTCAGGCTGACCCGGGGCCTGTCCGGCAAGATGAACATGTTCAGGATAGAGGAGCGGGAAGACAAAAAGACCGGCAGGACCTACCTGAGCGTCCGGGGAAAAGCCGCTCCGCAAGAAGCCCTGAAAGAGCTAAAGAACCGCATCCCGGGAAAGGCCAAACTTTATGAAGCGCATGTGGACGTGCTGGAATTTTCCGACCGCGCAGGGCTTGAGGAAATCGTCCGGACTGTGGCCCTGGAATTCGGAGGCTACGCCTTTATCCCCCCGGCTTCCACCTACCACCGCTTCATGAGCGGGCTGCAGGGAGGGAAGATGTCAAGCAGTATCCCGGACAGCAATATTGCCCTCACTGATCCCCCGAAAGATGGGGCAAAGAAGGTCAAGCGGGCAAAGACCGGCGGCTGCGTGACCCTGGAAGAGCAGAAAAAACTGGGCGGGAAACCCGACGATTGCTCGGTCTTCGAACTGATGCTCTTCCACCTGCTCGAAGATGACAAAGAGCTGCTGGAGATCAGGGAAGAATGCCTCTCAGGGGAACGGATGTGCGGCTCTTGCAAACAGCTGGCTTCCGAACTCATGCACGACTTCCTCAAAGAGCACCAGGAAAAGCGGGAACTTGCCCGGGAACAGCTCGATGAGTACGGGATAATGTACAAAAAATAATGTACAAAAATAATGTACAAAAATAAGGTTTAATAACCCTATAAGTCTCTAAAATAGCCCATTAAAAACTTAAACTTATTATAATCACCCATTAAAATTTTTTACAATTTTACAATAACACATTAAATTTACAATTATTTCATGAAGATCAGGATGTGATCAAGGTATGAGTGCCCAGGACAATCTCACAATCAACGAGAAGAAGGTCTTGCTAGCCCTCCAGGAACTCGGGTCCGCTGCTCCCGGGGAACTGGAAGAAAAATCAGGGCTGCAGGTGGATGCGGCAATGCAGGCGGCCTTCCTGCTCGAGGAAAAGGGACTTGCATCCGTTTCCGAAATAGTGCTCGAACGCTATGCCCTTACCGGGGAAGGGGAGACCTACGTTGAAACCGGGCTTCCGGAACGCCAGATAGTCGACTCCCTCGAAGGCCCGACCCCCCTTGACGAGTTAAAGACCCGCTTTTCCCCTAAGATGGTGGGAATCGCAACAGGCTGGCTTGTTAGGAAAGGCTGGGCAAAGATCGAAGAAGGCGTGATGCTCCCCTCAGGGAAAGCCCCTGCCGGAAAGGACGAAGCCATCCTTTCCACCTTCGGAGGCGAAGCAAAGACCCTTGAAGAACTTTCAGCCGATGCAAAGACGGTAAAAGACCTCCTCAAGAGGAAACTTGTCACAAAACACGAGGAAAAGTTCCGGACCGTTTCCATAAATGATGCCGGCACTGCCCTTGCAGCAGAGGGTATTGTCCTGGAAGAGGAAATCGCCCAGGTCACATCCGACTTGCTGAAAAGCGGGGCCTGGAAAGGCAAGAAATTCCGACCCTACAGGCTTGACATAAGACCGAAACCCCTCTACGGGGCAAAGGTCCACCCCTACCGCCGCCTGATCGAACAGATGCGGCAGATCTTCCTGGAAATGGGCTTTACCGAGATCAAGGGCGACGTCATCCAGAGCTCTTTCTGGAACTTCGATGCCCTCTTCCAGCCCCAGGACCACCCGGCCCGGGACATGCAGGACACCTTCCACCTGGGCAGCAAGACCCCTCTCCCTGCCGAATACGCCGACAAGGTAGGGGCGATGCACGAATACGGAGGAGACATCGACTCCTGCGGCTGGAAAGGAAAATGGGACAGGGAACTTCCTGAAAAGAATGTGCTCAGGACCCACACAACCGCAGTCACCATCAAGTACCTGGCAGACAACCCCGAACCTCCCGTGAAGGCTTTCTGCATCGACCGGGCTTACCGCAGGGAGACCATCGACCCAACCCACACCCCCGAGTTCGAACAGCTCGAAGGCGTGGTCATGGACAAAGACATGTCCTTTGCCGACCTCCTGGGCCTGCTCGCCGAATTCTACCACAGGATGGGCTTCGAAGAAATCCGCTTCCGCCCCGGCTACTTCCCCTACACCGAACCCAGTGTCGAACCCGAAGTCTACGTGGAAGGCCTCGGCTGGGTAGAACTCGGAGGCGCCGGTGTCTTCAGAAAAGAAGTCACAGAACCCTTCGGGATCAAGGAACCCGTCCTTGCCTGGGGGCTCGGAGTCAGCAGGGTCGCCATGCTGAAACTGGGACTCAAAGACCTCCGGCTGCTCTACCAGTCCGACATCGACTGGCTCAGGAAGAGCGAAGTCTGCAGGATCTGAAACCAGTCTCCAATCCCAAAAACAAACTTCAAATCAAACTCGCCTGCCCCTATAGCAGGCAAATATTTCTTTTTTGATACAGACAAAACATCTGTAATCTATCCTTCAGTTAACCCTTGAAACCTTTTTTGACCTGCTTTTCAGGTACCGTCACTCTCACCGGTCGCCTGCGGCCGGCCTTTCCCAAAAAGGACATTTGAATAACCAAAAAGTGTATCCCGGTGACTGACGAAGAGTATTCGGATGACCAAAAAGTACACCCCAATGACTGAAGAAGAGCATTTGAATAACCAAAAAGAACAGCCAGATACCCGAGGAGGAGGATTCGGAAAATACAAAGATCTAACCTGAAATAGACTCCCCGGATCCGATGAAAAAAAAATCAAAAGAAGTATCCTGGGGATTAGGGACTAAATTGCCTTCCGGGGGAACTACCTTTCAGGTAAACTGTTATCTGGGGAAAACGAGAAATATTAACTGATGAAGGGGGAAAAGGGGAAGATTCCTGAGGACACGCAGGAAAAAGTCCTGGAGAACATTTTCGAAGAAAATATGGGGCAAGATCCGGAAAGCATTTCAGAAAACATTCCGGAAAATATTCAGGGAAACGATCCGGAAAAACCGGGAACCCCTTCCGGAGAAAAAGTCTCTCTCCTCCCCCTCCTTTCAGTCAACTTCATAGGGACACTGGGTTTCAGCATCGTTTTGCCTTTCCTTGTATTCCTCGTGGAAAGGCTCGGAGGAAACGCCTTCATCTACGGGCTTGTCAGCTCCATGTACCCTGCCTTCCAGCTGATAGGGGCTCCAATCCTTGGCAGGTGGTCCGACATTTACGGCAGGAAAAAAGTCCTGCTTTTGAGCCAGCTGGGGACCCTGCTGTCCTGGATTATCTTTCTGGCAGCCCTCTTTTTGCCTCTTACCGTTCTTCGGGAAGTGGATTCGGAGATTCTAGGGGCTTTTGTCTTAACCCTGCCCCTTGCAGTGCTTTTTCTTGCCCGGGCTTTTGACGGGCTTACAGGGGGAAACGTCTCGGTTGCCAATGCCTACCTGGCAGACGTAACCGAAGAAAAGGACCGGAACCGAAACTTCGGGAAAATGTCCATTTCCAGCAATCTGGGTTTCATCGTGGGTCCCGCCCTCGCAGGGCTTTTGAGCGTTACAATGTACGGGGAAATAATGCCGGTGCTTGGAGCCGTCATCATTTCCATCATCGGGACCCTGCTGATAGTCTTCTACGTCCCGGAATCCAGGGAATGTTCCCTTGCCGGCCCGGGGGAACCGAAGAGTGAGAGGACAAAAAGCGTTAGGAAAACCTTCGGCTACCAGATAAAAGAGTGCGGAACCGCCCGGAAACTTAAAAAACCGGGTTTCAGGGAAGTTCTGGGGCTTCCCCATATTCCCTATATGATGGTACTTTATTTCCTGATCTTTCTTGGCTTCAACCTTTTCTACACAGCATTTCCCCTGCACGCAATTACAGTCCTGGACTGGGACATTGCGGAGATGGGGGTCTATTTTACGGTCCTCAGCGCCCTGCTGGTGTTTGTGCAGGGACCTGTGCTTTCCAGGGTTTCGAAAAAGTATTCCGAAGCCTCCCTCATAATCTTCGGAAGCCTGATGCTGGGCACGAACTTTCTGCTGCTGATTCCCGGAAACCTCTTCCTGACTTATCTCGCAGCCGGGTTTTTTGCCCTGGGAGACGGGCTCATGTGGCCCTCTTTCCTCTCCATGATTTCAAAACTTGCAGGCAGACAGTACCAGGGAACCGTACAGGGTTTTGCGAGCAGTTTTGGGAGCCTTGCCAGCATCACGGGACTGATCCTGGGAGGGCTTTTATATGAAATGCTCGCAGGAACTTCCTTTTTGATCGCAGCCCTGATCATGTATTTCGTATTTTTGCTCACTTTCAGGTTGCAGGGCTTTGAAAAGAGCCTCGGAGCTTAAACCCAGAAAAAAACTTTGAACCTGCAATAAGTTCAAAATAGTTCGTAGTTTTAGGCAAACTTTTATGTTTTTGACGCAAAGAGTTGCAAACAAAAACACAAAGAAAGAAAGAAAAAAAAAAGAAGGAACGGAAAAAGAAAAAAGGAAACATAGAGGCTTAATATGAATAACTTTACAAAAGTGCTCATAGCTCTCTTTCTAATAATAATCTCCGCAGGAATAATCCTGGTAGGCATTAATTATGCCTCTTTTAATTCTTACCATGACAACGTGTATGCCGAGCAGGAAGTAACTGTATGGGGGAACGATGCTCTCGATGCATTCGTAAGCGAATCTGAGAGTCATGAAGACCACTTCATATTCACCTATATCCCGAGAGACCCGAATGCAACCCTTGACTGCTATATGAGCTACGAATTCAAGCAGGACGGAAACACTCTGGAAAGTGCCGATAAAAAACTTTACGAAGGAGTTACGGCATCAGACCCAATAGTGCTCGAATTTCCAAGAGTTGAGGGTTCTGAATACGAACTGGATGTCACGATAGAAGATACCGGTGGAGCCATCCTGCACAAAAGCGGAATGAAAGTATATCCCCAGACACACGGGAACGAAAGCGAAATGTGAATAAAAGAATAACAGGATAAAAGAATAACAGAGCAGGAAAATAAAAGAATAAAAATTGTTGTAATCAGAGATTAAATTATTCAAATAAAGGACGCCGCAAAATGTTCGAGAACTTCACCCTAAGTTTTTCCTTTCTTCTTCTCATTTTCGGGCTCATGTACCTGGTCTCTCTGGTCCTCTGGGTCTGGATGCTGGCTGACTGCCTCAAAAAAGAAACCGATGAAGGGAACACACGTCTGATATGGGTCATAGTTATTGTTTTCACCTACGTTATAGGGGCATTTCTTTACTACCTTATCCGGCGGCAGAAGAGAATTCAGGAGCTTGGAAGATAAAGAGATGAAAAAAGAGGGAAAGCAAGGCGGATGCTAAAAAAAGAAAAAAGCAGATTCAAGCCCCGGAGAAAACAAAAAAGAGAGGAAAACTTTGCCCCTCAAAGGGTTTTCAGGTACTCCACAACGTCATCTGCATCTGCATCTGACATCTTCCACCTGGGCATTGTCAGGTCCAGCGGCTCACCGGAAGGTTCTATGCCCTCTATGATCGCTCTTTTTATGGTCTCGTCCGTGTAAGGAGGATGCGCTTCTTCTCCTTGCTCTTCTCCGGCTTCCTCATCATGTTCCTCTTCATGTTCCTCTGATGTTAAGGTCTCATACCGGATGTCCGAAGGAATTGCAAAGCCCATCATAACCGGGAAACCCCCTTTCCCATCTGCCCCGTGGCAGTTGACGCAGCTCCCCCCATGGACGTAGAGCCACCGCGGACCGTACCGGATTTCTATCAAATCCCCGCTTTCATTGTACCCGGTATAATAGATCATTTCCCCGTTTGACTCGAAATCGCTTTTCAGGTGCGTGGGGTAAACTCCACCGGGATACATCCCACCCTGCCCTGGATACATCATGCCCCCACCTCCTTGCCGGGAGGGTTGCTGCCCGTAAACATAAACCCTCAATTCATCTATCAAACCGTCTATTGTACTTTCCTGCAATCATCATGCAAAGCGATTGTGAACTACAGTAGCTGAATAATTGCAACTACAGAAAACAAAACATCCGAGCTCTCCATTCCCCGAATTTATTTTTCCACGGTACTGATTCCCAGCAGGTAGTACGGAGAACAGTGCCGCGTGATCGAAGTGAAAAGCCCTACAGCGGCAATTAGTGCAGTTATCCATTTCCAGGGAAAGGTTTTCACAAGGCCCATTGCAAGAGCAGTGATACCAAGCACTCCCAGGAGAGTCCTGAACATCAGGTCAAAGCCCCCTACGTTTTCTTCCAGAAGCAGTTTCTTAAAATCCACCAGATAAAACCCCTTATAAACCCTTAAACATACTTATAGAACCCTTCCCTATATATCGTTACTTTCAAGTTTTCATTACTTTCAAGCTTATTAAGAATGTAGTTCACGGGATATGCAGCCTGGAAAATGCAGCTAAGCTCCGGCTGATACCCACACCAGACAACCCTGTAAAAAATCACAAGCTATATAACGGGAAATGAGAAGGTTTCTAACTATGTCCGAGATAACGATTGACAGGTCTCTCTCATACATCGAAGGCAGTCAGCGCGTGTATGATGAAGCCACAACCCTTGAAAAAACAAAAGACCAGCTAAAAAAAATAGGAGTCACCAGGATTGCAGACATCACAAACCTGGACAGGCTCGGCATCCCGGTCTTTTCCGCAATCCGCCCAAGCGCAGCCCGTGGGGCGATTTCCATATACTCCGGCAAGGGCTCAACCGACCAAAGAGCCCGGATTTCCGCTATCATGGAAAGTTTCGAGCGCTGCCTGGCAGAAAGGGCAGGCATAAACGCAAATGTCAAAAGCGACATTTCCGCCCGGAACATAGTGGAATCATACCAGAATGCAAAAGAAAGCTACAACATAGTTGAGCCCGAGTCCCTCCTTTTGCCCCAGCCGCCCGTGAAGGAAGCAATGTACGAATGGGTGGAAGCATACGACCTGCTCAACGGGGAAGAAGCGCTTGTAAGCGTAAATGCTGTCTATCACCCCTACGACTCCCCCGGGATGTGCCAGAAGCTCTTCCTCAGCAACACCAACGGGCTTGCCTCCGGGAACGTGCTCGAGGAAGCCATCCTCCACGGGCTGTTCGAAGTCATAGAAAGGGACGCGATCAGCACGGCCCAGTTCAATAGGAACCTTGGAAAAGAAATAGTGTTAACTGAAGACGACGGGTACGTGTACGAGCTCGCCCAAAAATTCAAGGACAGCGGAGTCGACCTCAAGCTCTGGCTCGTCCCCGGCGATACGGGGATCCCCACGGTAATTGCGGTAACGGATGACTTAAAACTCAAAGACCCTGCCCTCCTTGTCATGGGCGCCGGCTCCCACCTGAAACCGGAAATAGCAATCGCAAGGGCAATCACGGAAGCTGCCCAGTCCAGAGTAGTCCAGATCCAGGGCGCAAGGGAAGATACCGCCAGGGAAGGTTTCATCCGGGACGTCGGCTACGAACGGATGAAGCGCCTGAACAGGTTCTGGTTTGAAGACGGAGAAAAGGTTTCCCTCTCCGAAATCCCGGACCTCTCCACCGGAGGCCCGGCAGAAGGCATCGACGCGGTGCTGGAGAAACTCAAAGACGTGGCAGAGAAAGTGCTGGTCGTGGACCTCTCCAGGGAGGAAATCTCGATTCCGGTTGTTCGCGTAATTATCCCGGGCTTTGAACTCTATACAATCGATCCCGAGCGCAGGGGCAAGAGAATCAATGCCAGGAAAAAGAGAGGCGCCTTCAGGAACAAGAGCGAAATGCCGTGGAAAAGGAGATAATCCGCGGAATAAACCAGTCCATGGAAAAATCAAAGTTGTGAAGAGGCAAAACTGCAGATAAAAATAAACTTGTGGAAGAAATCAAACTGCAGATAAAATAAGCTTGTGGAAGAAACCAGGCTGTGGAAGAGACAATGAAAGCAAAAGCAGTGGTTTTTGCCGGCTCAAGCATCTCCCATGAGGATGCCCGGAAAATCCTTGAAGCTAATTACCAGCCCCCTGTAAAGAGGTTCCAGCTTGAGAAGTTTATCCAGAAGGGGTACAGGGTAATTGGAATCGTCGACGGGATCTTCTTTGACCGGGCTGCGGTAGGGCACAGGGAAATAATAGCCGCCATGGACGCCGGGATCAAGGTTGTAGGCGGCGCGAGCATGGGAGCCCTCCGGGCTTCGGAACTGGATTCTCACGGGATGATTGGAGTCGGGAAAATCTACGGATGGTACCGGGACGGAGTGATCGAATCCGACGACGAGGTGGCTGTCAGCACAAACCCCGATACCTTCGAATCAATTTCCGTGCCCCTGGTCAATATGAGGGAAACCCTGAAAGCCGCACTTGAAGCAGGAATGATCAACGAAAAAGAGCATGATGAGCTCCTGAAACTCGCAATTAATACCTACTACCCTGACCGCAGTTATCTCGGACTTGTAAAAGAAGGGATAAAAAAGGGTCTGGTCCACGAAGAAAAAGGAAATGCTCTGCTCAACTTTTGTAAAAACAAAGAAGTTGACGTAAAAAAGGAAGACGCCGTCCTGGTGCTCGAAACCGTAAAAAAGCTGCTTGAAGAAAGCTGACAGATTTCAGAAACTAAGGGAAGAGCAAGAAAATAGAGAGGAGGAAATGGAGGACTGAAAAAGAAATTTTGAACTTTTGGTCCACATTTCCCAATATGTTACTTTTCCGGGGCTACTTCAAACCCTGAACTTCATCTCCTGTCATTTATTTTTGTTTTTTGGTGTAGAGTGTTACCGCATACAGGGCAATCAGGATAACTACGAAGTTGTACACTGCCTTTAAAATTGGGACGTACTGGTATTCAAACCAGATCCTGATGGCTTGATCGATTGCAAAGTAAAGCTGGAAACTTGCAAACAGGACGAAAAGCAGGGCAATTCCAAGCAGTCCTTTTTTCAGTAAGTCCTTCATTTCGGACTTTTCACTCCTTTCTTTTTGCTCCTTTTGTCCCTTATTTTTCCGAATTTCAGCTGAAGTTCCCCGGGTGCCTTTTTCTTCAAGATTTGCACCTTTTTTAGGAGCTATCTTTTCACCTTCTTTAGGAGCTATTTTTGCACCTTCTTTAGGAGCTATTTTTGCACCTTCTTCATTCGTGTCCGAATCCGGGACTATTCTTTCAACTCCTGCATCCATACCAGTCTCCGGGACCGAGCTTTCCCTTTCCTCATTCAAAGCTGTTTCCTCCTGAAAATAGCCAGAGCAAAAAGCCCAGAGAGTGCAGCAGCTACGATTCCGAACCCCGGAGTGGCCTCCTCTTCATAAGCTTCTTCCTCTACCGGGATTTCCTCATAAGTCCGCTCAAACTTGCTGGAGTCGACCTCCCGGGTTTCGGTACTCGTTCCTTTTTCAACAACTTTTTCCGGAACCAGGAGGATGTAATCTTCCCCACGTTTGACAATGGTATCGTTATTCCAGATCAGGACTTCCACAGCGTAGTTGTACTTGTCCGGGACCGTGATGTTCACATTCCTTATTATGGTTGTTTCGGGCCGGATCCTGCCGGTCGTTGCCCAGACCTTATCGGCAAGGAGCCCGGCATCAAGTTCCCTGGCTTTCACAAGCATGCGGAAATCGGAACTTGTATCTCTGCCCTCATTCGTGAGGTAGATGTCACTCTCGATAACCACGCTCCCATCACTGACTTTCCGGACAATGAAATCCATTTCAGGAATCTCAATCCCTATCCCAATTACGTCTACAGGGAGACCTTCGAGATTCCGAACATCAATCCTGCCACTGCTTTTTTGGGTTCCGTTTTCAAAAAGTATAGCCCTGATCTCGTAATCCCCTTCCCTGGGGACTTCTATGAGCTGGCTTTCTATTCGGGTCTCCCCTTTCTCAAGGGGTCCAAGAGCGCTCTCGGCTTGCATTTCAAGCAAGCCTGTATCCATATTGTAGGCCTTCAGGAGAAGAGAGGTATTTTCTTTGCTTTCCCCTCGGTATTTTTCAACATACGTTGTGACATTCAGTTCCACAAAAGAGCTTTTCACACTCTCGGAGGCGATGTCCATCTCCTTGATTTGATACTGGTTTTCTTCCTCAAAACTTTGAACACAACCGCTGCCGGTCAAAAAGACGAAGATAAAGGATAGTAGTAGCAAAAAATGAATCTGTCGCATTTCCTTCCCTCCAAGCATCTTCTACACTTCAGTATAAAATATTTACTGGCTTATATGAAAGAAATGTATATGACTTTTTCCTTTATTTTGCAGAGATGAGAATTTAATGAAAAATATTAATACTCATCTTTTAATATTGAAATAGGGGGAAAAGAATTTCTATGGAAAAGAATTATTTTAATGCACAATTACGAGGGACTGGGTATGGAGAGCAAGTTTTATAAAAAAATCCTGATTGCTACCGACGGTTCTGAAAGTGCAAAAACAGCAGCGGATGCAGGGATTGAAATCGCAAGGATTAGCGGGGCAAAAGTCTGTGCGGTATACGTTATCGACACCTCCGCTTATTCCTCGGTTCCGAAAGATCCGAGATGGGAAGAAGCCATGTACGCCCAGTTCAGGGACCTGGGACAGGAAGCCACCTCATACGTGGAAGAAAAGGCAAAAGTAGCAGGGGTGGGGGTAGAAGCCGTGCTGGTTGAAGGGCACCCCGCAGAAGAAATCGTCAACTTTGCGGAAAGGAACGACGTCGACCTGATAGTTCTGGGTTCACTCGGGAAAAGCGGGATCGAACGCTTCCTTATGGGCAGCGTGTCCGAAAAAGTCGTAAGGAACTCAAAAGTTTCGGTCCTGATTTCCCGGGACCAGAGTACGTGAAAAAACGGGACCCTGGATAGAGGGAATTGGAAGGGAAGGTATATCAAAAATCCGGCTTCAATAGACCGGAGGGGGAAAAGGGTATGGAAAGCGGCTATTACAAAAAAATCCTGATTACTACTGACGGCTCGGAAAATGCAAGAGAGGGAATAAAAGCAGGAATGGAAATTGCAAGGTTAAGCCAGGCAAAGGTCTATGCTCTCTATGTCGTGGATACTACCGTAAATTCTCTGGCTGCGAGAGATGCCAGATGGAAAAAAACGATGGATGAGCAGTTTAAGACCCTTGGACTTGAAGCAACCGTTGCAGTTGAAGAAGCTGCTGAATCGGCAGGTGTTGAGGTGGAATTCGCAACCCGTGAAGGAAACCCGGCAGAAAAAATCCTGAGTTTTGCAGAAGAACAGGACATAGATATGATTGTTATGGGATCACTCGGCAAAACAGATATTGAACGCTTCCTGCTTGGGAGCGTGTCCGAAAAAGTCGTAAGGAACGCAAAGGTCCCTGTACTTGTCGTACGCAGAAAGGGCTCCTGAGAAACAGGGAACCGGAACCCGGGGGAAAGTTCCGGAGATAAATATGGGGGAATACCTTATGAAACGAAAGCCCTACGGGAAAATTCTGATCGCAACCGACGGCTCGGAAAACGCAAAAAGCGCAGCCTGTTCGGGAATTGAAATCGCAGCACGGACAGGGGCGGAGGTCTGCGCCTTATACGTTGCAGCCACTTCCTGCTGTTCTCCTCTTATGCCCGAAAGCTATGACTGGGAAATCGGAAAAGAGGGGAGCGAGGCAACCGCAGAGATCGAAGAAATGGGAAAAGCGGAAGGAGTTACGGTAAATACAGTCCTGCTGCAAGGATACCCCGCCCAGGAGATCCTGGATTTTGCGGAAAAGAACGACGTTGATATGATCGTGATGGGGACACGGGGAAAAACGGGGATTGACCGCTTTCTTTTGGGAGGGGTTACGGAAAAGGTAGTAAGAAACGCAAAAACCGAAGTACTTGTTGTGCGTGCACCCTGTCCTTAAAGTCTTTTACCTTAAAAAGTCCATTTTTCGGATCTGCAAATAAAGTAACGGAGTAAAGTGAGGGGGAAAAACCAATGCTGAATGAAAAGATGCAAAAAGCACTGAACGAACAGATTAACAAAGAAATATATTCTGCATACCTGTACCTGGCAATGTCCGCGTACTGTTCATACAAAGGGCTTGCCGGTTTTGCAAACTGGTTCAAAGTCCAGTATGGGGAAGAAACGGAACATGCGGGCAAGATCTACAAATACCTCGTTGAACAGGGAGCCCGTGTGGAACTGGAAGCAATTGAAAAACCGCCCACGGAGTTCGGGACGCTCCTGGAAATGTTTGAAAAAACCCTTGCCCACGAACAGTTCATCACCCGCTCAATCCGGGAACTCCTTGAACTGGCAGTAGCAGAAAAGGACTATGCCACAAGCATCTTCCTGCAGTGGTTTATGGAAGAACAGGTAGAAGAAGAAGCTAATGACAACGCCATCATCGCAAAGTTGAAGCTTGCAGGAGAGGACGGGGCAGCCCTGCTCGTAATTGACAGCGATCTCGGGAAGAGGGGGCATTAACCCCTCCTTTTTCATAAATACTTTTTTCACACACATTTTTTAAGCAGATCGAAGAAGAAGAAAAAAACGACAACGACAACGGAATAATCGCCAAGTTGAAGCTTGCGGGGGATAACATTAACTCCCTGTACATGCTCGACAACGAACTTGCCCAGAGACTTCCGCCCCAACCTGCAACCCAGGGGAAAGCCTGAAGAGCAGACAATTTTGTAGCTATTTAACTACTTTTTTTCTTTTTTATTTTTTGCAGTATTTCTTATTTCCATAACCCGGGTTAATCGACTTCAGGAGATCTTAGGAACCCCGAAACCTTCCGGTACACCCGGAAAGAACTGGCCCCAAAAGACTCCTGACTTCATTTCAAGCACTGTTCATATTTACAGCAAAAAAAAGTATAAAGAAGCATTTCTCACTTTTCTACATTTATTTTCCACTTATTTCCTACTCATTGGAGTGCCGCATTTCTCGCACTTCTCTTCCCTGCAGGGCACACCTGGTTGATGGGGAATCTCGTGCCCGCATTCCGGGCATACACATGCCCCTGCCGGACCTCCTGAAGGTCCCTCTTCCAGACTCTTGCAGCGGTCTCTGCCTTTCCGGCTCCCCACTCCGGGGCCCTTACCGGTGGGACCGGTACTGTCTCCTCCTGGCATCCTGTAATCGCCTCCTTCTATCCTGATCACTTTTCCGTACACGAGTGCTTCGGTTACTTTTTCGAGTGTTTTTTTCAGCGTCCTCTGGAAGGTTGACTGATGAATCTCCATGCAGGCTGCAGCGTCACTCTGGTTCAGTTTTTCCAGGTAACTGAGCCTCATGGCTTCAAGTTCGTCGATGGTTAACCTGACTTCTTCAGGGGGCTCGGGACTGCCCCCCTCCGGTTTGAAGTGTCTCAAACCATGTTCGAAATCCACCATCCGCCTTTTCCTCGGACGCGCCATTATGCATAATTATGCGAAAATTCCATATATAGCTTTGTATTAACTCTGAAAAATCCAGGGTTCGGCTCAGTCAGGTTTTAATACATGGAGCCTGAAAGGCACAGTGAAATGTTAGGCGACCTGGAACTAGATACTGTAAAAAAAGGCTTCAAATGGCTTTCCAAACAGCAGATAAGCTCCGTGAAGGAACTTTCCCGAGCCCTTTCAGCCCGTGCTCTCTGGAAACGCCCGAACCCCTACACCACCCACCTTATCCAGAAAAAGGAAGGGGCTTCCTGGAACGATTCGGTCAGGGAAACAGCCCGGGCCTGTTCGGCTCTCGCAACCGAAGGAATTGTTTTTACAGCCTCCGAAAAATGGCTCCTGAGCAAAAAAAACGGGAGCTCCTGGAATGAAGAAGTTTACGATACTGCCTATGTCCTGACAGCCCTTGCGGACATGGAAGTGAAAGACCGGGAAGGATGTAAATGGCTGTACGAAAACTACGGCCCTGCCTGGGAACAGGTGGGCACAACCTCCCTCATCATCACAGCCCTGCAAAAGCAGGAAGTTTTGGCAAAAAGCACAGAGTTCCGGACTTTTATCCGGGAACGTGCAGAGTGGATCCTTTCACAGAGGAACCCGGACGGCGGCTGGAAACACGTATCAACCAGCAACCTGGCAGTGCAGGCCCTGGTCCTTGCAGGTTTCAAAAAGGAAGCGGAAGATTCAGTCCGCTGGCTCCTCAAAAATGTCCGTGAAAGCGGGGCCTGGGGAAATAAAGAAGACGATGTAAACGCTACCTCCCTGACACTTATCACCCTCGGGCTTTATAATCAGGCCTGAAAGGGAAAAAATACTGTATTTCGCCCCTATCCTGAAAAACAGACAGTTTTTAGTCACCACTACTTAACACCCCTGGTTAAACCACGGGTAATACTCAAAAAACTCCCAAAAAGAAGAAACCGGATAGAGGAATCTCTGGCCGATTTATTAAAAAACTATAAATAACAAAAGATAGGAAATATAATACCGTCTACTGAAAAAAATCCTCAAAAATAAAACTATTATTCAGTAACTCACACCAATAAACATATATATAAAATGATAATATTTAATTTATAACAATTAAACTATCTGTATACAAAAACAAAATATTTTAGCAGGTCTATTTTAATGCTAGGAGGAAATCTGATCATGTAGATCGAATGGACTCTAAATCCGTTCAGCCGGGTTAGATTCCCGGGGTTTCCGCCACGTTTTTGAATCCCGGAATGGCACTTGCATGGCATTCCACTGAAATTTTTTTCAGAATACAGGAATAATTTCTGAAGCTTTCCGGGTATTTTTCAGCATACTTTGCTGCGTTCGGCATACTTTGCTGCGTTCGGCATACTTTGCTGCGTTCGGCATACTTTGCTGAGTCCGCGCTTATGTTTTGTAAGCCGGGGTTCTTGAACACTACTTTTGGAAATCCATCTGGTCTTAAACTCATCACGGGGTAACACTATGGAGAAAAAACCACTAGATTCTCTCTTATCTGCTGCCGGGGTCTGGATGTCCAGAACCGGACTGCTTCACAAAGTCAAGCACTATGAAGTCTCCCGGAGGAAACTCTATATAGAAATGGAGTGCGGAGACCAGCTCATAGTAAACAACTCCCGCAGCAGCCGCACTGCCCGGGCGCTCAGACACCACAAATATAGAAAGACCTGCAAGCACTGCAAGGTCTCGGATGAAGATATCAACCGTTTCCTCAAAAAAACCACCGAGAATAAAAGCAGCGTGAAGGTCAGGGTAGTCTCTGCTCCGAAAGCCAGGAAAGCAAAACCGAAATCCGTTGCAAGGGCTCCGAAGATGCTTGAAAACCCTAATGAACCACAGGCAACAACTCCGGCTGCAAAAGCTCCGACAGCACCTGTACCGGCATCTACTGCACCTGCTGCATCTACTGCATCTGCTGCGTCTGCTCCGAATCCTTCTGCATCTGCTGCGTCTGCTCCGAATCCTTCTGCATATGCAATGGCATCTCCGGCATCCGCTCCGGGTCCGTCTTCACCTGTTGTGGCTTCTGCAGCATCATCCGTTTCAAATCCTACCTCACCTATGGCATCCGCGGTATCTGCTGCAAATCCGCATGCATCCACAAGGACACATGCTGCAAATCCTCACGCATCCGCAAGGGCACATGCTGCACCTGCGCCAGATAAGCCGGTATCAGCAACGGCTTCGGCTGCACCTTCATTGAACCGGCTCGCATCAGCCCCTGCTTCCGCTGCATCCGTCAAGACAAGTTCACCTGCTACTGCCCCGGTTCCGCCCCTGACCCTGAGCCAGAGGGGGAGACTCGAAGCCCTGTTGAGCCCGGCGGACGAAATTTCCCTGGGCGGAAACACGCCATTCAGGAAGCTGGAATCAGAGCTGGTCTCCAGGAGGAGAAAAGACCTTCAGCGCATGTATGCCGAAGAGCGGGAACACTGCCTGGGAAAACTCGAACGCGATATCACGAAATTCTTTGTGGACAGGGGTTTCATTGAAATCAAGTCTCCGATCCTGATTCCTGCGGAATATGTAGAACGTATGGGAATTGACAACGACACCGAGCTTTCCAAGCAGGTCTTCCGGGTAGATAAAAACTTTTGCCTGAGGCCCATGCTTGCCCCGAACCTCTACAACTACCTGCGCAAATTCGACAGGGCCCTTCCAGGCCCGATAAAGATTTTCGAAATCGGCCCATGCTACCGAAAAGAGTCCGACGGAAAAGAGCACCTTGAAGAGTTCACCATGCTGAACTTCTGCCAGATGGGGTCGGGCTGCACCCGGGAGAACCTCGAGGCGCTGATCAAAGAATTCCTGGACTTCATGGAAATAGACTTCGAGATCATAGGGGATTCCTGCATGGTCTACGGGGATACCCTGGACGTCATGCACGGAGACCTGGAACTTTCCTCGGCAGTTGTCGGGCCCATCCCGATGGACCGGGACTGGGGCATCGACAAGCCCTGGATAGGAGCAGGGTTCGGGCTCGAACGCCTCCTTAAAGTCAAGCACGATTTCAAGAACATCAAAAGGGCATCCAGGTCGGAATCGTACTACAACGGGATTTTCACAAACCTGTAATTGCACAAACCTGTAATGGCAAAACTCTGTAATGGCAAAACTCGGCAATGGCAAAACTCCCGGGTAAAATTTTATTTGAAAATGAGAGGGTGTAATTTTTGATTCGGAAAATGGCGAACAATGAACTGGACAGGTTCGGGGAAAAAATAATTGAAGGTTACCGTTTATCAGACGACGAACTGAGAGCCCTTCTCTCCCTCGGATCGGAAGAAGAACTTGAGAAGCTTTACTACGTGGCACGAAAGGTCAGGGACCATTTCTTCGGGAACAGGGTCTTCCTTAACTGTTTCATATATTTTTCCACATACTGCAAAAACCAGTGTTCCTTTTGCTACTACAACTGCAAAAACGAGATCAACCGCTACCGCCTAACCCCGGAAGAGGTCAGGGAAACCTGCAAGGCGCTCAAAGGGCTTGGCTTCCACATGGTCGACCTGACAATGGGCGAAGACCCCTATTACCACGACGACCCTGAGCGATTCGTGGAGATGGTCCGCACCGTAAAAGAGGAACTGGGACTTCCAATTATGGTCTCTCCCGGAGTGATGGACAATTCCACCCTCCTCAAACTGAAAAGAAACGGAGCGAACTTCCTGGCCCTGTACCAGGAAACCTATGACAGGGAACTCTACGCAAAACTCAGGGTAGGCCAGTCCTTCGGCGACAGGGCAGGTTCCCGGCTTTTCGCAAAAGAAAACGGTTACTGCATAGAAGACGGGCTCCTGACGGGAGTCGGAAACGATATCGAATCCACGATAAAATCCCTCAGGGGCATGGAAGCGAATAACCCAGATATGGTCAGGGTCATGACATTTCTTCCCCAGGAGGGGACCCCTCTTGCCAATTTCCAGGACAGCTCAAATCTTTCCGAACTGAAGATCATCGCGGTCCAGAGGCTCATGTTCCCTGACCGCTTGATCCCGGCTTCCCTGGACCTTGAAGGCATTGACGGTATGGTCCACCGGCTGAATGCCGGGGCAAACATTGTAACATCTATCCTCCCCCCGAACTCCCGGCTTGAAGGCGTTGCCAACTACGACCGGGAACTGGAAGAACGGGATAGGGACATCACAAGCGTGATCCTGAGGCTTGAAAGCATGGGGATGGAACCCGCATCACAGGCTAATTTCGAGAAGATTCTGGGGTGCTAGGATGAAAACTATCTGCCTGATAGGGGGGAAACTCCAGGGCTTTGAAGTTGCGTATCTTGCAAAGAAAGCTGACATGAGAACGGTCCTTGTAGACCGGAACCAAAACGCCCTGATAAGGAACTTTGTTGACGAATTCCACTGTTTTGACATCTCCGGGGAAGCTGAGAAACTAATAGAGATTTCAAAAACTGTTGATGCCATAATCCCGGTGAACGAAAACCTGGAATGCATTAATTTCCTGGACTCGATCAAAGAAGAACTATCATGCCCCCTCCTTTTTGATTTTAATGCTTACGGGATCAGCCGGGACAAGAAGAAATCCAAGGAATATTTTGCGGCCATCGAGGTCCCCACCCCCCTTGACAACCCGGCAGAGCCACCCTATTTCGTAAAACCCTCCTGTGAAAGCAGCAGCGTGGGAGCCAGGATCATCTATGAAGAAGCGGAACTGCAAACCCTGGACCCCGGGATGCTGATAGAAGAATACATTGAAGGGGACGTTGTTTCCCTGGAAGTCATAGGGGACGGCGAGCATTTTGCCGTCGTAAAGGAAACCCTGGTCCATATCGACGGGACCTACGACTGCCACAGGGTTACCCCGCTTCCCTTTGACCCCGAGTTCAGGGAAATATCCCGCGCCCTCGCAGCCAACCTTTCCCTGAAGGGGATAATGGACGTGGAAGCAATAGCCGGACCCCGCGGGTTGAAGGTTATTGAAATCGATGCCCGTTTCCCGAGCCAGACCCCGACAGTGGTCTACCATTCTTCGGGAATAAACCTTGTTGAACTCCTTTTACAGGCTTTTGAAGGCGGGATCAAGGAGATTAGGGAGATTAAGAAGCCCGAGGACCTTCCGAAGAACGATTACTGCAGCTTCGAACACCTCCTGCTAAAGAAAGAAGGAGGTGGAGAATGCACCCTCCTCCCTGCCGGAGAACAGTTCCTGTCCGAAGGCAGCGAATACGGAGAATATTACAGTGAACCGGGCCTTGAGATCTTTGCGTGCAGGGGAGAAAACCCCGTATTCACCCTGATTGCCCATGCCCCGGGCAGGGAAGAAGTGGAGTCTGTAAGAAGAAGAGGGCTTTCGATTCTTGAGGAAGACTTCGGAGCAGTCTCACATTCCCCGCTTGTTGACATCACTGCTTATGAGAGTTATCAGGAAAGTTACCAGAAAAACAGGATTACAGTAAGAAGCTGAAGGTTTCCGAAAACAAAAATGGCAATCAATGGTAAGACGGAACCTGATTGCAATTTGATAAAAAATGGCACCTGAATGGCAAAAATGGAACCTGGAGAGAGGTAAAAAATGGCACTTTTAACCCCAGAAGATCTGAAAAACATCAACATGCAGCTCGAGGAAGCTGATGCTTCCGTCCGGAGAGCTACCGGGCTTGACATAAAGGAAGTCTGCAAGGCTCTCTACAAAACCAGACCCCGGGAGGAAACGATAGGTATAGTCCCGATAACGTCCGGAAACGGGATAATAGGGAGTTTCTCGGAATCCCTGCTAGCAATCATCGAATATTTCGGGCTCGAAGGTTTTATCACGGAGATGCCGGACGTGAGCGGCTACTACCAGGCGATAAAAGACGAAGCAAACATCATCCTGATGGCTGACGACAACACCTTCCTTGCCCACAACCTGGTAAACGGCAAAATAGCAAACAACCAGCCCTGCACCGGCATCATTTATGCGGAAATAATCTCCCGCTACCTGCATGCCGATTCAAAAGATGTCCTGGCTCTCGGCCTCGGAAGAGTCGGTTCCCCAGGCGTTGCCCACCTTGTGAAGAAAGGCTTCAACGTTTACGGCCACGACCCGGACGGGGAGCTCCTCAAAAGGGCGGTTTCCGACTTAGGGATCACCCCCTATGACCCTGAAGCCAAAAACCCGAAGAAATTCTCCATGATTTTCGAAGCCACCCCCTGCGCAAACACCATCCCCGAAACCGCCCTTGCAGAAAAATGCCTGGTCTCCACTCCGGGAATCCCCTGCGGGATTTCGGAAGAACTCAGGAAAAAATACGACGTCGAGATTGTGATGGAACCTCTCGGTCTCGGGACGGCTTCCATGCTGTATTCTGTGTTTGACTGCCCGAATTCCGCTTCGGGAGCACGGCGTCCTTTTCGGTCGCTCCGCTCCCTCAAGAGGACTTAAAAACCGGGGTGAGCATAAGCTTCGAGTAAAAAACAGGGTAACCGGAATACCGTACCAAGTCTGTTTTGTTCCGTTTGCGAAGCAAACGGCTTTTCCGCAATGCAGAATGAAAATGCCAAGCCGCAAGAAGAATATAAAATATATTTTAAAAGTGGGCGGGCTCAGCACCTCAGTCCCGGCGGCTGACGCACGCTTCGGGCCTTCGGGCTTCGCCAAGGTTATCCCCCACTTCCAGCGCAAAGTGGTAAAGTGGTAAAGTAGTAAGTGGTTACAGTTTCCTCAGGACGCGGAAACCGATGCAGCTGCTGCGGACGCCAGGGCCGAGGTTGTAGCGAAGCGCTGACCGGCAGCGCCTAGCGTAGTAGCTCCAGCAACCGCCCCGAAGGACCCGGCGAGAGCTATTCCCACCTTCCCATGGACTTCCATCAGAAGGAGCACCATTATAGTTATCATGCCATCCGTCCTGACACCATTCCCAGACATTACCGTGCATGTCATAAAGGCCCCAGGGATTGGGCTTCTTCTGGCCGACTGGATGAGTTTTCTGATTTGAATTATCCCTATACCATGCATAATCGCCAAGTTTCGATTCATCATCTCCAAAGTAATATCTGGTTGTTGTCCCGGCACGGCAGGCATATTCCCACTCAGCTTCGGACGGAAGGCGGTACTTATCAGTGCCTTCCATTCCATTGAGTTTTCTGACGAACTCCTGAACATCATTCAAGGAGACCCGTTCAACGGGAAGATCATCACCTTTAAATTTTGAAGGGTTGCTACCTATTACAGCTTTCCACTGCTTTTGGGTAACCGGATACTTACTCAGGAAAAAAGGCTTCCTAATCGTGACTTTGCGAACCGGCTGCTCAGTATTATACTCATTAGAACCCATCATGAAATCACCGGCAGGGACCTGAACAAACTCAATGCCCCGGCTGGTCAGGGTCTTTGGATCCTCGGAGGTCAAGGCTTCTCTTTGTTTCCGAAGTTTTTCTGCTTCGTCGGCTTTTTGTTTCTTCAGCCGTTCAAGTTCCTCTTTCTCCTTCCGTATTCTCTCTTCTTCCCTCTGCTTCCTCAGACGATCCTGTTCTTCTTTCTCCTTCTTTATTTTCTCCTCTTCCCTCTGCTTCCTCAGCCGATCCTGCACCTCCTTTTCCTTCCTTATCCTCTCTTCTTCCCTCTGTTTCTTCAATCGACCCTGCTCTTCCTTCTCTTTCCTTCTATCAGCTTCTTCTTGAGCCTTCCTTTTGATTTCTTCTATATTCCTTGCCGCTTCTTCCTTCTCTTTCCTTATCCTCTCTTCTTCCCCCTGTTTCTTCAGCCGCTCCTGCACCTCCTTTTCCTTCCTTATCCTCTCCTCTTCCCTCTGTTTCTTCAGCCGCTCCTGCTCTTCCTTTTCCTTCCTTATTCTCTCTTCTTCCCTCTGCTTCCTCAGCCGATCCTGCACCTCCTTTTCCTTCCTGATCCTCTCCTCTTCCCCCAGTTTCCTTAACCGCTCCTGTTCTTCCTTCTCCTTCCTTATTCTCTCTTCTTCAATCTGTCTCCTCAAACGTTCCTTTTCCGCAGTAAAACAATTCTCACAAAGCGGCCTTTCCCCACGTTTTCTCTCTTCACGGAACCAGCTTTCACAGATCTGGCAAAAATGAACTCCACATTTTCCACACAATAAGGACCTGTTGGAGGAATCAATGAGGTTCATGCATAAAGGACACTCTCGTTTTCCATTGTCTGCTTTTGAACCTTCTTTCATACTTCCTGTATTCTGGTTTTCAGGAGAGGGTAACGGATTCGCGAGAGGGGGCCCCACCTTATTATCCTTCAAATTAGCACCCAAAACTTCGATATGCAACTGCTCCACAAGAGAGTCACAGAGCCGGAGGTACCGAGATTTGAATTCGCTCATGTTGCCTTCATCAAGAATAGTGAGTACTTTGATGCCGTCATTTAGAAGAGGGTTAATACGTTTATCGGCAATCTCGGGAACTTTTTCGAAATTGGAATGCAGCAAATGAAGTTTGTACAGAAGGTCATCCTTTCCAATGGAACCGGAATTACAGTATTTGCAAAGGTCGTGTATCATCCGGAAACTATTGGTGAAAACCAGGACCGAATTTGAAGAATAGCGGGTTGAGAGGCGTTTTTCAGCATAAATGGAAGCTTCATCCGGGTTATTATCGAAGATCTGCCGAAATTCTCCTACCTTGCAGGAATAACGGAACATTTTTTCCCGGACATCTACAACTTCAACACCCTGGGCAATAAACTTGCCTGAAATGCCGTATTCGTGCATCAGGCCTTCCCGGCAGTTAACATCAACTTTGAAGAAAATGCGGCGAGTCCCCCTGCCCACGATGGGGATTCCCAATTGTTTTGGAATAGAGAGGACGTATTTATCGCTCCAGGGGTCACGCTCACGTTTCTTGAGTTCAAAACGCCGGTCTATGCCATCAATGTAAGCGTCTGTAATGTTGAGGGCCTGGTGAGTATAGAGTTCAATGGCCCACTGGTCGAGTAGAAGTTCTGAAGGGTTGTCTACACGCAGGATATACCAGTAAATAACAGGATTTTGCTTGTCGATCCACTGCCTGATGTTAGGCATAGCCCTGCCTTCGGGAGAATCAAAAACAAAATTTTTGAGGGCAGGGTCGTAGATGGTACGGGTGATCGCGATAGGATGAGAAGGCATAGACGTTCAGCTCCTGGTCAAAAGGAATATACAAGAGAAACACTTATCAAATTTTTGCTTTTCGAAAAAGTGATGAAAAATATTTTTGAAGTAGAATTATATCAGGATACAACATGAAGGAAAAATAAGGGAAAACAAAAAACAAAAGAAGAAAAAGGAAAAATTGGAAGAAACGTCCTTTTGAGGACGGTTCCTGAAAAAACTTATTTTGCTTCCTTGATCTGGAGTTTGGACATCTCGATGGCATCTTCGGGGCAGATGTTTACGCAGCGGCGGCAGCTTGTGCCCAGGCACTTCTGGCTGTCGTATCTGGCTGTCCGCTTGCCTTCGGCGTCTTCTATTATTTCGATGGCGTTTTCGGGGCATTCTTTTTCGCATTTGTGGCAGTAGATGCACTTGCTTACGGGGACTTCGAGGACGATGCCGATTTCTTTGAGGATGGCAAGGCCTTCTGCTCCGACTTCTTCGATGTCCTTGCTGACCCGGCGTTCGATTGAGGCGTGTTCCAGGGTTTGGGGGAGGACGGGGATGCCGTACATTTCGAGCATCTGGTTGTACATTTCAAGGGGCATGCCCTGGGTCCAGTAGGAGAGTTCGCAGAGATAGAAGTTGTTGAAGGTTTCGCTGGTAGCCATCATGAGGTGGTCGGCAGTGATCCTTTTGGCGATCTTGATAACGTCTTCGAGCCTGGACCTGTCCATTACCAGTTCCCGGGCAAGGGCAAGGGAAGTGTTCCCGAACTGGACAATATGTTTTGCAAAACCCGGAGCGGCTCCGAGCTGGCGGGCATCTTCGGCATCCACATAAGCCCCTGAGGCTCCGGACATGTAAGCGAATTCCAGGTCTTCATACTTGATGCCGGAGTCCACGATCAGGGTCATGTGAGCTGCCCGGATTGCCCCGATTGCTTTTCCGGCTTCTTCTACATCCTTTTCGGTGATTTCGATGTCAGGACCAAGGACCAGTTTGCCGTTTGGCAGGAGCGGGGACTTTTCGATAAGGCCGCTTTTCAGCGCCAGGGCAAATGTCGAGATCACACCGGTACCCGTGATGCCAACTGCCTCGTAGCCGTAGAATTCCTTGATATTCCCGGAGATGGGATCAATCAGGTAAGCGTCCCTTTTTTCCATCTCCTTGTCAAGGACAATGATCCTCCAGTAGGCTCCTTCGGGTTTCACATCGCAGATCGCTCCGGGGCTTGCGAGCATCCCGCAGCTTATCCCCTGTCCTTCGATTGCAGGACCTGCAGCGGCACTTGCCGTGATAATCCGCTCCCCGATCTTCAGGGCCATCTCGGCATTTGTCCCGTAATCGGTGACAAGAGCAGGTTTAGTCTGGTCCAGGAAGTCTGTTTCAAGCATCATTGCCAGGGCGTCTGCCCCAATCTCGTGTTTGATCGCCGGAGGGACGATAACTTCGCAGTTCGGCATTTCCAGTTCCTTAAAGATCTCGGAAGCCGGGAACACGCGGGCGTCCCTTTTCACATTTTCCACGCCCAGCATTTTCTGCTTGTTTTCTCCGGCGTATGCAAGGTCCCGGATTTCTATGTTCTGGAAAAGGGAAAGCTGGATAGGGTTTCCGCAAACAGCCAGCCGTTCTACTTCAGAGAGGTCAACATCGAATTTAAGGAACATTCTCCTGATGGTTTCTATTATCACCGCATGAGCCACGTCCTCTCCGGTTGAGATCGCAAAGTCAAGGTGGTCCATGACGTTTCCACCGGGCAGGGGGTGCCCCATGGTAATAACCGTTTTAACGGTTTCTTTCGTTTCAAGCTCAATAAGCTGGGCTCGAAAACCGCTAGTACCCAAATCAAGTGCTATGCCGTACATTTTTTATTCTCCAGGAGTATGCATGATTTCGAGGCATCCGGAACTCCGGATTGTCCCGTCAGGGGTGGGATATAGGGAAGGTTCAAAGCCTGATCAGGCGAATTTTACCCAGGTATTGAAACGGGAATACATTGTATATATAATTCCGGCTTTATATGAGTTATATCTACATCAATATATAATTTTTAGCGATTGGCGTGAAGTTCGCCGTCCTTAAGCACAATTTTTCAGTTTTTAACCAGAATTGTTCAGTGTTTTACCAGGATTGTTCAATTTATAACCAGAATTGTTCAATTTATAACCAGGATTGTTCAGTTTTTAACCACAATTCCTGTACCATCAATAAAAAACTTTTTCACCCGATAACTTTTACAAATTAGCCATCGAGTTATCTAAGAAATATGGAATTTTACCGAAACCTCGGGGTCGTCGAATACGTTGCAAATTTCATACAGCAACTATATTTTACAACTAAAGCCCATTCTTTCGGTTAAATCAATCCAATTCAATTTTCCTTTATAACTTTTAGTACATACACCCGCATTTACTTAAATGCCTGAATAAATATCTATTTTAATCTTTCCGCGGAACCGGCCACATATAGCAAATTTACTTGTTTTCAGTCCATTTTCGGGGATTCCGGGCATTATAATTGACATATATTTATAAAATAACATTTAATCTGTATATATTAATGCATATTTATATATACTATGATTTTTTGATAATATTCGCTGTTTTAAAAATAGAGAGAGGGAAAACAAATGACAGAATATACCCCAAAAGAAAGATTATATCGTGCATTAAGGAAACAGCCAGTGGACAGAATGCCTTCCGCATGCTTCACACAGACGGCAACTGTTGAGCAGATGGAAGCCTGTGGAGCCTACTGGCCCGATGCCCATGAAGACGCAGAGAAAATGGCAACTCTTGCGGAAGCCGGGCACACCGTAATCGGTTTTGAAGCTGTACGAGTACCTTTTGACATTACTGCTGAAGCCGAATTATTCAATTGTGGCATCAAGGCGGGAGACCAGAAGCAGCAGCCTTCTGTTATCAAGCACAGCGTAAAGGACCTGGAAGACCTCGACAAAATCAGGGACTACAGCCTTGACGAGAGCAGGGTAGCAAAGATCCTCGAAGCTGTCAAGATCCTTGGAGAAAAATACGGAGACGAACTCCCGGTCATCGGATCCATGATCGGTCCCTTCTCCCTTGCCCAGCACATCAACGGAGATGCCTGGTTCGGGAACCTTTTCACAGGGGAACCCATTGTCGCCGAACTCCTTGACTTCTGCGCTGACTTCAACGTAGCATACGCAAAGGCAATGGTCGAAAACGGGGCAGACACCCTTGCAATCATTGACCCCACCGCAAGCTACGAACTCATTGGCGGAGAATTCTACGAGAAGTTCGCCCTCCCCTACCAGAAGAGACTCGTGGACGCAATGAAGGAACTCGACGTAGCAACCGTCCTCCACATCTGCGGAAACACCACCAACGGGCTTGCAATCATGGAAAAGACTGGCGTTGAAGGTATCAGCGTGGACCAGAAAGTCGACATCGCAACCGCAAAGGGCAACGTTGAAAACGCGCTCATAATCGGGAACATCGACCCGGTAGCAGCCCTCTGGAACGGGACTCCCGAACTCGTCGCAGAAGAGTCAAAGAAAATCCTCGACGCAGGAGTCGGGCTGCTCGCCCCTGGCTGTGGGATTGTCAGCATGACCCCAAACGCCAACCTCCAGAAAATGGTCGAGTGTACCATCAACTACAAATACTGAAAAAATTGAACCGAAAAAATGTAACGTCGGCTCTGAAGCCGACCCCCCCTTTTTAAACTCCTATTTATATATATCGATTTGGCTTGAATTAAAGCAGTATTAATATCGTTTTTACATCGTGCCCCTCCAAGCTCATATACAGGTTCTAAAGTCAAAGTGAAAAGAGTGGGATATAAATAATTTTTGCTTTACTACAGCTTTCTGTTAGTTTCAAAGCCCCACCAGGGCAAAAATCGTAACGATTTAACCTGAATTTTTTTTTCGAAAAGAGATTTCAAAAATATTTCAATATATATTATTTTTAAATATAGTATTCGTTTATATAGTAGAAAATAGATGTTTAATTTAGGTAATTACCCTTTCTCTTAAGGGCGATTACAGGGCAACGATGCAACGATTATAGTTGGGATACGTTAAGCAGGGACCTGCTCATCCAGGCCGGATGAAACAGGTCGAAAACATAGAGTAGAAAAAAATTCCCATAGACCCAATGTGAAAAATCCATTCACTGAATGCACCGGACTCTCGTTCAGGAAATGAATTTCCAGAGGAATTTCAAAATGGCAAAACTCAGAAATTTTTTTCTGGGGTGGAATTCCTGATGGCAAAATGGAAGCGAATTTTCTGCGAAGAAATTCCGAAATGGTATGTGAACGGAAAAACTGAGCAAATAAGAACCCCACTCAAATCGGCTACCTGAAGACATAGGTAGCGGAGCTTATGAGAACCCTACTCAGGTCGGCTACTGGAAGTTTTGGATAGCAGAGCATGAGTCGTCCCTCAGAGCAAGAGTCGTTTTTATGTGTATCAGTGGCATTGCGTTGTCCAGAAACTGACTGATAACGGAGCTATAAATGGAGGTTTAAAAATGGCAAACGAAGAAACATTTGACAAGCTTCGCGACTCTATTGTTAACCAGGATGTCGCGGGATGTGTACAGTTAACCCAGGAAGCCCTTGCCGCAGGAATTCCGGCACTTGAGATTATCACAAAGGGTCTTGCCCCAGGAATGAAGGTCATAGGGGACAAGTTCGAAGCCGCCGAAATCTTCCTGCCCCAGATTATGATGTCTGCAAAAGCAATGAAAGAAGCAATGGAACTTCTGACTCCTGAACTTGAAAAGACGAGGAAGGAAGGAGAAGAAACCGGACTTGCAATCACCTTTGTTGCAGAAGGAGACATCCACGACATCGGACACCGTCTTGTTTCAACCATGCTCGGAGCAAACGGTTTTGATATCCTCGACCTTGGAACCGACGTCCTCAACGAGACTGTCGTGGAAGAGGTTGAAAAGCACAAGGGAGAAAAAGTTATTCTTGTAGGTTCCGCCCTTATGACCACTTCCATGCTCGGCCAGAAGGACCTCATGGACAGGCTAAGGGAAGAAAGCCTGAGAGACAGCGTAAAGTGCATGTTCGGAGGAGCCCCTGTTTCTGACGGTTGGATCGCCGAAATCGGAGCAGACGCAACCGCAGAGAACGCTGCAGAAGCCGCAAAAGTAGCTCTTGAAGTTATGAAATAAACCGGGGGGACCATATATGACATTCAGAAAATCATTTGATTGCTACGATTTCTACGACAGAGCAAAAATCGGTGAGAAGTGCACCCAGGACGACTGGGACCTCATGAAGATCCCTATGAAGGCAATGGAGCTCAAACAGAAGTACGGGCTTGACTTCAAAGGCGAATTTGTCCCAACCGACAGGGACATGATGGAAAAGCTCTTCAATGCCGGCTTTGAGATGCTTCTGGACCTCGGTATATACTGTACTGACACCCACAGGATCGTCAAGTACAGCGAAGCCGAAATCTGGGACGCAATCAACAACGTCCAGAAGGAATTCACCCTCGGAACCGGCAGGGACGCAGTCCGTGTCTCCAAGAGAGAAGTAGGCGACAAGAAGAAGCCGATCATCCAGGGTGGTCCTACCGGGTCCCCGATCTCCGAAGACGTCTTCATGCCTGTCCACATGAGCTACGCCCTGGAAAAGGAAGTCGACACCATTGTAGACGGTGTTATGACCTCCGTCCGCGGAAAGCCCCCAATTCCGGGAAGCCCCTATGAAGTCCTGGCAGCAAAGACCGAAACCAGGCTCATCAAACAGGCAGCAGCTATGGCAGGCCGCCCGGGCATGGGCATATAGGGCCCTGAGACTTCCCTGTCCGCTCAGGGAAACATTGCATCTGACTGCTACGGCGGACAGATCTCCTCCGACAGCCACGAAGTCTCCCAGCTCAACGAGCTGAAGATCGACCTCGATGCAATCGCGGTTATCGCCCACTACAAAGGCAACAGCGACATCATCATGGACGAACAGATGCCCATTTTCGGCGGGTACGCCGGCGGCATCGAAGAGACCACCATCGTGGACATTGCAACTCACCTCAACTCCATCGTCATGAGCAGCGCAAGCTGGCACCTTGACGGCCCTGTCCACATCCGCTGGGGATCCACCAACACCAGGGAAACCCTCACAATCGCAGGCTGGGCATGCGCAACCATCTCCGAGTTCACAGACATCCTCTCCGGGAACCAGTACTACCCATGTGCAGGCCCGTGTACCGAGATGTGCCTCCTCGAAGCTTCCGCACAGTCCATCACCGACACTGCATCAGGCCGTGAGATCCTCTCCGGGGTGGCAGCAGCAAAGGGTGTAGTGCAGGACAAGACCACAGGTATGGAAGCCAGGATGATGGGAGAAGTTGCAAGGGCAACCGCAGGCATGGACATCGCAGAAGTCAACGGAATCCTCGACAAGCTCGTCGGCCTCTACGAGAAGAACTATGCAAGCGCACCCGCAGGCAAGACCTTCCAGGAATGCTACGACGTCAAGACCGTAACACCCACGGAAGAGTACGTCCAGGTCTACGACGGCGCAAGGAAGCAGCTCGAAGACCTCGGCCTTGTATTCTGAACTCAATCCTTAAGGCAATAAACCCGGGCCGGCGAGACCTCATCGCCGGCTAATTTTTTTTAAAAAACGGGCGAAATCCTTAAATAGTAAAAAATCTTTTGATGTGGAAAATTTTTTACGAATAGACGACCGAATGCAAAAAAACAGTGTTTAAAAAAATATCGGGGGATATGAGAAAATGGACATATGGACTATCATAAACGGTATGATATATCTCCTTGCTTTTGGATTGATGGCCTGGGTTTTGCTGGACGCCAGTAAAGTTTCGAAAAGGAACTAACTGAGAGAGGGATAATATGTCTGAAAATGTAGAATCTGCCAGCTTAGTGAAGACTCTGCGCCCATTCCACGTATGGGCTCTCGGAGTCGGGATCGTGCTGGTCGGAGAGTTCATGGGCTGGAACTTTACCGTCGCAAAAGGCGGAGTTCTGGGATCCCTGCTTGCCATGCTGGTTGCAGGAACCATGTATGTTATAATTTCTCTCTGTGCCAGCGAACTCGGATCAGCGACAAAACTTGCAGGAGGCCCCTACGACTGGGCGAGGCTATTTATAGGACCCGGAGCAGCCGCCAGTGTCGGGCTTGCGGTGTACATGGAATACATCGCCCTTGAAGCTGCGGACGCGATTGTGGTCGCATTTATTGCAACGGAGGTATTCCCGGAGTTACAGGTATTCCCTGTGACGCTGTTAGTTATTGCACTATTGACATTCATTAACTACCGGGGTGTGGTTGCAGCCTTAACCCTGAACTTCATCCTGACCATGATAGCCTTCATTGCAATCGTGGTATTCTTCTTTGGAACTACCTTCGGATTAGTGGACATCCACCCCGAATATCTCTTCCAGGGGGCTCTGCCAAACGGCATGATAGGCCTGTTTGCAGCATTGCAATTCGGGCCGTGGTTCTACCTGGGAATAGAAGGGGCGGCAATGTGTGCTGAAGAATGTAAGCACCCGTCAAGGGCAGTCCCGCTCGGACAGCAGGCCGGGATGATTACCCTCCTGATAGGAGCAGCCATGACCCTGTACCTCTGTGCAGTGTTGATCCCCGCGGACATGCTTGGTGTTTCCGTGTACCCGCTCTTTGAAGCGGCACAGAACAGCGGCATATTCATCTTCATCGCCCTCCTGGGACTCGGGACACTCCTGACCTGCCTTGCAAGTGCAAACGGTTGTGTTTGTGACTCTTCACGCTCCTGGTTTGCACTCTCCAGGGACAACTATGTGTCCTCCTGGTTCTCGGCGGTGCACCCGAGGTACAACACCCCTTACAGGGCTGTGATCTTCACAGTGCCGGTCGCAATCGGCTTTGCTTTCAGCGGTTTCCTGGACCAGGTCATTACCTTCTCCATCGTCTCGGGACTGCTCTGCTATGTGCTGATACCCTTCGCTCTGATCCGCTTCAGGACTCTCTTCCCGGAGACCACAAGCACAATCCGCCCCTTTGCAGGACCTCTCCAGCCCTACATCGCCTACTTTGCGATCGCAATTGCCATTACGATCCTTTCAACCCTCTTCTGGGGTTACAAGTATAACCTGATCTTCGGGTTCGTATTCTACGGCATTGCGTACTTCTACTTCAGCCACAAGCACAAGACTTCAAAGGCAGAAAACAATTGGGCTGAAATGGGCTGGCCCGAACCAAGAGGGTCGGAAAATGCGAGGATAGGAAGGGAGGTGATTGGCGTTGAGTTCAGCGACGATTAACCCGGAGATGGAAAGCAAGTACCACAGCAAACTGACCGGAGACAGCGCCCTGATTGCAGGAATGCTCGTACTGCTTGTAGGCGTAGAACTCTTCGTCCTGGGCAAGATCCTGGTAGCTACCTGGGAGATCGCTTCGAACTTCTTCTACCTCTATGTAATCTTCTTCGGGCTGATAGTTGTAGTCGAAACGATAGGCTGCCTGAGGGTACGTGATTCCATCAAGAAGCACATGTTTGAGTTCACCTACTACGATTGAGGAGGCTGGAAGAAATGGCAGAAATTTCCAAGAAAGAAAAAGGCATCCTTGCGGAGGTCTTTGACATTGCATTTATCTTCATCCTGGCCTTTGCCTGTGTCGTGATCCCCACGGTACTCCAGGGAGCGGTGCTCGTATCCTGGGAAGAGGGCGGAGCAGGGATAGGCTTTGTCTGGGACCCCGTCGGTTTCTTCAGTTTCTTGCTTGTAATCATCGCATTCTTCGTGGTGATCCTCCACCACTCGGTGAAGCACTACAAGTACTGAAGAATAGTAATGAATTGAAGAATAGTAATGAATTGAAGAATAGTAATGAAGGTACTAAGGTTAGGATGTTGAACTGCCTGAAGGAGGAATCAGGCAGTCAACACTTTTTTTGCAATTCTGGATTTTGAAATTCCCGGCAGATCAGGCTGTTTTCATACAACTTCAAAAGCCCGGTAATCCGATAAGCAAGAGCTCCCTGAACCAGGAGGGATTCAGGGAATTTTGAGGGAGTTTTGTGGATTTTTAAAGGCAGCTTCCTAAGGTCGGTCACCTGCTCAAGGGAATTCAAGCCCTTTACCGTTCAATAGGGAGATTTTCGAACCGTTCTACGCATATCCGCAGAACCCGGCCCCAACATCCCTTTACAGAAGGTATTTTCGGACCTCTAGTATCCTGAGGAGCCCTATTACCCAGGAAGTACCTTATGTTATACTAGAAAGATATAGTATAAATAAATTACGCCTTTAATTTTAGATTGTTGAAGCTAAGTATATATATTTTGTGTATTTGAAAACTATTTGACCAAATAGTATATATATAAAAGTATTAAAGGGCAACAAAGAACAACAAGCTTTAAATGCAAAACCCGCACAAATCAAAAAAATTAAGATGTAAAAAATAAGATACTCCAGCTAAAAAAAAATTAAGAAAATAGAGAAATAAGATACTCCAGCTGGATCCTTTCGTTTGCTGCATCCACCATACGGGCGTCAGCCTCCGCAACTTTCACCAAAAGGCGGGCAATATTCTCATCCGGCGCCCCGGAATCTGTCAGGGCTTCAGAGAGCCCTTCAAGGATCTCGTTGCCGGAAAACCCCTTTTCTATAAGCATTTCGTCAATGAGCTTGCGCCCCCGGGGAAAGTCCCCGGCAAGAGCGGCGTCAAGTAATTCGTCTATTGCTTCATCCCTGCCTTTAACGGTAACCTCGTAGACGATCTCCTCCGTAATTTCAGCTCCCTCCGCCCTGAGGAAAGCAAGCTGAAGAGTCTGGACAGCCATTGCAACGTTCCCTTTTGCAAAATAGAGAACCGCGTCCAGGGCACCTTCCGAACAGCTGAGCTTTTCAGCCTCCGCTATCTTCTCGAGATAGGGTTTCAGGGAGGCATCGGAAACGTAGGTGAAAAATAGCTGCAAGCCCCTGGAACGAAGAGGAGGGATCAGTTTCGAAGGGCGTGTTGTGGAGAGAATGAAACGACAGGTGGAAGTATACTTTTCCATGATGCGCCTGAGAGCGTGCTGGGCATCGGAACTCAGGGACTCGGCATTGTCAATATAGATGAGCTTGTAGTCCGCATCAAGGGAAGCCATCCCTGCGTATTCGTTGATGATTTCCTTGAAAATATCGATTACACTTTTGTAGATCTTTTTCGGGTCATCGGTCCCGATAATCCGGACAAAACGCTTATCCCGGACAAGGTAACGTTTACCCTGGTCGAAAAAGTCCGAGGCATTGAAATAAGTAAAGTTGTTTTTCCAGGTTTCCCCGTAGAGTACCCGGGCAAGGGCAAGAGCCGCAGTCGTTTTCCCCGAATTTTCCGGACCGTGGAAAACAAGGTGGGGCAGGTTCCGGGACTGCAGCAGCTCGGAGAGGGTGTCCACCGAATGTTCGTTTCCAAGCATTTCTTCCAGGGTACTTGCCCTGTATTTCAACGTCCAGAGATCCTGCATCTTAGCACCTTGTTATTTTGCTTTCCTGTGATTAATTTATCCGTTTTTCTGCAATCAGCTTTTTCCTGCGGCCCTTATTTTACCTTTTTCATGCAGCACCGGGTTCACTCGTCAGCGGAAATTTCCCCTTTACGAGCTGCAGAGGCTTCACTTGCTTCGAGCATTTCCTTAATAACCACTCCGTAAACCGGTCTTGCAATCACCACACCGATAAACACACCGATGATTGTGGTTATGGCAAAGCCCTTCAGGGCTCCAAAGCCCATAAAGACCAGGGGAGACATGGCAATGATAGTGGTTGCAGCAGCCCCGAAAATGATCCCGAAGGCTTTCCCGATCCTTGAGAGGAAGACCTTTGTGGGGGGAAGCTTGCCTTCGTAAAGCACCTCGTCGGTGATGATAACCAGGTGATCAATCCCGGTACCTATGGCTGCGATGATACCTGCGATTGCCGCCAGATCCATCTGCCAGCCGATGGCTGCAGCCACCCCGAGGATCATGATCACTTCACTGATGGAAGTCCCGATCATGGGTATGAGGATCTCAGGTCTCCGGTACCTGCGGAAGATCACTCCTGCCACGGCTAAAAGGGAAAAAAGGCCTGCAATAAGGGCTTCGGTCTTGAACTGCTCGCCGAGAGCCGCGTCCACATGCCCGGAACCCACAAGCACCACGTTCACAGGCAGTGCCCCTGCCCGGAGGTGTATCTGGAGAGCCTGGGCCTGGGCCTTGGCTTCCTCATCGCCACCAGTGGAAGCTTGCCAGGAGTAAATCGGGGACTCCTTTAGCTGGGTTGCGGCAGAATAGCTAAGGGGAGCGCTGTAGACCACGTTTTCGTCCAGGTACATGGTAAGGTAGTGGGCATTCGGGTTATCCACTGCCCCGGTTTCGATTGCGATTTTCTGGAGGGCGAGTGCCCCTTCCTCGTCCAGGACAAAGGGTGTATTCCACTGGTTGTCGTGGAAACCGGGAATGCCTACGCTTACTATGGAATCCCCGTAAAGCACGTGCCGGGTCTCAGTTCCTGTAGTATTGATTCGGATCTCAAATTTCCCGGGCTTTTCGGCAATGTCCTTTGCGGTTGCCAGGTCTATGCCTGCAAAGTCAATGAGGATGTAGTCATCCCCGACCGTCCGGACAGGAATATCTTTCAGGCCAAGGGCGTTGAGCTTGTCGTTCAGGATGTCCCGGGTCAGGTCCCGGGTCTGAACGCTTACCCCTTCCGTGTAGCTGGAAGTTCCGTCTTCGTTCATGAGGACCGACCCGCCTACCTTTACCATTAGGGCTTCGAGTTCCTCTTCGGAAACAGCGGTCCTTATTTCATAGACAGGCCCTTCCCCATCGTCAAAAGTAACGACTTCGGAATCCAGAGAGCTTGCCAGGTAGAGCCGGATCAGGCTTTCCTTGCTGGTAAAGATGGTAACCTGAGTGGTATCCTGGTCCAGTCTGTCCACACTCACCCGCCCGAGTTCCAGGAGCTCGAGTTCGGAGCTACTGACCGGGACATCCGTGGTGAACGTAATGGAGTTGTCGGTTTCGGAAAGGTTGTTTCCTTCCAGCTTGTTCTCCGTTATCGTTATTGGGGCTCCGATGACCGGTTCCACCATTTCACTGACAATCATCCCGGAATCCGCGTCCACCTGGACCAGGGCACCCTGCAGTTTGATCTGAAGCCAGGAACCGCCTTCCAGGTCAAGCCCGTAGTTCAGGTTTGAGGTCGTGCCTTCTCCGGAGCTATATCCGGGATGGATTGCAATAATGGAGGCCAGCAGGGCAATAATAAAGATGATAACTCTCACGTTTTTAAAGAGACTTTTTGCGTCGCTCATCTGTTAAACCTCCCGCTGAATTCGGGTTTCAGGACGTACCAGCGCAGGATCCCCGTGTTCAGGAGCCAGGTATTCATCAGGTCCGCAGCCAGCCCTATGATCAGGACCCCGGAGATCTGCGAGAGCAGGGTTATCTGCGTGAATGAGGGGATGATCAGGTAGGGGAAGGTGGAGACCACATACATCACCACGAGGGCTGCAAGGGTTGTGGAGGTCATGGTAATCCCGGTCTGCATTGCCCTGGAAATCTTCTCTTCCACCGTGCCCCGGCGCTTCAGCACCCTGTTGGTTAGCAGGATGTCACTGTCCACGGAATAACCGATAAGCATGAGAAGGGCTGCAACCGTCCCAAGAGAAAGTTCGATCCCCGCAATTCGCATGAAGGCTGCGGCAATAATTATGTCCGAGAGAGCCGAGAGCACCACTGCAAAAGAGGGGACAGGGCTCCTGAAGATCAGGAAGACCACAATGGCCATCCCTATAAAGGAGATTGCAAGAGCCTGGAGAGCCTGGACCTGCAGGTCTTTCCCGTACACCGGCCCGATCTGCTTGATTTCCACATTGGAATAACGGCCTATTACATCGTCTTCTAGCTGGCGCTGCTCCTCATTATTCATGACACCGAACTGCATGATGACCCGGTTTCCTGCCTGCCGGGCATCCATTATCGGGTAGTTAGAATACAGTTCTTCAAGCACAGCAGGGGAATCGGTCGTTGCCACCGAAATCTGTGTACCCCCCTGGAACTCCATGCCCAGGGGCAAAGGCGACCCGCTGCTTGCAAAAGAAACCAGCAGTATCGCTAAAGAAACCGCGAATACTGCAAGAGGAATTGCCAGCAACTGGCGATTATCGTGACTCTTCACGAAGGAATCTAAAAAATCAGTAAAACCTGTTGCCATAATTTAATACTCCGGATGAATGCATCTATATTTCCTTGAACTTATCCGAATTTGTTTATTAATTCAAATTTATAATCCATTTATAATCTGAATTTATAATCCATTTTTAATTCAAATTTATAATCCATTTATAATCCATTTATAATCTGAATTTATAATCCATTTTTAATTCAAATTTATAATC
>JAENYU010000003.1:123072-182475 GCA_016841625.1 Methanobacteriota archaeon
TATAATCCATTTATAATCTGAATTTATAATCCATTTTTAATTCAAATTTATAATCTGAATTTATAATCCATTTATAATCTGAATTTACAGTCCGGATTTGTAGTACGAAACATGTCCGAAAATCCCGGGCTCTTCCGGAAATCAATTCATATCGCCATTCCGGAAATAAGTGATTAAGTGATCAATACTTCTTAATAATGCTGATGAATTTGATCTTTTTCAATTCTGTACTCTCATCGATTATATCAATTCTTCCTCTTTAAGTCGAAGATCCGTGTCATTAAAAATTAATCTAAAAAATGGTACAAGTTCTAACGTCACAACTATATATACGAGTTACTGTTCATAAAAAATAATGATAGAAAGACCATCCCTTGACGAATATTTCCTCGAAATCGCCTTCGTGGTAGGCAAACGGGCCACCTGCCTCAGGAACAATGTGGGGGCAGTGATCGTCCGGGACAAGCGCATCCTTTCAACCGGATACAATGGTGCTCCGAGCGGCATGGACCACTGCCTGGATATAGGCTGCGTCCGGGAACTGGAGAACATCCCATCGGGCACACGGCATGAGAAATGCCGGGCAGTGCATGCGGAGCAAAACGCCATTATACAGGCTGCCCTCCACGGCGTGAGCATTGCCGGGGCAACCCTCTACTGCACCCACCAGCCCTGCATCCTCTGCGCAAAAATGATTATCAACTCGAACATCAAAAAAGTAGTGTACGCAACCCCTTACCCGGACAGCGATTCCCTGAACTATTTCAGGGATGCGGGAGTGGAAGTCGAGTACGCCCCCTTTGAAGAGGAAGAAATATCGGACTGAAAAGGAGAAAAGCCTGGCTTTTCAGCTTATTTTTTTAAAAGGCAGCGAAGCCCTTTTTTGATAACGTCAAACTCTTCGGGACGGTACATTTCCCTGATTCCCGGGTTTTCCTCGCAATAATAATCAAGCCCTCTGATCACGACCACCGGGACGCCGCCGTTGCCTTCTCCCATCAGGAGGTTTGCAGCCCCCGCAAGCTCGTCAGCCACGGCTTCCTCGGTTATCTCCAGGGTTTTCCCGAAGAGGTCCTTTTCCCCGATCCAGCGCTTGGCGGGCTTTATTTTGTAGACTCCGATGGCAACCCCCGTCTGCCCTACCTTGAACGCCCTCCCGTTCGTGTCCGTGACAATGACGCTGAGCTTCTTCCCGCTCAGGGTTTCGAGCCCCTCCCCGATTTTTGCGGCACTGGCATCCGGGTTTTCCGGGGTGTTCAGCAACAGCTCGCCCTCAACGTTTGAATCGTCAATCCCCGCATTTACGCAGGTGTGGCCTGCAAGGGTCGTTGCGAGCATAAAAGGGGCTTCTACCAGGACTTCCCGACTCCTGTCAAGGACTGCCTGGACAAAACGCGGGTCCTGCCCGTTTTGGGAGGCGAGATCAAGAGCCCTCTCCCCGGGGTTGATATCCTCGAGCCTGAAAGTCTCCCCTTCGGCTTTTCCGACTATGGTGGAGGCAATGATAACTATGTCCCGGTCCTCAAGCACTATATTTTCCCAGATGATAGAGGGGAGGTTGTCCCCCTTCTGGATGAGAGGGATATTTTCTACGGCGATGGCTTCGAATTTCAATAGGCTACCTCCAATTAGGAGTAGGTGATTTATATTATTACACTGATATATTATAGATGAGAGCTCACACAACATTTTATAGCAGGCAAAATTTGCCTATAATTTGCAGCAGTAAAGGCAGTAACCATAAATAAGACCACCTATTATACTACTTTTTGCGGCGATGATGAGAGTTACCCCGACCGAGCAAAGTATGACGAGAACTATTTCCTGATGCCGCACTTTTCTTAATACTTAATTATGGCTGCTAATTGATACATTTGCTAATTCTTATCTAGCTTGCAAACCAAAGCTCCTAAGAGGTGAAAGCATGAGCCAGTACGACCCTAACATCATCATACAGAAAATCAAGGATAAGAGTCCTTTTGAGGTTAAAGACAATGACCGGAGCAGGCCCAGGGTTTTAAGGATCATCACAAGCAAACTGTATTATTCCCTGGACTATGAGAACGAACCCCGGGCTACCCGGGAAAAGGTCACAGGGCTCCTACTCTACCACGGGCAGTTCGGCAAAGAAGAAATCGATGAGATATTTCAGTCCTCAGCCAAAGAAACCACTGCCTACTCAAGAGAATTCCTGAAACAGCACCCGGAAATTGCACGGGCTGAAGCCCTGAAAAGCAAGGAATTCCCGGATGAAGAAGAGGAGGGAGCAGGGGAAAAGATCAGGGAAATAAAATACATCTTCCCACACTATGCGTGAGTTTCCTGCAAAAAAAATCAAAAAGTTCAAAAAAAATAGAGACTGGTGAGGTTTACCCTCACTCTAAGGCTTAAAGTCTTTTCGAAAATCACTCGATATCTATCTTTTTCTTGGGCTCTTCGAGCTTGAGCTTCGGAATCGTGATCTTCAATACCCCGTTATCCAGCTTTGCGGTTGCGTTTTCGTCCGTGACGCTGGTTGGCAACTGGACTGCCCGGTAAAAGCTCGTGTAAGTCCGCTCCCGACGCAGGTAGCCTTCTTCTTCGGTTTCCTTTTCCTGGCCGAATTTTGCGCTGATCTCAAGCATGTCTTCTTTTACGTTTATCTCAATGTCCTTTTTATCGATTCCCGGAAGGTCGGTAGTGACCACGAGCTTGTCGTCTTCTTCCATGATGTCAATGGCAGGAGCGTATACTTTACCCCCGACCCGCTCCTCGACTGGCATATACTCTTCAAACAGCTGGCTCAGGCGATCCTGTGTCCTCCTGATCTCGTCAAAAGGATCCCAACGTGCAGGACCCCCTAAAGGTTTTCTGACAGGCCATTTAACTATAAAAATTCCCCCTTAAATGAAGTAATAACGTTCAATGTTTGAATATATTGAGAGCAAATATATAGGTTTTCTGTAGAAATATAATTAATATGTGAGATTAAAAAAGGAAAAAATGACAAAAAGAAAAAAGCTGCAAAAGGAAAAAGTTGCAGAAAGAAAAAGCTGCAAAAGGGAAAAAGTTCCCGGGATTCGGAAACCCGGGAAAATAAGAACAGGAAATAAGGCAATTATTCAGCCCTGATAAGCATCCCTACAAGGTCCGAAGCTTTCACGGTGCCCATGGAACCGCTTTTAACAGACTCTTCATCAAAAGCCTCTGCCTCATCCGGGTCATCCACATCGGTTCTGTAGACCGCGAAAGGCACAGGGTCCGGGGTATGGGTCTTTAAGGAGATGGGAGTCGGGTGGTCGGGCATTACAAGGATGGTAAAGGGCTCGTCGGAGGCTTCGGCATACTCAAGGATGGGAGCAACGATCCTGCGGTCAAAATCCTCAACAGCTTTCAGCTTTTTCTCAAGGCTTCCCTCGTGTCCGGCTTCGTCCGGGGCTTCCACGTGGACAAAAACAAGGTCCAGGGTCTCGAAAGCTTCGATTGCGGAGCGGGCTTTTCCCTCATAGTTTGTGTCCAGGTAACCGGTAGCTCCCGGGACTTCGATTACACCCAGCCCTGCATAGACCCCTATCCCTTTCAGGAGGTCCACTGCCGAGATCACGGCTCCGGTCTTCCCGTAAAGCTCCTTGAAGGGAGTAAACTGCGGAGCATGTCCCTGGCCCCAGACCCAGATGGAATTGGCCGGGTTTTTGCCATCCTCAGCCCTCTTCAGGTTCACAGGGTGCAGTTCCAGGATCTCCATGGAAACCTCCATAAGATCCCTGAAGAAATCCCCATCCTGCCCTTTCGGAAGGTGATCATCCGCCTTTTCCCCGGTCACATCGTGGGGAGGGGTGCATTCCGTTTCGATACCCCGGTTCGCTCTGGCGACCAGGAGATGCCTGTAGCTGATTCCGGGGTAGAACTTAAGCTCATCAGTCCTTAATTCGGAATCAATTGTCTTGATAAGGGTTTTCGCTTCACCACTGCTTATGTGCCCTGCACTGTAATCCTTTACCAGCCCGTTTTCGATTGTCACGAGGTTGCACCTGAAAGCCACATCATCCGCGGCAAGATCCACCCCCATACTTGCAGCTTCCAGGGGAGCCCGCCCGGAATAGTAGACTGCGGGGTCGTAACCGAGAATGGACATGTTTGCCACATCACTGCCGGGGGGGAAGCCTTCCGGGACGGTTCTTGCAAGCCCTGTTTTTCCGCGGGCTGCGATGGAATCCATAGCTGGGGTACTGGCTGCCTGGAGGATTGTCTTTCCGCCCAGATCCTTAATAGGATAATCCGCCATTCCGTCTCCTATAAGTACGGCGTATTTCATTGCTTCACCTTTGTTCAACTGTTTTACTCTCTTCCATCTTGGGGATAAGATATATCCCTTTCTACCATTTCTTTCTACAGGGCACTGCATTAAGCCTGCCTGCAAGAGATTTTCTGAAATTCTAATCCCACACTTTGTTTTACACAAATGTTATAATATAGTACCTATATCCTATACAGAAAATGCTTGCAGCGTAAATTATATTAATCTGCAAAAAGAGCCGGCATGTAAATGCCCGTTCAGAAAAAAACCGTATCAGAGAATGGGGAACTGCAAACAGAACGGATAAGCATTGAATAAATTCAAGAATTAAATAAATTCCAGGGAATGATGCCATTTCCAAATCAGAACCTGTGAAATGACAAGATACCCCTGTTAAAAATAAACCATTAAAATATGGCTCTTCGCCATTTCTTGTGGGGAAGATAAGTTTCAATTCAAGGCCTGTTTGTTTTTGTGAGGGTTACACACACAAAAAAGAGGAGCCTGGAATATCCCTGTTAAAAATAAGCCATTAGAATAACCCTATTAAAAATAGGTCATTAAAAAATTCATAGTAAAAATATTTCTACTTAAATTCTGAAATGTGGTCCGATCATGAGACTTGTGATGAAATTTGGAGGAACTTCCGTAGGCGACGGAAAGAAGATCCGTCATGTTGCCCAGCTCCTCAAGAAGTACTACGAGGAAGGCAACCAGATCGTGGTGGTAACTTCGGCACTTGGCAGAGTGACCGATATGCTCATGGAAAATGCGAACTTTGCTTCCACAAAGGGCAAGGTAACTCTTGTGAAAGAGTTTAAGACAGAACTGACAAACAAACACCACGAAGCCGTTAAGGAAGCCATTGAAGACCCCAAAATCGCAGAGGAAGTCCTCCAGATCCTTGACCTCCGTATTGACGAACTTGAAAAGGCTCTGATCGGGATCTGTTACCTGGGAGAACTTACTCCAAGGTCAATTGACTACATCTCATCCTACGGGGAACGCCTGGCAGCCCCTATCATATCCGGGGCAATCCGCTCCCTCGCTGTTCCCTCCACGGAATACACGGGAGGCGAAGCCGGGATCATAACTACGGGAGATTATGGAAACGCCCGGCCTCTTGAAAAGACCTACGAATTGGTGGAGAAGCGACTGGGCTGCCGGCTTGAGTCCCAGATCCAGGTGGTCACGGGCTTTATCGGGGAAAACGAAGACGGGATCGTCACAACTCTTGGCCGGAGCGGCTCGGACTTCTCGGCATCCATCCTTGGAGCTGCCCTGAAAGTTGATGAAATCTGGCTCTGGAAAGAAGTAAACGGGATCATGACCACCGACCCCAGGATCGTGGCCGAGGCCAGGACCATCCCCCAGATTTCCTACTCCGAAGCCATGGAACTTTCCTACTTCGGGGCAAACGTGCTCCACCCGCGGGCAATCGAACCTGCAATGCGCGAACACATTCCTGTCCGGGTCAAGAACACTTTCGACCCCCTGTTCGAAGGCACCCTTGTGGTCGCGGACAAGTTCCAGTGCAGGCACGTGGTAAAGGCGGTAAGCCTTATCAAAAACGTAGCCCTAATCAACATCTCAGGGGCCGAAATGGCGGGCACCATAGGCACCGTTGCAAGGCTCTTTACGGCCCTTGCCAACGCAGGCGTGAACATTGTTATGATCAGCCAGGGCTCTTCTGAGTCCAACCTCTCCTTCGTGGTAAGCGAAGCCCATGTGGAACCGGCCTTAAACGCTCTCCATAAAGAATTTAATAGGGAAATCGTCCGGGAAATCATTTCGGACAAAGACGTCTGCGTGGTTGCTGTGGTGGGTGCAGGCATGGCAGGGACCCCGGGAGTGGCAAAGCGGGTCTTCGGAGCTCTTGGGAATTCCATGATCAACATCATAATGATCAGCCAGGGCTCTTCCCAGTACAACATCTCCTTCGTGGTCCGGGAAAAAGACGCAATCTTCACAGTCAGAACCCTGCATCAGGAATTCGAACTCTACAACGGAAACGGGATCTAATCCCAATTTACCAGATTTGAACTGCACGTCAAGAGGTCAGAGAGTGAGTGAAAAACACCTTACATACGCAGAATCAGGCGTTGACATCAGGAAAGAAGAAAAAACCATTAAAGCCCTGACAGGCAAACTCAGCTATATACGGGAAGGCCTCGGAGCCCCCCTGACAGGAATCGGGCACTATGCAGGCCTCCTGGACTTCGGGGAATATGCCCTTGCCCTGGCAACGGACGGGGTAGGCTCGAAAGTCCTCATCGCAAACGAGATGCAGCGCTGGAACACTGTGGGAATCGACTGCATCGCCATGAACGTAAACGACCTCCTTGCCATAGGAGCCGAACCCATGGCTTTTGTGGACTACCTGGCTCTCGAAAAGCACGATGAAACCTTCGCCGAGCAGATAGGGGAAGGGCTTTTGAAAGGGGCCGAAATATCCAGGATGTCCATCGTGGGAGGGGAAACCGCAACCCTGCCCGACATTATCAAAGGCTTCGACCTTGCAGGCACCTGCCTGGGGATGGTTAAGAAAGGTGAGATAGTAACCGGGGAAAAAGTGCAGGTCGGAGACGTTATTGTGGGGATCCCTAGCAACGGGGTGCACAGCAACGGCTACACGCTTGTCAGGAAGATCATTGAAGAATCGGAATACTCCTACCGGGATCTTTGCCCCTACGATGCTTCAAAAACCATAGGAGAAGACCTCCTGACCCCGACCAGGATCTACATCGAAGTCCTGGACGCCCTCAAAGAATGCGAAGTCCACGGGCTTGCCCACATCACGGGCAGCGGACTTTTGAAGCTGAAAAGGGTTACAGAACTCGGTTTCGACTTTTACGACCCACTTGAACCCCAGGAAATCTTCAAGCTCCTCCAGAAAGAAGGCGGAGTCGAAGACCTTGAGATGTATAAGACCTTCAACATGGGCATGGGCTTCCTGCTCATCCTCCCGGAAAAAGACGCAGCCAGGGCTGCCGAAATCACCGGTGGGAAAATAGTCGGGAAAATCGTGGAAAACGGTATCAGGGTAAGAGACCTGGAAATAGAGTAAATCCCTGTTAAGAGGGTAAACGAGTGTAGAACTGATGAGTGTAAAACCCGGTTTTGAAAGTCAACTTAGAGGAAAGTGAGGGTAAAAACCTTTTCCCCTATGTTGAAATCTTATTAGAGTTCACTTGCTTTTAGAGTTCACTTTTTCCACATATCCAGGAAGCTTCCGGAGGGTTTTTTGGAGCTTTCAGGAGGCTTGCCCTTCTTTAATGAGGCAGTCACCTTTTCCTTCTCCTTCTCCCTGAGCCGATCGATTTCCTTTATACTGTCCTCGTTGTCTATGGTCAGGACAAAAGATCCATAGCAGGGCTTTGTATAGGTGAAGATCAGAGCACTGCCTTTAACCCCCAGAGCAATGGGCGGTACTCCTATTATGTGGTAGTCATTGAAGATCTTGTAGCCGGGGGGTACATAGTAAACCTCGTCCGAGTTTTCCTTAATGTACTCTCTGGCATCCTTATAGGTCGTCTTATTCAGGAGAATCTCGTACTTCATCTGCTCAATACAGCTCATTTGACTATCCCCTCCACCACCTTATCCAGCTTGTTCTTGAGCTGAGCGGGGTTGTGAGCGCCCTTTGCAACAATCTTTTCACAATCGAACTCAACGGTTTCGGCCAGATCCTCGGCATTCCTGCCAAATACTATGGAGTACATCCTGGCTTTAGAAACGGAGCTCATGGTCGCGGCATAGGTCATTCCGGCATCGTTATGCATAAAGGCGAAGCAGATGTCGAAATCCTCTCTGTCCTCAATAATGGCCTCCAGGGTTTTATCGAGATTCACCAGCTTTTTTACATAATAGCTGTCGGAATCAGACACCCTCAAAAGTTTGGTTGCTGCACCTGTCCCGGCAACGGTTACATCGAATCCTAAGCTGGCCAGCTTATGGGAAAGATACAGGGCAATGCTGGTTTGAATTGGGACCTCTGGACATCCCATCATTAGGAGCACTTTTGCGCCGGTCATAACATTTCATCTCGGATGTATTTTATCTATAAGAATAGAATAAAGCTAATCCTGAATTTCAACCTTTGCAATGAGATTTAGGTGGAAATTCTTGAAAACGCGCCAACGTTTTAATTCAACCATGTTTCCTATAGGTTCGCGTTTCAATCCCTCTAGGTCTGGTTTTAATCATTCTCATGTCATCACCAAGTTATATACTTGTTTACATCAGTCTTAAAACTGGGCAATCCTCCCGCTGAACTGTCGTGAAAAGGAAGTTCGGAGAATTACTCAGAGCAAGAAAGTTAAGTACTCAGGTTAAAGAGCAAAACTTAGAGCCCTCTTTCACTCTTTTTAGAATGAACTATCTCTATATATCATCCTTCCTTAATTTTAATTTGTAGATTTAATTAGGGGTCATTTTGGGCAGTGACAGCCATCAGAATCTTTCTTGCTTGATCGGGAAAAAATTATAAAAGGTAGCAAAAATGGTATGTTTAAGCGAGCTGGAATTTGAGATCCTCCTGAGAAATACCACACTCAAGGATTGTGAAAAAACCGTCAAAGCTAATTCCGAAGAAGCTTACCTTGTCCCCGGCGGATACAAGGTAAAAGGCTTTACTCTCCTGGGAAAGTCATCCCCTGTGGGTTTTTCAGGGAATGACATAATATTTCAGTATACAAAACCCTGCTTCGGCTTTTTTGTCCTGAGACTGAAAAATGAATCAGAAGAGGTCAAAAAACTGAAAGCACAGTACAGAAAAGACAAAAACGTCAAAAAAATTAAATGAGGAAAGGAAGACCCTGATTTTTCCTCCAGATTTTAACATTCCAGACATTAACATTTCTTCAGACTTTAACTTTGCAGGCACCACACACCCTGCATTTGAAGAACTCTTCGGCAGGCAGTTCATGCACCGTGGTCGCCACTACCAGCCCCTTTCCGATTTCCTTTGCAACCATGATAGCTCTTCCTTTATCATCTTCCAGCACAATGTCTGCATCGGTTTCCGGGAAGTAGCCGTCACAGCCGACAGGCGGCAGCACGCCTTCCACCAGTTTCTGGGCGTCGTGTTCACCTACAGGCTGGGGAGTGCAGGGGTTTTCTTCCATTACGTACTTCAGGGTGAAGGGCAGCCACTCATATTCATATTCGGGAACAAGGGGGCTGAAGACTAGCAGGTTCCCGCCTTTATCCACAAACCTTTCAAGGCGGTTTCCACTGCTCTCGATCCCGGGTCCGATTTTGGTGTACTGCCGGTTTGCAAAACCTGTGGGCACGATCAGAATTTTGCAGGCAGGAAGATAAGGAGTGCCCAGAGAACCGGAATGCGTTCGGGTGCATTCAAGACCGTACTCCAGAAACAGTTTTTCAAAAAGCAGGGGACAGTCCCAGAGAAGAATCACGTCACTCATGGAAAAGGGATAGGAAACTCTGCAATATCAATTTATCTGTCTAAACATAGCCCCGGAAGCAGAGGTTCAGGGAATCAGAGAACCGGGGTCGACAAAATCAGGATCGACAAAATCAGGATCGACAAAATCAGGATCGACAAAATCGGGATCGAAAAAATCGGGTTTTTTGTCGTCACAGGAATCGGAGCCTTTCCCGAAATCAAAAAGGATCAGGTTGGGACTGGAAGTGGCAACGAAGGGATAGCAAAGCGCCCTTAACATGTTTGAGTAATACTGAGTGATGCATTCACGGACCTTTTCATCGGAATACTCATAGATGAGTTTTATGTATTCACGCCCTTTTTCCGTGGAGACCTCAATATCACTCCCAATGTTGTCTGTCAGGTAGAGTTCCTTGAAAATCATAATGTGTTCGGAGAGGGTGAAGGCATCAGGGGGTTTTCCCGCAAGGAATTCGAAATCCCTTGCAATATCCGCAACATCGGGCATTCTTCCGGAGACAAGAGACTCAAATATTTTTTTGTTCATGCTGATGCGCTGATAGTTGTGCTGCCTGTAGAGGTGGATGAGATTTCTCCAGAAATCGGGCTTTTTCCGGATTTCCCGGTAGGTTCCGTCCATGGAACCGAAATGCTCTTCAAGACCTCCAGGGACCTTTTCGTAATTAAGGTAATTAAAACGTTTCAGGTAAAGCTTGGTCACGTTTGACCTGCTGTACAACCCCTGGACATCCAGTTTCATCTGTTTTGCCAGGTAAAGAGCAACCCCGTGAGCCAGGTGTTCCCGGAAATAAGGATTGCCATTTGAGAGAGTAAGGATAACAGCCCCCGTTTCCGGTTCCCCCTGGCATTCTGCGGAAACCTTAATATTCCAGCCAAGTTTCTCGTTAAGTATGTTCAGGTGGTGGATTATTTCAGGGATTTTTATGAACTTATAAGGATTTATAAGCTCATATATAGTAGATTCGTCTATAAGCAGTCCCGAAGTGTTTTTAACAAACCATTCTAACATGCTACGGTGTACAAGTATAAATTCGTCCTTCTCAATAAGCTTATTACGAATTTCCGCATTTCCAGGAACATTATTTACGTACGTTTCCGCATTCACAGCCTCTTTTCCTTCCATTACCCGGGAAGAAATTTCAATAGCGTCCCTTATAGCCGCACTCAGGTTTCCGTTATTTTTTTCCAGAAAAGGCTGGAGCTTATCGACATAGTACTGATCGATTGAAATATTCTTTCGGACTATCACACAGATTGCCTTCTTCAACCTATTGGGACCAGGCAGGTAATTTAAGCATTAATTATTCACTCACCTTGACCACAGAATTGAGTCCCTTAATTTCGTCTCTTAATTGAGCCACTCCAACTGTGTGAAATAATTGTAGTTCATTGCTCTTAATTTTATTGGAGCTTCTATTAAAAAACTTGACAGTTGCGGAGAACAGAAACGTGAAAAACAGAACTTTAGGGAGGGAAAGCCGGGAAAAAACTTACTGCAATTTAAGGAAAAATGAGGAGCCCTCCAGGAGATGAGAAAAATCCCTGAAAACGAAGAATACCCGAAACAGGAACTAGCCAAAAAAAGCTTTGAAGGCTGTTAACATTTCTCCTCGAATTCAAAAATCATAAGATTCGAAACGAACCTTACCTCAAACTCATATCCTGCCGCCCGGAACAGTTTGGAAAAAAGTTCAACCAATTTAAAGGAAGCCTTTTCACTGGAAAACTGATGCCGGATTTTTACCTGCATCTTCCCTTCCTCAAAAACCCTTTCCACATCGCTTACAAGCTGGGTGACCGTAGCCAGTTTTTTTGTGGCAACAATCATTTCACAAAGCGGGATCTCCCGGATAGGTTTGCCTGCAGATTCTTCGAAAAAGCTTGTTACGTCCGGGACTTCTCCCAGGAGGAAAGCTTCAAAAACATCCTTGTTCAGGTTCACCCTCTGGTACCTTTGCTGCTTGTACCTCCCTATGAGAGAAATCCAGAAATCAGGCCTGCTTCTGATCTCCTTGAAAACGGTATCAAAAGCTCCGAAGTTCTTTACGATTCCGGGAGGGAGTTCCAGGTCCATGGAACTGTATTCCTTGAGATAGATACGGACCGAGTTTGATTTCCGGTGAACAAAGGAGACATCCAGCTTCAGATAAAGGGCAAGGAAAATAGAGATTTTCTCAGAAATGAAAGCCCTGAAACTCGGGTCCCCATTTTCGAGTATTATTACTTCGGTTTTATCATCATCCAGTTGATAAGTCGAAGCTTCAAGTTCCCACCCCATATTCCGGCTTCGGGTGTTCAGGTACTCTACCAGGTCTGTAAGGGACTTTATCCGGTAAGGATTGAAAAGTTCACTTACGATTCCATCTTCCACGAGAATCCCGTCGGTTTTCTCGACCAGCCACCTGACGGCGAGCTGGCTCATCAATATACATTCTCCACTTTCAATCAGACTGTTGCGAAGCGCAGGGCACCCGGATTCTTCCCTGAGGTGCTTAATTGCCTCCTCGATCGTGTCGTATTCCTTAAGCGCAGCTTCGGCAAGTTCGATGGCATCCCGTATCGCCGCACTCAGATTACCAGAATTATTATCCAGAAAAGGGCGCAATTTTTGCAGGTGCTCATCTTCCATTGAGATATTCTTTCGGATCACTAGCGTTCCTCAGAGTTGCTTTTGAAATCAGGTACTTCCAAGCCAGGTATTGAATTTTGAAACAAATGTCCCTCGTATTTCAGGATTACGAATGTTTAGGACATCATAATGTGAATAGACACGATCTGATACACACTAAGATGTGATTTGATGGTATATAAAATATTTTAAATAATATATAAATATGCATATGCATCCCTCATGCCGGCCTCTAAAGGAAACCCGATAAAGACCTGAAAGGATTAGAAAAAAAAGGATCGGAAAGGATTCAAGAAGGAAAGATTGAGAAAGAAAGGATTCAAGAAGGATAGATTGAGAAAGAAAGGATTCAAGAAGGATAGATTGAGAAAGAAAAAATTCAAGAAGGAAAGGTTGAGAAAGGAAAGATGGAAAAAGAAAAGATCAGAGAAACTGAAATTGGACCTCCGGTCATCATTTTCTCAGAGTTCCGCTCCTTCGGCCGCAGGGATGGGGAACCCGGAACTTTCCTTTTCAACTTCCAGGTCATTGAACTCCAATATTGTAAGCCCTTTAAGAGAGGTTACACTGAAACTGTGCAATCCTGCCCGAAATACATCAGAAAAAAGACGGACCATTTTGGCGCTTACCTCTTCACGGGAGTAATTATGGAAAATTTTTACGTACTCCTCCCCTTTTTCCGTGTTAATTTCGACATCATTCACGAGCTGAGAAACCATAAACAGGTGTTTGAAGAGAGGGATTAGTTCCGAAAGAGGAATTTCATGTATCGGGCGCCCGGCTTTTATCTCGAAATACTTCTTTATATCGGGGAATTCCCCGGCAGCAAAAGCTTCAAAGAGGTTCCTGTCGATGTTTACCCGCTGGTAGTTGAAAAACTTATATAATTCTGTGAGCGTGTTCCAGAAATCCGGCTTCCTTTCGATCTCCCTGTACATACCGTCCATCGAGCCGAAGTATTTCAGAACCCCGGGAGGGATTTCCTGAGCTTCATTCCGCACAAAGGGCTTCAGGTATATTGTGGTCGAATTGGATTTCAGGTAAACGGTTTCTAAATCCAGATCCAACCATCGTGCAAGGAAAAGGCAGACAGTTTCTACCAGGAGTTCGCGAAGATCCCTGTGCCCCCCTACAAAGTCCATGATTGCACATTCTTTCCAGGGCTCATCTCTTGAAGAAGAGGAGATCTCGATGTCCCATCCCCTTCGCTTGCTTCTGCAGTTCAGGTACTTTTCCAATTCAAGAAGAGTGGTAATCCTGTAAGGATTCAACAGTTCATTGATCACATCATCGTCTACAAGTTTGCCCGAGCAACTATGTACAAGCCAGCTAAGCACCGGGCGACTCAGCAGGACACATTCCCCGCTCTGGACAAGTTTTTCCATCGTCCCGGAGTGTTCCTCTTCGTTCTTCAGGGCCTCGACCGTTTCTTCGAGAGTCCCGTGCTTTGCCAGGCCAAGATCGGCAAGTTCGATAGCTTCCCTTACCGCCGCACTGAGATTTCCTCCATGCCTTTCCAGAAAAGGCTGGAGTTTAAGGAGATGAGCATCATCCAGGGAGATGTTTTTACGAATCAATAGAGACCTCAACTATTTTTATAAAGACAGCTTTTCCGGGCAAGTAACTCGGGTCCACAGAGCCTGGAACCCGGAAAACGTCATAAACTTTCAAGAAATTTTATTTATTTCTGCCAGTTATTGCTTTAATGGTGCAAATATAAATATTTTATTATATCGTTAATAAATATTAAGTTTGCAAGGCCATAGAAATATACCCGGGGCCGCAGGATGACCGACACGGATTTAAGTTCTGCATATTATCTACCCTCATGCACAGCAGAGAAGAAAGACTTTCAAAAGTCCGTATGATCGCGGATTACCAGTTCGGAAAAGGTTCCGGAAAAGAGCTTTTCCCGGAAGGGGCGACATTCCAGTTATCCAGGACAAAAAGAGTGCGCCAGGTCTTCCACTCCGGAAAGCGCATCGTAACGGCAAGGGCAAAGGATGGTTTTTTTACCCTGAGCATGAAAGGGGCATCCGTTCTTCACGGATTTTTGCCGGAAAAAAGGCTCAGGGTAGTGGTCTGTGAAGAGGCGTCTCCTTTTGTGGCAAAAGGCAAAACAGCCTTTGCAAAACACGTAGTTTCCCTGGATCCCGAACTCCGGGCAGGGGACGAAGTCCTGGTCACGGACGAAGCCAACAGGCTGCTTGCGACCGGACAGCTGCTCCTCTCTCCCGAAGAGATCCTGGCCCTTGAGAGCGGACCTGCAGTGGATGTGCGGGTAGGGACAGAATCAAAAAAAGCTGAATGAACCTCTAGCACAGAAGTTCCTGTTTATTTCCATTTCCATTTCCCTTCCCGAGTTTATTTTTTAGAGTTTACGGGGAAGACACATGAAAAGGGAGATAAAACAGATATTTCCGGGAATTTACCCAATTTTTTATATAGTTAGATCGGTATAAACAGGACATAATATAATTATGATGTCACCCTGTTTAGCGCAGGCCTACAGTTAATGAATAAAAATATATTCTAGTTTAGTAGTTTTTGCTTGAAAGGACTTCATAGATTTCTGAAGAAAGCTTTCAAACAATATCCCTGCAACATAGATCTTGGCATCCAAAATCAGTTCCCGGAGAGTGAAAACATTTCAGAGCCAGAACAGGTCTTTAAATCCCTGCTCATTCCCGACAACACCAGAATAGAAGCTAACCGGATCGTCGTGGAAGGAGACGTAATTGTCGGCAATCACTCCAGTATTGAATACGGGGTTTCCGGAGATACGGTTATAATTGGGGAAGGAGTGAGCATTTCTGGAGACGTTGCGGCCAGGTCCGATGCCAGGATTGACATGTGGTCCAAATTCGGAAGCAATGTCGATGTTGGAAAAAACGCCTACCTCGGAGAATTTGTGACAATTGACGGGAAACTGACCGTTGAAGGGGATCTGGACGTAGGAAAAGAAGTAAAGGTCACAGCCGGATTCGAAACCAAAGGCTGGATAGTGGTCAGGAACCCTGTACCCGTAATCATGTTCCTCTTCCTGTACATCAGGGAAATGGTGGGCCTCGGAAAGGGCGAAGAAGTTGAAAAGGCCATTGAAGACCTCTTCGAAGATTGTGAGGACAATGAAGGAAGCCCCCTGCTTGACGAGAAGCTACTGATTGTACCCGCCGGCTCGAAAGTCTCCCCGAAAGCCATAGAGGTCACAGAAAAAGCCGTAATAGGAAGTGGCTGCCTCCTTATAGGAAATATAAAGGCACAGTCGGTAGAGGCAGGAAAAGGCCTGAACCTGCAGGGAAGCATCCATTCGGAAGACAAAATTACCCTTGGGGACAACAGTACAGTTCACGGCAGCCTTGTTTCAAAGGGGGAGGTCCGCATAGGAAGAAACAGCCGGATCTACGGAGGAATAAAAGCCGATTCCGTGTTCCTGCATGAAAAGGCAAGGGTAGACGGCATGATCAGGGCACCTTCCGGAGTATCTTTTATCCGGGAACCCGCAGAAAAAACAGCTTTCAGAAAAGTCCAGAACTTTGAGAGCCCTACAGCTGGAAAAGCAGCTGAAGGGTTTAAAGAAAGCGTTCATGAAGAGGGACTCGTAAAAGCCCTTGAAGTGGTGGAAATTGAAACTCTCATGAAAACAAAGGCAAAAGCCAAAAGCGGCCTTGTGCCTGGCAGAGACAGAAGATCAGCCAGGACCAGGGCAATGGGAAGAAGCCGACGTTTCATAGGTGCGCAGAGATTCAGATAAGAATAATGCAGGGGTTCAGGGTCCGGAAGGCTGCCATAAGCCGGGGACCGGACTTTCCCCAACTCCCTGCCTACCCGGGGAAAAGTCAGAAAAATCCTGAACCCTGACTAATCCTGACCTTTCTACGGCATACTCCGATTTTTTTTATTTTGAATGAAGAAAACTTTAAGAGGATACTGTATTCTTTGAAGGAAATTGCCGGGTAACAGTAAGATTATTAGGGAATCAGGAAATTATCTGGTTTCAGATAGAATAGATGAGAGTTTCAACTGACGGCTACAATTACGTAGATATTCTTCTGCTGATAAACGGTTGCGAATAAGCGGCTGCAAGTAAGTGGCTGCAAGTAAGTGGCTGAAGGCAAGCAGTTTACCATTATAACTTACAATTATGAATCTCAGGGAAGGTGTTCATTTGACAGAAGGACTAAGGGATCAGAAGGATCCACAGGCAAAATACGAATCAGTTATCGAAAAAGATGCAAAATACGTGATGCAGACCTACGGGCGCCAGCCCCTGGTACTCTCGAAAGGGGAAGGGGCGCTTGTCTATGACGTGTACGGGAAAGAGTATATCGACTGCGTGGCAGGGATCGCGGTAAACAACGTGGGGCACTGCCACCCGAAAGTGGTCCAGGCTATCAGGGAGCAGGCAGGAGAACTGATGCACGTCTCCAACCTCTACTACACCGAAATCCAGGCCGAACTTGCAAAAGCCCTGGTCTCGGTTACGGGCATGGGACGTGTCTTCTTCTGCAACTCGGGAACCGAAGCCGTGGAAGCTTCAATGAAGCTGGCCCGCACGGTCTCCGGGAAAAGCGCCTTTATTGCAGCTGAGGGCTCTTTCCATGGCAGGACAATAGGAGCACTCTCCGTAACCTACAAAAGTGCCTACCGGACACCCTTCGAGCCTCCCGTGAGTTCGCAGACTACCTTTGTCCCCTACTCTGACGCTGACGCTGTCAGGCAGGCAATTTCCGAAAACACCGCTGCCGTGATCCTGGAACCCGTCCAGGGCGAAGGCGGGGTGAACATCCCGGACCCCGGCTACCTTAAAGAAGTCAGGGAAATCTGCGACGAAACCGGCACCCTCCTGATCTTTGACGAGGTGCAGACGGGCTTTGGGAGGACAGGGACCTGGTTCTGTAAGGAACAGGTCGGGGTCGAACCCGATATCATGAGCATGGCAAAGGCAATCGGAGGAGGTTTCCCCATGGGAGCCATAGCAGCCAGGGACGGGATCAGTTTCGAGCGCGGGCAGCATGCAGCCACCTTCGGGGGCGGGCCCCTTGCCTGTGCGGCAGCTCTTGCCTCTATCGAAGCCATCAAAGAAGAAAAGCTTCTGGAACGCTCCCGCGAAATAGGGGCTTATTTCATGGAGAAGCTCAGGAACATGGACAGGGACGATATCGTGGAAGTCCGCGGGAAAGGGCTCATGATAGGGGTTGAGATGAACTATAAATGCGGGGATATAGTGGACTTTGCCCGGGAACACGGCGTGCTTGTGAACTGTACCTCGGACTCGGTGCTCCGCCTTGTGCCCCCGCTTGTTATTAGCAAAGAGCAGATAGATACGGTAGTTGGTGTCCTTGAGCAGGCCTGAACTCATAAAAAAGGAAATTTTTGAAATTGCAGAGTATGTGCCCGGAAAGTCCATAGAGGAAATAGCCTCCGCTTACGGGCTTGACCCTGCAGCGATTATCAAACTCGGCTCGAACGAAAACCCGCTTGGCCCCTCCCCGAAAGCCGTGGAAGCCCTGGTAAAAGCCGCTTCCGGCGCAAACATCTACCCCTCAGCCGATGCCCGGGAATTAAGGGAAGCTCTTTCGGAATACACAGGTTTCCCTGTCTCGAACCTTGTTGCATCCGGCCCCGGGATGGACGGGCTCCTGGACGGGCTTTGCAGGCTCACCCTCGAAAAGGGAGACGAGGTCATTGTCCCGACCCCCACCTTTGCCTATTACGAACTTCCGGCCCTGGCCTGCGGGGGGACCCCGGTCTTTGTCAGCCGGGAAGCCGACTTTTCCGTGGACCCGGAAAAAGTCCTGTCAGCCGAAACGCCGCGGACAAAGCTTATCTTCCTCTGTTCCCCCAACAACCCCTCAGGAAACCTCCTGCCCGAAGCCGACCTTAGAAAGGTGCTCGAAAATACCCGGGCTCTTGTCTTCGTTGACGAAGCCTATGTGGAATTTGCCGACAGAAAGCTCGCAGGCCTTGTCAGCGAGTACGACAACCTGATCGTGGGCAGGACCTTTTCCAAAGCCTTCGGACTTGCGGGTCTGCGCCTTGGCTACGGGATCATGCCGGAATGGCTTCAAAGGGAATACATGAGAGCAGCAACGCCTTTCTGCGTAAGCCTCCCCGCTCTCAGGGCAGGAATCGCCGCCCTCTCGGATCCCGAACAGCTCCGAAAGAGCATAGAACTTGCCAGGAAAGGCAGGGAAGACCTGAAAAAGAGGATGCCTTTCAGGGTTTACCCCTCCCAGGCCAACTTCGTCCTCGTGGACGTCGCCCCCCTTAAATCAAAAGCTGTATCCGAAGCTCTCCTGAAAAAAGGAATCATTGTGCGTCCCTGCGACTCCTTCCGGGATGCCGGGGATACCCTGATCCGCCTGACAGTGGGCATCCCGGAACAGAACGATAAGGTGATCCGGGCTTTCGAGGCTGTAAAAGAAGAGATGTGAACAAGGAAGTTTCAAAAAGGAAGTTTCAAAAAGGAAGTTTCAAAAAGGAAGTTTCAAAAGGGAAGTTTCAAAAAAGAATGTCACAGAAACCCGGAACCCGGGTTTCAAATCTCTAATTTTAATTCAAATTTCTTCAATTCCTTCGATTTTCATAAGGGGATAATCCAGTTCGGGGTCGTACTCCATTCCCACTTTCACCCTTGCAGAGCCGTATTTTACAGTGATCTTTACTTTCAGCATGGGTCCCTGAAGTTCAAAGTAGCCGAATTCGTCGTTCAATTTGCTTTTCAGCATTTCCCGGTCGATTTTCACGGAAATGTCTTCCACGTAAGGCTGGACGGAGATGCTTTCCTGAACGGCTTTTTCCAGACTTCCTGCCGTTTTCAGGTTCACGGGGGAGCCGGTAAACTGGTGGAAGAGAGCCCCCAATTTTATGCCTGCCTCGAAGAGGGCGTTGTCCCTGTCAGTTATATTGTCATTTAAACTGTCATTTGAACTGTCATTCGTAATATCAGCTGCACTATCAGTCATATTAACCTCAGTCAAACGGACTTCTCCTTTTTGTGGCTTCTGTTTTTCAGGTTAGGACCTTTTCTTTTTATTATTAGCATTGCTCAACATGGGTACTTTCAGGAAGGGAGAGAGCATATAAACCAGCATCAAAATGAAAGGAATCGGGGAAAAGAACCGCATGTACCGCAGGTCTATGAAAAAGAGCAGCACCATGGCAAAAAACACGAAAGCTATGGAAGCCAGGAGTTTAAAGTTCCTGATCTTGGGATAGGCCACGGAGCTGACCATCAGGAGGGACAGGGCAAGGGTAAGGACAAGCAGGAAGTCAATCCTGACAAAGCTTTCTCCCAGGAGCATGTACGAGGCGAGCATAACACAGCCTGCGGTGATTGGGAGCCCTTCGAACCCTGGCTTTTCCGAGGGGATGGCGTTAAAACGGGCAAGCCTCAGAACCCCGCAAAGGGCATAGAAGTATGCAAAAATTACTACTATCAGGTCTTCTCCGCCAAAATAGAAGTAAATGAGAAGAGCAGGAGCGACCCCGAAAGAGACAGCATCTGCCAGGGAGTCCATCTGTTCCCCAAGTTCACCTCCCCCGAATTTCCGGGCAAAGTACCCGTCAGCCCCGTCTGCAATTGCTGCAAGGAGCAGGAAGACCAGGGCAAGGTCAAAGGAGCCTACATGAGCAGCGGAAATAGCCGAAATTCCGAAGAAAAGGTTCGAGAGGGAAACAAAGTCAGGTAGTCTTAAAAGATGCAAAAGAGTCATACTACATCACTGTCCTCATTTAGTGTTGCTATAATGGTCCTGCCTACGAACACCCTCTCTCCTTTACGGACAGCGATGTCAAAGGCTTCGGGGATTGTCACGTCTACCCTCGACCCGAAACGGATCATTCCTATGCGCTGGCCCTGTTCAATAATATCATCTTTTTTTGCATAAGTAACGATCCTGCGGGCAATTGTACCTGCTATCTGTGTAACACTAACATCCCCGTATTTGCTGATTATGATGAACTCGTTTCTTTCATTCCTTTCGGAGTCCTTGCAAAAAGCCGGAAGATATCCTCCTTTTTTGTAGACTACTTCCTTAATCCTGCCGGAAATTGGAGTCCTGTTTACATGAACATTCTGAAGAAACATGAATATGCAGATTTTACGTCCTCTTATGTCAATGACCGTGCCGTCAGCCGGGGAGATCATGTAGTTGTCCGAAACTTCTACCTTCCTCTCAGGGTCCCTGAAGAACCAGACCATGAATACGGACATTGCTGTCCCCAGATACGTAGCATGGAGAAACAAGGAGTAATTAGTAACCCGGTGAAAGCCCGCAAGAAGAGCAGTAGCGGAGATTGCAGCACAAACCCAGGATTCCGAACCTTTTGCAAGCATATTTTTTCAATCCCCCGCAAACCTGTTCAGGATATTTTTAATTTCCCTGGAAAGAACAACCCATAAACCATCGATCAGCTCCAGCAATTCCGGCAGGATGCGGAGTACTGCATACGAAATTAAAAAGAGAGCTACCCCTGAGCCTGCCTTTGCAATATAGTTGTGGGCAATCGAGAAACTGTTAACTCCAAACCACTGTTCCCCGTAAGCCAGAACCACAAAAATATCCCTGATAAGGTTAAGCACGTAAATCACCGGCACTGAAACGATAAAAGCGGCAACCAGGCGTCTGAAAGGAGCACTTACCGAACCGATAAGCCCCATGAAAAGAGCAATGCTCTCGATTGCCGTGCAGGCAAGGATGATCTCCACGGTGTACCCGTTCAGGGTTATCATGTTCCAGTCATTCATATGTGCAGGGATGTCGAAATACTGGAGTGTCCAGACAACCTGGGAGGCTACCCCTCCGATGATCCAGGTGTTCAGGGATGGAAAACTTGCAAACGGGAAATAGATAAGAGCTCCGAGGGAATTTGCACTGGTAAGCATGGAAGTTATTTCAATGCCTTTTTCCCCGCCTATGGGGGGAGGAATTTTCGAGCGTACCAGTTCCCTGTTCTTCCTTACCAGAAGGGCACCCTCCCTGTATTCCCGGAACATAATGTACGCAACGAACATACAGAAAAGAGCGAAGAGAAAGGTTAAGCCGACATTTGCATAGTCCTGAGTCTCTATGTAGTGAAGGGGCTGGTAACCCCAGTGAACGGAAAATAATACCCATCCTATCCCGCCAACCAGTTTGCGGACCATAAGGTTCCTGGGGATTACTGATGATGCAATCATTAAACCGACTGCAAGCCAGAGTACATTTTCTATCATTTTTCAAGCACCTTTTTCCGGAAAACAGTATCTGAAATTCTCCAAGATGATTAAAAGCATTTCTATTGAAGATTCAGTTACAGTCTACCAGGCATTCGGATTTTAGTCTCATTCGGAAAAACCCGATGCGTTATGGCTACAAAAGCCAGAAGAAGCTCGGGGGAGAGCACTCAATTTACAAGCACTTAGTAAGTATGATAATAAATTCCTATCTTAGTAAGTATGATAACAAATTCCTATCTTAGTAAGTATGATAACAAATTCCTATTATAGAAGAATACCGATTACATGAAGGTTTCCGTTAATAAAAAACCTGCTGTCTGAATAAAAAAAAATTACCAGATAGGAAAGAAAAGTTACTTTGGCAGTAAAAAATAGAAAACTTTAAGAAAGACTTCAGCAAAAGGAGCTTTTTTACAAGTGAGAAATTCCTGCTAGAAAAAGAGAATTTAGAAGAATAATTGAAATATGATAACGATTTTCTATAATATGTACAAAATAATATATTATTCTACTCCGACTAATATGTTATTCTACTCCGGCAAACCTTCCGGAAAAACAGCATTCATAAAGGAGATTGATAGCGGTAAAAACATCTCCGTGAAAGTGAATTACGAAGGCGTTTTATGAATCCTCCTCTCAGTCCCAGTCTAACCGTAGACGCGGTGATCCTCTTTAAAAACAGGCTTGTTCTTGTAAAGAGAAAAAACCCTCCTTATCAGGGAAAATTTGCCCTTCCGGGCGGCTTTGTTGAACTTGGAGAAAGCACGGAAAGGGCAGCTTCAAGAGAAGCTTTTGAAGAAACCGGACTTTCTATAGAGATCGTCAAGTTAATCGGAGTCTATTCCGACCCCCGGCGAGACCCGAGAAGACATACGGTTTCGGCGTGTTACCTCGCAACAGGACACGGACAATTAAGATCGGGCTCTGATGCCACTGCTGTGGAGCTTTTTGAGCTTGATTCAATCCCTGAACTGGCTTTTGACCATGATAAAATGATAAACGATGCAAAAAGTGATATTAATGCGGTTTTGTCCCAAATGCAAAAGTATGATGTTTCCTAAGAATGGCAATTTAGAGTGTAGAAAATGTGGCCATGCGGAACCCATTGAAGAAAACGCAAAAGCGTTTGTCTCCAAATCAAAGATGGAAGAACACGAAGTGGTAGTTCTGGAAGGCGAACAGATGTCAGGCCTGCCCTCGACAAACGCAAAATGTGCGGAATGTGGGAATAACACCGCATACTGGTGGTTAAGGCAGCTCCGGTCAGCAGATGAATCCGAAACCCGCTTCTTCAAGTGCACCAAATGCGGATTCACCTGGAGAGAATACGACTGAAAATCCCGGGAAAAAAATCCGATCCCGAAAAAAAAGGCTCGAGAACTGCACAGGAGTTGCTATTCCCGCAATCCTGCATTCCTGAGAGAAAAAGAATACCCACTCCGAACCTGCCTTCCTACTTCCGGATGAGGTTAAAGCCTTCGGTTTTTCTAACCAAGCTTTATATAGTTGCCGGGACTTTGAACCTATTGATTCCAGAATTCCAGAAGACTGTTTCCCCGGATTCCGGATTTTTCCGTCCGAAACAGCCTGAAAGCGCCCTCGCCGATAAAGAAATTTATATATCTCAAGGGTAAATAGGAGTTTAAGATTTAAATTTATTTAACGGAGAAGAACTATGTTCAAGGCAGCGATTAATGCAGAGCTTCTGAAAGATTCGATTGCCTCACTGGCTGTAATTGTCGATGAAGTACGCTTCAGGATTTCCCCGGAAGGAATTTCCGTAAAGGCGGTTGACCCCGCAAATGTTGCAATGGGGATTTTCGAGCTCGGATCGGCAGCTTTCGATGAATACAGCGCAGATGAGTGCGAAATCGGAGTCGACCTTAACAAGATCACGGACCTGCTGGGAATTGCGGACAGGAGCGATACAGTGAGGATGGAGCTTGACGAAGTAAACCAGAAACTCCTGATCGACGTCGGTGGGCTTTCCTATACCCTTTCCCTTCTTGACCCCTCAACCGTCCGGGCAGAACCACGGGTACCCCAGCTAGAGCTGCCTGCAAAAGTCGTCCTTAACGGAGCTGACCTGAGGCGGGCCGTAAAGGCGGCCGAAAAGATCAGTGACCACATGCTCATGGGAATTTCCGAAGATATCTTTTACATGGAAGCAAAAGGGGACACCGATAAGGTCCGCCTGGAGATGGGCAGGGACCAGCTGATCGATATGAAGTCCGGAGATGCGTGCTCGCTTTTCTCGCTGGACTACCTGACCGATATTGTCAAACCCACAAACAAGATTAACGAGGTTACCCTCTCCCTTGGCAGAGACTTCCCAATCCTGATCGATTTCGCAATAGCAAACGGAGCAGGAAAGATCTCCTATCTCCTGGCTCCGAGGATTGAATCGGACTAAGATTTATGGAAACTGAACAACTGGCATACTACCCATTTGTTTCAGAAGCGTCTGCCTACGTTGAAAGTCTGGGAGTATCCCTGGACAGTCTCCTCAATTCCCGCGCCTACCGGGCTGCCAGAGCCCGGGGGATAGAAAGGGTTAAAGAGGCACTCGAAGGTGAGATTGGAAAATCCTCCCTCAACGGAGAAGCCCAGATCCTTTCGGAACTCCTTTCTTATCCTTTTGCCAGGATGCTGGTCGCATGTATTGATGACCAGCTCTTTACCCGGCGCTATGCCCTGGCAGAAGCAAAAGCTGCCTATACTCTCCTGAGAACGGAAAGTCCCGATTTTTTGCTTGACTTCGGGGAAGACTTCGGAATCTCCGCCGAACCCCGGGAAACTCATTTTAGCATGCATTTTACGGATTATATCAGGTTCTCGAATTCTTTAAAAGACCCTGCCTGGAAACTGACCAACCGCCAGCTCCGTGCAGGAAAAGTCCGGGTTACCAGAGAAGAATTCGCAAGACTGCTCCAGGAAGCCGTCAGGGAACGCATCGAGCAGTCCTTTCCCATACCCGAAATCCCCGAAGAGGTTTCAGCCTTTTGCGCCCCGCACGCTGCCGGGATCAAAGAACAGTTCGAGGTCCAGAAGAAAAAGTTCGGGGCAACGGATTTCGGAGTAGTGGAACCCGGACTCTTCCCCCCCTGTATCTCCCATGCTCTGGCAAACGTGCAGGGCGGGGTGAACCTGGCACATTCCATGCGCTTTGCCATGACCTCTTTTCTCCTGAACGTAGGGATGTCCGTGGACGAAATCCTGAACCTCTTCAACGTCTCCCCTGACTTTGACGCGGAAAAGACCCTCTACCAGATCGAGCACATCGCAGGAGCTACAGGCAACGAGTACAAACCCCCTGCCTGCGAAACCATGAGGACCTACGGGAACTGCGTAGGAAAGGACGGGCTCTGCGAAAAGATCAGCCATCCCCTGGGATATTACGAGAGGAGGGTTTTCCTGAAGAACAGGGATAGGGAAAAGGAAGAAGAAAAGGAAGAAGAAAAGGAGAAAGCAGGAGAAAAAAAGAACGGAGAAGCTCGGAAAAAGGGCGAAGGAAAGGTAAAAGAAGAAGGGAAAGAAGAAAGGAAAGAAGAAAAATCCGGGAAGTCCCCCGAAAAAGCCGAATAATCAAACCTGAATATTTCACTCAATCCTGTTACAATCCTGTTTTTACTTTCTTCCGCTTACTCTTTCTCGTTCACTTACTTCCTCCTGTCCACTTCCTCCTATTCACTTCCTTCCACTTACTTTCTTCCACTTGCTTCCTTCCGCTCACTTTCTTCCACTTGCTTCCTTCCGCTCACTTTCGTTTGTATTCCTTGCACTTTTCCACGAACTTTTCTACGGGGAAGGTGGAGGGATGGGCGTGCATGTACCCTGCAAGGGTGTTGTGTTCCAGCAGCCCGTCAAAGCCGTCCTGGATGCCTTTGCCCCTGAGCATTTCGTAGGCGAACCGGGCGTCCCGGTCGCAGTCGGTAAGGGAATAGTGGAACTCGTGGCCTTTGAGGTTGTGGGGGCTGAAACTTTTGTCGAGGGGGCGGGCTTCGGTGTACCCGAGGCCTCTTAAACGATTTGTCATGCGGGTATCGGCGGGCACGACGTCTGCCAGTTTGTAGGTCCGTCCTTCCACTTCATATGTGCCGCAGAGGTAGAGCAGTCCTCCGCATTCCCCGTAGATGGGCAGGCCGTCGGCTGAAAGGTCCTTTAAGCTGCGGGTGGTCTTCGAAACTTCCAGTTCCCCGGCGTAGAGTTCGGGGTAGCCGCCTCCGAAATAGATCCCGTCCACGTCCGGAAGTTCCCCTTTCATCGGGCTGAAGAACTCGACTTCGGCTCCGCAGGCCCGGAAGGCGTCGAACATATCCTGGTAGTAGAAACAAAATGCTGCGTCCCTGGCGATCCCTATCCTGACCTCAGGTTCGGGCACCGGGACTTCTTCGGCTTCAGGAACTGAATAGGGCTCCATCAGTTCGAGGACTGCATCAAGGTCCACGTTTTCCTCAATGAATTCCGCCATTTCGGCAGTGTTGTAGTCCTTTTCATGGGCCATGTACAGCCCGAGATGCCGGGAAGGGACCTCGATATCTTTCCTTCGTGGGATCATTCCGACAATGGGGATGTCGCCCGGAAGGGCGTTTTTTATCATTTCCCCGTGACGGGGGCTTCCTACCTTGTTCAGGATAACGCCTGCAATCCGGACTTCAGGGTCAAACTCGGAGTAGCCCTTGAGGAGAGCTGCAGCGCTTCGGGACATCCCGTGCACGTTGATGACCAGGAGAACCGGGATGTCAAGGATCTTTGCAACGTGCGCCGAGCTTGCAATTTCCGTAGAATCCATTCCGTCAAAGAGCCCCATGACCCCTTCAACGACAGAAATTTCGGAATCTCCGGATGTCCTTGCCACGGTTTTCCCGACCCCGTCCGTGCCCATCATGTAGGTGTCAAGGTTCCGGGAGGGACGCCCGCAGATGGCAGTGTGGTGGGACGGGTCGATGTAATCAGGGCCTACTTTGTACGGCTGGACCTTAAGCTGCCTGTGTTTGAGGGCAGCCATTATACCCATGGAAACAGTGGTTTTTCCAACCCCACTGTGGGTTCCTGCTATAAGTATTCCTTTTGTCATTTGTTCACTATTGTACAGATTAATATATATTAATTGGGCTGTTTTTCAGGAAACCAGTAACCGTTTACCGGAAATTCAATATTTTTTGCAGTACCGACCCGAAAAGCCTCCGGAAACTTTCGGAAGACCTGCGCTACTAATTTATATCACCTGTTATTAGGTATATTACCGGCTATACATAACCGATTTTTATTCCAGAGATCATTTTCGCCTTCTGCAGTGACGGTCCTCAAATGGGGGGCAAAAAAACTATACTCAAATTATATAAAAAAGGCTGAGAACCCATGTCAGAAGACAGGCCTGAACTCAATGCTCAAAAAACATCATCCGGAGCAACAAAAAAAACAGGAGCAGGAAAAGATACTTTTGAAAACGTTCTGCCCCTGGTAGACCCTTACGGGCGAAAGGTAACAGGGCTCCGCGTATCTATCACGGAGAGGTGCAACCTTACCTGCATGTACTGCCACCACGAAGGGGCAGAGGGCTGTACGAGGGGCTCCTCCGAAAAGGAGATGCCTCCTGAACTGATCTGCAGCATCGTCCACACGGCTGCAAAATTCGGGGTCCGCAAAGTCAAATTCTCAGGAGGAGAGCCCCTTCTCCGAAAGGATTTCGAGGAAATCCTGGCCTGTCTACCTTCCCTGAAGGAGGTCTCGGCAACTACCAACGGCATCCTGCTAGCGAAACGCGCAAAGACCCTGAAAGCTGCAGGCCTGGACAGGGTAAACGTGAGCCTTGACTCCCTGGTCCCGGAAAGGTACGAGGCAATTACGGGAGCCCCACCGGGTACCCTGGAAAAGGTTCTGCAAGGGATCGACAGGGCAGTTGAAGCGGGCCTGACCCCTGTAAAGCTGAACATGGTGCTCCTGAGAGGCGTAAACGACGATGAGATCGACTCCATGATGGATTTCATCCGCCCCTACGGAGGACAGGTCATCCTGCAGCTGATCGAACTCATGGACATAGACCCGGAACTCGCCCCTTACATGATCGATTCGGAATCCCTTAAAAAAACCCTGGCAAAGAGGGCAAAAGAAGTCAGGGTCCGGCACCTGCACCACCGGAAAAAGTACATGATCGACGGGGTGGAGGTGGAGTTCGTACAACCCATGGACAACTCCGAATTCTGCGCCAACTGCAGCAGGCTCAGGGTCACTGCAGACGGGAAATTAAAGCCCTGCCTGCTCGTAAACGACAACCTGGTAGACGCCATGGGAGCAGGAGACCAGGAAGAAATCGAAGAACTCCTGAGGCTTGCGGTAAACCGGAGAAAACCGTACTACCGTAAGGAAATTTCGGTAGATTAAGTAGATTAAGTAGATTAAGTAGACGAAATGAAGTAGACGAAATGAAGTAGATTAATCAGAAGAGTAAACAGGATACTAAGGAGGAAGAAACGTGAAAATCGAACTCGTAATTGATGGGAAGAAAGTTCCGATGAACGACTTTATAAGGAAAATCTTCACCAATACCGTAGGGGCGATGGTGGAGTGCCTGCACGGAATCGACGAAAACTGGACAGAGATTTCGTTAAAAATAGAAAAGGACGGGGAAGGAGAAGAATCCTGAGTTATGGATTTGACTCCCCACTGTACTTCCGCTTTTTCTGACTTATCTAATTTTCCGGACTCACGGACGTCCAATTTTTCTGATTTATCCAGGTTCTCGGACTTACCTAATTTTTCAGATTAATCTCATTTTCAGGGACACCTAAGTTTTCAGACTTGCCTGATTCAAAAATACTTCTCAAGCTCTGAAAACTCGATAGGGGCTGTCGAATCCAGGGATATGGGAGTTATTGAGATGTGTTCTTTTTGCATCAGGGCATGCACGTCTGTCCCTTCTGCTTCTTCCTTTATCAGGTCTCCTGCGATCCAGTAGTAGGGCCTGCCGCGGGGATCGTGCCGCTCTTCCACGGCGGTTTTGAAAACCTTCCGGGCAAGCCGGGTGATTTCTATTGGGGTGTCCTCTTCGGCGTGGTAGGGGACGTTGACGTTCAGGAGGTCCACGGAATCGGGCATGCCATGTTTGAGGACGTTTCTGGCAATTCTGTTTACGACCTTTATTGCAACTTCGAAGCGTTCCCTGTGGTAGTCCCTGGGGTCGTCGAATTTTTCCCCTTCCTCCAGGACCTGGATGGACGCAGCTATTGCCGGAACACCGTAGCTTGCGGCTTCAAGGGCCCCTCCGATAGTCCCGGAAGTCGTGATCGTATCCGTACTGATGTTTTCCCCGATATTGAAACCTGAAAGGATGAGGTCCGGCATCGCCTTCATTATAGTAAAAATTCCGAGAATAACCGAGTCTGTGGGAGTACCGCCAACGGCATGGGCAGTGATACCTCCAATATCCGTTTTCGTGATTCGTAGGGGTTCAAAAATAGAGATCGAACGTCCGACCCCGCTCTGCTGCATAGCAGGGGCTGAGATGGTGACTTCCCCGAGGTCTGCAACGCTTTCATAGGCAGCTTTGAGACCCGTAGAATAAACACCATCATCATTTGTAACAAGAATTTTGGGGGACATTAGCTTCACTCTTAAGTTTCCTGATGATTTAAAATTAATGGAGGGGAACCCCCCTGAAAAAACGCAAATAAAAAGGGATGTGAAAGGAACTTCTTCAAAGGAATATTTTTCATTTAAATAATATTATAAAAACAAGGATAATATATATGGAACTATATATATAATATCTAAAAAGGTATTGCGGGGGTGGGAACAAAAAAGTGCCCGCTATGAAAGAGAAAAGAATGGCGTCGGGAAAGTAGCCGGGAAAATGACCGGAAGGATTCAGAAAGGCAACATTCCGGGAACTAACATTCCAGAAGATAAGGTTCGAATCGTGATTTATTTTCCTAATTATCTGCAGTGAAGAGTGCCTACTATGAGCTTTTCACATTGCTGGTAGTCTTTATAACCTCCATTCGAAGAACAGAATCAAAACAGGAATGGAATCAAAGAGCAGATTCGATTCAAGAAAACAGGATTCGACGAGCAAAAAAGGATTCAAGAAACCATTGATTGAAGAAACCGCAGATTGAAAAACGATTAATTAAAGAAACCATTACTCAACAAAAACCTAAAGAAGTTAAGTCAGGGAGCTGATCCCAATGACAGAAACACAAGAAGTGATGACAGAGATAAAGGACATGACTGCAAACCCATCACCTTTAGGGTTTACGGGGCTTGGGCTTGCTGCAGCCCTCCTGAGCCTGAGTTACATAGGGCTTTTTCCTGTGGATTCGATGATCGTGTCCATGGCAATTTTCCTGGGAGGCTTTGCCCAGGTCTTTGCGGGCATCATGGCCTGGAAGAAGGGAAGTGTTTTCGGAGGCACTGCATTTTGCGCATTCGGTCTGTTCTGGTTCTCCCTTGCAGGACTTATACTCCTGCCCGCAGCAGGCCTGATTGATGCACCGACCCCGATATCGGTTGCATCCTACCTCTTCTTCTGGGGAATGTACACCTTCGTTATGCTCATAGCCACCCTGAAACTGGGCAGCAAAGCCATAACGTTCGTTTTTGTGACCCTGTTTATGTTGTTCATACTGCTGGCAATCGTAAACGCCACAGGTAACGCAGGTTTGCTAGTAATAGCCGGCTATGTGGGGCTCATCATGGCCCTGGGGTCCCTGTACACAGCCCTTGCGATAGTGCTAAACGATGCATACGGAAAAACGGTTGCCCCGGTCTGAGGGAAATACCGGAAAGGCAATCTGAAGGATAAAAAGGAAAAGGCAGCAAGATAGAGACATCAACGTAAAGATAGCAATATACAGATATCAACGTAAAGATAGCAATATACAGATATCAACGTAAAGGCAAGAAATACACAAAAGTTAAAGTAAAAACAAAATCAAAAATAAAAAATTAAAGAGAAATGCGAAATTTCAAGGCTGTTTCTTTAGCGTTTGCTGAGCCTTGAACTCTTTTTTACAATAAATGTTCAAATCGTCCCTGAAGCATTCCTTAAACCATGATCGGTAGAGAGAATAAATAATCCCCACAAAAATATAAAAGGGGAAATTTAGGGAATGATGTGAATTCGATATAATCGCGGCTTAAAAAATTGTCTTAACCGCATAATCATAGAGGTGATACAGACTCAAAGATATCATTATCACCTTTATTGCCAGAAATTCGAGGCTGTGGAGCGATTCCACAACCAGTTCCATACTTAATTCTCTTTCTTCAACGATAAGTTTTACAATTTCTCTTAAACTTCTTTCCAACATTTCAATCATACCCCACTGATAACACATACCTACAAAGTATTCGCATACCCATTTAACAAATACTCATAAAGTATTCTATTATCAATACTGCCCTGAAAAGGCATCTTCAATTGAAAACATCCTTTTCTCACCCCCGTAGCATCTAGCTTTACATATCGATCGTATTAATAAATTTTGGGTTAATACAAAATATTTTATATGAGTGCATTAATGATGCTCTGGCCCTCCAATCCACATATAAACCATCCAGGCAGGAAGTAGAAGCCGAACATGAAAAGTAAAGAATGGCGGGGCATAGGGTTTGAAAAGAAGATTTGAACAAAAAAACAACTTCAAGAGCGGTGTTAAGTAGTTACCGTTAATTCTTCATGTCCTTTCGGGCTGAGCCGAAAAAACCCTGAAATTCCGGAAAAAAGAGCTTAAAAAAGCCTTTAAGAATCAAAAATAAACAAAACACTTGCCTTTTATCATGCTGTATTTATTTTTAAACTGCCAGCTTAGCTTCCGGAAAAACTGTCAAAAAATTAAAGGATTCTTCCGGATTCTCAAGGTAAAAAGGCAAAACAGGTTTCAATCTATCAAATACTTGTCTCGAAAACCGGGGAAAAGCCTGTGAATCCGAAAAAACAAAAGCTGAGGCAACATTAATAGCCGTTTCCCTTCTGTCTACCCCCGCGCCCTGGCGCGGCCCGAGCAAGAATATAGGCAACATCACCTGGCACAAATGTCGAGCTTCCAAAAAGTATTTATGAAAATTTAAAACATTATTTTCATGAAAAACGGAACCCTCGACCGCCCCTTTTCATTAAAAGTCTATTTGCTAATTATCTTTGCTCTTTCCTGGCCTTTTCAGATCGCTTACCCATTTTTAGGAGAAGCCTTCAGACCTCTCCTTTTAATATCAATGATCATGGTTGCTGTAGGCACTTATATTGCCGGCAAGTTTGTATTTCATGATGGATTTGAAAATGCCGGCTGGCAGTGGGGCAGGCCCAGGCATTATGTATACGCTCTTGCACTGGCACTATTTTTGTGGGTTTTCCCGAGAGTAATTGAACAGCTGCTGGGAATTTATGAAGCTCCTCAAGATCTAAGCCCAACAACCATTCTGGCTGAGTTTTTACTTAGCTTTACAATCACGCTTATTCCGGCTTTTGGGGAAGAGTTCGGCTGGCGTGGATATCTGCTGCCTCGCTTATTTGCGCGATACAGTACCCGCCGAGCATTACTTTTTCATGGCTTTATCACCTGGGTCTGGCACCTGCCGGTTTTAGTTGTGATGGGAATACAAATGACGGGCAATCCTCTTGTTTCAGTGCCGCTTGTCATGCTTGTCAGTTTAATACCGACAGTCATGCACGCAGTTGTATTCGCCTACATCTGGTCAAGCACGCAAAGTTTAGCTGTAGTGACTGTGTATCACGCCGCATTCGATGAAGTTCGTGATACCCTTGAAGGATCGGTCGGGTTAGGTCCGCTTTCACAAAACTGGCAAATGCTGATCCTGACCATTTTGGGAGTTGCACTATTGTGGAAAGCAAAATGGAAAACGAAATGCGAAAACTCCCTATCATGACCTTAGTAAAGGTAAAACCCGCGGGCAAATTATGCAGAGATTTACAACTTTATTTTTATATTTCACCTGCGGGTGCCAGGAGCAAACCGACGTAACGTTCAAAATATGAGCGCTTGAAGTATGAGATTCCAGGGTAGGGAGAGTTTCAAACTCAATGACTCAAAAACGGAGCAACTTTAATAGCCGTCTCACGTCTGTCTTTCCCCGCGCCTCGGCGCGGCCCGAGCAGGAAAAAACCTGAAATGAAAAAGAAAAGAACAAAACGGCGATTTAAGAAGAAGCCTCATCCTTCATGGCTTTTCTCTTCCTTGAGAACTTGCCTTACATTTGTTTCCAGGGAATTGAGCCTGTACTTTATGACATCCCAGACAATATCAAGGTCAATTCCAGAGTAATCATGAATCAAGATATTTCGCAAGCCCACAATTTTTTTCCATTCTATTTCCGGATATTTAGCGCGGATTTCAGGGGCAATATGTCCAGCAGCTTCTCCTATTACCTCAAGATTCCTGATTACCGCATCTATTAGCATTTCATTTTCCAAAAACTCGTCAAAGGAAGAATCACCCAGGTATTTTCGAATTTTTTCAATCGATTCAAGAATGTCCTCTAAATAAAGAACAGGACTTTTCTCAGGCATACACAACTTCCTTCATGATGATATCCTTGAGTTGTCTCTTGAGTGCTTTTTCAGTAACGAGGTCAACTTCCCTGCCAAATAAGTCTTCCAGGTAAAACTTCAGATCCATATAATTATCGAATGTTTTCTGACCCTCTTCAAACTCCACGAGTACGTCAAGATCACTATCTTCCCTTTCCTCCCCCCTCGCAAAAGAGCCGAATATCCCGATCCTTTTTACTCCGAATTTCTGCCGTATAAGTTTCTCGTGCTCCTTCAAAGTCGAGATAGCATCCATAATTAGTACTCGGCATCAATCTTTTAAATATTTGTCTCGAAAAACCGGAAAAGGAGAACATTTGGATCAGGAATCAAAAAACCGGGACAACATTAATAGCCGTCTACAGTTTGTCTTTCCCCGCGCCTCGGCGCGGCCCGAGCAGGAAAAACTCTGAAGTATAAGAGAAAAGAGCTCAAAGAGGACTTCAAGAATCGAAAACATGGGAAACAATTCCAAAATTATACATTTTAGTCTTCAAAATACATTTATGGAAAAGCCGGTCAGCAAGCTGACCGGTGAGAGCCCCGGTACCTAGAAAGCAGATCAAAAAAGGTTTCTTGGGATTTTTGCCCAATTTTTACAACTCTATTATTATATTTCGTTGGGGACGCCAGAACCAACCCCACGAAACATTCAAAGTATGAGCACTTGAAGTATGAGATTCCAGGGCAGGGAGAGTTTCAAACTCAATGACTCAAAAAACAGAGCAACATTAATAGCCATCTTCCGTCTGTTTTTCCCCGCGCTTCAGCGCGGCCCGAGCAGGAAAAACTCTGAAATACAAAAGAAAAAGCTCAATTACGTCATCAGGAATCAAAAACAGGGGAAGCGATTCCAAAATCGTCCCTTGCATTTTTTTCTGAACATTTCGCCCCACAGCCGGATTCATTTCTTGTTCATTAAAATACAATTTATGGGAAAAGCCGGTCAGCAAGCTGACCGGTGAGAGTGCCGGTACCTATGAAGCAGATCCAAAAAAAGTTTCCGGGGATAACTAAGCAGGGACAATTTGCCCGATTTTTACAACTCTATTATTATATTTCGCCCGGGGGACGCCAGAACCAACCCCACGCAACATTCAACAAAAGCACCCCCAAAAAAAGAACCTTTTAACCCTCTGCCTCGATCGCTTCGACAACCCGCCTGCAAACCCTATCCATCAGTACCCAGTAATCCCTTATCTGGTGATAGATCTCTTCTGCGACTTTCTCAAAGTTAGCACGCTCGGTAATATTCTCAATCTCCTCCCTCTGATCGATCATCTCAAGTGCCTGCACCGTTTCTTCTTCATCCATAAGCCCGACCTTGAACGCCATCCTCATGCAGGGCTTCGATAAATCGCATACTAATCCTTCATGGACGCAGAGGTAGTCTTTCAGGAGCTTGCTGAAGATTTCGACGCTGCGGTTGAATCTGAGAAGAGCGGCGTCTCGGATAATTGGGGAGTAGGGTTCGGAGAGGATTTCTTGGAAGGAGGATAGGGATTTTGTTGTGAGTTCGAGTTTGAGGTTCAGGTTTTGCATTGATTGTTCTTTGATGTCTGGTTGCTTAAAATTATCTGAACTTTCTGAAATTATGGCCTGATCATTACATTCGTTAAAGTTACCAAAAACAAGCCGAGAGTTAACCAGCCCAAAAATCCTTCAATCATAACCCATTTTCTGAACTTGTCTTTTGGATACCAATCTCCATACCCAATTGTCGCAAAGGTGACCATACTGAAATAAAACGCATCCGAAAAACTTGTCTTCTGATTCGTGTTTTCATACCTTTCTTTTGGTTGAGAAATTCCATTTCCTCTCCAGTAAAGAAGGGAAAATAGCAAAACTATTCCGCCACCTAAACCAAATGCACGAAATGGTTTCACGCCATACCCACATGCAAGCCACATGAATATATCTCCCCATTTTGAGAGGGAAAGCCACGAATCTCTTTTTTGACACTCTTTTCGGTACTCGTAATATGCTGTGTCAGCATCTTCAAACTGTCCCTGATTCCTAAAATTTTGAACTAATCTTAAATACACCAACTCATCAAAAATAAGCGAGTCCCTGAGAGAACTCCACTTTACCTCCATATTGTTGAAATCTGTACCATTGAAATATACGTTTGAACCAAAATGAACATCATCAAAGTCTGCCTTACCTGCAAAATTCGCATCATAAAAGAAGACATCTCCAGAAAAATTTGTCTTTTCAAAGTCAGCATCTCTACTAAAAACAGAATTAAAGAAGTAGGTATCACCCAAAAAGACAGAATTAATGAAGCTAACGCTGTCTTTAAAATCTGAGTATAAAAAATAAGTAAGAGTTTGGAATTTTGCATCGTCGAATTCGACATCTTTATTAAAATTTGCTCTGGTAAAATCGGTTAGGCGGCTAAAATGAGTGTTAAAAAAGCTTGACTCGTCAACAAAATCTACATCTACAAAATTAACAGTTCCTTTAAAACATGAATTTTGGAAACCGACTTCATTACTAAATATAGCATCCTGAAAGTTTACGTTGCTCCCAAAATCGATGTCCGACATCAAGACAGCGCCATAGAAATTTACTTTTCCAAAATCAACATAACCTCTAAAACTAGAATTTAAAAAACAGGCACTATCCTTAAAACTCGCATTCCAAAAATTAGCATCACCAGAAAAATTTGCACTCTGGAACCAAGTATCACCTATAAAATCCACATCTTGAAATGATGAATTATCAGCAAAGTATGAGCAGGAAAAGTCAGACTCGCCTGAAAAACAAGTACCTTCAAAAGAGATAGACTTTTTGAAAAAAGTATTTGAAAACTCCACATCATCTTCAAAAATAGAATTTCTGATTGTTATGTTATAGTCTACAACCTTCAAACTTTCATTGGCCTCAACTTCGGAGGAAAACGAACCTTTTTGCTCACCAGAGAAAGTGCCAAGTTTATTGCCTAAATTTACTTTTCCAATTATGCGAGAATTTTCAAGATATAAGTCTCCATCATCTATATTTTCAAGAATATTATAAGCATAAACAGTTTTATATTCAACAGCTTGAGCGACAGGGGACATTGAAACAATTAATGAAATCAGTAGAATTTCGTAAAAAAAATTATTTCGTAACATTCCTTCCCAACCTAAATTGCAGTATTTTATTCTCTGATGTCTTAGTTTTCGATGTAATCCTTGCCTAAAACTTATTTTACTTCTTACTCAAAAAAAGAACCATTAGTATTCCTATTACATAATATCCTTTGAAGTCGGGAATAGGATATGAATCAATGCCTATTCCGTTACTATTTATTACCGCAAAGTTGGAAAATCCAAAGGTTTGAGCCTCAAAATAGACAAATTCTTCATCTTCTGATATTTGTATCGTTTGGAGTGGGCTCCATCCTCCATCGCTACACCTATAAAGACAAATTTTTTTGTTATCGATAGCATTTTCAGAAATCCAAGTTTTACTGACCCTGAAGCCTACAACAACGTTTGCAATGTTTTGCGAAGTTGCAAACCCACAGTCACCAACCCAGATGTTCAGGTACCTGTAGACATCTCCTGGAGGATTGGCCTTAGTCAGAAAGGACCTGCCCTTTAGTTCTTCAACAATAGCAGTAGTTTTTCTTAAATTTTTTATAGAGTAGAATTCCACATAAACTACCGGAGTATCTCCCTCAATGAACTCAAACCTTATAAGTTCCCCATTTTCTATAAAATTTTGGGAAATTTCTCGGAACTTGATATTTCTTGCAGGTTCAATGGAATCACAAGTTAATTCATTATCTGGATGATTGCTTTCATACGCTATTGCAAATAAAGAAAAGCCAGATGTTTGAGCCTCGAAATAGACAGATTCTTCGTCTTCTGATATTACTTTCGTATGGAGCGGGCTCCATCCCTCATCACTGTACCTGCAAAGGAATATCGTTGTTCCTTCGATTCCATTTTCAACAATCCAAGCTTTTTCCACTTTGAACCCTACCCGGGGTTCTGCGATATTTTCCGGAGATGCAAATCCACTGTTTCCAACCCAGATGTTCAGATACTTGTAGACTTTTCCTGGAGGTTCAACTGGAGTCAGTAGGGACCTACCCGTCAGTTCTTCAACGATAGCTGTGGTTTTTCCAAAAATTCTTTTCGAGTCGAATTCCACATAAACTACAGGAGTGACTTTCCTCACGAACTCGAACCTGATGCGATTACCGTTAGTAACGAACTGCTGGGAAAGTTCCTTCCCCCGGACGTTACTTGCAGGTTCTGGGGAGCCTCCACTACCTCCACCGCCTGAAGAACCACCACCATGATCATCTTCATCAGAAGACTCATCTGAAGATTCAACGCTAATCATAAAACTCAATAAATTTTCGACAAGTAAATTGGAATAGGATTTAGAAAAAATAGATAAGTTAAAATTATGATTCCCTTCTGCTGAGTTAGGGACAAAAATCGTAAAATTAATTTCTTTGTTTTCTCCAGCCTCAAGTTCAAATGTAAAAGGCGAAAACTCAAACCAATCAGAATAATTCTGATCTTCTACGGAAACATTGCAACTCAGAGATTCGTTGTTATTATTAGTAACATTGAAAGAATATTCTAAGATATCTCCTTTTTTTGCGCTGATACTTAAATTATCAGGAAATAATTGGAGAGGAGACAAAGTGAAAGCACTTATATTAAGATGGACAGGAAGCTCATATTTTTCGAGAGAAGTTGAGTTTGAAAAAACTCTGATATTCAGTTTGCAATCAACATCTTCTGCTGAGGAAAGTGGGGGTTTAACTTCAAGAGTGAGATTCAGATTTTCATCAGGGTGCAAATCAAACTCCTTGGGAGAAATTTCAAACCAATTAACATAGACAGACTCATTTATGGATACATTGTAGTGTAAAGATATATTATTGGTATTTGTAATACTGACCTGTTTTCCGATTGAATTGCCAGCTGTAACATTAATTATTAGTTCATCTGGGGACAGCAGGGGAGGTAACAAGCCATAATCACTTACATTCAGATGAATGGGCAACTCATTTTTACCCAAAAGGATATTGTCTGAAAAAATTACAAAAGTGAGATTGTAATCAAAAGTCCCCGTTTCAATTGGCGTTACATTCAGAAAAAAATCAATTTCGTCTCCTGAAGCTAACTCAGAAGAACCCGAAAGTTTTAAACGGCTTTCATGGGAAAAATTCTCTACAAAAACAGATAAACTCACAGGAAAACTATTATTATTCGTAACATTAATTGTTGTCTCTATAGAACTATCATTATAAATATTTATATCAATTTTGTCTGGAGAAAAAAGTAAAAAAGGCTCATAAGAAGCACTAAAATTAATTAAAATTGGAACATTGATTGTTTGAGTTAAATCTCCTTCAGAAGAAAATTTGGCCTGAAGGTTACATTTTTGAGGCCAATATTCTGCAAAAAATGGAGGTTTATATGTTATGCTAATATTCTGAGAATCGGAAATACTGAGATTGCAAAATGAAGGGGATATCTCAAACCACTCCTCATATTCATTTTCGACAATACCTAAGGAACAGTTACAAAACTCAGAAAAAGGATTCATGATCTGGATTTTCTCTGAAGTATTATAACCAGATGATAAATTAAAACTCAGCTCTGAGGGGTAAACGGAAAGATTTTCAGCAGAGACTATTTGTATAGATCCAAAAAAAATAATTAGTATCAGCAATTCCTTTAAAATGGTGAGCCCCCTCCAAAAATAATTTACTTAAATGAATATCGTTAGTTAACAATTTGGCACTTCGCCAAGAATTACAATCGAAACTCTCGTTATAATAAAACCTTATCTTTTTTAATTATTTCTAAATCGATTCACTTTCAAAAAAGAAGCATTTAACTGGAAGTGGGGATACGGGGTTTAACACTCCACATCCTCCTCAACCCCTCCCTCCGCTCTCAGACCAGTATAAATTTAATATGATGAATCCGTTATCCCTCTAATATTCCGGACAAATCACGAATTCACAATCATCTAATACCCCGAATCAATCATCACGAGGATTTATAAAATGGACAAGTACGAGCAGGTTATCGAGCTGGCAAAACGCCGCGGTTTTCTCTGGAACTCTTTTGAGCTTTACGGCGGAAGCCGTGGTTTTTACGATTACGGACCCCTCGGGAGCACGCTGAAGCGGCGGATCGAGCAGATCTGGAGGGAGTTTTACGTTATTCAGGAAGGGCATATGGAGATCGAGTGCCCGACCATCGGGATTGAGGACGTCTTTGTAGCTTCCGGGCACGTGGGCGGTTTTTCTGACCCTCTCTGCGAGTGCAAGAAGTGCGGGGAGGCTTTCAGGGCTGACCACCTGGTGGAAAACGTCATGGACGCGGCAGGGACCCTGAGTGCGGAACAGCTTACGCAGGTCATAAAGGAAAAGGGAATCACCTGTCCCGAATGCGGCGGAGAGTTCGGGGAAGCTTATGAATTTAACCTGATGTTCAAGACCACAATCGGGCCCGGAACCGGGCGCCAGGGCTACCTCAGGCCGGAGACCGCCCAGGGGATGTTCGTGGACTTCCAGAGGCTGTCCCGTTTTTACAGGGAAAAGCTCCCCTTCGGGGCTGTCCAGATCGGAAAGTCCTACAGGAACGAAATCGCACCAAGGCAGGGGGTAATCCGGCTTCGGGAGTTTACCCAGGCCGAGTGTGAGATCTTTACCGATCCCAGGGACAAGTCCCACCCGAACTTCGAGCGCTTCGCAGACAGGGAGCTTATGCTCTACTCCCAGGAAGCCCAGGAGAAGGGCGAGCCGTTCAGGATGACCGTTCGGGAAGCAGTCGAGAAGGGTATCATTGCCCACGAGTTCCTGGGCTACAACCTCGCGCTTACAAACGAATTCCTGACAAAGATCGGGATCGACCCCACAAGGCTCAGGTTCAGGCAGCACCTGAAAGACGAGATGGCACACTACGCAATCGACTGCTGGGACGCCGAGATCGAGATGGACCGCTTCGGCTGGGTCGAGACCGTGGGGATTGCCGACAGGACCGACTACGACCTGAAAGCCCATGCGAAAGTCAGCAAGACCGAGCTTTACGTCTACGTGGAATACGACGAACCCAGGATGGTTACCAGCTTTGTCGTAAAGCCGAACATGAGTAAACTCGGCCCCATCTTCAAAGGAAAGGCAAAAGCCGTTTCAGAAGCTCTCAAACAGCTCTCTGAAGCAGAGCTCAGCCAGGCCGAGATCAAAGTTACCCTGGACGGCGAAGAAGTCAGCGTCAGCTCCGACATGGTAGAGTTTGCGGAAGAGACCGTGAAGGTCAGCGGCGAAGCAATCGTACCCCACGTAATCGAACCCTCCTACGGGATTGACAGGATCTTCTACGGGACCATGGAACACGCCTTCGAAGAAGAGGACGTGGCTGCAAAGGAAGCAAACTCCGGGCTCAAAGGTGCCGGGGAAGCACAAGAAGGAGATTCGGAAACTGCAGTCGAAACCGAGGGGAAAGCCGAAGGCGAAGCCGAAGAAGAAACCCGTCTGGTCATGCGCTTTTCAAGTGCCGTTGCCCCTGTGCAGGTGGCAGTCCTCCCGCTCCTGACACGAAAAGACCTCGCAGACCCTGCAAAGGAAATCCTGGCAAAACTCAGGGAAAAGAACCTGCTGGTCGCCTACGACGATTCCGGGACCATCGGGCGCCGCTACCGGAGAAACGACGAAATAGGGACTCCCTACTCTGTCACCGTGGACTACGCCACCCTGGAAGACAAAACTGTCACCATCAGGGACAGGGACTCCATGCGTCAGGTCAGGGCTCCCATAGAAGGCATCGAAGACGTGCTCCACGAACTGATCTACCGGGGTAGGAACTTCGAATCCGCAGGCAAACCTTTCAACTTCTGAATTCCTGCAATCCGAAGCTACAATTTGAAGCTACAATCCGAAACTGCAAAATAAGGGCTCTTAACCGGGCCCTCAGCAAACTTTTTATTTTTTATTACTTTTTTATAACACGGACTTATTATAGTACTAACTGACTGCACTGAAATATCTAAGCTGAGAGCACAAACTGATAGCTCTAACTGACAGCACTGAAGTATATCGCTAAGTTGAGAGCACAAACTGAGGCCACTGGATCTAAATGAACGACACACTCTTCACGAACGAGCCTTCCTACATCAAGCACCCGCTGATAAAACCCGATACCGTGGAGCAGAGGCTCTACCAGCTCAACCTGGCAGGAAAAGCCCTTGAAGGACCAAGCCTGGTGGTGCTCCCGACAGGCCTTGGGAAGACCATCATAGCCCTCTTTGTCATTGCTTCCCGGCTCCAGCGCTTCGGGGGAAAAGCCCTCCTGCTCTCTCCCACCAAACCTCTGGTGGAGCAGCATGCATCTTTTTTCAGGAGAGTAATGAACATCTCCGAAGAGGAAGTCCTGACCTTTACAGGGAGCATCTCCCCCGCGGAGCGGGAAAAGCTCTGGGAAAAAGGCAGGCTGATCGTGTCCACGCCCCAGGTGATCGAAAACGACATCCTGACAAAGCGGATCAGCCTCGAGGACGTCAGCCACGTCACCTTTGACGAAGCCCACAGGGCTGTTGGGAATTACGCTTACACCTTCATTGCCGAGAAATATTTCGAGGCCGCTAAAAACCCGCACATCCTGGCGATTACCGCAAGCCCGGGGAGTTCCGACGAGAAAATAGCCGAGGTCTGCGAAGCCCTGCATATCGAAAACGTCGCCGTGAGAACGGAAAAGGACAGGGACGTCAAGCCCTATGTGCATGAAAAGGAAATCGAGTGGGAAAAGGTAAACCTCCCACCCGAAATGAAAGAGATACGGGACCTGCTTGACAAAATCATGGACGACCGCATAGGGAAACTCGGGGAACTGGGCTTCCCGGTGGCTGCCCGGAAAAACATGTCCAAGAAAGACCTGCTAGCCCTCCAGAAAAGTCTCCAGTCCGAACTCCGGGGGGAAGGAAACCCGGCAGTCTTTACCGCCCTTTCCGTCCTGGCAGAAATGATGAAACTGAACCACGGCATAGAACTTATAGAGACGCAGGGAGTGCTAGCCCTTCAAAAATACCTGGAAAAGCTCGGGCAGGAAGCCTTTGCAAAAGGCGGAACCAAAGCCGCAAAAAGGCTGATGGACGACCTGTACATGCGAAAAGCCCTCCACATGTTAAAAGAAAATATGGGCGAAGTCGAACACCCGAAACTCGGCCTGGCACAAAAAATCGTATCCGGACAGCTTGAAGGGAGCCCTGAATCAAGAGTGATTGTCTTTACGAACTACAGGGATACTGCGGAGATGGTCACGGATGCCCTTTCCGAAGTTCCGGGGCTTTTCCCGGTCCGCTTTGTGGGGCAGAGTTCCAGATACAAAGATAAGGGACTCACCCAGAAAAAGCAGGTCGAAATCATCGAGAAGTTCAGGGAAGGGGAATATAACGTCCTGGTAGCGACTTCCGTAGCAGAAGAGGGGCTTGATATCCCTTCCACCGACCTTGTACTCTTCTACGAACCAATCCCTTCGGAAATCCGGAGCATCCAGCGCAAGGGCAGGACAGGAAGGCAGCATAAGGGCAGGGTCGTCGTGCTGGTGACGAAAGGGACAAGGGACGAAGCCTACTACTGGAGCAGCAAAAACAAGGAAAAAAAGATGCTGAACAGCATGCACGGACTGGAGTCGGCTCTGGGTTCGAAGAAGACCACTGACTTATCGGCTTTTGAAAACGGAACCGACGCGGGGCCAGAAAAGCAAAAGACCCTCGGGGAGTTTGAAGTTCCAGACGAAATGGGGGGCGAAACCCTCAGGGTAGTCATCGACCACCGGGAGACAAAAAGCGGGGTTGCAAAAGCCCTGGACAGGATGGGAGTGGGGCTGAGCTTCAAGGCCCTGGAGATAGGGGACTATGTGGTAAGCGACCGTGTAGCGGTTGAGAGAAAACGCACCGACGACTTTGCCAGCTCCCTGATCGACGGGAAACGCAACCTCTTTGCCCAGCTCTCGGACCTTACCCGGGTGTATGAAAAACCTGTCCTGATTATCGAAGGCGAAGACCTGTTCACCGCAAGACAGCTCAATCCGAACGCGATTTACGGATCCCTTGTCTCCATTGCAATCGATTTCGGGATTTCCATCCTCTATTCCAGGGACGAGGAAGAAACGGCTTCGATCCTGAAGGTGCTTGCAAAACGCGAGCAGATCGGAGAAAAACGCGAAGTCAACCCCCACGGGAAAAAATCCGCAAGAACCCTTGCCGAGCAGCAGGAATACCTGGTCTCCGCAATCTCCAACATCGGGCCCAAAGCCGCCAGAAACCTCCTCGTCCATTTAGGGTCCGTGGAAGCTGTCATGAACGCCGACACGGAAGAGCTTCAAAAGATAAAACTGATCGGCCCGAAGACCGCAGCCAGGATCAGAGAAATCGTAACAAGCCAGTACAAAGGTTGAAGAGAATACAAAGCCGGATGAAAAAATAAAGCCATGACAACAAAATAAAGCCATTCCAAACAAAAAAAACACATCAAAGAAAAAAAACCAGAATTTAAAATATAAAAGCCGGGGCCCTGCAGAAATAAACCCATATAATGATCAGGAGGAAGCGGACAGTATCAGAGGAAAACCGCTTTGTCAGTACATGAAACAATAATATTTAACCCTGCAGACCCCAGAAAATTTCGTTTTTTAAATAAGGAATTCCCCGGAAGGAATTCCCACGAGAGAGAACCGGTCTCTTTAATACCTTTTAAGGTTGCAACGCCTTTTCAAATGATGCCCGAGCGCGGTACTTTTTGGTTCAGACAGCATGCAGAAAAGGAGGACGATCCACCCTAAAGGAACTAGAAGGATCAGTCCGCAAAGCAATTCCAGAAAGGTAAAAAGATATGAAACCAGATCTCTGGACACATCTCGCATACTTTCATCACCTCTCAATAGTAAAGTGTGAGTTTCTGAAATATAAAGACTCCTAAAATAAATTTACTAACAATCGTGATAGATAAAAGAGGGGGTTTGAGGTGGAATCCTGAAAAAATGGCTTTAATTTCAATGATAAATTATGACATATAAACCCCTTCAAAGGGAGTTTGAAAAATATTTGCACAAAAGAAAAAATCCCCTTCTTCATGATATCGGAAATCTGTATCCCACAGTATCCAGATATCTAAAATGAGAAAAGGAAAGCCTGAATCAGAAATGAAGAGCCGGAATTATAACGATAAATCAGGACAGACCGGAAATAATTTTATAAGATATATATTTAAAGAAGTATATCGCGATAAAAATACAGGCGTCTTTATAAATTCCTGCTGAAACCTGAGCCAAGGCACATAAGAGGGGAAAGGATAGCAAGAGAGACAACCGCGTGAATCGGGGAGGAACACGTAGACCTGAAAGGAAAATATTCCCGAAGATAATGTTCCGGCGCATCCGGTCTCCTTGCAGCGAGTCAGGGCGCTTCTGCCCAAGGACGCCCGGGAGACCAGGAAGTTTCAGAACTTATTAACACTTCAAGTCCTTCGAAGCTCAAGCCTTTTCGAAGCTCAAGCCTTTTCGAAGCTCAAACCGTAAGTCTCAAACCATCCTTCCTTAATCATCAGTTTCTAAATCTTAACTCCTCGAACCAGCCAGGAATTGAGCATTCCTTCCTTCCTTCCTCAGTATTTCCTCAGTATTTCCTCAAGAGCTCGATCAGTCCCAGACCTTTTTCGATCAGTTTGAACTCCTCAATGACCCGGCGTGGGTCCTTTTCAGCCTGCAAGGAAGTGGCAATGCTGACGAGTTTCCTCAAAAGCAGGGCTTCAAGCTCTGCCCGGTCTCCCTGGAGTTCGGGGACATTAGCAGGTCTGGCATTTTGTACCGCAGCCTTCTGCAGGGGCGGCTCCTTGCTCTCGGGAACGGTTCTCTGTGCTTCTATCCTTGACTGCGGGACCGTTTCTTCTACTTCCCCGGCTGCTTCCGCCCTCCTGGGCTCGAACCAGGAATTCTGACGGCTTTCCTGAACTTCCTTTTTCGTATCATACCAGGGTTTGCTTTTCTCAGGCAAAGTTCCGGTTTCCGGAGCAGGCATTTCCACGGGAGCTACGGGAACTGCTTCAGGGGATGCCTGCGCTTCTTCTCCTTGCCCTTCCTCTCGGACATCACAGAGGGGACAGATTACCTGACCCTGGTACCTGAACTTCGGGGCGCCGCAAACTTTGCAGTGCTCTGCAAGCATCGTACCTCCGAGTTCAAGGAAGCGGGCTATTCGTTTTACCTTCTGGTCTTTCTCGGAATCCATGTTTTAACCTTCCTCTCTGCACACATTCGCACTTCTCTTATAAGATTTCTCCACTCCGCTTCATATATATTAAACTACCTTAATCTGCCCTTCAAGAGAAAAATAACAAGATAAAGTAAAGCATCAGGAGAAGGGGAAACGTCAAGGGAAAGGGAAATATCAAGGGAAAGGGAAATACCAGAACGAAGTAAAGCATCAGGAGAAGGGGAAATATCAAGGGAAAGGGAAATACCAGAATAAAGGAAAACACAGGGGAAATAAAAACACTATACGAAAACACAATGAGAAAATCAAAAAATGATGAATACCGGGAATTACCGATAATATTTTATATAACGAACCTATCTTACACTAAATTAGCTAGCCCTTATTTTACATCATAATTAACCACTGAAGGTGATTTGAATGTCATCAGTTGATTCATCAGAAGTTATCAGGCAATGTCTCCAGGTCTTAGAAAGCATAACCAACGACTCGTCGGTTCCGAGAAATATCAGGCGTTCCGTAAACGAAATCATAGATACCCTTAACAACAATTCCGAGGCTGTTTTCCTCAGGGCCGCATCCAGCATTTCCATTCTGGAGGACGTCAGTAACGATCCGAACCTCCCGCTGCACACAAGGACCCTTATCTGGAACCTCTCAAGCCAACTCGAAACCATTCCCGTTGACGAATAAGTCCGTTGACCGGCGAGTGGCGCTTAAAAATGACACTTGAAACAAGAAAAGAACACAAATCTTCCAAAGAACACAAATCTTCCAAAGAACACAATTCTCCCTAACTCTTACGAAAAACCCAGAATAAAAATCCGAATACACCCGCTAAAAACGAATTTAGGGCCCCGGAGCTGGAAAAAGCGCTTCGAGTACGTTTTTAAGACATCCCTGTTTAAAGCCCCAAAGGTCGCCTCATTCTGAAAAAAGACAGCAGGGAAAAGTCATCATTATATTTTCATATATACTGCTGGCTGATGCGGGTGCACTCCTGGCCAGGTGCGCTTCCGGGAAAAACCGGGAACGGAACATCGGGAAAAACACCTTTTACTTCTTTTTTATCCCTTCCATGTGAAGCAGAATTAGAAGCCTCATTTCTAATCTACTGGAGATTATCGAAACGGAGCATATCGAAACAGGGAAAACTCCGGAACTCCAGAAAAACAGAGATTTACAAATTTTAAGAAATATGGCTGCCACCGATAGGCATAATATGTTTGAAGGGAAAATTGCTGGAAGTATTCAGCAAACTTTGAACAAATCCGGTACAATCCACAAAGGGAAGGGTTTCAAACCGGCCTTTCCGAAGGGGTCATGAAATAAATGCTCGAGGAAATTTCAGCCAGGGTAAGGGAAAATTTTGAGGCAAAGGACAGGGTGAGGGAAGAAGGGTTAAAGCTTTCCCGGCAGGTCGTTCGAGACTGCCGGACCGCTACGTTCGCCCTGCACGGACAGAATTTCAAAAAGGCCGAAAAAAGCATAGAAGAAGCTGAAAAAGCCCTACGGGAGCTCGATGCTCTCTTCGAGGGGCACTCTGACATTTACCACGCAGGCTTTGTGGAACATGCCCAGCAGGAGTTTGCAGAAGCCTCCATTCTTTCCGGCCTGCTCAGGGAGGAAGAAAAACCTGAAACACTGCCTTCCCCGGAAGCCCTGGGCATCGGGTATGCAGCTTACCTTAACGGGCTCGGAGACGTGGTGGGGGAACTCAGGAGGCATGTCCTGGACCTTATCAGGACGGAAGCCCTGGAAAAAGCCGAAGTGTTTTTAGGTATTATGGAAAATATCCATGCAGTCCTTATGGACTTTGACTACCCGGACGCGATAACCCGGGGGCTCAGGCGAAAGACCGATGTAGCCCGCAGCCTGATCGAAAAGACCCGGGGAGACCTCATCAACGCAGTCCAGCAAAAGAAACTGGAAACGGCAATGAGGGAACTGGAATCCAGGCTTGGACCCGCGCAGGTCCCGGAAAAACACACAGGTCCGGAATCACGGTAAATCACATTAACCATATCAATAAGCAGACTTCCATAATTCAAACTTCATAATTCAAACTTCATAATTCAAACTTCATAATTCAAACTTCATAATTCAAACTTCATAATCCAAACTTCATAATCCAAACTTCATAATTCAAACTTCATAATACGCAGATAAATAAGCACTGCGATAAAGGATTCCGATAATCGATAACAAGAGGATACCCATGAGATTTGATCCCGAGAAGATAAAGAGGGAAGCAAAGGAGAACTTTGACCTTGCCTGGAACGAAGGGAAAAACCTGATCAAAACCCCTTCCCTGAACGAACGTTATCCCAGGACTATCCTGAAGTATGGGAAAGCCCACCCGGTCTACGACACAATCCAGAAGCTGAGGGAAGCTTACCTCCGCATGGGCTTTGAAGAAATGATGAACCCTTTGATAGTGGATGAAAAGGAAGTCCACAAACAGTTCGGAAGCGAAGCCCTCGCCGTTCTGGACCGTTGTTTCTACCTGGCAGGCCTGCCCCGCCCGAATGTGGGGATTTCCGACGAGAGAATCGCCCAGGTCAGGGAAATCCTGGGAGACGTAGGGGAAGAAGGCATTGACAAAATCCGGAAAGTCCTTCATTCATACAAGAAGGGTCAGGTTGAAGGAGATGACCTTGTCCCCGAAATTTCAGCCGCCCTTGAAGTCTCGGACGCCCTTGTGGCTGAGATGATCGACCAGGTCTTCCCGGAATTCAAGGAACTGGTGCCCGTAGCAAGCACGAGGACCCTGCGCAGCCACATGACAAGCGGCTGGTTCATTTCCCTGGGTGCGCTCCTTGAGCGACAGGAACCCCCCTTCCATTTCTTCTCGGTGGACCGCTGTTTCAGGCGGGAACAGCAGGAAGACGCTTCCAGGCTCATGACCTATTACTCGGCTTCCTGTGTTATCATGGACGAGGACGTGACCGTAGACCACGGAAAAGCTGTTGCCGAAGGGCTCCTCTCCCAGTTCGGTTTTGAAAAGTTCCTCTTCAGGCCCGACGAAAAACGCAGCAAGTACTATGTACCTGATACCCAGATCGAAGTCTTTGCTTTCCACCCGAAACTCGTGGGCTCGAACTCCAAGTACTCGGACGGCTGGATCGAGGTCGCAACCTTCGGGATCTACTCCCCGACAGCCCTTGCAGAATACGGAATCCCCTGCCCTGTCATGAACCTGGGACTCGGGGTCGAGCGCCTTTCTATGATCCTCCACGACGCCCCTGACATCCGCTCCCTGAGCTACCCGCAAATCCCCCAGTACAGCGAGTGGGAGATGTCCGACAGCGAGCTTGCAAAGCAGGTATACGTTGACAGGGTCCCGGAAACCCCCGAAGGAAGGGCCATCCTGGAAGCAGTGGTTGCCCAGTGCGAACTGCACGGGAGTGAACCGAGCCCCTGTGCCTTCCCTGCCTGGGAAGGGGAAGTCTGCGGAAAGAGAGTAAAGGTATCCGTAATCGAACCCGAAGAAAACACGAAACTCTGCGGCCCTGCAGCCTTTAACGAAGTCGTCGCCTATAACGAGGACATCCTGGGGCTTCCGAACACCAAAAAGTGGCAGAAAGCTTTTGAAAACCACTCCGCAATGGCCGGGATCCGTTTCATAGAAGCTTTTGCCGCCCAGGCTGCCCGGGAAATCGAAGAAGCAGCAATGTCCGGAGCAGATGAACACATTACAAGGGTCAGGATTGTAAAGGTTCCTTCGGAAGTCAACCTGAAGATAGGCCCAATGGCCCAGCGCCACATCACGGGCAAGAAAAAGAAGATCGACATCAGAGGCCCTATTTTCACCACGGTTAAAGCCGAGTTTGAGTGAAAAAATAGAGGACCGAAAGAGGAATGAGCCTATGCAGAGTGAAAAAACAACATTTCGGGGTTTCCCGGAACTCAGCAGGCTGCTGAAAAAGCAGCTCTGGCGCTTCCCAGGCTTGAAAAAAAATTCTGCTCAATCAGAGTCGAGCCTCTTTCCCTGAACAGGGGAAATTTTAACGTACTTATCCTGTTCCTGAAACCCGAAAAAGCCATGCACGTCGTCCAGGCCAACTCATATGCGAAAGGGAAAAGGGCAAAACTGGATACCCTGGGCGCTGCTTCCGTTTGCGGGGACTGTACGGCGCTCGCCCTTCAGGAAGGCCTGGGGCTGTCCTTCGGGTGTAAGGGGTCAAGGAAGCACAGCGGGTATGAGGACTTTGAGGTCCCTCTAGGAATTGCTTTTGAAAAAGTTAAGGAAATTGAAGATGGGCTTTCAAGACTTCCCGGGACTCGAGCCTGAAAAAAGGAAAAACGCACAGGACAAAATACGGTCGTGGGGGTCAGTCATTGAAAACCGGTTGCAGAAGAACTTTCTGCAAATATGTCTAACCAAGCCGAATGTGTCTGTTTTCTCAATCATTATCAATGACTCACGGACACAACCCAAAATACTTAGACCAAAATACTCAGACCAGGCTTTTTGCTAAAAGCACCACCTTACCAAAAATTTCTGTTACAGCACCTAATCCTGAAGCCTCTGCTCCCACAAGGTCGGGAGAAACAATCGTCAGGACCAGAAAAAGACAGATCAGGACAACAGTATAGCGAAAAGCCTTCATTACGGTGAAAACTGCTAAAAACCCGGATTTTTTGCCGGCGTCGTCATCAATATCTTCATCAATTCCTTCATATTTAACTTTCACATAGGACCAGTCCGCACTGTTTTGCCCTGCACTGGATGAAACTTCTTTCGACCGGTCATGGCTGTTCGCACTCTGTTCAGAAGAGGAGTGTTTAGACCAATCGGGTTTTCCGGATTCACCTGTACCTTCGGAGAGTGAAGCAGGTCCGGCAGGTTGGGAATCTAAATCGGATTTGAAAGAAACGTAGGAAATACCGGTCGATTTGAAAGCACCCTTAAAACCTGAAACAGGCTGATCGGGAGCAGGAGAAATGGAAGAGTCCGGGGGAGGGACTTCGGAGTCGGAAGAAATACCCTCGGAATCCTCTGGTTCGGAAGAAGCTTCCATTGCCTTTTCTTCGGGAGGCAGAGATGCATCATATACCTTCTTTTTCTGAGGGTTTTTTAGAGTCTCGTAAGCCTCTTTGAATTTTATGAACTTTTCATGGGCATCAGGGGATTTAGACCTATCCGGGTGGTATTTCTTTGCAAGTTCATGATACCTGTATTCAATGTCTTCAGGGCTTGCAACCCTGGGAATATCCAGCAATTGATAATAATCCACTGCCTTTCCCCCTTTGAGATTTCTCATTTGTTATTTTGAGATGTTAGTCGTTGAGCCCCACAGGCCTTTCAATGGTAACGCTTCGAATATTTCCTGTCGCAAGGTCTCTGGCTATGGCGTTTATTATGCCGTTTGCATCGATGTCAAAAGTAACCTCTATCCGCGGGACACCTTTCAACTCAGGGGGAATATTCTCGAGGATAATCGTTCCCAGAGCCACGTTTTTGGATGCTGCCTGCTCTTCTCCCTGGAGAATCTTACCCCTGACGATCTTCTGGTTGTCATAATGCGTGGTAAAGACTTTACTATTTCTTGTAGGGATCGTAGTGTTCCTGGGAATTATGAATGCCGTCGTGTCCCCCACGGTTTCGAATCCAAGTGAAAGGGACGTTACATCAAGGAGCACAAGATTGCCGCCGTCGATCTGCTGGTCCCCGGAACTTTTCAGGTACTCGTTTCCGAGGATCCCGGCCTGGACAGCCGCTCCCATTGCCACTACTTCATCGGGGTTAATGCTCTGGAGGGGAGCCTTCCCCATGAAATCTTCTACCTGTTTTGCCACGGCAGGGATTCTGGTGGATCCCCCCACAAGAATGATTTCATCAATATCTTGAGGAGAAAGTCCTGCATCTTTCAGGGCTTTTTCAGTGATTGAAATGGTTTTTTTAACAAGGTCCTCAGTCATTGCTTCGAATTGTTCCTTTGAGATCTCCATATCAAGACGTTTATTTTCGGAAATGTAAGGGAGATCAATATTTGAAGTCGTAAGGGAGGACAGGTCAATCTTGCACCTCTCTGCGGCTTCCTTGATACGCTGCATGGCCTCCACATTTTCAGAAAGGTCTATTCCTTCGGCTTCCTTAAACCCCGATAACAAATAATCGACGATTTTCCGGTCGAAGTCATCGCCACCAAGTTCAGTGTCCCCACAGGTAGCCAGCACTTCAAAAACGCCGTTTTTGATTTTGAGGATCGATACATCAAAAGTTCCGCCACCGAGATCGTAAACCAGGATTTTCTGGTCCTGGACGCCGTCCCTCAGGCCGTAGGCAAGGGCTGCAGCTGTAGGTTCGTTTATAACCCTCAACACATCAAGGCCTGCCATTTCTCCAGCTTTTTTCGTTGCGAAGCGCTGGGAATCGTTAAAATAAGCCGGAACCGTAATCACGGCTTTTCCGACAGCATCCCCAAGGTATTTTTCCGCATCGACTTTAAGCTTCTGGAGAATCATTGATGAGATTCCGTGAGGTGTATATTTCTCATTATTCAGCGCTACCCTGTAGTCAGGTTTTCCCATATACCTCTTTATTGACTGCACGGAATTCTCGGGATTGGAAACTATCTGCCTTTTGGCGAGTTCTCCCACAAGCAGCTCATTCTTTTTTGAAAAACCTACAACTGAAGGTGTAATCCTTTTTCCTTCTGAGTTTGTAATGACCTTTGGTTCCCCGAGTTCAATTACAGCCACACACGAATTGGTGGTCCCGAGGTCGATACCCAATACTTTACCTTTAACTTGAACCATAAAGTCCCCCGAAATTTTATTATGAAGACAAGAGATATTAACTTTTCTATTACAGTCTTATGATCTATCTGTTCAACTAAACAAGGAAATGGACTATATCTGTATTATAATATTTACATTATAAGTGCTTAAAATATTAATTTTTCATCAAAGTATTGTAGCCCACAAATTAAATTAACACCTGAATTAAATCTATTGAACCATTGGATCATTGAACCATTGAACCATTGGATCATTGAACCATTGGATCATTGAACCATTGGATCATTGAACCATTGGATCATTAACAGTTAAACAGTTAAAACTATTAAGCCATTAAACTATTAAAACCTTCAAGTTGTTTGAACCATTAAACTATTAAAATCTTCAAACTGTTTGAACCATTAGACCACTATTTAATACAGCACCATTTAAATTGTTGAACCGTAGACTCCATAAAACTTGTTAAGCAATTAAAAGATCAAATCCATCGAGAACGTTAAACCATTTAACTAATCAAACCTTTGAACAGGTTAACCAGGACAATTGAACTCAGAAAAATTCCCGCTTTTAGGAATATTTGTGTTAAATAATACTTTTTTTGAATGTAATATTCCGACAGATAGCAAAAAACAGGTTTATCAGGAGCAGAAATGTTGAAAAAAATTAGAGAAAATGACCCTGATGAATAATCTCTTTTTTTGGAGAAAATAATAGCAGATCCGCCTCAAGTTGACCCTGGGAATTGAACTTATAAAGGAAAGAGTTTGCACCGGCTTTATCGCTGAGAAGAGCTGCGGAAGCATAGATGTCCGACTTTAACCAATGGGATGATTTTATATAGAAGTACAAACATGTAAAATGCGTTTTTAATTCCAAGATACCAATTCACGCTAATGGAGGATTAGATACATGGCAGGACAAGGACAGCCAATATTCATATTAAGAGAAGGCAGCCAAAGAACCAGAGGCAGAGATGCCCAGAACAACAACATCATGGCCGCAAAGGCAGTAGCCGAAGCAGTCAGGACCACCCTCGGGCCCAAGGGAATGGACAAGATGCTCGTGGACGGCATGGGTGATGTGGTCATAACCAACGACGGGGCAACCATCCTCAAAGAGATGGACATCGAACACCCCGCCGCAAAGATGGTTGTGGAAGTTGCCAAGACCCAGGACGAAGAAGTTGGAGACGGAACCACCAGCGCCGCTGTAGTCGCAGGGGAACTCTTAAAGAAAGCTGAAGACTTAATCGAACAGGAAATCCACCCGACAATCATCGCGTCCGGATACAGGCTTGCAGCCGAGAAGGCCATTGAAGTCCTGAACTCCCTGGCAATGACCGTGGAGATGTCCGACAGGGAACTGCTTATCAGCATTTCCGAAACCGCCATGACAGGTAAGGGTGCAGAGTCCTCCAAGAGAATCCTCTCCGAAATTGCAGTGGATGCGGTCACCAGCGTTGTAGACAAAAACGGGAAGAACATCGTGGACAGAGAGAACATCAATGTTATCAAGAAGGTAGGCGGCAGGGTCGATGACTCCGAACTTATCCCTGGCATGATCCTTGATAAGGAAAGGATCCACTCCAACATGCCTGAAAAAGTCAACGATGCAAAGATCGTCCTCCTGAACGCCGCAATCGAACTCAAGGACACCGAAGTGGACGCAGAGATCTCGATCACCTCTCCTGACCAGCTCCAGTCCTTCCTTGACCAGGAAGAAAAGATGTTAAAGGACATCGTGAACAAGGTCATCAACAGCGGGGCAAACGTCGTATTCTGCCAGAAGGGAATCGAAGACCTGGCCCAGCACTACCTGGCAAAGGCAGGTATCTTTGCCGTGCGCAGGGTCAAGAAAAGCGACATGGAGAAACTCGCCCGCGCAACCGGCGGCAAGCTCATCACCAACATGGACGAGATTACCCCCGAAGACCTCGGATACGCCCAGTCCGTGGAAGAAAAGAGAGTCGGCGGCGACAACATGACCTTCGTCACCGGCTGTAACAACCCCAAGGCAGTTACCATCCTCCTCCGCGGCGGCACCGAGCACGTTGTGGAAAGCATCGGCAGCGCCCTCGAAGACGCAATCCGTGTAGTAGGCGTGGCAATCGAAGACGAGAAGCTCGTTGCAGGCGGCGGTTCTCCTGAAGTGGAAGTTGCACTCAGGCTCCAGGAATACGCAGCAACCCTCGAAGGCAGGGAACAGCTCGCAGTCAAGGCCTACGCCGAAGCTCTCGAAGTCATCCCGAGGACCCTTGCAGAAAACGCAGGTCTCGACCCGATAGACATGCTTATGGAGCTGCGCTCCCAGCACGAGAAAGGCATGAAGACCGCAGGTCTCAACGTCTACGAAGGCAAGGTTGTTGACATGTGGCAGGCCTTTGTGGTCGAACCTCTCAGGGTCAAGACCCAGGTAGTCAACGCCGCAACCGAGTCCGCAGTCATGATCCTCAGAATCGACGACATCATCGCATCCACCCGCACAGCCAGCCCCGAAGAAATGGGCGGAATGCCCCCAGGAATGGGCGGAATGCCCCCAGGAATGGGCGGAATGCCTCCAATGATGTAAACGTCAGAAAAATAAGATTTCAAAAATTCGGGTAAAACCCGAAAGCGAAACAAAAAGGTGCAGTTTTTCCGCTGCCCCTTTTCTTTTAAAATTTTTTAACCAGATGTTCTTATTTTCAGGAAACTGCCTGCTGCAAGTACTCAAGCTGTTGAAAGTACTCAAGCTGTTGAAAGTACTCAAGCTGTTGAAAGTACTCAAACTGTTGCAAGTACTCAAGCTGTTGCAAGTATTCAAGCTGTTGCAGGTTTTTAACAAAATTTCTTGTGAATCCCCACTATTCTTTTATAAGTTATTTAAGCGGACCTTTTAAAGAATGAAACTATATTAAGTTCTTTTTTAAAGCGGGTTGCAAGACAAACGATTATCAGGACTTTTCAAGACAGTTTAGTATGTCCCTTGCTTCAAATTGTGTCGTTATTATCCGCGTCCTGCCTCTCTGCCCCTTGCCTGTAAAGTCCGCATCGACGTAGTTCAGGGCCTTGAGTTTGTTGACCATCCCGTAAAAGCGCGTGTACCCCAGGTCTGTAAGTTCATAGAAGGATTTGTAAAGTTCTCCTGCCTGGATTTCCCCTTTCCTTGCAACCAGTTCCAGAAGGGTCTTTTCGTGATCTGAGAGAAGGCTTATGCCCCTGCAAAGATGGAGCAGTTTGGAAGCCTCATAGGCTTTTTCCACATCCTCGGAAGAAACCGTACGGCTTCCCCGCCTCTCGGCATTGAACCCGGAGCGCTTTAAAAGATCGATCCCTACCCTCAGGTCTCCGGTCTTTTCTACGTACGAGACCACTATTTCCAGGACCTCTTCGGAAACTACCTTCGGATAAAAACCGTACTTCACCCTGTCCCTCAAAATATCCAGGATTTCCTCAGACCCGTATCTGGGAAAAGAAATCTCTTCCGGTAGGAAAACCGAGTTGACCCGCGCGTCGAGCCTGTAGAGGTCCGAAGCGTCGTTTACGATCCCGATTACCCCTATCCTGACCCCCGGATACTGTTCATGAGCCCGCAGGAGGGAATACATGACCTCGTTTGCATGCCCTTCATAGCAGAGGTAGTTGAGGTCGTCCAGGGCCAGGAGCAGCACTTTTTCGGAGGAGATCAGGAAGTCCACAACATTTTCAAAAAGTTTCCTGAAGGCGACCCCTGAGGAGGGAGGGGAAATCCCGAACATTTTTTTGTAAATCCGGGAAATAACCGCAAAACGCGTGGAATCAATCTGGCAGTTGACCTTCACCGGCACGACGCTGGTTGTGTGGGCCTCGACTTCCCTGAACACCTTCATGACCGCACTGGTCTTTCCGGTCCCCGGAGGCCCCACCAGCAAGCAGTTCATCGGACGCATGCCGCGCAGGGTGGGGCGAAGGGCAAACCTGAGCGAGTTCAACTGAGTGTCTCTGTGGGGAAAATAATCAGGGAGGTGGTCAGGTTCGAGTACAGAGAGGTCCTTGAAAAGGGTTTCGTCCCAGAGTAGCATGTCGTTATTGGTCAAGGGCAATTACTCCATTCGTTTATAAGGGTACACCAGATTCGTGTGGTGAATTTTTGAATAGATTTTTTTGTCTTTGGAATTATGTTTGTCTTTAGATTATGCTTATCTTTAGATTATGCATATCTTTAGATATTACTTGATGTTTACTGCGATAAATCATATAAGATGTAGCTTATAAGATGCAACTTGTTTTAAAAGTTTACTACCTTTCGCAATTTCGTTTGCCATTTAACCTTGATTCCGATTTCAGTTGACCGCATTCAATCAAAACCCCGAGAAACGATAAAAACCTTCTTGAAAGTTTCTTAATTTGGGGATAAATGTTTATAAAAGGGATATAAAATATTTATAAAAGGGATATAAAATGTTTATAAAAGGGTTATAAAATGCTTATAAAAGGGTTATAAAATATTTGTCAAAGAGATATAAAATGTTTTATTAGTTACCGAAAAAGAAAGATGGATCTTTTCAGTTATTCGGAACCGCAACCGATCAGAACCTGCTTTATATAAAAATACAGATATAATACGAGAATGACTATATTGCATGTGCTTGTATATAGGAGGGGGAAAGCATGGAAATCGAATCGAAGTTTCTTGTAACGGATGAAGCGGACTTCCGAGCCCTTGAAAAGCTGTCCCGGTTGGGGGACTATTCCCTTTCCGAAACTGTGGTCCAGCCCAAAGAAGACAGCTTCCTGGACACGGAAAACATGGCTATAATGGCATCGGGTTACTATCTGCGGCTGCGTAAAGACATCGGAAAAGAAGGGCACTGGATAACCATCAAAAGCCTGGGCGGGTTTGAAGGCGGAGCCCACAAAAGAGAAGAACACGTCTGTTTTCTGCCCGAGGGAGTACCTATCCTGGAATGCCCCGATACCGGGATCAGGAACAGGATTTTCGAACTTAGCGCAGGTTTTGACCTGTCCACAATCCTGAAACTCAAACAAAAAAGGGTTGTCAGCCAGGTGAAACTTGGAGAAAGGCACGTAGCCGAACTCTCCATGGACCGGGTGAACCTGAAAAGCGAAAGCAGGGAAAAAACTTACAGCGAACTTGAAGTGGAACTAAAAAGCGACGGGAACTCCAAAGACCTGGCCACGATTTCAAAATACCTTCTGGAAAATTACAACCTTACTGAGAGCCCTTTTTCCAAATTCGAAAGAGCCGTCCTCTTTAGCGAAAACCTCCCGGAAAAAACCCTGCTGACCCACAGGGAAAGGGCTGTCTGCATGCAGCTCAGAGAACACAAGAATATCTACGGGAAACAGGCCGGAATTCTCCTGGAGCTTGACAGGGGCAAATCGAGTTCGGAACTGAGCCTCCTGTTTAAAATTCCCGAACCTGAAATCGAAGCCCTCCACTCGAAGTTCAAAAAAGAGAGGCTTTCCTTCTTTCCCTTTGTAATGGAAGACGCCACAGACCGGGAACTCCACTTTAACCCCGGAAGCGGGATACTGGAACAGGGCTGGGAAGCCATGGGTTTTGAGGCATGGACTCCTGAAGCCTTCTTCGAATGCTACAGTGTAGACGAGGCAAAGGCAAAAAGGGTCAGAGATGCTGCCCTTGCCCTCTTTGACGGGCTTTCCCCCTACCACGGCCTGGGAGCTGAAGAAAGGGAACTGCTTGCCCTGGCAGCCCTCCTGAAAGACATCGGAATTTCCGTATCCAGGGAAGAAAAAGCTCGAATGAGCAAGGAAATTCTCCTGAGCCACCCCCTGAAAGGCCTCGAACTCCACAGCTTACGCATGCTCGCCCTGATCACGGAACTCCAGGACCCCGGGTTCAGTGAGAAAAACCTCGGGCAGGCCCTGAAAGAGTCACATATCAGGCTCCTTCCCGGACTCCAGAATAAAGCCCTGGTGCTCGCAGCCTTCGTCCGGATTGCGGACCTCCTGGAAACCCAGGTTTCCCCTGTCCGGCTCGGCAGGATCCGGCAGCTCGAAGATGCCCTGGAAATCGAACTGATAGGGCCTGATGCAGAAAAAGCCGGAAAGAAAGCAGAGAAGCGAAGCGAACTCTGGGAATACCTCTTTGGCATAAAACTCTGGTTCACCCCGACGGAACAGCCGCATGAAGCCGGAACCGAAGAAGAAGAAGAAGAAGAAGAAGAGAAAAAGGAAGAGGAAGCAAAGGGGGAAGAAGGGGAAGGAAAAGTCGGAGAAAAGGGAGAAAAAGCTAAAGAGAAGAAAAAAGGCGAAACTTCCAAAAAGTTCACTGTCAGACCCGGAGATTCCATGGGAGAAGTCGCCCACAGGACATTTTCTTACCAGTTTGCCCGGATGCTGTCCCACGAAAAAGGGACCCGGAAAGGGGAGGATATCGAAGAACTCCATGACATGCGGGTGGCGGTCAGGCGCATGCGGGCGGCATCAAAGGTCTTTGAAACCTATCTTGACTCCAGGCAACTGAGCCCGCACATGAAAGGGCTTCGCCTTACCCTGGGAGCCCTCGGGGATGTCCGGGATCTGGACGTTTTCCGGGAAAAGGCAGAGGAGTATCTGGAAACCCTTCCCGAAGGCCACGAACAGGACCTGGACCCCCTCTTTGCCGTGCTCGGAGAAGAAAGGGAAAAAGCCAGGAAGACCATGCTTGCATACCTGGACAGCGAAAAATACGCCCGCTTCAAAAGGGATTTCTCGGAATTACTTGAAGTCCCCGGGGCAGGGACCCTTCCCACCAGCAACAAAAAACATGACGCTCTCCCCCACAGGGTAAAGGACGTGCTCCCTTCAGTTATTTACGCCCGCTTCGCCGACATAGCTGCCTATTCCGAATGGGTGGAAGGGCCTTACGTCTCGGTAGAACGCCTGCACAGGCTCAGGATCGCTGCCAAGGGACTGCGCTACACCTTCGAGTTTTTTGAGGACGTACTCGGAGATAATACAAAATCCATGATCAAGGAGTTCAAGGGTCTGCAGGACCACCTGGGAGACCTGCACGACGCCGTGGTCGCAATCGACCTGCTGAGTTCTTACCTGAGGACCGGGGCCTGGGGCCTTGCAGAAAGCGAAACCGGGAAAAAGTCCGGGAAAAAGGAGAAGCTTGAAGGCCTGGAAGGAGTTGAAACCTACCTGAGATACAGGGAAGAAGAACTCCGGATCCTGCTCGACACTTTCCCCGAAGCCTGGGCAAAGTTCAGGAACAAGGGGTTCAGGGAAAAGATCGAAGAAGCCATCGAAAACCTTCATGAGACTCCTTCATGAGACTCCTTCATGAGACTCCTTCATGAGACTCCTTCATGAGACTCCTTCATGAG
>JAENYU010000003.1:182485-187293 GCA_016841625.1 Methanobacteriota archaeon
GAGACTCCTTCATGAGACTCCTTCATGAGACTCCTTCATGAGACTCCTTCATGAGCTTCTTTGATTAAAATTTTGATCAGGTACCTTTCAGCTTTTGTTTCCTGAAAATTCCCATCAGGTACTTTCAATTTCAGTCTCTTCCACGAGGGTAGAAAAAGATACATCCCCTTGCTCTATGATCATCTTATACTGCAACTTGTACCCGAAAATTTTTTTGAAAAACTTCTTCTGCTTCTCAAGCTCCCAGAGCTCGAGCTGGCATTCTTTCCTTGCATGCATCTCAAGCACAACGGTGTCAGTTGAGGCGATATAAAAGCGGACATGAGAAATGATCCCTGTGTGGGAGCGGTCAAGACCTTCGGCAATCCGGAGCAGGGCAGCCAGGACCCGCACACTTTTAACGGCACTTTTATCGAGTCCCGCAAGGTTCGGATGTTTTTTCCTGGGAGTACCTTTCCGGTGGAAATAGGCAAGATTGGCAATGACTTCGATTTCTTCGGGCTGGAAACCGGGAAGACTGCTCTCCCTGATTATGTGGTAGGCATGGGCCTGGTGGTTATCGTAGGAGAGAAACTTCCCTATATCGTGCAGGATTGCCCCGTACCCCAGCAGTTCCCTTGCCCCTTTCTCAAACTCATAGATCCCCAGGGCCTGGGCACTGTCAAAGAGTTCCAGGGACAACCGGGTAACGGTATGGGCATGCTCTTCATCGAAATGGCAGGCCAGGCCCAGCTGCATAATACTCCGCTTCCGGACCGACATCTGGGTGATCATGTAGGAAAACTCGCTCTTTGAGAGGTAGTCTACGAGCAGCCCCTCCCTCAGCCCCCGTTTGCTTACCCGGATTTCCGTAAGCTCCAGTTCTTCCATAAGGGTCTCGATAATCGCAGCTCCAGCAATGATAATATCCGCCCGCTGGGAGTTGATCCCCGGGAACTTCCTGCGTTCTTCCAGGGACAGGGCACACATATCCCTGACTATTGTTTTCAGGTCTTCATACTCCAGGCGGTCATAGTTTTCGTGACCCGTTTTGTGCAGGTAGACAAAGGCTATCCTGGCAAGGTTTTCAATGGTCCCCGAACTCCCTACAGCACAGCGAAGTCCGTATATGTAAAGCTCCTTAATAACGTCCGCAGCCTTGCGCCTTATATGGGTCTTGACCATTTCGTAGCGCTCCCTTGAGACCGGTCCGGTCTCGTCCGGGAGGAACATGTTGGTCAGGCGGATGGCCCCCAGGTTGAAGGAATGCAGGAAATAGTACTGCCGCTGGTCCCCCACGGAAACTTCAGTGCTCCCGCCCCCTATGTCGATAAACAGAGCTTTTGAGTCCCCTAGCCGAAGCCCGTTCGAGACTCCGAGGTATATCAGGCGGCCCTCCTCGGTACCGGAGATCGGGCAGACTTCCAGGTTTGCCTCACTTTTCAGCATTTCGAGGAACTGGACCTTATTGCTTGCGTCCCGGGTAGCCGATGTAGCCACGGCTATGACCTCTTCAGCCCCGTAGGCCCGGGCAAGTTCCACGAACTTCTTGCAGACAATGACCGCCCGCTGCATGGCTTCGGGCTGGAGGATCCTGTCTATGAATTCCTTGTCCCCAAGCCTTACGGATTCCTTCTGAATGGTCAGGGGTTTATAGGACCCATTAGGGTTAATCCGGACCAGGAGAAGCCGGACTGAGTTTGTCCCGATGTCTACGAAAGCAACGACCCTGCCATTAGAAGTTTTTTCGGGTTCCATCACACTCACCTGTCATGCCTCACTGCTTATTATCTTCTCCCGTGGGAAACCGAGGACTTCAAACTAAGTTTCATTACATTCATCACATACTCTATTTGATATTTATTTTCCGGATTTTTTCTTTATAAAGTGATAATGTAACTCCTGAAACCATACCTGCCTGAAATAAATTTGAAAAATTGATCTGGAAAAAGTAAATAAGAGAACGGCAAAAAGAAGAAAAAAGATCTGAAGGTTCCAACTCAAGAGGGGCCGGATTTTTCAGCCCTTTTCGGGCTTGATATCCCAGCTTCCCCTGTGCTCGATCATCCAGACCTGGGAATCGAGTTCTTCTTCTTCAGGCTGCGGGTAGACTCTTTCAGACCTGCCGTCAGGGAGTACGAGGCGTGCCTTGATATTGTCTTTCAGGTGGGTTCCCAGAATAATATCCCGTACCAGGGGTATGTATTCCTTTGCCACGGGGAAGAGGACTTCGACCCTGTTGTCCAGGTTCCGGGGCATGAGGTCGGCACTTCCCATGAAGACCTCCCCATTTCCACCGTTCCTGAAGTAGTAGACCCTGGAATGTTCCAGTAACCTGCCGACAATCGAAGTAACCCTTATATTTTCACTGAGCCCGTAGATCCCCGGTCTGAGACAGCAAATCCCCCTTACCTGCAGGTCCACCTTCACCCCTGCCCGGGAGGCCCTGTAAAGTTCAAGTATGCACTGGTAGTCTACCAGGGAGTTCATCTTGAAGATTATATGCCCGTTTCCTTCTTTTTCGTGCAGGTCGATCTCCCGCCGGATGCGTTCCAGGATCTGGTGCCTTAAGGTCGGGGGAGCAACCAGGATTTTGGTGTAGTGGTCTTTTCTCGAGTAGCCGGTCAGGGCGTTGAAAAGGTCCGAGATGTCCTTACCTATGAAGGAGTCGCTTGTGAGGTAACCGAAGTCGGTGTAAAGTTTTGCAGAGACTGCGTTGTAGTTCCCGGTGCCCAGGTGCGCATAGTAGCGGATGCCCTCTTTTTCGGCGCGGACCACCAGGCACATCTTTGAATGGATTTTCAGGCGCGGCAGGCCGTGGGCAACGTGGACATTCTTGCGTTCGAGTTCTTTTGCCCATCCGATGTTGTTTTCCTCATCAAACCGGGCTTTGAGCTCTACCAGGACTGCAACCTGCTTATTCCTGTCCGCGGCTTTCATAAGCGCCTGGACAATCCTGGAGTTGTCGTCCACCCGGTACAGCGTCATCTTGATTGCCAGCACGTCCGGGTCGTCAGCAGCATGTTCCACGAAATCGATGACCGATTCGAAACTATCGTAAGGGTGGTAAAGCAGGACATCCCTCTTTCTCAAGGACGAAAAAATGTTTTCCTTATCATCCAGCCTGGGATGCGGCCTGGGTTCAAAGGGTTCATATTTCAGCTCTGGGCGGTCCAGTTTAGTAAGTTTCATGAGGCTTGAAAGGCCCAGGGGCGCAGCTGACCTGAACATCAGAGAAGAGCTAAGCTTCAGGTTCTCAAGCAGGATATCGGAAACACGTTCCGGCATGGTATCATCGGTCTCGAGCCGGATAGCAGACCCGAAATAGTTTCTCCCCACTCGCTGCTGCACCGCTGTCAGAAGGTCCTTGTCCCCATCCTCATCAAAGCCGAGGTCTGCATCCCGTGTTATCCGGAAGGGATACGCTCCCAGGATGCGCTGGCCCGGGAAGAGGAGGTCAAGGTTCGCGGCAATAAGCTGTTCGAGCCACACAAAACGTCCCTCTTTCAGCTCATCGAGCCGGCTGGTAGGCCATTCCTGACCTTCCTCGGGGAAGAGGATAAGCCTCGGGAAAAGGGGAGGAATCTTGACCCTGGCAAAGCGCTCCCCGTAATCGGGGTCGTCAATAAGTACGGCAAGGTTGAGGCTTAAGTTGGAAATATGCGGAAAAGGATGCCCTGCATCGAAACCAAGAGGAGTCAGTACCGGGAAAATGTTATTTTCAAAATAGTCCCTTAGCTTTTCCCGCTCCTTGCCCGAAAGTTCGAAGTAATTGAGAACATTGATGTTCTTTTCTCTCATAGCCGGCTGAAGGACCTCGTTCCAGCACTTATCATGGTTGACGAGCTGCACGAGAAGTTCTTCCCTGACAACGCGGAGCTGCTCCAGGGCAAGCTCATCTGTCCGTTTCTGGGCTGACTCTTCAACGATCCTTTTCTGAATTCCCGGAAGCCGGACCATGAAAAACTCGTCCAGGTTACTCCCGAAAATGGAAAGGAACTTGACCCTTTCAAGCAAAGGGCTACGATCGTCAAAAGCCTCCTCAAGCACCCTTTTGTTGAACTGGAGCCAGCTGTACTCCCTGTCCACATACAGGCGCGGGTCACTGAGGTCAGGCATACAGGAGCTTTCCACCCGAGTACCTTCAACGTTATCCGATAGTAACCTGTCAAAGTCTGTACACTGAATAGGGAAGTTACGCTCCATTACTATCACGCGAGGGTTGATTTTGTTCTTTCTTTAGGGCTATCCTCAACAACGTAAGATCACTGTTCACTTCATTAGTTTGTTTATATTTATTTTATATTTATGCCTATTAGTTATTTAATTTGATACCGATGTAACACTGCCGAACCCATCTGTCCTGAAAAACCGTCACCAGTAAGGTTTTCCCGAAAAATCCAACTCAGGGAGTTCAAAACTCAAGTTGGAGGAACGACAAATTCCAGCCTGATACGAGCAGCCGAAAACCGTCACATTCTCAGGGAATAACTTCCGGGACATATATTAATCTTTTTTACACCAGCCGGATAGAGCCTTCCGGTTTCCTGTTGAGAGGGGGGGCGCATCTCCATGTAAGTTGACAGAAAATGGATTCACAATAACCCCTATATAGGTTTTTGGTTCAACAAAAGCCCCGGGAATGCCCGGAATCTCCCGAGAAAGTTGGAAGTATGTACCAATATATAGAACTAAAGATTTATAAGATTATCTCTTAGAAAAAAGAGAAAAAAGAGAAAAAAGTGGGGCGGAGAAAGGCTTTGAAAAATCAAACGTAATTATTCAGGTATCGGCGGATCTCCCTGAAGCGCCGCATGAAGTGAATCAAT
>JAENYU010000039.1 GCA_016841625.1 Methanobacteriota archaeon
ACCTGTCGGCCTGCGGCCTCCGAGGAAGGAGTCTTCCCGCCTTCGGAGATAAAAAATGATCAAGGGGATAATTACTTGATGGAGACGGATAAAAACTTGATAAAAGTGGATAATCCGGAGATTTCCACTTCTGCGTTTACTTTTCGATCACCATATCCCTCAGGAACTTATGCAAAATCCCTCCGTTCCTGTAATATTCCAGTTCCACGATCGAATCCAGCCTCACAATTACCTTGAAGTTAGTTTCTCCTCCGATCTCGTCCCGGGCTCTTACAGTAAGTTCTCCCCCTGGTTCCATGTTTTCGATGCCAAGGATATCGTAAGTCTCCCTTCCCGTGAGCCCGAAGCTGTCTGCGTTCTCGCCTGCTTTGAACTGGAGGGGAAGGACTCCCATGCCCACCAGGTTGCTCCGGTGAATGCGCTCGTAAGACGCCGCAAGCACGGCTTTTACCCCGAGGAGGAAGGTTCCTTTGGCAGCCCAGTCCCGGGAACTGCCTGTCCCGTATTCCCTGCCCGCAATCACGATCAGGGGGATCCTGTTCTCCGCGTACAACATCGCAGCATCATAGATCGTCATCTCCTCGGGAAGTTCCGGCGGGACACCTCCTTCGTGAAGGTGGTAAGCGGTCCAGCCCCCTTCCCGGTCCACCAGCCTGTTCCTGAGCCGGATGTTCCCGAAAGTCCCGCGCATCATCACCTCGTGGTTGCCTCTGCGGGAGCCGTAGGAATTGAAGTCTGCAGGGTCGACCCCCCAGGAAAGCAGGTACTTGCCCGCAGGTACTTCTTCCGGAATTGCACCTGCCGGGGAAATGTGGTCTGTGGTGATGCTGTCCCCGAAAAGGCCCAGGACCTTTGCGTCCCTGATATCCCCGGGTGCCGGCGGGGTGAGGGGGAAGTCCATGAAATAGGGCGGCTCCTGGATATAGGTGGATTTCTCGTTCCAGGCGTAAAGGGTGCCTTCGGGGACATCCAGGTCCTGCCAGAGCTCGGTGCCTTCAAGGGCTTTTGAGTACTCTTTTTCAAACATTGCCGGCTTAACCGTATGCTTTATGACCTCTCTTATCTCCTCTTCTCCGGGCCAGATGTCCTTGAGGTAGACAGGCTGCCCGTTGGGATCATACGTCAGGGGTTCGGTATCCAGGTTGATGTCCACAGTGCCCGCTATTGCATAGGCAAGCACCAGGGGTGGAGAAGCCAGGTAGTTGGCGCGGACAAGGGGGTTAATCCTGCCTTCGAAGTTCCTGTTCCCGCTGAGGACTGCCGCTACGGTCAGGTCCTTTTCTTCAACTTCCTTTGCAATGTATTCGGGCAGAGGGCCGCTGTTTCCTATGCAGGTCGTACAGCCGTAGCCCACATGGTGAAAGCCGAGGGCTTCCAGGTAAGGCAGGAGTCCGGCTGCCCCGAGGTATTCCGTAACCACTCTGGACCCGGGGGAGAGGCTCGTCTTTACATAGGGTTTTACGTTCAGGCCCATCTCAACGGCTTTTTTTGCGAGCAGGCCGGCTCCTATGAGGACCGAGGGGTTTGAGGTGTTGGTACAGGATGTAATAGCTGCAATAACCACGGACCCGTGTGTGACTTTGAGTTCTTTCTTTGCATACCTCTCGTAATCTGCTCTGTCTTGCCTGATTTTCTCCCCTTCAAGCCGGTCCCCGCCTTCTTCTATCCAGTGCTGGTAAGCAGAATCCCGGGATAGTTCAATCCCGGCTTCTTTCTTCCGGGCAAACGCCTTCCGCATGGTTTCGTGGAAGTTATCGGGCATCTCGCCGAGGGAAATCCTGTCCTGCGGTCTTTTCGGGCCTGCAAGGCAGGGCTTAACCGTGCTCATGTCCAGTTCCAGGGTGCTGCTGAAGACGGGGTCGGGTTTGTGGACTGAGTAGAGAAGGTCCTGGGCTTCAAGATATTTGTGCACAAGCTCTACCTGTTCTCCGCTTCTGCCGGTCCTCCGGAGGTAGTCCAGGGTTTCGGCATCCGGAGGAAAGATCCCCAGGGTTGCCCCGTATTCGGGGGCCATGTTTGAAAGCGTTGCCCTGTCCGGAAGACGAAGGGAACTCAGGCCGGGCCCGTAAAATTCCACGAATTTACCAACAACCCCGTATTCCCTGAGCATTTGGGTGACGGTCAGGACAAGGTCAGTTGCCGTGACCCCAGGTTCCAGTTTTCCGTAAAGCTTGAAGCCCACTACTTCCGGGACAGGCATATAATAGGGCTGCCCGAGCATCACAGCTTCAGCTTCAATGCCTCCTACCCCCCATCCGAGCACCCCTATCCCATTGATCATGGTGGTGTGGGAATCGGTTCCTACCAGGGTGTCCGGGAATGCAAAGAGCTGCCCTTCCCTTTCTTTCAGGTGCACCAGGGGGGTCAGGTACTCGAGGTTCACCTGATGGATGATGCCCCTTCCGGGGGGAACCACCCTGAAGTTATCGAAGGCTTCCTGGGCCCAGCGCAGAACCGAATACCTTTCCCCGTTGCGTTCAAACTCCTTTTTCTCGTTTTCTTTCAGGGAGTATGCTGTCCCGTAGTAATCAACCTGTACAGAGTGGTCAATGACAAGGTCTGCAGGGATAACCGGGTTTATCTTCCCCGGATCCCCTCCCAGGCGCTGCGTGGCCGATCGGAGCGCCGCAATGTCCACTACGGCAGGGACGCCGGTGAAATCCTGCAAGACAACCCTGGAAGGGATGAAAGGGATATCTTTTCGCGGGATGTTTTCAGGGTCCCAGCGAGCCAGGGTTTCCACGTCCTCTACTGTTATGGCATGCCTGTCCGTGTCCGCATGCCGCAGCAGGGATTCCAGCAGAATTTTGATGGAATATGGGAGCAGGGAAATCTCTTCGAAACCCTGTTCTTCCAGTTTGTTCAGGCGGTAAATCGTCACTTCTCCGGCAGCAGTCTCGATGCTGTCTCGTACACCAAAGGGATCCGGACCTTCTCTCATTTATTTTCCTCCAGAAAAAGTGTGAACTTGAAATAAAAAGAGGCTCTTCGTCATTCTCTATGGATTAGGTGATTTTCACTTCAAGCCCGTGTTGGTTTTTGTGATGGCTTCACACACAAAACAACGAAGAGCCTAAAAGAACCAAAAAATCTTAACTTTTGTGCAAATTATCTTGTCCAGTACAGCCTGGCGAGTTCAGGCTTTGAGGATTCTTGCAGGTTCAACATATTTTGCCCGCGGCCGAATAACCCTGTTGTCGGCGTACTGTTCCATGCAGTGAGCAATCCAGCCCGAGATCCTGCCCGCAGCAAAGACCGCAGTTGCAAGCCGGGGAGGGATCTCAAGGTATTTGTACACAACTCCCGAATAGAAATCCACGTTCGGATAGAGCGGTTTTCCTTTCTTTAATATAAATTCCATGAAGAGTGTGTTTTCTATGTTTTCTGCAGTCCTGTACCACTGCATGTCGCCTTTCGATTCCGCAAGCTGCTTTGCAAGTACTTTAAATATCAAGGTCCGCGGGTCCTGGCCCATGTAGACCCTGTGCCCGAAGCCCATGATTTTCTCTTTGTTTGCAATCTTCTCCAGCACGTATTCTTTTGCAGCTTCAGGACCTGGAATTTCGTCAAGCATGTTCATGACCTCAATCCTTGCCCCTCCGTGCAGGGGCCCTTTCAGGGTGCAGATCCCGGTGATTATGGCCGAATACAGGTCCGAGAGGGTGGATGCCGTGATTCTTGAAGCAAAACTGGAGGCGTTGAGTTCGTGCTCCGCACTGAGGATGAAATCCTTTTCCATAACTTCAGCTTCGATTCCTGTCGGCTTGCTCCCGCGCAGCATGTAGAGAAAATTTGCCCCATGGGAAAGTGTAGGGTCCGGAGAAAACGGCTCTTCCCCTCTTAGTATCCTGCTGAAAGCCGCAATAATCGTAGGGAATTTTGCTACCAGGTTTGTGGCTTTTCGCAGGTTCGCTTCCTCGGAATTGTCGCTGAGATCCGGGTCGCAGTGGGACATGTAGGAAATAGTTGTGCGCAGGGCATCCATGGCTTCGATATCGAAGTTGCAGGCCCGAATGACGTTCAGGACGTATTCCCCTAGCTCCCTTTTTTCATTCAGCATGGCAGAATAGGCGGCAAGTTCATTGTTATCAGGCAATTTGCCCCGGATGAGCAGATAAGATACGGCATCATAGGGCAGGTAAAGCAAATCGTTGATATTGAATCCCCTATACCTCAAAACACCTTCAGCCCCGTCTATGGAACTGACACCCGTTTCAAGGACGATTACGTTTTCAAGTCCTCTCTTCACTTCCTCCACTCAGAAACCCCCGGAAATGATGTTATAAAAAGTGATAGTATATCAAATATATAATAACGACTATAATAATATTGGGTAATACTGATGAAATAGGGAAGGTAAATAGCTTCTAAACCCTGTTTTTTCAGCTTGTCCTTGCGGTAAAGCTTCCCTTCTCCGACTTTTTTCAGCTTGTCCTGTCGGTAAAGCTTCCCTTCTCCAACAGCGGTCTTGGTGCCGTCTCTACCCCGGGAGTCGGGGACTTTTCTTATGTGTTTTTTTATTTTTTTTCTTGAGGCTCAGCAGGTCCCGGCTTTGAGGGGCCCTTCGCCTCTACATATTTTGCTCGCGGGCGAATCACCCTGTTGTCGGTGTACTGTCCCATGTAGTGGCCAATCCAACCCGAGACCCTGCAATGGCAAAGCCTGCGGTTGTGAGCTGGGGTGGGATCTCACAGTACTTGTACACACCCCCTGAATAGAAATCCAAGTTCTGGTAGATCGGTTTGTATTTCATTTTCACGAAACACACCTTCATCGCAAAAGGCATCCTGTGCGTTGAAGATGCCCTTGGTGCAGCCGAAGCCAGGGTGGACGGGATCGCCGTATCAAACCACATGGGCCGTTTTCTGGGCTTCACCCCCGGAATTGCGGAAGTCTTTTTGGAAATCGCAAATGCTGTTAGAAGCCCCCCGAAAGGAAAAGGTAAGTTCGCAGAAATCCTCGTGCCAGGTGTTATTGAGGGCTTTTTCGCTCGTATTAATTTGAACACGGATGGAAAGAAATTTCAAATTTCAATTCATAATTATAGGATAGACATGCTGGAATAAGCTCGGGTCCAGGATAGCTGAAATCAAACTGGTCTATATTTGCCAAAAAATATGAAGAGTGTGAACCACGTGCTCAAAAACAAAGGGGATATATTCGACAGGCTTTCAAATGCCGAATACAGAATCAAAAGAAAATATAAAAAAAGAAATGCCTCCTCACGCGACGCTCTTAGAGGAAATATTCAGGTTATTGATGCCGATTTTGTTGAGGTGAAAAAAGAGCTTCCTGATGAGCTGCTCCTGGGAACCGGAAGAGGTAATCGCGAATCTGTAGATGACGAATATGTAGCCGGCGAGTCTGCTGATGGTGGGTCAGATGATGGCGAGTCTGTGGAAAACCTGATTGAATACCTGAAAGCCTGCTCAAGCGAAGAACTCTCCGATATCTTAGAAGAACTTCTCCGAGTAATGGAGCGCAAAGGTGCAGGAAGCGAGTGCCCGAAAGACGCGGGGGCAGGGATGCGTGGGGGCAAAAAGGAAAGGGTCAGGAAAATCTCAAAAAACATTTTTGAAAATCTGTCCCGGGTAGCTTCGAGGGAAGGGTCAAGGATAAAAGAAGCTTCGAAGAGTGCAGGTTCAAAAGCTTCCAGGCTGGCATATGAAAATAAGGATTCGGTAAAGGAAGTTTCCGGAAAGATTTACTGCAGGTTGAGATATTCCAGCCCCGAAGAACGCAAAACGATCCTGATGTTCCTGCTTCAGGTCATAATCCTCAGAAAGCCGGCTCTTGGTAAAAATCCTGCTTTCCTGCTCCTGCTGCAGAGCCTGAGTAACTCTATCCTGAGCAGGGAAGAGGTCGAGAAACTTGTAAAAGGCATAAGCAAGTTATTAAAGCGCAGGGCTTGACCCAGCTTCATTGACAGTAACTCCCGATTCATCTATCATAATTTCATTTTTGGGAATAGCACTGTACTAGCGTTTTCACCTGTAAACAGGTGCCCCGAGAGCTTTCACGAACCTTGCCGGGCTTTCCCACACTCCCCAGTTTTCCGGATTCTGGATTATATAGGTGTGGTCCGAGACCTGTTCGAACCCGCCTGCGTTGTTGTTTCCGATTATGAGTGAAAAGATACGGGCATTTCGTTCTTTTTTTATTTCGTTCCACTCCCGGACCAGGGGCTGTTCCGAAAGTTCGGAGTAGCCATCGGTGAGGAAGAGGAGGTCCGCACCCCGAAAGGCGTTTTCCTCTTTCATAACTTTCAGGCCGGACCGGAGGGCGGTGTTGAAGTCCGTGCCGCCTCCGAAGGTCTGGCGGAGGAAGTCCAGAAACTCCCCCCCCATCCTCTTTTTGTTTGTCATTTCGATTTCGAAGCTCTGCCACTTCGAGGAAAAGAGGATTACTTTTACATCTCTACCCTCTTTGAGCATCCGCCTGGTCACTGCAAGGATTATGGCTTTGGCGAGGATTTCAGGGTTTCCGCGCATGGATCCCGAGGTATCCACCAGGGCAACGACGGGTCCCCTCCTCTTTTTTCCTGCGGAATCGGAGTTCCAGTTCTTCCCCCTGAGCTGGTAGGTCAGGAGTTTTCCCTCGATCATATCTGCATAGAATTTGCGCTTCAGGAGAGGGTTTTTGAGTTTTACGGCTTCGATTGGGAGCATGGTCTGGATTTCGCTTGAAAAGGTGACCGTGTGAACCTCACTTTTGCTGTGGGGGGAGAGGAGAAGTTTTTTTGATCCGTATTCGAGTTCGATCCTTCCCACCTGCTCCAGGATTTTCCTTAGGTCAGAACTCTTTCTAAGGATAGAAGCGTATTTTTCGAGGTTTCCGAAATATTCCCTGTGGAGACCCTGCAGGGAGTCGCTCCACATCCTGCCGGGAAAGAGCATGGAAAGCATCTCCAGAATTTCCAGGTGGTTTTCAAGGATTGAAATGAACTCCTCAAGCGGGGAAGCAATCCTTTCTTCAACAACGGCATCCAGTGCCTGCCCTGTTTTTTCATTTTCCATGAACTTTCGGGTCATGGATTCCAGCTTTTCACACCTGGGGGTCCCTGGGCTCCCCGGGCTTTCTCGGTTTTCAGGGTTTTGCCGACTGTTCCGTTCATCCCAGGCGGAGCAGGTTTCTTCGATCAGTTCTTTGAGGGCTTTCAGGGCTTTTTCCAGGTTTTTTTGAAGGTTTTTTGTAATTTCTCCCTCGATTTCCTCATAGTCCCCTATAAGGGTGAAAATCCCGTCAAGGAGGGTTTTCAGGACAAGGAGCCCGGCCATGCGGTTGCTGCCTGCAAGGGTTTTGAGGTCCCCCCATACCCGGAAGTTTCTCATGCTCAGAAGGAGGGGGTAAAACACCCCGAACCTTTCCATAAAACGTTTCTCATCCTTTATTTCGTACTCTTTCCCGGAAAAAAGCTCGTAAACAAGGACCTCTGCAATGTCTTCCCTGAGGGGACGGGGGACCTTTCTCGGCGTTGAAAGGAATCCTCTCAGTTCGGTGTTCAGGACGGCTGCCGGGTTGAAGTCCCGGTCAAATTTGGAGGAGGGTTCCGATTTAAAAAAGGATTCAGGGCTGAAAAGGTTTGAGTTATTTCTCCCCTTATTTCCTGGTTTCTGCATTTATTTTCACTTTTCCCGGACTTCTCTTGCAGGTAAGGTTCAGGCTGCTTCTCCCACACTTTCCAGTTCGATGTCAAAGACCTTCGGCTTTTCCAGGATCGCCCGGATTTCTCTCAGGTGGTTTGCGATCTCGTAGATATCCGTGTTCTTGGAGCGGTATTTCATCAGGATTTCCCTGCTGTCCTGAGCCGAGACCCAGATGTTCTCTTCCAGGGTTACTTCCAGGGCCCGTTCCTCAGCCTGTACCTGCCGCTTGAAATAATCAAGCCTTTCTTCCAGGTTTTCGTACTCTTTCTCATACAGTTTCTTTTCCCCGTAGTCCAGACTGAGTTTGAACTCGAAAGCGTATTTCCTGCGCAAGACCTCCACTACCGAGTCGAAGTTCAGGGAACTGTTCAGGTTGTTGTAATCGAGGCTCAAACTGTAAGTATGGTTCGGGAATTCGAGATAGTGATTCAGGAAGTCAAGGGTGCTGGAAAATGTGAGGTTCTTCTGGTTTTTCACCCCGGAAAACCTGGAATGCCTTGCGCTGCTGGCTGTTTTCTTCTCCGCTTCGTAACACTTGGTGCAGGACACGAGATCTGGAAGTTCCTGTTCCAGGCAGCCGTAAATGGCATTTTTCAGGTCGAGCACGTCCTGTTTCAGTTTCCCGGTGTCCGTCCCTCCCGAGACCACCCGATCCAGGATCAGTTTCCTTATCGTTTCTTTTTGCTCAGGCAGGTCCCAGAGCATGTGCTGGAGCAGGACTACTGTCATCCTGTTGACACTCTGGTGCCCGTTTGCGGCAGAGGCGACCCTTAGCACGTTTACGATATTTTTCCAGCGCCTGTCCGAGATGAAGATGCTAGAGTTTTTCAGCTCCCGCCTGAGCCCTTTGATGATGGTCCTGACCTCGGGGTCAACAGGCAGGTGCCTGGATTTTTTTCGGATTTCCTTTATGTCCCCCACTGCCAGTTTTGTCGAGGGGCTGAAGTCTTCCGTGTTTTCGAAAATCAGGTCTTCCAGGTTTTCATCATGCTGAATGTAGTCAACGCTGTACCTGAAGAGGAAACGGTCGTAAAGAGCCTCGAGACTTTCGTCCTCTTCGGGTAGTTCGTTGGACGCTCCGAATACTGAAAAGAGTGGCACGTCCAGGACCACCTTGCCGTTGTGGTACTTGCGTTCATTAAGGATAGTGAGCAGGCTGTTCAAAATGGAGCTGTTTGCCTTGAAGATCTCGTCCAGGAGGGCAATGTGGACTGTGGGGAGGTACCCATCGACCTTCCGGCTGAACTCGTCCCTTTCGAGCGCCTTCAGGGAAAGGGGGCCGAAAACTTCTTCAGGTGTGGAAAAACGGGTCAGAAGGTAGTGAAAAAAATTTCCTCCTACAATCGTCTCGCAGATTTTGTTGGCAAGCAGGGTCTTTGCAGTCCCCGGTGGCCCCAGGAGTAAGACGTGCTCCCCCGAAAGCAGAGCCAGCAGGGAGCCATTTATTTCGGCATCCCGTTCCTTGAAGTACGTTGAGAATTCCTGTTTAATGTCAAGGATGGTGTTTTTCAAATCAGAAACCTTCATAATACTTTGTTTTGAATATCCCGTTTTTGGATTTAGGGGAAGGTGTTGAAGCGAAGGGGGGTTTTGCAGTACCAGTTCAAAACTGATTTTGACATTAAGATTGGATTTAAATTATTGAACTCGAAGTTGAGAATGGACCTGAACCGATGCTTGAATGTGAAGCCAGCATTGGGTATTAGGTGATGCTCATGTTACTGGTACGGCTTGAGCCTGAAATTGGTTTTGATGCTGGAGTATGAAGCTAATACGGGCTTGAAGTTGAATCCTACCTTTTTTATGAGCCTGACCTTAATTAATTTTTCCAAAAAAAGGTTTAGATTTTTTAGATATTATACAGTTTCGGTTCCGTTACAGTCTCGCAGTCATATTTTTTAACTATAATTATATTTTAAACTACTGCATACTATATTTATATATATTTATTGTATATATGTCATATCTCTGCAAACAAATTCTGGCATAAATCGATTGACAGGAGTTACTGTTTAGGAGTCACTATTTAGGAGTTACTGTTTGTTTTGAGAAATCAAACCGGGACTTCAGACGATGATTAATCTGCCGGATGCCTGTCCTAAGCTGTCGATATCGGATTTTTACAGGCTGGCATGTCTTACATCCCCTTCCTGCACAAGCCAGCGAAAAAAGATGAAATTTGCCCTGGTACTCTACGAATTCTTGCTCCATGAAAAATATTGCATCGAAAAAACCGATTGGCTTTCGGCCTTTTCTGGAACCTCAGGATTCCATCTCAATGTCCCTGCTCAATTCCTTTACTCAATTCCTTTACTCAATTCCCTTACTCAATGTCTTTACTCAAAGTTCCAGTCTCAATACTCCTTTCCAGACTTCATTTTCTGCCGAAGAAGCTATCAGTAAAGCTATCAATGACTATATTAGAAAGGTTCTGAATCGAGATGAATGACATTCTCGAAAATGTAAGATAAAATTTGATTTTAAGGGTGGCTTTACATGGATGACTTCGAACGTGAAAAATACAGCCGGCAAATTCTCCTTTTCGGGGAAGAGGGACAGGAAAAGCTGAAAAATGCAAAGGTATTCATTGCCGGGGTAGGCGGGCTCGGATCTCCGGTTTCCACATATCTGGCAATTTCAGGGATTGGTAAAATAATAATTGCGGACTTTGACTGCGTGGAAGCAAGTAACCTGAACAGGCAGTTCCTTCATCATGAGAAAGATATAGGCAGGGAGAAGGTAGAATCCGCAAAGGAAAAGCTCCTGGCTATGAACCCTGGAGTCGAAATAGAGGTCATAAGAGAAAAGCTAACCGAAGAAAACGCAGATTCCACGGTTCCCGGTTGCGACCTTATCATAGATGCCCTTGATAACTTTGAGGCAAGGCATATTCTAAACAGGCTTGCGGTAAAAAGAAAGATCCCTCTCATCCATGGGGCTATTTCCGGGTATACGGGGCAGGCGACGACAATTATCCCTGGAAAAACCCCCTGCCTTTACTGCATTTTTCCAGGGGTTTCCAGAAAGGAGACGTTCCCGGCGGTCGGGACAACTCCCGGAATAATAGGTTCGATTCAGGCGAATGAAGCTATCAAGTATATAACCGGACAGGGAAAGCTCCTTGAAGGGCGGCTTCTGATGTGGGACGGCCTCTTCTGTTCTTTAACTGAGATCAAGCTTGCAAAAAGGAATAATTGTCCGGTCTGCGGCGGCCAGATGGGAGAAATTCCGGAAAGTGATTCCAGGTGAAGCTTTTATCAAAGCCCCAAAGAAACATATGGATAATTGATGTTGAGTGTAGAACCGGTATTGGACAAAAAGCTGACATGAGATAAAAAAACTGATGGCGGGAAGTTTTTCTAAATGCTTTTTTCTGCACCTTAACTAATTTTATATATCAATGCCGATATATAATTATGAGGGTATCTTGCATGGAATCGAATTCTCGAAAAGTTGGGCCGAAAAGTAATTCCCGAAGAGGTAATCCCGGTTTGAACGCTCAGGATTCTTACGGCACCGTTCCGGAAAATTCCTCTGCTTTCTGCTCTTTTCCCCCAGGAGTTCCCTACCTTGACCTTAGTATTTTCCGGGAGGAAGGGGTAAAAGACCTCATAAAAAAACGCAGTAAAGATATGTACCAGCTGTTGCAAGATGTTCGTTTTGACGGCAAGTACTACCGGGTAAAATGCGTAAAATCCAACGACTGGGTCTGCTGCTGGGACCTGGCAGTCAGGGTTGAGTTTTTCGGGAAGATGCAGGGGGTAACCATCTACCCGAACCGCAAAGTGCTCAAAGACGAAAAAACGATAGTTTACAAATTCCTTATTCTGGTGAATCCTTACGAGCTCTGGGAAGAAGAACTGGTCAGCAAGTTCTGGAACATCCAGGAGCGGCTTGAGTACCTTATTGCCAGAATCCTTTTTCACGAATGCATTCACGTTATGATCGCTCTCGGGAAAAACCTCCCGGAAGGCTTTGGGGATACGGACATTTCTCTCGAGTTCAGGAAGATACTGGAAACCGCAAACTCGGAAAAACTGGACCCCGAATGCCGGGAAGTCCAGTTCCGTCTCTGGAACCTTGTCGTGTTCGGTTCCTCGGACGAGGACAACGAGGAAAAAATGTTCATGCGTGTCCTGGAAATTTACGAATTTCTCCTCAACGAAAAATACAGCATTCAGAAAACCGGTAAAGCGTTTGGCTATCCCATGGGCAATAAAAAAATAGCCGGAAAATATTCCTGGATGGCAGCCGTGAAGACAGGAGGCAGCCGGCAGGTTGAAAAGAAGGTATGGAAAACCGAAGCCATGAGACTTCGCAGGGCTCTGGTTACGCTGTTTGATGCGATTGATGGGGAACTCCAATCTGGAAGGTAAAAACTCCCGGGAATAAAGCCGCAGAAAAAAAAAGTTGAAAAAAATCGAAAATTGAGAATTTTACATTAGTCAATATGAAAATAATCAGCATTGAGTGTAGCAGAAAAATAAGTTCAGAGCAAAGGTAGCTGAATAATTACAAAAGTACAAAGACAAAACAAATAATATACGCAAAAGTCCTGTTCTTCAATGCTCTTTTTATACCCTCAGGAGAATTTGTATTGGGGGATATGATGAAAATTCTTTACATTTACGCACACCAGGAACCGAAGTCCTTTAACGCTGCCCTTAAAGACACTGCCCTTGCCGCCCTGAAGGAAAAGGGTCACGAAATCGAGCTTTCTGACCTCTACGCGATGAACTTCAATCCCGTGCTCACAGAGAGGGATTTTACCGAGCGAAAAAAGCCGGATGTATTCAAACCTTTCCTCGAGGCAATAAATGCTGTTAAGACCGGGGCTTTTGCGCCCGACATCAAAGCCGAAATGGGGAAGGTGGGATGGGCAGACCTGCTGATTTTCCAGTTCCCGATATATTTCACGTCCATGCCTGCAATCATGAAAGGCTGGATCGACCGGGTCCTGGCTCCGGGCTTCGGCTTCAACCCGATTACGAAGAGTGCTTACGAAACCGGGCTCCTTAAGGGGAAATCAGCAATGATTGTCACCACCACCGGGACTCCGCAGGAATGGTATTCGGAAGGAGGAGTACACGGGAACCTGAACAAACACCTTGAATCCGTCACACACTGCGTCTTCGAGTATATGGGGATGAAGACGCTGCCTTCCCACATTATCTATGAGGTTAGCAGACTTTCCAGAGAAAAGGGAGCCGAAGAGCTGGAAAAGTACAGGCAGAGGCTGCTTGAACTCTGAGGGAACCTTGCAGCAGGCACCGAAAGTCCACAGATTCAGGCATTTTTCCCAACTCTAGTCTACTGCTATTCAAGTTCTCCAGAAGGTTTGAAAAAAAATTCCACATTCATTTTTTCAACTTTTTTGAATAAAGTTTATGTTAATCTTATTTGATATTATTTTTTTAAAATTTTTTAACTTTATTTCAACATATTACCTAAAATAAAAAGCATTAAATTATACAAAAAAATAATATAATAATATTAAGTGTTACAAAATGGAAAATTATTAATCATAGAGTTTGCATCTTACTTTTAATGTCCATACCCGGAACACGAATCAAGGAACTTGTAGCCCATAGATGGGACCTCGCCTCCGAGACATTCGACACGCATGCAAGCCATGGGATTCAGAGTGAAAGGGAAAGGAATGCCTGGAAAAACACGCTCAAAAAAGTATTCCCTAGAGGCCGTCTGAAAATCCTGGATGTAGGGTGCGGTACCGGAGAGTTGAGCATACTCTTCGCTGAGATGGGGCATGAGGTTACAGGTATCGATCTTTCGGAGAAAATGCTTGAAAAGGCGAAAGCAAAAGCCCGGGCCCGCGGAATGGACCTGGTTTTTGAAAAAGGAGATGCCGAATCTCCTGCCTATGAACCTGCTTCTTTTGATGTGCTGATAAACCGCCACCTGCTGTGGACGCTTCCTAACCCCCGGCTTGCGGTAGCTAACTGGAAAAAAGTTCTCAGGGAAGGAGGCATGGCCGTCATTATCGACGGGATCTGGGACGACGGGACACTTGAGACAAAGCTCCGCAGAGCTGCAGGCTGTCTTGGGACCCTGATCATGGAAAGGAAAGACCCGCGAAAAGGACACTGTGGGTATTCGGAGGAACTCAAGTCCATGCTCCCGGATGTAAGGGGGCCTCCTCCCGAAAAGGTGGAAATGTACCTGGAAAATGCAGGTTTCAGTGGCATAGAAAACCTGCCACTCACAGAGATTCTGGAGATCCAGAAACAGAACATGCCTTTCCGGGAGAGGATTTCCTTCAACTTCCAGTACTACCTGGTCCACGGCAGGAAATGAGACTCAGAGACGTAAAAAAGATTCCAAAAGAGGAGATTCCAATATGAAGAACAAAAACACTCCCATGTGTATAATTCTTATAACCTTACTGGTCTGCGCTTCACTGCTTAGCTCCGGATGCACCAGCTCGGAAGGAAGCGAAACCGCAGAAGTGGCCTATTCGAACACTCTGGTGCTTGGAGAAATGTGGGAAATAGAGACAATAAACACCGTCTCCGGGGACGGCGGCACCCTGATCTGTGAAAAAGCCGCAATAACCGAAACCCTTGTTGGTGCCAACCCCGACTTTTCCCTGAAACCCGGTATTGCAACATCCTGGGAACAGCTCGAAGAAAACACCTGGGAATTCAAGCTCAGAGATGACGTATTTTTCCATGACGGCAGTAAAATGACTGCAGAGGAGGTAAAATTCTCCCTGGAAAACGTCATCGCCGAAAACCCGAGGGTCGCTTCCATGCTCAAAATAGCGTCCATGGAAGCTGTTGACGACTACACCCTCAGGATCGAAACTTCTGAACTCAACCCAATCCTTCCCGGAGTCCTGCACTACCCGGACACCGCCGTAATAAGCCCCTCGTCCTTTGACGAAGCCGGAGAATACGTAAAACCCGTTGGGACAGGCCCGTATAAGTTCGAGTCCTTTGACGAACAGACCCGGGTCCTCACCGTCGTGAAGAACGAAAACTGGTGGGGAGGAGAGGTAGGCCTTGACAGGATGGTCCTGAAAGGAATCCCTGACCCGAACACCAGAGCCATGGCAATCGAAAATGGAGAACTGGACTTTACCGTGGACGTTCCCTATAGTGAAACTGACCGGATCAATGAGGTCGAAGAAGTAAACGTGGAGAAATACAAAACTCCGAGAGTGTACAAGCTCGACGTGAACTTGGAACACGAGCCTCTTGACGACGTAAGGGTCAGGCAGGCGATGTCCTATGCAATTGACAGGTATGAAATTGCAGAACATGTCCTCTACAACGTAGGAGAACCTGCCGCAGGCCCATTCCTTCCATCAATGGTCTGGGCAAACAAGGACCTTCAGCCCTACACCAGGGACCTGGAAAAAGCCGATGAACTCCTGACAGCCGCCGGCTGGGTGGACAAGGATGGGGACGGGATAAGGGACAAGGATGGAAAACCCCTGAAATTTAACCTCATGACCTATTCCACAAGGCCGGGGCTGCCTCCGATGGCCCAGGCAATGGCTGCCCAGCTAAGAGAAGCCGGGATTGATGTGGAGCCCGAGGTTATGGAGTACGGAGCCATCAACGACCGGAGGGCAGAAGGAATATGGGACCTCTACCTTGCCGCCTACAACATAGCCATGGTCCCGGACCCCGAATATATCCTGAGCAACTGGTATATGACAGGTGGACCTGACAACGGACCTGGCTACTCAAACCCCAGAGTTGACGCCCTGATAACAGAAGCAAGGACGATAGCTGACCTTGAGGAACGTTATAGAAAGTTCAACGAGGTCGAAGCAATCGTATACGAAGAACAGCCGATGATCATCGTGGCTTACTATGGCTGTGCCATCGTGAAGAAGGACTATGTGAGTGGCTATGTCTTTGACCCGACCGCCCACGACTACCGCATAAATGCGGACATGTACATCGAAAAGTAAAACCTTAAAAGCAAAACCTGAAGAGAGGGAACAAGAAGAGGGCAGGGGTTTGAAGCTTCCCCTTTTTCAGTCCCCCCTCCACACAGGATAATGCAGGCAGGCCGCTGCTTATGCCGCCTGCCGGCCTTGAGGAGGAAGCATGAGATATTTCTTGAAAAGGTTCGGGTTCATGGCGCTTACGGTCTTTGCGGTCTGTGCCCTCACCTTTTTCCTTATGAACGCGATTCCCGGGGGAACAGCCGAACTGATCCTCAAGCACACCTTTGTGGGCCTGGAAGAAAGCGCAACCGAAGAACAGCTAAACCAGATTTCAAGCCGCTACAACCTGGACGACCCCCTCTACATCCAGTTTTTCAGGTGGGTGAAGGCCGCTGTCACGGGGGAGGGCATCGGGACTTCCTACGTTTTTAGAAAACCAGTCCTTTACCTCCTGGCCCTGCGCCTGCCGGCAACCATCCAGCTTGCAGGGGCAAGTATGGCAATCGCAGTGCTGGCGGGAGTAAGCCTCGGGATATATTCGGCGCTTCGGGAAAACAGGATTTCCGACCACATTCTCAGGGTTGCGACCCTCTTTGGGGTTTCCATGCCCTGTTTCTGGGTAGCCCTGCTTTTAATCCTGGTATTTTCCCTGAAACTGAAACTTGTCCCTGTGGCAGGGTACGGAAGCCTGGAAAACCTGTTCCTGCCGGCAGCAGCCCTTTCCCTCCATTCCATGGCGGCGGTCATGAGGGTCACCAGGACAAGCATGCTCGAGACCCTTGGACAGGAATACATCAGGTTTGCAAAAGCCAAGGGGCTCCCCCTGAGAAAGATCATAAGCCGGCATGCCCTGAAAAACGCAATGCTTCCCGTGGTCACGGTAATCGGGTTCCAGATGGGAAACCTGCTTGGGGGAACCATTGTGATCGAGAAGATCTTCGCCTGGCCGGGGATAGGGAGCCTCCTTGTGGACTCGATTTCAGCCAGGGACCTGCCTGTTGTCCAGGGCTGTGTGCTTGCCATCGTAAGCATGTTCCTCCTCGTGAACTTCCTTGTGGATATGCTCTATACGCATCTCGACCCGCGGATAAGGTACGGCTGATATCATGGACAACGTATTTGCTGACAGATTCAGAAGAGAAGGCTTTTTGCCGCAGCTTGGAGAATACGGCGGCGAGTTTGCAAAAAGGGTCTTTCAAAGGAAGGACATGCTTTTTGCCCTGGCTGCGCTTGTGCTTTTTGCAGGGGTTGCCCTTTTTGCCCCCCTGCTCTCTCCTTACGACCCAAACGCCATCGACCTCAAGAACAAGAACCTCGGCCCTTCCGAAGGCCACCTGCTGGGCACGGATTACCTGGGAAGGGACCTCCTGAGCAGGATACTCATAGGAGCCCGGATTTCCCTCTCCATCGCCTTTGGGGTTGTCCTTATTTCCCTGCTCGTGGGGATTGCCGCGGGCTGTGCGGCAGGCTACTACGGGGGGCTTGTGGACGAATGCATCTCCAGGGTTATAGACATCTTCCTCTCCTTCCCGGGAGTAATCTTTGCCCTGACCATCATGGGGGTGCTCGGAAGCGGGATTTTTAACCTGATGCTTGCCCTCTCGGTAGTCCAGTGGGCAAGATACGCACGGCTGATGCGGGGACAGGTCCTCTCCCTCAAAAAGCAGGAATTTGTCCTTTCCGCCGTGACAAGCGGGGCAGGGGACTTCCACATCATCCGAAGGCACATCGTGCCCAATGCCATCGCTCCCCTCCTTGTGCTTGCCACAATTGACCTGGGGCACGTCATCCTTTCCATCGCCACCTTAAGCTTCCTGGGGATAGGGCTGCCTGCCGATGTCCCGGAATGGGGGGCGATGCTTTCCGCAGGAAAGGAATTCATGAGGACTGCCCCTCACCAGACGATCTTCCCGGGGCTTGCAATCACCTTCGTTGTTGTCATATTCAGCATCCTGGGAGACGGCATCCGGGATATCCTGGACCCTCACCATGAAGGAGGGGAGATGTATTGAACCTGCTTGAAATAAGAGAGCTCTCCGTGGAATTTCCCGCCGGGGAAGGCAGCGTAAAAGCAGTCTCAAGAGTATCTTTTGACATCAGGGAAGGGGAAACCTTCGGGATAATCGGGGAGAGCGGATCAGGGAAATCCGTTGTAGGGCTTGCCCTGCTCAGGCTCCTCCCGGCAAATGCCAGGGTTTCCGGAAACATTTGCTTTGCCGGAAAGGAGCTCTTTTTCCTGAAGCCTTCCGAACTCCGGAAAATCCGGGGAAAAAGAATCTCTCTGATGCCCCAGAACCCCGCAGGAGCCCTGAACCCGGCTCTTAAAAACGGGCTTCAGATAGGGGAAGTGTTCGAAAGGAGAGGTATTGAGAAAAAAGAGGGGATGAAAAAAGCCCTTGGGCTAATGAAAAAACTCTTTTTGCAGGACCCGGAAAAGCTCTGCGGCCTTTACCCCAACCAGCTTTCGGGAGGAATGAGGCAGAGGCTGATTGCGGCCATGTCCCTTTCCTTCGAGCCCGAACTATTGATCGCGGACGAGCCCACGAAAGGACTGGACCCGGAAGCCAGGGCAGGAGCCGTGGAACTGTTCACTAAAATAAAAAACGAATACGGCAAGACCATGCTCCTGATCACACACGACCTTGACCTTGCCCATGAGGTCTGCGACAGGATAGCCGTGATGTATGCAGGGGAGATCGTGGAGCTGGACGAAGCTTCAAAGATCCTGCATTCTCCGGGACACCCCTACACAAAAGGGCTTATCCGGGCTCATCCCCGGAACGGGCTTGTCCCCCTGAGCGGGCAGAGCCCGAGCCGGATTAAGCTTCCAGAGGGCTGTTTTTTCCATGAAAGGTGCAGGCACGCAGCCGTTGAGTGTTCCAGGCGGCATCCGGAAATTCAAAACCATAAAGGAGGGAGGATCAGGTGCCATCTCCAGTTCTTGCAGTAAACGAACTGAAAATGAGCTTTGGGGCTGCCGAGGTGTTCAAAAACGTCAGTTTCTCGGTAGCTCCCGGGGAAACCCTGGGGCTATTCGGGAAAAGCGGGTCCGGAAAGACCACTATTGGCAGGTGTATAGTAGGGCTTGAGAAACCAACAGACGGGGAAATTCTTGTCCACGGGAAAAATATCCTGGCCATGGGAAAAAAAGAGTTCCGGGACCTGCGCCCGAAAATCCAGATGATATTCCAGCACCCGGAAACGTCCCTTGACCCCAGGATGAAAGCCTTTGACAGCCTGGTAGAACCTCTCAGGGTCCGTACCGGGCTCAAAAAAGCCGAGCTTCTGGAGAAGGCCGAGAAGCTGGCAGAGCTGACCGGACTTCGCCCGGAGCACCTTGCCCGCTACCCGAACCAGCTCAGCGGGGGAGAGATTCAGAGGGTGGTGCTTGCCAGGATTATGTCCCTATCTCCAGATTTTGTGGTTGCGGATGAACCCACGTCCATGCTGGACGTCTCGGTCCAGGCCCAGATCCTGCGCCTCATGCAGAAAGTCCAGAGGGAAACGGGAGTTTCCTACCTGCTGATCTCCCACGACCTTGACGTCCTGAGGAAGGTCTGCCACAGGATTGCCTACCTGGAAAACGGAAACATAACTTCTATTGAAGATTTAAGGAAAAAAGAGGTATCAAAACATGCCCGTTCAAGAAAATAAGATCAAACAGAACATTGCCAGGATCTGGGACGTTTCATCCGAAACCTACGACAGCCATGAAGGGCACGGGATCCAGACCGACACAGAAAAAGAAGCCTGGAAACGACTTTTCAAAAACCTTCTTCCCCCCGGTCGGCTGGAGGTGCTCGATGTGGGCTGCGGGACCTGTGAAATCGGGCTCCTGTTTGCTGAAATGGGGCACCGCGTAACAGGGCTTGACCTTTCAGAAAAAATGCTTGAAAAAGCAAGGGCAAAGGCAGACGGGAAAGGTTTCAACGCCACCTTCAGGAAAGGAGATGCCGAAATTCCTCCTTTTGAGGCGCAGACGTTCGACGTCGTTGTCAACCGCCACCTCCTCTGGACCCTTCCTCACCCGGATGTTGCGATCCAGAACTGGAAACGGGTGCTAAAGGAGGGGGGAGTGCTTCTGGTAGTAGACGGGGTCTGGAACGACGGCTCGCTCGAAACCAAAACGAGGAGGCTTATAAGCGACCTCTGTACCCTGCTGGTCGAGAAGAGAAATCCCCGGAAAGGGTACTACTCAAGGGAGATCAACAGCGAACTTCCCAACCCTCACGGGGCTCCCCCGGAAAAAACACTTGATAACTTCAGGGCAGCCAGCTTCAAAAATGTCAGGGATCTGGACCTGAAAGAGCTTATCGAACTCCAGAAAAGGACGATGCCTTTCAGGAAGCGGATAGCCTTCGATTACAAATATCATCTGATCTACGGAGAAAAATAATCCAGGAAGAACTTGAGGAGAAAAAGAATCCAGGAAGGATGATTCTATGAAAATAGCGAAAACAGCGAAAAAAGGGACTTCGAAAAAAGGGACTTCAATTTTTACGCTTATGCTTGTCCTTATCCTCTTGACCGCGGCACTCTGCAGTTCGGGCTGCACGGGTTCGGACGGGGAGGGGGAAGGCGAGGCAGGAGAATCAAAATCCTCACCTTCACCCGAAGCTGAAGGAGAAAAAACCCTTACAATGGGGGTGATGTGGGCAGTCCAGAGCATTGACCCCCTCGTCTGCGAAGAAACAAACGAACTTGTTACCGAGTACCTGGTAAAATGCAATAACGACTTCTCCTTAAAACCCTACCTTGCCACCACCTGGAAAGCGGTTGACAGCAATACCTGGGAATTCGAATTAAGGGAAGACGTGCTCTTCAGTAACGGAGAACCCTTTACCGCCGAAGACGTGAAGTTTTCCCTGGAATGGGACATCGAGCACAATAACAAACTCGCCCAGCTGACAAAGATAGAAAGCATTGACGTGCTGGACGAGCATACCCTGCAAATCCGCACAGCAGAGCCAAATCCCGTTCTGCCCGAAACCCTGCACTATTCAAAAGCCGCAATCTTCAGCCCGAAATCCATAGAAAATGGGGAGATGGAAGTGCCGATCGGGACAGGCCCATTTAAAATCGAGTCCTATGACGACCGGGTCTATACCCTCGTGTTTGTGAAGAACGAAAACTGGTGGGGAGGGGAACCCGGACTTGACAGGGTTATTTTCAGGACAATTGAAGACCCGAATACCCGGGCAATGGCAATCGAAAGCGGAGAAATCGATTACACCCTTGATGTCCCCTACAACGAAGTAGACCGCCTGGACGCCCTTCCAGGGATCACGGTTGAGAGGTTCAACACGGCCAACGAGTACATCCTTGAGATGAATGCAAAGCGGGAAGCCCTTTCCGACAAAAAGGTCAGGCAAGCTCTCTCTTACGGGATAGACAGGGAAGAAATGGCTGAAAACGTGCTCTTTGAGGTAGGAAGACCTGCAACCGGAATATTCCTGCCTGAGATGCACTGGGTAAACCAGGACCTGAATCCCTACCCCTACGACCCCGAAAAAGCGAAAGAGCTACTTTCCGAAGCCGGATGGAAGGATTCCGACGGGAACGGGATAAGGGATAAAGCCGGAGAGAGCCTTTCGCTCAGCCTTCTGACCTACCCCAACAGGCCCGGACTCCCGCCCATTGGAGAAGCCATGGCAGCCCAGTACAGGGAACTTGGAATTGGTGTAAGGTACGAAGTGATGGAATGGGGAGGGATCTCGGACCGGCTGAAAGAAGGCGACTGGGACCTCCTGCTCTCGACCATGGGAGTCTCGAATGTCGCGGACCCGAGCTACGTCTTCAACGACATGTACATGACAGGTGGAGACGGGAACCGGGGAGGATACTCAGACCCCGAACTTGATGCCATGATCATAGAGGCAAACGGAATTGCAGACCCCGAACTTCGCTATTCGAAATTCGATGAGGTCCAGGCATTTGTCCATGAAGAACAACCCATCATCCCCGTCTGTTACTATGGCTGTGCGGTTGCCAGGAAAGACTCGATCAAGGCCCTTGTCTTCGATACCACGGTGCACGGATACTTCCTGAACCCTGAGATGTACATAGAAAGCCAGAGTTAAAGGGAGCCCTGAGCCAGGGAGAAACGTGAAAAACGGCAAGACAAAAACAGCAAACAAAAATAAATGTGAACACACTTTAAGACAGAGCTCCAGCTCAACAAGATGCCCGGGAAGGAGCTCTGATCGTTTTTCTCTGCGACTTAGTGCTCGCAACGAAATAACCTATGCAACTTATTATCTGTTGTAACTTTGATTGGCGACCTTGATCGTGAAAATCAAAATGTCCAATCAGAAATCCGCAGAGGTTATTTTGTGACAGATCCTTAGTTATTCACTCTTTCCACAACAACCGTTCTTTTCGCAAGAAGATTCCGGGCCCGAGCGTCGATTATAGCGACAGTTATTTCAGACCCGACCTTAAAACCGTAGTTGTCCTTTGTGTCCTTGACTTTCCCCACACTCACCTTGACGCTGGAATCCGTGGTACTTTCTGCACTATCCTTTCCGCAGAGAACCAGTCTTTCCCCAGCGTCCCAGTATCCGTCTTCAAGAGTTTCTTTGTTATTGACCAGATACACATTGGGGTTTTTCATTTCAAAGCTCAGGTCATGGTAAAAGACAAGGGTATCCCCTTCCAAACGTGTGCCATCTTGCCCAGGGATACCTTGGTAGGAATTTCCATACCCGCTGATTTTAATAGATGTAGATTTCAGAGGCAAAGAGTCGCCCCCTTTGTGTTCAAGCACTATAAGGTTTTCTTCAAGGCTGGCCTGTTCAGTCTTCGGGCCGACCCAATAAAGCCCACCCACACAGGATTCAATTTCAATACTTACCACAGAAGGCTGGAAATTCATGTAACCCCCCGAGCTATTAAAAAAGCTGGCAAAAGCTACGCCCACAAGTATGAATAAAATCAGCAAAAGAAGAAGAGATCCAATTAAAGAAACAGAAGCTTTTGATGCGGATTTTGAGACGAAAAGTGGCTTAAAGCGAATTTTACCCCATGCCCTCATTAATAATAATTTAAAGACTAACTTGAATAAATAAGTTATTGTTTGCCAAAAAATAAGGAATTGGTGATAAATTTAGGAGAAGTCATTTTCTTTTACGCTTTCCTTTTTCCTCATATTCCTTTTCAAGTTCAAAAATTTCCCTGACCTGCAGGAGTTCCTTCTTGCTTCTTGAGTAGTGCACGAAAACCATCACACCCCCGAAGAGAAGGGCAACGATTGCCGCAAGGAAGTACAGAGGAGAAGACTCACGGTAATACTTCACCTGGATAGTCTGCTCCCTATCATCCATTTCCGAGGCAATCCAGAGATAGGTCTGCCTACCCAGCTCATCCTCTTCCGTGGAATAGGGCTCAGGCCGGGGTATTCCTAAAATACGGTTGCCTGAGGCATAACCCTCCGGAATGACCACCCGGATGAACTCCGACTCAGGTCTCATGACGGCGAAATTCAGGGTTCCCGGCATTTTAAGGGTATAAGCAATGAAACCCGTTACATTTTCCTCGAAATCCAGGTTAATGACCTTCATATTACGGCGGTTTTCACTGGTCAGGGTATAATTGAGGTCCGAAAGCTCACTCCTTTCAGAAAAATCCAGAAAGGTATCCTGATCTGCCTCCGTTGCATTAGCAGGCTCTACAAGAAGAACGAGGTTTTCGATGGGCACTTTATCGGGACTTCCACCAAAGGATTCGGTTGGGAAAATCTCCAGCTTGCTGACATCTATGACCATATGGACAACCCGGACCTCCATACTGTTTCCAAGGGGATAGTACGTGGTGGCATTTACAGGCACCCCGGTCCCGCCTTCATCTACAAAAACTTCAAATTCATAGGAAGAAGCATTCCCCGGCTCATCAAGGACAATTTCTTCAGTTTCTTCGATACAGCCCGATACGAAGACCACCAGAAGGGCCAGGAGCGCAAACAAAGCTTTAGTTCTCATTTTCACGGACAACTTCTCCCATTCAGTTTAGAGTGCATATATTTTCAACCTGCGGCAATCTCCTGTTCCCCCGGAAAAGAAGACTTTGCAGGGTCGGGGCATATCAGCTTTTATCCTATGCGTCCTCATCTTAATAAACAAAACGGATACCAAGCCTTAAATAGACGGCCAAACAACCTATCCGAACCCTCCGAAGCAGAAAAAATCATGGAAAAGACAGGAAGTTCAGACCCCGGCATCTCCGGAAGAATTCAGGTATCGTTCCACCATGGGCCAGTCTATCTTTTTAATATATTTGGCTTGAAGCTTCGAGACATACAGGACGTTGCCTCCGAGAAGAATTTTAAGGTCAGAAGGCTTCGGAGAGGCAGATCCAAGCGGCATCAACATCGGCCCTTCGGGAGATGTCGAGAGCCTGAAGTCCTGCCCGTTTTTCCGGACATAAGCCCTGACTTTTTCATCAATTGCAAATCCTGGAATCATTTCAAACACCGGAGCAGAGATTGTCTGAAAAATATAAATAACTGAAGGTTGTGGATTTCCTGAAGAACTGCTTGAATTTAATTTGTGAGCAGGATTCGGAAGAACTGTTTGAATTCAGTTAATTCACAGGATTCAGAAAGATCGTTTAAATTTACATTTTATAAGGCACCGGGATCATCTACCTTAGGGACATTCCCGGGGCAGTTTTAAATTTCATGAAAACAATCTAGAAGATAGATAGCATATGATGATGAAAGACAAGGGGAAACTAGTAATCTGGCCCGTATACATAGACCAGACCAAATCCAGAAGCAACGGAAGAATCATCTCCCGGAAAAGTTCGGTAAAAGAGCCTAGACTCAATGAAATAAAAGAGGCAGCCCTTGAAATGGGCCTTAACCCTGAAGTTGAACCTGAAAAAGCCTACCCCAAAACCTGGTGGGAAGTGAGCGGCAGGGTGCTCATAGACAATAAGGGACCTAAATCCGTGATTGCAAAGCAAATCTCGGCAGGCATAAAAAAGATTCGAACCAGGTAAAGCTCAAAAGTATAGAGGCCCCGGACCTTCATCCGTTCTAAACTTATTATATTTTCAAAAACTTTCAGGCCTGAAATGACCTTACAAAGTTTCCGGGAAGAAAAACAATGTTTTATATCAGTAAGGAGTGAAAAAACACTATGTCCGAAACCGAAAAAAAGATATTGCCGATCATAAATCCAACCCCTAATTCGAACCAGTCCCCGCAGACCAGAAAAGATACTTCTAACCCTAACAATGAAATCCAGCTAGGGTGCGGATGTTGTGCTACGCCCTGCAAGGGTTGTGGCGGAGCCCTGGGAATAAAGATAGGGTCCGAAAAAGACGTGGTATACCGGAATGTTGCTCTATACCTCTCGATTGCGGTTATAATTATTCTTGGAACTTTTGTGATGCAGAGAATTTTGACTGTGTTTTTAAACTGAGTCCACTTAATTTTAAGGCTTTTTCCTTTTAACTTCACCTTTTTCCATAACCTGCTTTTTAAGCCCTCTGTATGGATACCGCATTTCCTTTCCGCAGCGCTCACAGGAGGTCACAATATACCCGCCTTTCAGCCGGTAGCGAGCATTTACCCCGGGAACCAGGAAAGCATAGCAATGCTTGCAGATGCGGCGTTTAATTTCCCGCGGAACTCTCATACGGTTTCGCATTGATATGTTCCGGATAAGCTGAACGTAGCGCTCGCTTCGCTCGGGATGTTCCTCGAACTCCTTTTCTGCAAGCTCAAAGAGCCGCCACATGCGTTGGGTTGCAACGCTTCGGAGCAGATTTTTCTGTTTTTTCCGGGCAATTCGCGACATGGTGAGATAGATTCTGCAATTTATCTTATAACCCTTCTCTTTTAGCCAGTGTCCCTATTTAAGTTTCTGTGACCTGTTGCAGGAAAAGAGAGGGGAAATCAGGGATCGAGAATAATTACTTCGACATCGGAGTTCTTGCCTTTAACAAGGGCTTTAAACTTTTCCGGGTCCCCGTCCGCCTCCTCAAACTTCCCGTAGTGCATGGGGATTGCAACTTTCGGGGAGATGACCTCAACTGCCCTGGCAGCTTCCTCTTCGTCCATGGTATAAGTCCCCCCTATAGGCAGCAGGACAACGTCAGCCCTGATATCCTTCATCTCCGGGAAAAAGTCACAGTCCCCCGCATGATAGATGCGCAGTCCTTCAAGTTCGACAATGTACCCTACCCCGAGTCCCCGCGGGTGATAAGGCTTATCAGGATTGTAAGCAGGCACGACTTCGATCCTTGTCCCCTTGATCTCAAGCCCCTCAGCCAGAACATCCCCTTCGGCAATCCTCCTGGCGTCCCCTTTGAAGTTAAGGGAACAGGCTTCAGGGATAAGGGTTGTGGAATCGGACCTCCTGACCTTCCGGATATCGTCAGGGCTGCAGTGGTCAAAGTGTTCATGGGTGATCAGAAGAATGTCAGCCTTTTCGTCAAAATCCGGCTCTTCCGGAAGCTCAAAAGGATCGATGTAAATCCTTTTTCCTTCCCCTTCCAGCAAAAAGCCGGCATGTCCGAGCCAGCTTATCTTCAAGCCTCCGATTGTTGCGCTATTCATATAATTAAACCTCGAGGATCTTTTGTGTCATGGAAACGACATCTGATCAAAATCCTGCAATTGCCAGGACTGGTGAACTACCCCCACCTGCTTTCTGATGAAAGCGAGGAAAGGGCTTCCTGCTTCACATTCCGGAGCAACCTCCACGAATCCACAGGCTCTTCCCCGTGTCCCACGGGTGATTTTGAATCAAGTTGCCAGTGCAAACTTTTTGATGTTGATAGCGGCGTTAATGTCCCTGTCATGGAACGTTCCACAGGCAGGGCATTCCCACTCCCGGACAGCCAGAGTTATGTCCTTGTTGTGGTATCCGCAAACGTTACAGGTTTTTGTGGAAGGCTCCCACATCCCGATCCTAATAACGGTTTTGCCGAGCCTTTTAGCCTTATATTCCAGTTTCGAAACAAAGCTTCCCCATGCCGAATCACTGATAGCCTGAGCAAGTTTATGGTTTTTCTTCATCCCCTTAATGTTTAGCGTCTCGATTCCAACGGCTTGGTTGTCGCTCAAAAGAGTGTTTGACTCTTTATGCTGGAAATCGTGTCTCTGGTTGGAGATTTTCTCATGAAGTTTGGCAAGCTGTTTTACGGCTTTCTTCCGGTTCCTTGACCCTTTCTGTTTCCTGCTGACCCTCCTCTGGAGAGTTTTCAGGCGGTTCAACGACTTTTTCAGGAACTTAGGGTTCTCTATCTTCTCCCCGGTGGAAAGGATCGCAAAGTCCTTGATCCCGAGGTCAACCCCGACTGTGGTATCCTCTGAGTATTCCTG
>JAENYU010000040.1 GCA_016841625.1 Methanobacteriota archaeon
AGGTGTTTTTTGCAATTTTGCACTGTATTAGTTATCGAAATCTGTCAAATTTAGGGTAATGTATGGAAGTTGGTAAAAAAGAGATGTTAAGAGCTAACTGCGTAACTCCTAAGATTAAAAGAGTTCCCTAAAATGTGATTTTTTTTAGTGATTAAGGATAATTCACTCTGTTTCAAATCCGGCTTTAATGAGAGTTTGCATATGTCTCTCAAGATTGTATTTATGGAACGAGTTTATTTTTTTATTTCCATATGCAAATGAAGATACATACAATAATTCTTTTTGTGAAAACACTCTCGCTTTTGCATCCCATTCTACCATTTTTTGCAGTGTAGTTTGTGTTACTTTTGTAGGGATATTTTTGTCGACAATTGTAATAGTTTTATCTGCCTCCTCATTTTCATCGAAAAAATCAGGAGATTTTTGAATAACTATATCTATTATAGAGATGGCATCTTTTATTTGCTTTTCAGAGAGCCCTTTATTCATTTTAAGACTTGAAGATATATTGATAGTCCTGCTCTTCAATAGAGGGGTGAGTTCCTCGATAAACTCGCTCATTTTGTTTATTTCATTCCACTTGTTTATAGGTATAGATTTTACTAAATTCATTTCACTGTGTAGCAAACTGTTTTCTATATCTGATTCTGTTAATTTTCGGCGTCGTAGAGAGTTTTCTTTTTCAAAATCGTCAGATAAAATCTTAAGGTCGATACCAAAGTCCTGTTTTTTAATTTGATTCCAGCATTCTTCTTTTTTAGCCCATTCCCCATACAATGATCCAGGCGCATTATTTTTAATGAACTGTTCAACATTGAACATAATATCATAAAGTGTGCTTTTTAAATTATCACTAATATCCTGATTTTTCCATATTTTGTATAAGTCTAGTTTGTATTGTGTTTTAAAACCAAGCCATCCAATTGAATAAGGCACTGCTATAAAACGCATATCTCCTATTGAATTTGGTTTAACTCCGTATATCTTTTCAGAGTTTTTAAATAATATTGCTTTCGCGACAGTGTCTTCATAAAAGATATTGTCTGGTTTTTCTTTAAAGTTGTATGTTAAAAAACTTACATAGTTTTTTTGACTTCCTCTGACTACTATATGAGGAGCTATAACCAATTTATTTCCTTTATATATTTCTTGCCAAGTATTAACATATTTTGCAAGGTTCTCTTTTGTCAGTACTTGATTTTTTGGATTTTTAATATCAAAAGATTTCTTCTTAGAGCTTGTAAATCCTTCCCTCAACCTTGCATTTTTATATTGCCCTCTTGCTCTTTCAAAAAACCAACGGGTTTGCTGAGTTTTATCCTTTGTAGGGGGAGCCCAAATTGTCCGGGACAGTTTTTCAAGGATAATATGATTCTCCCTGTTAGAACTTAGATCTGAAGTTGAAACTTTATTCTGGGTATTTGCATATTCTGCAATTCTTCCTATTATCGATCCAAAATTTTTTTTGTTTTTAATTATTGTTATTTTTAATTGGACAAATATTTGTGAAAGATCGACGTTTTTATTTTTTTTCCATGTATGATAGATTGATGCTGTGGTTTGTCCCCCATTTACAATCTGGAAATCTTTTATGTATCCAATCCCCTTCCCTCTATTGTCAGGGAGGTCTATGATTTTTATTTCTTCGGCAGTAGCAGCAATTCCATTGTTAAAAGCTAAAAACATATGAGGTTCTTTTAAAATAGTATCACGGATACCTCTGTTAAATTTTCCTGTAAACTGTAAGAACGAACGAACGTTTTGTTCCAGCAATCGTGGACCATATATTTCATATATATCTGCTAATGCATGTCCAGGAATTATTGCTAAATATGATTGATATTCATCATTTATTGTATCGTTTACAATGCAAGGAATCTGAAAGTCATCATCAGAAAAGTCGATCTCAATAGGAATTCTCGATGTAGATGACATATTAAAAAGATAGTTAATATCTATAACTTTAAAAAAAACAGGATATTCATCAACATAATCTGCTGATTTAAAGTCAGATTTGACCTGTCCATCAGTTATTAAAAAAAGATTCACCCGGCTTAAATATTCTTTCACTGCTTCAACTTTCGCTAAAGTTTGTGCTAAATCAAATATTTGTGACGACTCTTCTATTTTATTAATATAATCCCCAAAGATTGCATTTTGGAAAAAATTCAGCAACTTGTTCATTGCTTTTTCGACATCTTTTTTGCTTACTGATTGAATTTCATCTTTACCATGATATAATGTAATAAATAAATCAAGTGTTTCATAGTTTTCATAAAGAGAATATCCATTGATTTTATGTTCAACCCCTCTTCGGGTTATTTTTTCATCATAACTGACTCTACAGTTCTCTGTTTCCCCAGCATCTGCTAATAAAGAAAGAGATATTTCCGTAAATATCTGTTCAGGGGTTGTACCTTCTTCTTCTGAGACAAGAATGGATTTAATTTCTTCTTGAAGGTCAGTGTTAAACATTTGGAGTTCGTTATTCTCTAACATGCTTATCCTTCAGAAATCTTAGTAAAAAGTGTGCATTCATCAATTTTCCACGAGTCCAATCCATCTAGAATGATTGAGTATTTGACATCTCCAACACCCCGGGGAATTTGTTTTTCTGTAATTCTTGGAAAATTCCCGGTTACATGATATATATCTTCATTTCTAATTGTATATCCTATTTCACTGTAAAGCCCTTTCTGAACGTCAAAGTAGCCCGCTTCCATCAATTTCATCTTAAAAAGGTTTGTAGCAACAGTTTGTTTGCTTAAAAAATCAAAAATATATTCAATTATTTCATTTAACGATTCTCCGTATTTTTTTCTGACATCAAGAGAAAGATGATACAGATATATATGGGGTATTAGAGAATCATCCAGTTGCCTTTCATTACTAATGCTTATTTTTTTATGACTGTTTCCAGAAGTCGTTTTTACTTCAATTGCCCAGTCTGAATATTGAAAATCCTGAACCGATTTTTCAGGCCCCACCCAGGAATTTAGACAATCTATATATTCTGAACAATTTAACAGATACTTACTAAGAAAATATAATTCTCCATATAATCCCCTTTGTGAACTATCGGAAAGACCTTGGCACTCCAATTTTTCAAACAATGATTGCCATTTAAGGAGGCGTTCTGCAAGCTGATCTATTAAAAGAGATTCATCCTTTGTTTTGGAAACTCCTGCAATTAAATCCTGGCAAAGAGTTGAAAATATATCTCCATATTGTGAATTGAGTAATATGATTAAAAAAAACTGTCTCTCTGAGTTCTTCTCATCTTTCAGTAACTCTGATTTTATATCTCTTAAATTATTCAAAGGCTCTATATTTATATTAGAGGAAGAACTGATATGAAACGCGATACAACGTAATTTTTCAGGTGCTTTTAAAGCCACAAATACATCAGGCTCTACTTTTGCAGAATAACGTGTATAGAGCAATCCTGTTTGGAAAGAATCGTCTTTTTCAAGTTCTTCCCATGTTTCATCAATCTTCATCTTCGTCAAGGTCATCGAACTCCTCCTCCACATTAAAACGATCGAGCAATTCTTCATTTACTGCGTAGGATTCAAAGACCTCATAGTTACTTTTAGGGAAGCTTATAGCATATCCTACAAATGGACTGCATCCGTCTGGCATTTTTGTTTTACTTTCCTTCGGGTCAAGTAAATAAATTATAAGCAAAGGCTTTCTTACGTCCCTAATTTCATTTCGAATGATTTCTCCATTAGGATAAGATGGTTCCCCTTCTTTCTTCTTTTTGATCCTTTGTTCACGAGTTAGTTCCATCGCTTTTTCATATTCCTGATTTGTCAGGTCTATTGTTTCATCCTTTGGACTTATTATGTGAGACTTTCGTAAATAATATATATTGCTGTCCGATTTATCCTCATCCTGAGTTCTTTTCCAATGACCTATGGGGCAAGAAGTGCCTGTTATGTAAAAATCAGTTGAATCAGAAGCACTATCTTTGGACATTAATGCAATTCGCCACAGAGTTAACTCTTCATTTGTTAATTGTTTGTTTATAAAGCGGATCAAATTTTGCGGTTGAGCAGCCTTCAAGTTTTCAAATGATTGTATCCCTTCTAAAAAAGAAATCACGTCTCTTGCAGGAACGTCATACCATAGATAATTATCATTTTTTCGCACACAATTATCAGGTAAACCCGAAATGAAATATTGAGTATTCTTTAAGTTACTATTTATTATATCAATATCTTTCTTGAACTCATAGAGTTCCACCAGTCTACCTGCCCATGAAATCTGAACATTGACTGCAGAACGTAATTTATTACTTGCAGTAATTTGCAATACACCAGGATGAGTGCGCACTTTTAATGCATATTGTTCAGGTGAAGAACCTGCAACATCTGACATATAATCAAATTCTTCTCTTAATGCTTCAGATGCATGTGTTATATGACAGAACCATTCATTTAATTCTCTGCTTGTAAATAATCGGCAAAGATCAGTGTATCCAGCTCTATAACCAAACCATCGGCCCATTTGCATTAATGTATCATACATTGTTGAAGATCGTAAATAATAACTTATAGATAATCCTTCCAGTGTAAGGCCTCTGGATAATTTGTTTCCGCCTATAGCAATGACAGAATATCCATTTTTGTGTTCATAGTAATCAAGAGTTTCACCAGATCCACCATGAATGGCTTTAACTTCTATTCTTGTTACAGCCTCATTTAAATGGGGTAAAACATCTTTCCAATTATGTGTTTGGATCTGTGAATCTATAGTGTTTAGTTTAGATTTTAGTATTTGATCTGTGACTGATACATATGATTTATACCCGTCATAATCCTTTTCAAATGTATTTTTAAACTCTTCAATAATTTCAGGGTCGTTTTGGTCAATTCCCCTTCTATAATAGTTGAATTGATTTGTAATTAATTCTGTAATATGATCCTGCCATCTAACAAAGTGAGATACATGGACAAGCATTGAATTATGAGAGTTTGTCTGTCCACGTAGTCTTCTTATTGCGCAGGTGACTATAAAACAACGAATAGCATATTTCAAAGAATTTGGAATCTCAGATGGAAGTTGATCGTATTGTTTATGTTTATCTTTAACGAATCCATCATAGTCATTAATTCTGTTTACTACTGGTAGTACTGTATCTGACTCTTCATTATCTTCGACCAGTTTAAATCCAAATACTCTCTCAGGACCAATATAATTGGAAGGGGTAGAAATATTAATTATAAAGTCTCTTGGAAAAAGATTGTCTTCTTGCAGGGGTATGAAAATATTTGCAAAGGGAGTTGCAGTATATCCAATGTAACCATTTTTACCAAAGAGGCTTAATATATTAGTAATCTCATTATTAGTAGCACTTCTTTTTTCTGGATCATGAGAAATATTAATTGAAGCATTATCTGCTTCATCATCAATTAACAGTAGGGCTTTATTCCTTATTATTTTCCCAATCTCTGTGTCTTCAGCTTGCGCAGACAACCATTTATGTATTCTTTTTAAAACAGCTGGACGTTTCTTTATCACGGCAATTATTGGATCGGTTGTATTGAAATTAATGCCAAGTGTGTTTGCAGCTCCCTGTGTAAAGTCCCCTTTGTCAAGACTTGAAGTTAAAGAATGTGCTACAAGTGGTTGCCCCAATCTACCCACACCAATGTGAAGATTACTTTGGTTGAAGGCTCTTGCATGTTGTGTGTCAAATCCTAGAAAACCCTCATCAATCCTCAATTGTGTCTGGCTTCTAAGGTTATTATGGAGGCCCGTAAGAACAATTATCAATTTGAAACCAGCATCTACCGCTTTACAAATCAACCCCACATAGTTTGAAGTTTTCCCAGATTGTACCTGACCAGCAACTAATCCTTTCTTATCGATTTGGATATTTTTTGTGGGATCAAACAAACTGTCCAGAATTTTGTCGGTTAAACTATCAAGTTTGTCAATTGTATCTGGAGCAAAGTTTTTCTCATCTCCAAGATAGTCCCTGTAACGCCCCCAAAAACCATTTTTAAAATCGATTTTCAATCTTTTGTCATTAAGCCAAGGATTTCGTCTTTCATCTTTCTCTATTATTTGATAATCATCTTGCCTGATTCTATATAGAGATTCGATTTCACGAATAAGCATTTGTTTATCCAGTTCTTTAAACCTTGGTATAATTAATATCGAATTTACAGCTTCTTCAATCTCCTCCTGTGTTATCGAACCGGATGGAGGCAAAAGCGTTCTTATTGTTCGAATCGCATTCAGATACATTATTCATCCCCCAAATGTTCTAAATATTGTGGATAAAAATGAAAAGGTTCAATGTTTAATATTATTGATTTAGCTCGTTCGTCTGTTTTTCCGTTCTTTATCAAATTCTGATACATTTCTTTCATAGTATCTCTGACAGCATCACTTTTTCCTTCAAACGGTTGACCATATGGCTTAATATTTTCATTCTCTTGGTACGTTATTAAAGGGACGGGAATGGTTTCTTCGATGAATTGCAAAACCCTCTTGATGTCGCTATTTAGTCCATTGGACTTGGAAAAAAGATCGGTCAACAGTGGATGCTTTCTGTTTATTACATAGAATCTTTTACCATGTCTCACTTTCTCTTCCCAAAAGGGGAAATATTCATCATTAGACAACTTTCTTCTAAGAATCATCCCTTTGTTTTTATATACTTCAATTGCTTGCGCTCTCGCTTCTTTCGCAACAGAAACTATTTGGTCTTTATATTTTAAGGGAGGTCTAGCAACTGATTTTTTTATGTCTATCTGCCAGTCATTGTCAATATCGTTTGACAGGTCTATTTGAATCCGACACAAATCGTAATGCACTTCTTTTTTGAATAACCCAAGCCAGTCCCCAGCAACAATTAAGCGTTTGCTACGATATACGTAAAATCCCTGATGTGCAGTCCAACTGTCTTCAGGTCCCTTTCCATAATTATATTCTTCAGGTGACAGTTTTGATCTGTGAGGCAAAATAAATCCTTTGATAATTGCTTTTCCATCTTGAAGTTTGACCCCAGGTTTTGCCTGTAATCCCTTAAAACCTATCATGAATGGGTCCCATGAGTTTATTTTTCGACCTTGAAAAAAGATATTAAGTCCATCTTCAATAAATCTGTGAAAAACCATGGAAATATGAGATTTCACACTTTCCATTGTTTCTAAAAATTTCTTTTTTGAATCTTCGCTATCCTCTTTAGTATCTTTTGCGATTCGATCCAGGTCCCACCAGACTACACAAGTTCCAGAAACTAAATTCTCTATTTTTTCTGTATAGGCATTTTCATTTGGACAATATTTAATCAGATTCCATGAATGCGATTTATTTACAAAATCCAGATCCCAACTCCAAAAACAAACACTTTCTCCTTCTTTTTTCGAAGCAACTGTAAACTTTCGAGTTTGAGAAAAAGATGCCGTTTTCAATCCTAATCCAAACCTCCCCAGATCATCTTCATTTCTGAAATCCAATGGATTCTTGCTTCCGGGACGCATTGCTTGTATTAGTTCTTCGTTATTCATTCCAATGCCATCATCAAGAATTGATAATATTGTACTTGGACCTTTCCATGAATAGTCAACCCAAATATTGTTGGCATTAGCACTTATCGAATTATCTATTATATCTGCTATAGCAGTTTCGATGGAGTACCCAACTGCTCTAAAAGATTCTATCATTGAGCTTGCATCTGGTTCTGCTTCTGCTAGTTGTATACTGGAATAGTCCAATTCACTGCTCATAATATCAATCACTTTGTTTTTAGCTTCGTTATTTGTAGTCGATTAAACGAATATTCACGACTCATTTTTCATACGGTTTCACTATTTCATACTACGTGTAGCAGAACTCGTATTTCCTCTAGTTAGTTTTCAAAATTTTAATAATTGGTCACTCACTCTTACTATATAAGTATTTTTAGTTGATTTTAATATTGGCCCATATATTTATAACCCCTTTTTTTCTTGTCACTCAAAAAAGGCTTTTAATTCCTTTTTTTCGCTAATCCCGTATTTTATGATCATCCCCACTAAAAGTACAGTTAAAAACAGTTTTGATTAATATTATTGGAATATCTTTCGAGATACTGTAAGTATGCAATTTTGAGAAAAGAATATACTAAATTATGTGATTTGAAATGTTGTCAAGGAGAATTATGGGGGAAAAAGAGAAAGAAATAATTAATTTTTGTAGATGTGAAGAATTTTGAGTAGAAATTGGATGAGCCGTATCTGCAAATAAGGGTTAATCTGACAAAGTCAAGTTAAAAAAGAAACATATATCTTTGAGGGTACAGATATCACATCGTGGTTTTCCTGCAATACAGATTATACTTGCATAATCAATCAACGCGAGGGAAAGAATTCTCGGATCCCAAAAATCTACCAGATCATGCATGATATCGTAATACAGTTTACTTCTTCTCGATGAATCTGTAATTTTTAATCCAAATATTCTTCCGATAACACGTACAGTATTTGTATCAAGAATTGGTTCAGGTAAATTATACCCAAAACAGAGGATGGCAGCAGAGATGTAATTCCCTACTCCCGGCATTTCCATCAGTTTCCTTTTATCCATTGGCAGTTTTCCAGAATAATTACCAACAATCTCTCGAGCCATATCATAAAACATGTCTGAGCGCCAGAAAAGCCCAAGAGATTCCATGTCAGATCTGATAGTTTCTCGATCTGCTTTTACAATGGACTCAAAATCAGGATATTTATGGAGAAATTTTACATAAATATCTTCTACCTGATTAGCTTTCGTTCTGTGAAGCATAACTTCAGCAACAGCAATTTTATAGGGATCAGTGGTATCTCGCCAGGGAAATCTTCTGAGATTTTGCCCTCCCCATATCAGAAGTTCAGTGCGAATTACCTTTATTTTTATGAAATAGTTTTTATCCTTAGTAATCGTCTTCATAAAATCTCTTTGAGCATATTATCTATTTCAACTGCAATCCCCTTCGCCATCAACGGAGGTACAGCATTGCCAATCTGAGAATACTGTGAAGTTCTTGGACCTTCAAATTTATAATTGTCAGGGAATGACTGTATTCTTGCCACTTCTCTTACTGTAAGAGACCTAACTTGCTCAATATCTGGATGAATAAAATAGTGACCATCCTTGGCAACATGAGCAACTACCGAATGAGAGTAACCGTTCATATCAACTACCTTGAACCGATCAAGAAATGCATCTTTGTTTTTATGAGATTGAAGTTCAGAAGGTAAATCGGTATACTTTAATCTTTTATTCTCCTGATTCCATTTAGAAATAACAAGTTTATATATCTCACGATCCTGAGGATTGTGCATTCTTGCTTTATGTTGGATAAGTTTATCTTCTTTCTGTCTAATATTGAATTTTTTCAGGTAACTGGCTGCATCTGAAAAAGGTACTTTGTAGTCAACAGGATCATCAGTACCTTCACCAGGCTGTAAAGGTGGAAGATCTTGCAGAATATCTGAAACATGAAATTCTTCAGGAGGTTTTTCAGGGAATGATGGATAAGAAAAATCATATTCATTTTTCCATCCAATAAATATGACTCTCCTTCTTTTTTGGAGAACAGAAAAATTATTGGCATTAAGTATTCTTGCCTCTGTTGTATACCCGTACTTTTTTACGCCATGATGTAAATTTGTATAAATTGAACCATTTTTTGCACTTTTTAAACCGGGAACATTTTCAAAAACAAATAATTCTGGTTTAAATTTTTTTATAAATGCTAAGTAATGCTTATATAAATAATTGCGTGGGTCAGATTTCATTCCATCTAGAGATCTCCCTCTCCCTACCAGTGAATACGCCTGGCAAGGTGGTCCTCCAATAATTACATCAACTGAATTACTATCAAGATCGTTCAGCTGTTCTTCAATCTTATCGATCATTGATTTTTCATTTGAATTGCACACTTCGCCCTGCAATAAACCTATAGGTGGCAGTTCCAGTTCATTGAATTTCTGAATGAACTCATCCCTATTGAGATCTCCATAAATGTAATCCCTATAGATATCTTCATTATTGGAGTTTTTCAAAGCGTGGTAAATTGCTCTGGTCTGTAAAGTATTTCTGGCATAATCAACCTTCTCTATGTGAGAAACAAATTTGAAACCCTGCTGGAAGAAACCTTCCGATAGACCTCCAGCGCCAGAAAACATGTCAAGAACTGTATATTGGGATGCCACCAAGAATTCACCTAAACTGTTTTTATTTTTGAGATATTACAGATATTAAAAACGATTTGCACCAAATGAGATTAACATATATCAACATATTGATGTGGTCATCAGAGTTTAAAATTTTGGATTCATTCTCCCCACCCAAACTACACCTTTAAATCCAATCCCTACCTTTTCTATCCAAAAAATAACCCTCATAACTTCCATCGGTGACATTTTGATGAAACCAAGACTCTACAAATACTACCCCGAAGACTTCGGGGAACTCAAAGTTGACGTTTTGCACATGAACCTGGTGTTTGACGTCTATGCCGACCGGACGAATGTGAAGTCCATTCTCAGGGTCAGGACCCTGAAAGAGCCCATAGAGAAGCTGGAGCTGAACTGCAGGGACCTGGGGGTCAGGGCGGTGAGCTGTATTCAGTACGAGGTCCACTATAAGTACAGGAAGGCAGACGCAGCCATGGGGGGTTAATTTCCTGGAGCCTGTGCCGCCTGGTAAATATAATAAAAGAGTTATGACAAACGAGTTATCCTGTTCCGCCTGAGCAAAACAGGTGAGCGAAAAGGCAGAAGAACGAAACGGAATTCGGCAAACTGCGCCCGGCTGGCAAAATCACTTATTTTCAGTATCTGCAAGTATCTCTTCAATTAAAGACCTTAGAAATGGAACATCTTTTTTGCTGAATCTCTTTTTGAAGTCATAGAGAAACGACCTCATTAAGGATGTGCTTTCCAATATTTGGCTTGAGCCCGGTTCTTGTCACCAGGTCTACCTTTATTCCCAGAAGGTCGCCCAGGTAGTATTCAAGTTCAATGTATTTCAAGAGGCCAGGGGTTTCATCGAATTCTACCAGGACATCAAGGTCACTGACCTTTGTTTGCTCCCCACGGACATATGACCCGAAAACCCCGAGATAGCTTACACTGTATTTCTCCTTTATTTCCGGGAAGTGCTGCTTCAGTTTTTTTATGAAATAGTCAGCGTCTCTGAGTTGTTGAACAGGCATTATTTTTACCTTCTACCACTTTGATCCTGCAGATATTTGACATTAATTCTGTATCACAAAGTATAATTTTACTATATCATATCAGGTTTCATAATTATATGCCTTTTCTGTGGTTCAGCATTCTTGTTCAACGGTTTTTTGGAACCAATCCGAGCAGCCCTCCTGCTAAATATATAAAATTAGTTATGAATTGTGAGAAGGAATCTCAGATTCCCAAGACTACACCTTTAAATCCCATACCTGCCTTTTTCTATCCCAGAAATAACACTCATAACTTCTATCGGTGACATTTTTATGAAACCCAGACTCTACAAATACTACCCCGAAGACTTCGGGGAACTCAAGGTTGACGTCCTGCACATGAACCTGGTGTTTGACGTCTATGCCGACCGGACGAATGTGAAGTCCATTCTCAGGGTCAGGACCCTGAAAGAGCCCATAGAGAAGCTGGAGCTGAACTGCAGGGACCTGGAGGTCCGGGCGGTGAGCTGCATCCAGTACGAGGTCCACTATAAGTACAGGGAAGCAGACGCCATCCTGGAGGTCAATTTCCTGGACCAGGTACCGCCTGAGACCGAAATTGCTATTGTCACGGATACGGTGTGCAGGCCCACAAAGAACATCCTGGAAGGGCTTTACTATGACGAGACTCCCGACGGGGCTCCCCCGCAGCAGATCACGCAGTGCCAGCAGTGGGGCTTCCAGCGGATCGTGCCCTGCATTGACGATATGTGTGCGAAGTGCACCTACAGGACCACAATCATTGCGGACTCGCGCTACACCAACCTGATCACCAACGGGGACGTGGTTGAGGAGCGGCACACCATAAAGCCGGGCAGGGACAAAATCGTCTATGACAACTCGGTTACGCCCATGGCTACCTACCTCTTTTTCCTGGGGGTCGGGACATACTCCACCTTCAGGCAGGAGTTCGAATACCCGGACGGGGACAGTTTCATGCTGGAACTCCTGGTACCGCCGGAATCCGAGGACATGCCTGCGGAAAGGGCTCTTGACATCCTCTACGACTCCGTGATGTGGGTCTACCTCTTTACAGGGCCCGAACAGTACGACCCCGAAAAGCTTGCCCTCCGGCAAAAGCTCTGGGAGCTTGTCCGGCAGCGGGACCGGCTGAAGTACGAAACCGGAGCAGGGACAGGTAAGGAAGTTGCAGAAGCCTCAGGAGAATCGGAAGCGGGAGAAACATCGGAAGCCTCAGGAGAAGCAGGAGAAACAGAAGCAGCGGAAGCCCCAGAAGCCCCGGAAGCCCCAGAACCCGCAGTGCAGAAACTCGGGGAAATCCGTGCCGAGCTTTCTGAGCTTGTCGGCAGCATCAGCCCTGGCTACAAGTACACCGGGACCGTCTACCGGGAGATCGGGATGCAGAACTCGGACTTCGGGGGGATGGAAAACGTCGGGAACACCACGATTACCACCAACCGGATCATGCCCTTCTCGCAGATCACGGACCCCGCTTTCGAGTACATGATAAGGGTCAAGGTGCACGAGTACTACCACAACCAGAACGGCTCTGAGGTTACCGGAAAGAGCCCCTTCGAGATATGGCTTAACGAAGCCGTGACCGTAAACGTGGAAGAGCAGTACCACGCCTTCCTCTTCGGGAAAGAATACCAGAGGCTCGGGCGGGTGCTCGAGCTGCTCGCCCCGGGCTACGGGACCTTTGCCCTGGACTCGGGCGCAGCTTCCATGCCCATCATCCCGGACGGCTTCAACGACCCCAACGACCTGATAACAGCCGTCACCTACGTAAAAGCCCCGGAATTCGTGCGTATGGTCGAGACCCTGGTAGGAAAAGAAGCCTTCGTCCGCGGCCTGGACAATTACTTCCAGAAATTCGGGCACTCGAACGCCACAACCGGCGACTGGATCGAAGCCATGGAAGAAGCAGGCGGGCAGCCCCTCAAGGAAATGGCAGAGGTCTGGCTCAAGCAGACGAAGTTCCCGGTAGTGGATGTCGCCACGGAATACGACGAAACTTCCCGGAAATTCACCATCAGGCTTAAACAGCGGGTCCCTGAAGGAGGAAAGCCCTGGGACTTCCCGTTCAGGGCAGCCCTTGTGGATGAGAAAGGAAACGACCTTGCCGAAGTCCTGGAACGGGTCAGCGGCAAACAGGCGGAAATCAGCGTGGAAAACGTTGCAAAGCCCGCCTTCCTCTCCCTGAACCGCGGCTATTCCTTCTACGGGAAACTCGTCTACGGCGCAAGCCCGGAAGAGCTCCTGCTCCAGGTCAGGAAGGACAGCGACATCACAGGCAGGTTCACCGCCTTCTACACCCTGGTGGACCGGGAAAAGCTGCGCCTCCTAAAAGACCCCGCGGCAAAACCTACCGAAGATTTCGTCTCCCTCTACTACAAACTGCTCAACGACCGCGAACTCCTCGAAAAAGTCGGCGGACAGTTCCTGGCCATCTTCGAGTCCGTGGAAGAAGAGGAATACGCCCACCGCTACCAGGCCCTCTATGAAGTGAAGCAGAAACTCCTCCGGGCGGTTGGCGCAAAGTACACGAACTCCCTGCTCTCAGCCTACCGCTACTTCGAAGAAGCCTCGGTCCCCAAAGACTCGAGCCTGGAAGAAGAAGCCCGGGTCATCAAGACCCGGCAGGCAAAAAACGTCTGCCTCGGCATCCTGGCAGCCCTGGACACCCCCGATGTCCACGGCCTGATCAAGCAGCAGTTCGAAGAAGCCACCTGTGCCTCGGACAGGCTCTCTGCCTTTGCCGCCTACCTGGACAACTCCGCCCCGGACAAAGTGGACATCCTGCGGGCCTTTGAAGCAGAATCAAAACAGAACCTGGTCGCCTGGGAAGCCTTCCTGGGAGTCATCGCCCGGAGCAGCAGCGCCGACGCCGTGGAACTCGTCCGGGAAATGGAAAAGTCCGAAGCCTTCCGGATCGAGCAGGCAAACGACCAGCGCGCCCTCTACGCAAACTTTGCCCGCAACCGGAAAAAGTCCCTCCAGACCGAAGAAGGCCGCCGCTTCATGGCCGAAGCCCTCAGGAAACTTGCCCCGGTAAACGAATACAGCACCGCCCACATGCTAAACACCTTCGCGGACGTCGACCTCATGGAAAAGGAGTACCGCCTCCCCCTGGCAAAGCTCCTTGCCGACCTCCTTGCCGACCTGGACCCCGAAAAAGTCCCGAGCGTCTACAACAGGGCCAGAAAACTCCTTCTCGGAAACCCGAAAGCTGTGGGAGAGTACGAATCCGAATACGAGAAAATCCCCGCCCTCGGACCTGAAAGCCCGAAAAAGTAAGCCCTGAAGTAAGACAAAAAAACGGGAAGATAAGAAAGAGCCTAACCCAAAAATCTCACACGGTCCGGTAAAAACGAAACAAACGAAACGTTTCCCGGGCCAAACCCTTTTCTTTTTTCTCCAGAACTCTAAACACGACCCTCCTTTTTTCGTACAGCTTTCAAATTTGCCGAGTTCCGCCCGACAGCAGCACCCGTGCCCACCCTTTTCCCGAAGTGAAAGGCTTTTCCCGGAGAATTGCATAGGAGAAGCATTTGCCTTCACAAATTTGCCGGTGTCATCTTTTTTGTCCTCCTTACTAACGTGCTGCCTGAAGCTTAATCTGCTCTTGGAAACCTTTATTCTGTAATAATAAGAATGAACCCGGGATAACTGGGAATATGAAATGAAAAGAAGTAATGAAAAGAAGTCGCAGGGCCGGGTGAAATTGCAATTCTTCCTTCTGTTCGAGTTTCGGGGAAAAGCCGCTCGCTTCGCGCTGCTCGCGAACGTGGGTGGGCATGGGGAAAGGAAGTTGATGCTTGCCCTGGGTTTGGAGAAGAGCGGCAAAATTCAAGAATCTCAAAACTCTCGGATCAGCAAGAAGCAAGCCCTGTCCCCTGAGCCAGATGCTGAAAATGCGTTCGCTGGCCGGAAGGGCACGCTGGCGGGCAACTTCAGTGCTTTCCTGTGCAAATTTCTCGAGCTCAATTTCAGGCATGTTTTTTCCTCAGGGGCATTCCGTGAATCAGGATGAAGGATTTCGAGAATGAGTTCGGATAAAGGATACTGATACGGATTCAGATCAGGAATTCTGATAAGCAACCCTGATAAGCAATCCTGATTTAAAAAAATCAGGTGGGAAGAAATATATATTCATAATGAATAAATATTAGCAAGAAGTAGCGGGACCTGAGGGGAGCAGGTGAAAACCGTTCACTTCCGGAGAGGAAAAATCCGGAATGGGGAGAATTTCAAAATATTTCGAGGTGGGGAATGTCAGGGGGATTTGAAGGACCGTTTCTGAACTTTTTTTCCTTTTTATTCAGTATAGTGGGTTCGCTTCTCATAATCTACGGAGGGCTCCGGGCCACTGTAGAGATCATCCTCTTTGAGGTCTTCAAAAAGCCGTACCACTACCAGCATATAAGAAAAGAACTTACAAACAAAATAGTCTTCGGGCTGGAGTTCTTTATCGCAGCGGATGTCCTGCAAACCGTGCTGAACCCATCCCAGGAGGAACTGATCATCCTGGGGACAGTCGTGCTGATCCGGTCGATCCTGGGCTATTTCCTGAGCAAGGAAGTTACGGAATACCAGCTCGACTGAAAGTAGGCTTCCAGCCAATAAGCAGGTCAGCCGGGCAGCCTGTCGCCCAGCTAGTAAGTCCGACATCCAGTAAGCAGGCAACTCAATAAGTCAGCAAGTCAGGCAAACAGTCAGTAAGTAGGGCATGCGGTCAGTCGGCCACTCAGCCGATAAGTATAGCAGCCAGTGAGCCGACTGGACAGGTTATAAGCAGCTCAAGACCTCCGGGATGATTTATTCCTCTTTGCGCTGGAATATGAATGCCAGACCGAGTATCGCAATCACCGGGATTGCGATTGTGGGGAATTCTGGAATACTTTCCTGAACGTCCCCACTGGAAGTTGTTACTGTCACCGTAGCTGTATCTTCATCTGTAGCGCCACTATCATCCATCACTGTTAGAGTCACTGTATAAGTTCCGGCAGATGTATAGGTATGAGTTGGTGAAACACCAGTTGCAGTAATACCATCACCGAAGTCCCATTCATAGTTGACAATTGTTCCATCTGGATCATCAGAACCTGAGCCATCTAGGTTAATTGCTGCATTAACAGTACCTGTAGAGGAATCCCCTGCATCAGCTATTGGTGCTGTATTTACGGGATTGCCAGATACTTCACCATTTAGAATACCACCGACATAGTTGTTAATGGTGCCGGAGTTGGTGATGATACCATAGTTGTTGATGGTACCATAGTTGTTGATGGTGTAGCTACTGAAGTTTCTGATGGTACCATAGTTGTTGATGGTACCAGAGTTGTTGATAGTGCCGACGTAGGCGTTAGTGATGGTGCCGGAGTTATCGATGGTGCCGGAGTTGTTGATGATGGTTTCGTTGTTGATGATGGCTTCGTTGTTAATGGTGCCAGAGTTTTCGATGGTGCCAGAGTTTTCGATGGTGCCAGAGTTTTCGATGGTGCCGGAGTTGTTGATGCTGTCGTGGTTTTCGATGCGACCGGAGTTGTAGTTGTAGATGCTGCCGAAGTTATCGATGATGCCGTCGTAATTGGTGATGCCGTCGGAGTTATCGATTCGGCCGGAGTTATAGATGAAGCCGTTCCAGTTATCGAAGCGCCCGGAGTTATCGATTCGGCCGGAGTCGTGGTTGGTGATGGTGCCGGCGCTCTCGATGCTGCAGGAGTTGTTAATGGTGCCGAAGTTATCGATGGTGCCGGACTTGTAGTTCCAGATGTTGCCGAAGTTATAGATGACGCCGGAACCGGAGTCGTAGTCGTGTTCGCCTAATATGATAAGGGTACCACCGGATTCAATTGTAAGGGTACCACCGGATTCAATTGTAAGGGTACCACCGGATTCAATTGTAAGAGTTTCACCGACACCGATTGTAAGAGTTTCACCGTCAGGTATCGTTTCAGGACCACTGGAAGTTGTTACTGTCACCGTAGCTGTATCTTCATCTGTAGCGCCACTATCATCCATCACTGTTAGAGTCACTGTATAAGTTCCGGCAGATGTATAGGTATGAGTTGGTGAAACACCAGTTGCAGTAATACCATCACCGAAGTCCCATTCATAGTTGACAATTGTTCCATCTGGATCATCAGAACCTGAGCCATCTAGGTTAATTGCTGCATTAACAGTACCTGTAGAGGAATCCCCTGCATCAGCTATTGGTGCTGTATTTACGGGATTGCCAGATACTTCACCATTTAGAATACCACCGACATAGTTGTTGATGGTACCAGAGTTGTTGATGGTACAATTGATGAAGTTGTTGATGGTACCAGAGTTGTTGATGGTACCAGAGTTGTTGATAATGCCGACGTAGGCGTTAGTGATGGTGCCGGAGTTATCGATGGTGCCAGAGTTGTTGATGATGGTTTCGTTGTTGATGATGGCTTCGTTGTTAATGGTGCCAGAGTTTTCGATGGTGCCAGAGTTTTCGATGGTGCCAGAGTTTTCGATGGTGCCGGAGTTGTTGATGCTGTCGTGGTTTTCGATGCGACCGGAGTTGTAGTTGTAGATGCTGCCGAAGTTATCGATGATGCCGTCGTAATTGGTGATGCCGTCGGAGTTATCGATTCGGCCGGAGTTATAGATGAAGCCGTTCCAGTTATCGAAGCGCCCGGAGTTATCGATTCGGCCGGAGTCGTGGTTGGTGATGGTGCCGGCGCTCTCGATGCTGCAGGAGTTGTTAATGGTGCCGAAGTTATCGATGGTGCCGGACTTGTAGTTCCAGATGTTGCCGAAGTTATAGATGACGCCGGAACCGGAGTCGTAGTCGTGTTCGCCTAATATGATAAGGGTACCACCGGATTCAATTGTAAGGGTACCACCGGATTCAATTGTAAGGGTACCACCGGATTCAATTGTAAGGGTACCACCGGATTCAATTGTAAGGGTACCACCGGATTCAATTGTAAGGGTACCACCGGATTCAATTGTAAGGGTACCACCTTCAAGGATTGTAAGAGTGTCACCGTCAAGGATTGTAAGAGTGTCACCGTCAGAGATCGTTTCTGGATTTGTTATTTCAACTGCATTCGCAGTGCTTGTAAAGGCAAGTAACACTGTCATTGCTATAAGAAAAAGTAGCTTATGTTTGTTCATTTCTATTTCCCACCCTAAATTTATGTTTGTCAGAAACAATTACGAATTTTATATCTCAAAAAATAATCTCAGTTGAGGTTTTGCCATTTTCATTAAAATTACTTATTTTTCAATAATATTCACTAATAAGTCTCATTTTATCAAAAATTTATTTTTAAGCAACTTTTAGTCTATTTAAAGCTATATTATTCCATTTTTTCTGATTATATTGCATCTTATTCCTTAAATAATTGAATAATGGGCTTATAGATTTTTAATATTTGCTGAGAAATAATACACTGGTCGATTTGTAAGTTAAAATTCAAATTATATCATAAATTTTTTAATAAATATATTATTTATTATGTATTTTAGTGCAATTATACATAACAATTATTGGAGCAGTGTTTTTTTAAAGGTTCTAGAAGTAATTTTTAGACGAAATAAGCGTTTATAGATTTTTTTTAGCTTTTAAAGCATTTTCGAAGTTTTTGGTAAAGCCTCAGTTCAAAAAATAAAAAACCATTCTTATTATTTGCTGGAATTTTGCATGTTTAAAGTCATCTTTTTTTTTATTTTGTAAAGATATGACATAACATCTACATAAAATTTATTTATATGCGCATATTTAATTTATTTATCTTGTAAATGATGTAGTGAGTGAGCGTAAATTTCCTTCTGAAGTGAGGTTGTAAACTCTAAATTCATACCTGGTTTTATCCCTCTACAATCCTCACTTTTTCCAAACTCTAGCTACTTTTCCTCTCTCCCCCGAAACTCCGGCGTATAAACATCTAAAGGTCTTCCCCTTGAAAAACAGCTTTAGACATATTATGCATAAAGAAGGCGTCGCAGTGAATCAATCAGTCGGAGATCGGCCCTGTGGAAATTACCTAGAGCCCAGTATTCAGCTAGGGCAGCTGAGCGATCACTCGGCTGATAAGCCGAGCAACCAGCGAGTTAAAAGTGGAGCAAAAGTAAACACTTTGGCCTGCTTTAATATTTCCTAAACCTCTAGAAAATTTATTCATTTCATATTTCTGGTCTTTTCCCGTAACCTGACTTAAAAGGCCCCCGAAGACAGGGTATTATAAGATGCATTATATAGTATGAATAGAGCTTCGGGTGCGTATAGGGCCACGAAGAGCACGCAAGGGGAAAGCGGCAGAAGTATGGAAGGAAATATGGGAATTATTTGAGGCAACGAGGGAAGGGGATGTCAGGGATGAAGAAAAAAGGATTTTTCAGCAGGCAGAGCTTCCTTTCCCTCACTTATCCGGCTTTTGCCCTTCTTTCCGATACTATTCGTTTTTCCAGGACCATTCACTTAGCTTCCCTTTATCCCATCTTTTCGCGTGGAGGGGCTTGAAAATGGAAATCTACTTAATAGCAGCCCTGGGCCTGGCGGGCCTGTACATGGCCTGGAACATCGGGGCAAACGACCTGGCAAACGCAATGGGAACGGTTGTCGGGACCGGAGCCCTTTCCCTCCGGAAAGTCATAGTCCTGGCTGCCATTTTCGAGTTCCTGGGAGCGGTATTCTTCGGGAAAAGGGTCACTACAACCATCGCAAAAGGGATTGTGCCAATCGACCTGGTAGGGAGCATCGACCCCAATTTAGTCGTTATAGGGATGCTTGCCGCAATCCTGGCCGCCGGGCTCTGGGTTACTTTTGCGACCTTCTACAACCTGCCGGTCTCTACCAGCCACGCGACCGTAGGCGGGGTCCTGGGTTTCGGGCTTTCCGTTGCCTACCTTGGGGTCATTCCTCTTTCCGCAATCAACTGGCCTGTCATGCTGCGAATCGTTTCGAGCTGGTTCATCTCTCCCGTGATGGGGGGGGTTCTCGGCTTCACCATTTTTGTCCTGATCCGGACCCTGGTCCTGCACAGGGCGGAAGGGGACGTGGAAAAGTACTTCGTCCCCCTTCAGGTCATTACCGCCTGCTACATCGCCTTTGCCCACGGCTCCAATGACGTTGCAAGCGCCATCGGCCCGATCTCAGCCGCCTTCACAGCCCTGGGGATTATCGGCGAGGAAATCCCGGACTGGATTTTTGTGTTAGGGGGCATGGGAATAGTGCTCGGTCTTGCTACATGGGGCTATAAGGTAATCGAAACCATCGGCTCGAAGATAACGGAACTTACTCCCTCCAGGGGCTTTTCCGCCCAGTTTGCAACAGCCTCCGTGGTCCTTCTCCACAGCTACATCTCCCTCCCTATTTCCACCACGCACATCCTGGTAGGTTCGGTCATAGGGGTAGGGCTGGCAAGAGGACTTTCATCCGTGGATTTAAGTGTTATCTGGAAGATAATATTTTCATGGATAGTGACTGTCCCCGTGGCAGCCGCAACATCGGCCCTTATATTCCTGGGGCTTAAAGGGGTTGGAATATAATGTCAGGGAAATACCAGCGTACGGTAATCGAAGTTTTCGGGAAGCCTCCTTTTCTTCCTCTCGAGGAACACGCCCTAAAAGCACAAATCGCAGCCTGTAAACTGAACGAAGCCGTACAGGCATACCTTGAAGGAGACATGGAAACGCTGCACAGGCTCTGCGTTGAAATAGACCGGATCGAAGGTGAAGCCGACTATATCAAGCAAAATATCCGGGCAAGCCTCTCGGCATCCGTAAAGTTGCCCGTGGACCCGAAACACCTCCTTGATTTCCTCACCGAACAGGACAGGATAGTAAACGATGCCCGGAACGCCGCCTACTGGATGGAACTCCGGGAATACGAAAAACTGGCCCCGGAAATAAAAGAGGGATTCCTGGAACTGGCCTCAAAGACGAAGGAAACCGTTGAAAAATACTACACCCTGATAGAAAAACTCTACAAACTGGTCGAACTCTCCTTCAGCAAGAAGAAAATAAAAGTTGCCTTCGAGCTCGTTCCCGAAGTGAGCAGGCTCGAACACGAAGTGGACAGGATAGAATCCAAACTCACCAAACACATTTTTGCAGATCAGGAAGAACTTCACGGAGCCGGGGTCTGCCACCTGCTCGAACTAGTGGAAAAAATAGGAGACCTTTCAGACAAGGCCGTAAGTTCCGCCGACGCCCTGCAGACCATGGTCATCCGCAGGTAAACCGATATCTTAACCAGTTTATTGATTTTGATTTTGATTTTGAACTCATTCTCAACCGAGAGCAACTTATTTTAAATATTATTAGTGATCAGGAGTAGCCTCTGGAGCACATAACTTAAAAGGATATAGCCTTTAGAGAACGTAGCCTTTGGAGCACATAGAACACACTCTTAACACATCTCTTAACAGCGTTTCCATCCAGATCACTACCTGAAAACAGTATAATTTAAAAGCAAGTAGCGTGTTTAGGATACAAAATATTATTAAACTCTAATAATATACTAACCCGAAACCCGGACAACAATCTGAAAGTGATCCGAAAAAGAGTGGAAAAATCCAAACAGGATTGGAGAAAATCCGAAAAGGTTTGGAAAGATCCGAAAAGGATTGGAAAGATCCGAAAAGGATTGGAAACAGAGCCGGAACAGATCAGAAATCCCACTTATCCAGAATCATCAGAAACAGGAGTAATTTAATGTATCATTTAAAATGTATCGAATGCGGTGCGGAGTATTCAAAGGACGAGGTAATTTACACTTGCAGCAAATGCGACGGGCTGCTTGATGTCATTTATGATTATTCTTCAATCGAAATTGATATGGAAAAATTAAAAACCGAGTGCCCTTCCGTCTGGAAGTACGCGAAACTCCTCCCCATAGAAAGGGAACCCGTGACCATCCGGGAAGGCGGGACCCCCCTCTACAAATGCGACCGCCTGGCCAAAAAGATAGGGATCAGGGAACTCTACGTGAAGCACGAGGGGATGAACCCCACCGGCTCTTTCAAGGACAGGGGCATGACCGTGGGGGTCACGAAAGCGCTGGAACTCGGGATGGAAACAGTTGCCTGCGCTTCTACCGGAAATACTTCCGCAGCCCTGGCAATCTACGGGGCAAAGGCAGGCATCCCGGTTGTCGTGCTGCTCCCCGCCGGGAAGGTCGCCCTTGGGAAGGTCGCCCAGGCCCTCATGCACGGGGCAAAAGTCCTCAGTGTCCGTGGAAACTTCGATGACGCCCTTGCTCTTGTGCGTACCCTTTGCTCCCAGGAAAAGATCTACCTCCTGAACTCCATCAACCCTTACAGGCTGGAAGGCCAGAAGACCATCGGGTTTGAGATCGTGGACCAGCTCGGCTTCAAGGTGCCGGACAGGGTGGTCCTGCCGGTAGGAAACGCCGGGAACATAACCGCGATTTACAAGGGCTTTCGGGAGTTCAGGCTGCTCGGCATAACCGATGCGGTCCCGAAGATGACCGGGATCCAGGCCGAAGGCTCCTGCCCGATCGTAAAAGCCATCAAGAGCGGGGCTCCGGCAATCACCCCGGAAATGAACCCTGAAACCGTTGCAACGGCAATCCGGATCGGGAACCCCGTAAACGCAACCAAAGCCCTGACCGCAATCAGGGAATCCGGCGGCACTGCCGAATCCGTTACCGACGAGGAGATTGTGGAAGCCCAGAAAGACCTTGCCAGGCTCGAAGGCATAGGCGTGGAACCCGCCAGTGCGACCTCGGTAGCAGGCCTTAAGAAACTGGTCGAGCTGGGAGTCATCGGAAAGGACGAAACCGTTGTCTGCGTAACCACCGGACACCTCCTCAAAGACCCGGAAGAAGTAATCGAAGTCTGCGAAGACCCGATTGTAGTGGACGCGAATATCGAAGCCATCCGGAAAGCAATCTTCGAATAAGAAAATAGCTGTCTTCGGATAAAGGAAAAGATAATTGGCTGAAGAAAAAACCGATTCTGAAGATACATATTGAAGATACATATTGAAGATACATATTGAAGATCATATCAAAAATCATATTGAAGATCATATCGAAAATCATATTGAAAATCATATTGAAGATAAGTATTTACGTGCCGGAACCGTAAACAGTTGGAAGTTTGGCCGGATAAAAAGCAAACCGAAAGGCTGGCCGGAAGCCAGGTTAACTGCAACGGATTCCGGAACACTCAATATTTTTCGTTTTTCTTTAATTGGGACATATATCCTTTCAATCACACGTTCTCGAAATAGAACATTAATAAAATCTAACGTTTTCAGGTACAGACCCTTTCAATTACCTTTCTTATCACAATCATCCAGGGGCGTTAACGCGAATGGAGCAGGACCACAGACCAAAAGAAATAGAAGCGAAATGGCAGAAAAAGTGGAACGAAGGCAGGGTTTTCGAAGCCGAACCCGATGACCGGGAAAAGTTCTTTATCACTATCCCCTACCCTTACCTGAACGGGAACCTGCATGCAGGGCACACCCGGACCTTCACCATAGGGGACGTTGTGGCCCGACACAAGCGGATGCTCGGGTACAACGTGCTCTACCCCATGGGCTTTCACGTGACCGGAACGCCCATCGTCGGGCTTGCGGAACTGATCGCAAGCCGGGACCCCCAGACCATGGACGTCTACGAGCGCCTGCACGGGATCCCGGGAGACATCCTGCCCACCCTTGAAACCCCGGAAAAGATCGTGGACTATTTCAAAGTGGAATCCGAGAAAGCAATGCGCATGATCGGCTACTCCATCGACTGGAGGCGCAAGTTCACCACCACAGACCCTAGCTACAAGAAGTTCATTGAGTGGCAGTACATCCGCCTTGAGGAACAAGGGCGAATCGTGAAAGGCTCCCACCCCGTAAAATGGTGCCCGAACGATAACAACCCGGTGGAAGACCACGACATCCTGCACGGGGAAGAAGCCACAATCGTTGACTACACCCTGGTCAAGTTCCGCTACAAAGACCTGGTCCTCCCCTGCGCAACCCTCAGGCCCGAGACCACCTACGGGGTGACCAACCTCTGGATTAACCCTGATGTTGACTATGTTAAGGCCAGGGTTGAAAAAGAAGGAATAGTCGAGTACTGGGTGGTTAGCAAGGAAGCCTACAGGAAACTCACCTTCACGGACCGGGAAGTCGAATACGTCGAGGACGTGCCTGCAAAAGACGTCATAGGGATCATGCTCACAAACCCGGTCACAGGGGACGAAGTAATTTCCCTGCCGGCTTCATTCGTAAAGCCTGGTAATGGCAGCGGAATCGTCATGAGTGTGCCTGCCCACGCCCCCTTTGACTACCTGGCGCTTCGCGACCTCTACGATGCCGACCTGAGCGAGTTCGGGATCACAAAAGACCTCCGGGAAATCGACCTGATCTCCCTTATCAGGGTCCCGGAATTCGGGGAATTCCCCGCAAAAGAAATCGTGGAAAACATGGGAATCAAGTCCCAGACCGACCCGAAAGCCGAGGAAGCAACAAAAATCGTCTACAGGAGAGAGTTCCACGGCGGAGTCCTCAAAGAGATCACAGGCAAGTACAGGGACTACCCTGTCTCGAAGATCAAGGATGTGCTGACCCGGGACCTGATTGCCGACAATATGGGAGAAGTCTTCTACGAATTCAGCGAACCCGTAGTCTGCCGCTGCGGGACGCCCTGTGTGGTGAACATGGTAAAGGGCCAGTGGTTCCTGAACTACTCAAACCCAGAATGGAAGGCAAAGGTCTACAAATGCCTCGACCAGATGCGGATCATCCCTGCAGAGTACAGGGTCGAGTTTGAGAACAAGGTAGACTGGCTCAAGGACAAAGCCTGCGCCCGCAGGAAAGGTCTTGGCACCCGCCTGCCCATTGACAAGGAGTGGCTGATCGAGTCTCTGGGGGACTCGACAATCTACATGTGCTACTATATTGCCGCCAAGTTTATCGAAAGGGGAGACCTGAAAACGGACCAGCTTACCCTTTCCTTCTTTGACTACGTTTTCTTCGGGAAAGGAGATGCAACAGCAGTCGCTGAAGAAACCGGCATAGCAGTTGAAGTCATCGAGGAAATCCGCAGGGACTTCAGCTACTGGTACCCCGTGGACCTGCGCTCCTCCGGAAAGGACCTGGTCCCGAACCACCTGCTCTTCTTCCTCTTCCACCACGTGGCCCTCTTCGACGAGGAACTGTGGCCGAGAGCCCTTGCAGTAAATGGCTTCGTCTCCCTGGAAGGCCAGAAGATGAGCAAGTCCAAAGGCCCGATCCTCACCCTGGAAAGTGCGGTCAGCGAGTACGGGGCCGACATCACCAGGATGTACATCCTCTCCACCGCCGAGCAGACCCAGGACGCCGACTGGCAGATGGCAGGGGTCGACTCCGCCAAGAAGCAGGTTGACCGTTTCTACTACTTTGCAAGAGACCTGATCCTGAGTGGAAAACGCGCGGATATCGGGACCGACCTCAAGCAAATCGACCGCTGGATGCTTTCCCGGATACAGTACCATATCCGGGAGACAAACATCGCCCTGGACTCCATCCAGACCAGAAATGCCATCCAGAACTCTTTCTTCCTGCTCTTTAACGACCTGCGCTGGTACCAGAGAAGAGGCGGCACAGCCCTGCTCTACTACGTCCTGGACAACTGGGTCCGCCTGATGGCCCCCTTCACCCCACACCTCTGCGAGGAAATCTGGGAAGCCATGGGCCATGAAAACCTGATCTCCTTTGCCCAGTATCCCCTCTACAACGAAGACCTCATAGACAAAGGTGCCGAGCTTGCCGAGGAACTGGTCAAAAACACCCTTGACGACATCGAAGAGATCGTCAGGGTCACCAGGATGACCCCGGAAAAAGTCTATCTCTACACCGCCCCCGCCTGGAAGAACGAAACCACAAAATGCGCCTGCGAAATGCAGGTAGAAGGCTCCCTGGAAGTAGGCACCCTTATCAAGGCCCTCATGTCAAACCCGGAAATGAAACGTTTCGGCAAGGAAATCCCCAAATTCGTCCAGAAACTCATCCCCGAGTTAAAGAGCGGCGGAGCCGAACGTTACCAGGCCGTAGCCGGAATGGAAATGGAAGAAAAGGCTCTCCTCGAAGAAGCCACTGTCTTCCTGGAAAAAGAAATCGGCTGCCCGGTAGATGTTCAGAGCGCCGACAAACCGGAATACGACCCTGAAAAGAAGACCAGGTTTGCAGAGCCTCTGAGACCTGCGATTTATATTGAAAAAAAGAAGGAAGAATAAAGATCAAAGCTGAAGTGAAACATTCTGAATAAAAATACGTATCCGGGTAAAATACTAAACCCGGAACCTCTTATTTTTTTGCTGTTTCTTTTGCTTTTGCTGTTTCTTTTGCTTTTGCTGTTTCCTTTGTTTTTGCCCTTTTTCGCCCTCTCCTTTGCTCTCTTTTTCTGCCCTTATCCTGGCATCGATTTCTATTTTTGGATGTCAAAGCCTGCTGCGGGAAATCAGTTGTGAGAGTAAATCCTTATCATCGGCATCCACCCAGCCTGTAATGTAAAGCACTGCTGCGAACAGGGGTATGGAGAGAACGCTCAGGAATAAGATACTCGTATACGGCCTTAAAAGAAGAATGAGCAGGGAGATTACGGCTGCACCCATAAGAGGGGAGACAGTTTCGTGAAACAAACTTGTAATTATTCAGGTATCGGTGGATCTCCCTGAAGCGCCGCATGAAGTGAATCA
>JAENYU010000041.1:0-24184 GCA_016841625.1 Methanobacteriota archaeon
TTTATTTAACTATCGAAATTAATATGAAAATAGTGGGAACTGTCAAACTAAGGCTTCAATCGAATCGGCAAAGGCAAAGAGGGCATCAACACGACGGACTATTTCGTGCTGTTCGGGGAGGGGTGGGAGTGGGAGAGGGCAGTAACGGATTGAAGAAGTTTTTGGTAAATAAAAAAGAAAAACTAAATTTTGAGCAACTACTCAAAAAACCCCGAGACTTTGCTCTTTTGATTTATTAGATATTTTAAGATATACTTCGTTAATTTTATTTATACAAAATAATCTGTTTTCATCGATTACTTTGACTAAATCCTCTGTGATTTGAAGTTCATCACGTTTATACGTAACACTTTTTCTTTTTTGAAGTATAATTTCATTTTTATCAGGGTAAGACCAGACGGCATCGTGTGCAACTCTATTTCTAATGGATTTTATAAATTCTAATTTTTCATTGATCTCCTTTGTAATGCTCGTTTCTATGCCTTCTTCTTTGCATATTTTTAAAAAAATGTTCTTTTTCTTGTCAAAATTTAATGTTATTATAATTAGATCTTCTAAAAGAAAGGTCTTCCTACTCTGTGGTGTACAAAAGTAGTTTGAGATAAAAAAATCTAAATAGTCTTCAATGTGTACTGCCATCCTCAATATTTCACCACATTTTTCATTGAAGTTTTTATTTATATCTTCAATATCGACTTGCTTTCCAGTAAGCAAATCTAAAAAATCATCATCAACGTAACAGAAAGATTGTGGTGCTTTAAAATCAGTAATTAATGAGTATGGATCGAAAGATTTTGGGAAAATTTCTAGGTTTTCAATTGTAATTGCAAAACCTTGTTGCTTATTCCTGAAATAATTAAAGAAATTTTCTTTTCCAATCCCAGCAAAATCATTGCATTGCTCCCATAATTCATTTGGGCTTCCTTTAATGATTTTACCAATTGTAAAGGCACCTATAATTTTTTTTACGGGATGACTTGAATAAATGAATACCTTTTTTATTTCGTGGGGAGTTCTGAATATTACTCTTCTAAACTCATATTTTTTACTCCCATTAATTATTTCTTCAACATAAGTTGGTTTAATTGACAGTAAAACGTTCATCGATTAGGCCTCGTTTTCTCAATAAAAGGTATTCTTCATGAGTTATCTGAGTTATGCTTTGGGGGGCAGCTTTTAAAATTCCAATTTCCTTTAATTCTTCCAATCCTAAAGGATTTGGCAAATGAAAATGCCATGTAAATAATATAACCAAAACGGGTTTTTTTGCGAAGTATTCAATTTCTGCTATTGGATAGACAGATCTCTTTGCGATATATCGAATTATTTCTTCTTTGTTTTGAATTCCATTAAGCGCCTTTTCAACAACTCCTAATGAAGTTACAGCACTTTCATCTTGTGAACGATAAAATAATATAATGTCTCCACTTGAGATTTTTTTTATGTTTGAATGGCAAACATAGGCTTTTTTAATGGCATTACCTTCAATGATAAATCTACCTGCAAACTCATCTAATGTAGGTTGCCTTCCTTTTTTTTGCTTGCTTTTATATTCGGTGAACAGCTTTTTGTGCCACTCCGGAAGAATAGGTACTATGAATTTATTTACGTTTTTTCCATCACAATAACTAGGGTAATATTTTTTTGACATTTCATTTGCATTTATGTATTCAGTTTTGCTTTCATAAACAAGTTTTTTAAGGAATACTTTCTCCCCGCTCTGATTGAGAGTGGATACATTTTCGAAACCATACTCACTGATTAGATCAACAAGAAAATCGGAAGGTTTTATAAAATGAGTAAGATATATCTCATTGATTTTATTCTTGATTGAATAATCAACTGCAAGTTTGATAAAAAGTTCTCCAATTATGTTTCCTATATGGGATACTTTAAATGTGGACAACTTCAGCCTTTTTTTCTTGAAAAGTGGAGGTGTTGAATCTATCGGTTCGCATTCTACCTTATAAATTAGTAAGGCTCCAAGTTTCCCATTTTCTTTGAGATGGACAAAACATTTTCTACCTTCCCTTGAGATCCTCTTGAACCAATTTTCAAAATTATTTTCTCCATACTCTTCTTTTAGAGAATCGAAAAATTGATCATTTAAATCTAAATTGTAGACAAATTCATCTCTCAGGGCTGGAAGATGTGATATATTATTTGTATATACTCTATTTCCAAAGATCTCAATAGCTTCGTCAACTGATAACACACGATCTTTGATCCCCAAACGTTTAGATTTTTGGTGGATGTTATGATCACTTGTAATTAAAAAATCAGCAGCATCTTTATAAATTGCATACAGTATTGAATTATCAATTTCATCATTAATTTTTGATGGATTCCCAACAGCATTAAGGAACTCTTCATCCTTCACTGGATTAGGGGGGGATTCTAATAATGGGTATGCTCCGATTTTTGATAAAACTATAATTTTTCTATTTTCATCAGTATCTCTTTTTATATCTTCGATTGAACCCGGATGTATGAGTATGCTTGCCTTTACTTGATAAAGGATTTTTACTAAATTCTGAATATTTAAAGAAAGAACTTTGTAATCCTCTCTATAAATAAATATATTCGTGTCAATCAATATACGCATGTTATTACTTCTTGTAAGGTCTTCTTTAATAAAAATATGTTTGTTTATTCTTAAAGGATCATCTTAAATAAATATAATGTCTACATTTTAGATATATTGATTTTGTTTCGATCTGATGGTTTTTCAATTGAAGACTTTCATGAGGTTCATTGGTTGTAAATTCAAGGATAGTTGGTGTGTTTAATTGGAGAAAGAGGAATACCAATTTAAAGTACTTTATCTCAAAAATGAACTTGACAGTGTTAAACTTCTACTACAAGATGCTCCTGAGTTTCAGAAACATTATCTAGATTTTAATAGATGGCTTGATAATGCATTAAAAGAAGCTCAGGAAGGAAAAAGGCTAGTTTATGCTTTGTATCGGCCAATTATGGATAATGGAAATCCTATATTACAAATGATTGGTGTAGCTTTCATAAAAATAACTGGACAAACAGCTGAATTGAAAAGTCTGTTTGTTCATGATAGCTCACGAGGGTCTGATAGAAAATATGGGAGTCATCTATACAAAAATGTAGAAGAGCAATTAGCAAAAAAGGGAGTCTCCAAGATAATTACCGATGTTCCCTGCGAGAATAATCAGGTAAGTTGGTTTCTTATTCAACATGGTTTTCAGATTAACGGTTTAATTGAAAGGTACAAAAAAGATGACTTTTGTTATATTTTATCTAAAGATGTTAAATCATACTATACAGGGGATATTTTTGATTGGTATAATGTTGTGAGTTGGTTTTTGGAAAATGTATATCAGTTTGAAATTGGAGAACCTGATATTCTGAATTCAGATAAAATGCTACTTATTCCAATATTAAACAATAATAAAAATTTAAGGGTGCCTTTGTTACCATCTTTAAAAGGTATTTCTTTAGTATACGATGTGATGGAAGAAAGTGATCTGTTAGTTGTCGATAGTTTATTAGAGAGAATAGATGGAAGCATTCGCATCGTTTTCGCAAAAGAGTTTGGTGATGGGATTGTAGCTAAACTTAATGAAAATCATTTTTTAACGTTTGACCAGAATCAGGTCTTTGAATTATGTGGTTGCCCAGATCTCATCTTTGAAAAAGATGAGATTAAGGGGATTATTGTTGAAATGAAAAATGATTATTTTGGACGAATAGATGAAGAGTTAGAATACTTTACTTATGTAAAAGGGGCAGGTATTGGAAAATTTGCCAAAAAAGACGATTTTGTATTGTTCTTTGTTGATCGTCACGATAAATATCCACAAGGTGCCCTAATGGGTTTTGGAAAAATTAAAAAAATTTCATGTGCGTCCCCAAAAGAACAATGGATTCATTATGGACAATTAAATCCCCTTTTTTCGCAGCAGGAATTTGATCAGTTCACGAGTTATAAAAAAGAAGTAATTGGAATTGTAGTCGAAGATTTTACGAAAATCTCTCCTATTTCTCATGATGAATTCAGGACTCTGTTCTCAGGAGTAATTTCTACTGAAGACATTGGAAATATGTATGTAAATGAAGATTTCATGGAGATATTTATGGAAGATGTATCAAATGAAATGAAATCTATAGAAAATAAGGAAATAAGTAATAATGATCCAAATGGTACAAATGACACTGCTCTATTATCACCCGAAAAACCCTACAGCAATATTAGAAATTTGAGACTTTCTCTTGAGAATTGTAAAACATTTATTTGGTGGATAGATAAACACTTCAGTAAAAAAGGGTTTGAGCCGTTAGCAGAGATTGTGGATGCCAACAAGGTACAAAATATCAGAATCTTAATGGGCAATAGCAATGTAAATGATAGCATGAAAAAAGATTATGAAAGATTCAAAAGTGAAATGAACAATAAAGAAATCGAAGTCGAATGCCGAGTTATATCAGACTCAAGTCTTTTAAATAAAATTCATGATAGATGGGTTATAGCTGAAAATGTAACATATAATCTCCCACCCATAAACACGATTTATCAGAATCAATTTGCTGAAATCAAAAAAACAAACATTTCACTCCCCTTTGATGATTGGTGGGATCAAGGAATTGAATTAATTTCAGGCTGGAATTCTATTTTAAGCGCAAAAAAGTGAAAGGTTCAAGGAAAAGCCGCTTCGCTTCGCGAACGGGACAGAACAGCCATTTTGCTCACCCAGACTGCTTGCTTTTCCCCTTCCCCTTCCCCTCCCCAAACTTCGCATACATTTTCCTGGCATATTTTTTCAGCAGGTAATTCAGGCTCTCCTTCGAAATCGGTTTTGACTTCTTGACCACCATTACCGGCTTTCTGGCATGTATGGCGACCCTCTGGGACAGGGTCCCGAGCAGGGAAACCTTGAACCTCTGGCTGGAGTCGCCGATGATTGTCAGGTCGCTGTAATTTGAGGCTTCGAGGATGGCGTCTTCTATGGAGTATCTTTCCAGGAGTTTGAAGCTGACGGGTATCTGGGTTATGTTTTTGGATAGGGTTTCAAGTTCTTCGGAGATTTCCTTTTTCTCCTCCGGGGTCTCATCGGGGCTTATGATTCTGATTATTTCTATGGCAGCCCCGGTGTTTACAGCCAGTTTTTTTGCCAGGTGAAGGCCGTGGCTGGAATTTTCCTTTCCGTTATATGCTACAAGGATTTTCTTTATTTTTTCCGGGAGCTTTCCTTTTAATAAAGCGATCTGCTTTTTTGAGGACGAGAGGACGCCGTTTGTGACTTCTCCGAGGTAGTACTGGAATCCCTTTGCTTCGTGCCACCCCAGGATAATCAGGTCTACGCTCTCTATTTCAGCCTGTTCTATTATTGAATTTGAGATCCTGTGGTCAAAGGCAACTATATATTCTCTTTTCTGTCCGAAAATTGCAGGGTAGCGGTCAAACTTTTCTTTGAAACGAGTATCCATCTCTATCTTCTTTTCGTGGTAGGCATCCTGAGCTAACTTCAAGTTTGTCTGGTCAGGGACTTCAATCACATGGAGGCAAATTATCTCGCTTCCCAGGCAATCGGCAAGCTTCAAAAGGTCGCGTTCGTGTGCGGGATTGGAAATGGGTACCAGTACTTTAGCCACGGAGTCGGGTTTTATGTGCGTTTTTTCGACCGTGTTTTCCAGCAGGTCAAATAAGTTGTATTCCGGCATGGCTTTGCCCCTTCCATAGAACCGGTACCAGACAGCTCCTATGAATACCAGAATTAAGATGAAAAGGAAAGGAAAAATCCCAAGCAGCGGCAGCAATATTATGCTCCCGACAACCCCTATGATCTGGGTGAAAGGGAAAAAAGGGTCACGGAACGCAGGTTCGTATCCGGGTAAAGTCCGTTTTCTGAGGATTATTACTGCCATATTCAGCAGGATAAATATCAAAATGTTAAAAGCGCCGCCGAGTCTTGCCAGTTCCTCTATATCAAAGAGGAATAGGAGCACGACCATTACGATTCCTGTGACCAGGATCGCATTATGGGGAGTCCCGTACTTTTTATGGACCAGGACAAACCATTCCGGCATCAGGGCATCTCTGCTCATAGCAAAAGGAAACCTTGAAGACGAAAGTATGGCACCGTTGGCTGTGGAAAGCGTTGCAAGCAGGGCAGCAAGGACAATAGCGATCCTCCCGAATTTTCCTGCCATCAGGCCTGCTATATCTGCCAGGGGAGTGACCAGAGTTGCGGTCCCTTCAGCCCCTGAGAACCCGACGACTGCTATCATTATGCCGACATAGAACAGGGTTACTACAACTGCTGAAGCAATAAACGCTCTCGGTAAGTTCTTTGCCGGGTTTTTTACTTCCTCAGAGACCGCTGCAAGTTCTGCCAGTCCCAGGTAAGATATGAAAATAATTCCTGTTGTGGTGATTATCGATGTCATCCCATAAGGTGTGACAGGGGAAAAGTTAGCCGGCTCAATCCTGAAAAATAATCCGGCTATGAATAAAAGCAGTATTGCCAGCAGGAGGATCACAATAACGTTCTGCAGCGAACCGCTGCTTTTTGCACCGCGGTAATTAATTGCTAACAGGAGAACTCCCGTGGCAGCTGCTACGAAATAGAGCGGCAGGGGATAGAAAAGCTGAAAATACTCTGCAAGCCCGATCAGGGCAAACGTCCCTTTGAATATCAATGCCATCCAGGAGCCAAGCCCGATTACCGCCCCGAATGCAGCCCCCATTGTCCTGCTGATGTAGTAATAGCTGCCGCCTGCAAGGGGCATGCCTGTTGCCAGCTCTGCCATACTGATGGCTGTGGCTATTGAAATTATCCCGGCCAGCAGAAAGGAGATTATTGCTCCGGGGCCGGCATTTGCTATGGCTATTCCCGGAAGAATGAATATTCCAGCTCCGATCATCGTCCCGGTCCCTATTGTGAAAGTCGAGAAAAAGCCCAGGCTGCGCCCCAGCCTCTCCGTTGTTTCAACTGCTGCCATCTCTGTTCCCCCCTCTGCAGGACTTTCTAACCGGTAAACCGGGCCTTTATAGATATACAGTCTTTCATTATTCCGACAAGCTTAAGAATATATCCCCATCCCCAGGCCGCCGGACAGGCAGCAAAAGTTCAAATCACTATTTTAGCGGATCTTGCTTTCGAATATACATATACGTATCCTTCGATATTATATAATTTCTAACCCACTTTTTACCATGAACGCAGGCACTAGCAGATCGAACATCAAACCCGGCCTAAAAGTGGGAATCGTCTTAAAAAAGGATCAGAGGACAGGAAAAATAACCCAGGGTACCGTAAAGCGAATTTTAACCAAATCCCCAAATCATCCGCATGGCATAAAGGTCCAGCTGGAAGACGGACAGGTGGGAAGGGTTAAGGAAATCTATTAAAAACTGGCAGGATTTTTGGTCTTAAACATAACTTTTTAATTTCAGATCAGGACTATAGTTTGTTCTGCGACTGAATTCATTCTTTTCATACAGGAGAAGCCGCTTTACCTTGCAAACGGATAAAATGATCAGTATGAACTCTTATATTCATACCGGCTTTGATCTGCCTTCAAAACAGATCGCATCCTGCCTGGATATAATTACGTGAGATTAACCCGGTTAAATATACTCAAGGATTATTCGGTCCATCAAACCGGGCTTGCTTTTGATAAAGCCAATCTTTATAAGGCACTCTGGAAGGATACAGTATATACTATGTACAGACTTAGAGCAAGTGCGATAAGTGTTTGAAAAGTTGTAAAATTTCTCATTCTGCTCGTGTCCCCGGTCACTTTCCTGTATACAGGGAGTCCTGGAGCGAGAGGAACCTTTTTTGTCGAAGCCCCAAATAACATGGCTCCAATGAATAGAAGTACTGTCGAAATGATCATTGTCTTAAAATAAAGAGGTTGTTCGGTAGGGTGTGTCATTCCTGAGACTAGCTTGACATCCGTATTAAAATCTGCATTACTTATTTTTATTTGGTGAATTCCAGATGATCTCGGGGTAAACACAGTAAAGTCATCTACATATGTTCCGGATTGATGGGCTTTTCCAAAACTTTTTTGCCAGGAATATTCTGCGTTTTGCGGGTCAATAATAGTGATGTCCAAAAGTTCCGATCTGGTTTTTTCTGTTGAAAAAATAAAAGTTACCGGTTCGTTTTCTGTAAACATAACACTTTCATCAATATCATTGGACGGTCCTATTGAAGCACTTAAAACTTCTTCTCCTGTAATAGATCCTGCTACCATGACAGAAAGTATCAAAAATGCAAAATTGAATATGGCAATCAGGAAAATAATATTAATAATTGAGTTAATGGATTTTCCAATCACTGACATTTATTCCGCCACCTGAACATTTGAAAATAGATAATAATTGTCCTTGTGTACAAATAGGCAGCTATTACATATAATAATTCCCACTGTTAAACAATCTTTAAAAATATCTCGTTCCTTGATAAAAATGGAACAATTATAGTCAAGGACCCAAATTCTTTCACCAATTTCAGGTGAAAGTTTAACCACAGAAAGCACCGAAAGCACGGAATTAAGGAAAATAAGGACACGATCCTTCCGTGCTTTTTGTGTCTTCCGTGGTTATAAAGTAAGTGTAAATATTTACTATTCCTGAATAGGGATATAAGCTCCTTTTCAACTCTTTTCAACCTTCATTTCCCATTTTCCGAACTCTTTCCCGCAGCCAGCTTGCTTATCGCCTTTTTACAATACCCTCTGTGTTTTGTTCTTTTTCTCTTCAAGTTCTTCTTAACACGGAAAAAGCACCGAAGAAACCACAAAAGAATTTTAAAGAGAGAAGGGTAAGGAAACCCCTTCACTCAGGGAATTTAGCTCTTCCTCCTGATGAGGTAGACGACTGCAAGGAGTCCGACAAGGCAAAGGACAATTCCAAATCCAGGAGTTCCTTCTCCTTCTTCTCCCCCAGTGGTGTTGTTGCCTGCAGTTTCTTCTTCAGTTTCTTCTTCAGCTGGTTCTTCAGCTGGTTCTTCAGTTACGTTCTCGCCTGGAGTTTCAGTTACGTTCTCGCCAGCCTGGGTTTCGTTCTCTCCTGTTTCGGTTTCATTCCCTTCAGGAAGCCCTGTGGTTTCGTTTACTTCCCCGAGAATCCTCACAACGAATGGGAAGTACCTGAGTTCCTCGACAGGGGTGTCACCGATCATGAAGAACATGCCTTCAGCGATTTCTTCTTCAGAGCCCATGGTCAGGGTGAAGGTATTTTCATTGCTGATGCTAAGGGTATCTCCCTGGATTGAAACATCGTCGAGCTTACCGAATTCGTCATCAGACTCGATGGTCATTGCGTTTGCATAGTCAATGAGCCAGATACCTTCGATCTGGGCAATACTGTCGACCGCACCCTGGAAGACCTGGTTGACGTGGACTCTGAGGACAACAACATCATCTTCGCCCTCGATATCATCGAGTTCGACGTCCCAGGTTTTGCTGGTATTGTTGCCTCCCGTAGCGACTGAGATAATTTCATCGTCTACATATTCTCCGTCCCTGTTGAACTGGAGCCAGACTTTCTCCCCGTTAACATCAACCTGCTTTGCCTCTAGAGTGTATCCCTGCCCGAGCTCAAGAGTTTCCCCGGTTCTGAGGGTGTACTTATCATCACTGTCAAGGACGAGCCTGGAAAGTTTATCAGCTCTGTCAGGTTTGAGTGGGACGGCTATCTGTGCGCCGAAACCGATCATGCTGTAGTTGTCCCAGCCAGCAGCCGGGTTTTCGTATTCGTATCCAACCGGCATAATCATGGTTATGTAAATGAGGCCTCCCTCTCCAATGACGTTGTTTTCAGTGCCCGGAACAACCAAGGATTATGCCCGTTATCATGGTCAAAAAAAGACTCAGAAACGGGTTCTGATTCTCAGAAGTGATAAAACTGATCGCAGCCACAGCAAGAGCAGCGCCAATAGGGTCTATAATGATACCTTCCCACAGCAACACCGAAGCTACCGGTTCCCTGGGACGGGCAAAGCTGAGAATCGGCCCCACCACTGTGGGACCGGACACCACCAGCAAAGCAGATAGGATAAATGCCAGCTTAAAAGAGACATCAAGCAGTAAAAGCACAGCCCCGATGCCTATGCCCAGTGTTACACCCCAACAATGACCAGACGCCAGACAGCGGTGCTCATACCGGGCTGTGAATTTTTCAGACGGAGCTCAAATCCGCCTCTGCGTACTACACTCTTGCTTAACAGCATTACTACGCGGTCGCGGAAAATCTCACTGGTTTTTTCAATGACCGGGGTTTCGCTGATGCTGCACAATCATTTTGCCTGTAATTTGAGCTTCTGCTCCTTTGCCACAAAGGTCCGCAGGAGAGACAGCGAGATATGTGCAGTAACAACGGCAAGGCCAACAGGAGCCATGGCGATGGGACCAATGCCAACCGTGCCGGCCGCTATCAGTACCAGGGAAACCGGTGCGCTCAGGAAAGCACCCGGTACCGCCGCCAGCATAGCTCCAACACACAGTGCAATGGGGAGATCAGGGAAAATGCTGTGTACCAGGAGCCCCGCTGTTCCACCAATAAAGATTATGGGAAAGACGATACCCCCCAAAAAGCCGCTTGATTCACTTAACGCCACTGCGAACATTTTGGCGATCAGGACGGCAACAAGAAAACCGAACCCGATTGTGGCGGAAATCTGAAGTTCGGTAGCAAGCTGGCTGCTGCCGGAGGTCGCCGTAAGAGGGAGGGCGAATGCGATCAGGCCGACAATTGCACCACCGATCGTACCAGCCACAAGAGGATTGGGGATGCGCGCGAATGCGGCTGAAACCACCTTTCTAATGAGGATTAAGAGCAGCAGTACGAATGCGGACAACACACCGAGCAGTGCTCCTACCAGCAGATAACCGAAAGAAAACTCATACGCCGGAAGTGCATAGGAACCCAGCATCGTGCTGCCTGTCACGCCAAAAAAAATGGCAAATCCGACGGTTGCTCCGAACAGTTCGGGAATGAACGCGGCCAGATAGTTACGCTTCGGGGTCGGCCCGAGTTCAGACGCCAGCACTGCCGCAAACAGGGGGGCGCTGAAAGCGGCTCCCATACCACTTACCATACCGGTTAACGCATACTCATGCTTTGCCTCGTCATCACGTATTCCCAGGCGCAATGCAAGCCATGAGCCGATACCGCCACCCATCATGGTGAGGGCAAAAAACGGGCCCAGACTTGCGCCGGCAATGAGTGAAACTGCTGATATCGCAACCAGGGAGAGTACATTCCCCGGATCGACCCACGCCTGGTGAGCGAGTGTTATCGGATCGGTAACTTTTTCTGGAATCTTCCAGATTTTGCGCATCACGGCAACCGTAAGCCCCCCAAGGGCTGTCAATGGTATCCACCACCAGTTGCCGGTCCACCAATCAGTACCGGTGCCACTATAGAAAAAGTCACTTCCTGCACCTATAATTCCCATGAAAAGGAGAGCTGAAACTCCCCCAACCACTCCAATTAGTAGTGCAAGCACTAGAAGCTTTTTGTACCACGGTTTCTCAAGTGGAAGCATATCTTACTCCTGTCAATCTCCAGACACTCTTACTGAATTCCCCAGGCAGCCAGGTGCAGTGGTAGGCAGCCTACGTGCGCAGATATTCCGGATTAAAAGGCTCGCGTTCCTTGAAATCAACTTCCAGGTTGAAAATGTGCAGGAAACATCCACAGGCTAATGATCGATGCGCTTTGTGTCAGCGCCGTGCCGTGCACCGCCTCCTGAGGCGATATGAATGCTCTGTTCGTCCGATCAAATGGACGAGCAGAGCAGGTGTTCATTCAGGCTAATCCCGTCGATAAACTGGCAACCCGTCGGCGCGCGCCCTCGCTAAACTTCTTGAGTGCCGGTGGGGTCCAGGTCCTTTCCTGAGCGGCCTGTTCAGGGGCTTTTTGGCCCCATTTTTCGATCTTCCGTTAATTCACCACAACGGCGGAATCAGCTCATTTCACCTTCACAGGCCCTGGCATATTGTACGACCCGTCGATGATGGACATCTTCGGCCCGTAGAACCTTGCCGTGAAGCGGAAACCGCCTTCAGGTGCCGGAAGCCAGTTCTGAACCCGGGCAGGGTCGGAGGGTTTTTCGTGCTGGATGTAGATGGTGAGTTTTCCGTCTTCGATGTGAAGGTCTCCCCGGTCGACCATGAAACTGCTGATCGTGTAACGGTTGAGCTCATTGGCAACAAAGTAGCCATCGGAATCGTAGATCGGGATGGACCAGAACTCGGTCACAGGCGGGAGGTCGTCCATGTCGAAGCTGAGGGTGTAGCTATATTTGCCGTCAAGTTTCTTGCCGTCGGCATCGATGAACAGGAAGCTTCCTACGTGAGAGATGTTGCTGTCGGGGCCGGCCCAACCCGCATCAGCCAGGACTGCCCGTGTCAGGTACTCGGTTTCAAAGCCCCCTTCGACGTTAAGAACCATCCAGCTGTTCATGGGCATCAGGCTTTCCTGCGTCGCTTTCTTGACCTTCTTGTAGCCGTTTATGAAACCCTCGGTAAGTGCATTCTGCATTTTCTGATCCAGTTCGGACCACTGGAAGTTCTTGCCGGGCCCTATTCCGATCTTCGACAGCCGGGAGAGCATCGCTGCTTCCTTTTTGGAGTCCTTCATTAACGGCATGCTGGGATCGTTAAGCACCAGGTTCATGTAGGTAAAAAAATCCTCTGCAGTCTGCCGGTCAACCTGTCTGGCAGTCAGTTCGGTCATGCGGGGAAATGTCCGGTAATTCCCGGATACGTCCTCCTGGTCTTTCCTGGGAACTCCCCGGTGTCCGTTGTCAATCCATTTGCTCAATGGCGTGATGGTGCACTGGTCCTGCAAACCGTTGATATGGCGCACTTCCTCCTCACTTCCCTCCATCAGCGCGATCCTGATATTTGCAAAAGCCGTCATGCTGGGCGAATGAATCACTTCCGTCGTGGCAAAATCGGCCGGGATTTTCCCGCCCCAGAATTCCGGTACGATGAGATAAGTCCTGGCCCGGGTGCCGTTGAACTGGTTACCTGCGTACAGGAAGTAAATGCCGTACTGGTCCATGAGCTGCAGGCTGAAATAGCGGTCCGGGATCTCAGGCACTTCCATGACCACAGGCTCCTCCAGCAGGTCAAGGAACGCCGTAGCGTAAAGTGTTGTGGCATTCGGTGTTACTATGGCCTTGAAATCGGGAGTAATTGGCTTACCCTCGTTGACTAAAAAGTAGCGGTTAGTCCCCACATAGACGTCGCTGTCCTCTGCCTGGGTGTAATTGTAGCGCGTCTCGTAGAAAATGACCTGCTGTAGGCCGTAAAGATAGGCATCTTCCGCGATTACCGCCGCTTCGATCGTACCGCTTGCTTCGGGCGCACTGCCCGATACTTCCTTAAACTTCTGTGCAATCATACTTCCCATAAAAATACCTCCCATTCATTGACTATCTGAACCCCACATTGAGAACGTGTCACTTCATGATATTATATTCCGATTTTTATAAAACGCTTTTCTGAAGTAGATTCCGTTTAGTGTCGAGAGGATCTCTTTTATTCCATCCCGGGACAAGCCGCTTCGCTCTGTGAGCGAGAAAAAGAATGGGAAAAAAGAAAGGGAAAAAGAAAGGGAAAAAGAAAGGGAAAAAGAAAGGGAAAAAGAAAGGGAAAAGGAAAGGGAAAAAGAAAGGGTGAAGTGAAACTGTTTCGGTTCTTCCAGCTACTCTGGTTCTTCCGGATACTCTGGCTCTTCCGGATCCTGATTCAGCTGCTCAAATCACAAGCTGGCCGCGCTGCCAATCATTGACAACCCTCACAGCCGCCCTCATCTCGTCAACCTCTCCTTTCTTCTTCAGGAAGTTGCACTGTATGCCTATCATTTCAAGCACGTCATAGGAGTTCTGGGCTTCAATTGTGACGTGATAGAAGGCTTCAAGGGCGGGTTTGTTTTCGGCGCAGATCTTTTCGATTATTTTCAGGGCGACGCCGAGAGGGTCTTTCAGGTGGGTCGTATCCTTTACTCCGAGCAAGCCCTGGATGTATTCGTCATGTTCGTCGAAGGGGATCACACCGGGGGTGTCGATGAACATGATACGGGAGCCTGCGCCCACAAGCTGCAAACCTCTAGTGTGACCGGAAATTGAAGACGTACTGGCTTTGTTTTTCCCGGTCACGCTGTTGATTACCGAGGACTTGCCCGTATTGGGGTAGCCAAGAGCCCCTACCAGGATGTCCCTGTCCTTTATGCTTGCGACCTCCTGGATCTTATGTCTCAACATCGTTGTCCCGTTCTTATCCTTGCTGGACATAAAAACCGTAGGGGCGATTTTCGAGAGGATAGACTTGCTTTTCTCAAGTTTTTCATTTGAAACGAGGTCGCATTTGTTGAGGACTATTATAAACGGCTTCTTTGCCCGCACCATATTCCGCTCGACCTCGCTGTTCCGGGTCTCGTCGGGAAAACGGGCGTCTATGACCTCAAGAAGGACGTCGGCTTTTTTTATGACGCCCTTTACCATCAGCTTATAGCTTGTCATGAGGGGTGCTATGGCACGCTATGATATAAGGGTGTGTAGCAAAGAGGGTTCATTTGGGTCCATTTAGCTTCGCTAGGTTCACTTAGGATGCGTAGCGGTGTGGAGAACACCTTTCAAAAAAAAAGAAGTTCAAGGCTGCAATTGACTCTTATTCCATTACCATAATAACCAGCTACAAAGATCTCTGGTGCGATTTTCGTAATCGAAGCCACCGGAAAATAGTGAATTCGTGAGATCAGCCGTATAATTTATTTTATTGGGTCTGCTGCCTTTCAGGGTAGGAGTCACGCAGTAGCAGTACTGCGGTTTTTCATCCGGGGGCTCTTTTTCGTTTTATCAGCAGAAATAAGGCGGCAAGCAGCCTGCAAGTCGACCGGGAGGAGCCGTTTCAGTAAAATAAAATGAATAAAGTTTCCCCTATTAAGTTCTACAGGTTTTCAGAGCTCTTAACGAGCACGGTTTTGGATAATTTCTGTTAAAATCTCTTTATTTCCGTATACAGATCTGAATAAAAAAATAAATGCAATTTTCGGCTGGAAAGCCCGAGAAAAATTAACATCGTCACTTCTAAGATAGTTATTCTTGATTAAAAAATCATTCAATCTCTTAACAGGGATTGCGGGGTTCATTGATGCTTTATTGAATGTTCACAATTTCATTTGAATTTGTATATACAGCTGTATTTATATTTCAATACATTCAAATTAGGTTCAGGTATGGAATTCACTCCGTGCCTTACAGTAAGAAAAAACAGGATAAAACATGATAAAACAGGAGGAAAAAATGACCAAAAATGGCAGGTCACTCGCAAAGCTTGTGGCGTCCGTTTCTGTTGTTCTGATGCTTGCTGCCCTGCTCCCTTCGGGGGCTCTTGCAGGGCCCGGTGACGGAAAAGGTATGGGGGACATGGACCGTCTCAGGGACGGAAGCTGCACTCCCACCGAAACCACAGATCCCGTAATCCTTCAAAGCGGCATCTACCAGCAGGATCGAGACAGGACAAATGACCGAACCGCTGATGACTGCGATGGGACACCGGACCGTATCAGGGACCACAAAGGGATTGTGTAATTCAGGACCTGACTGAAAATCGGACTGAATAACCAATCCCAGGGATACCAAAAGGGTTCATATCCCGGTGTTTTGCTGCAGAAATTCAGGTTCCGGGAGGTCTTTCTTTTAAGCTCCCGGAATGCATCAAATCTGCCGTCTGATTGAAGCCTTATTTTTTATTTATTCTTCTCTTTTCCTCGATTCTTTCTCATCAACTTTTTTCAGCATCTGCATCCGCTATTTTGCACTGGAAAAGCCGCTTCGCTTCGAAAGCTGAAAAATCCTGTCGGAAAGAATAAAACAAAAGTTGAATACCTCTCCCATTTTCTCGACCTCATCAAAAGACTGGACTTTAGAATTAAAGTTTTGCATGGATAGAGAGTTTTGTTCTATTGACGTGTTTGAATTTTTACAAAGTATCCAGGTTCCACATATAGTTCCAGTTGTCAAGAAAGGAGAGCGTATGAAGCAGATCCTAAAGGAGAACAAGGCACAGAGTGAACAGTATGTTATGGGTAACATGTAAACACCTTTGACTGTCTAAAGTCAATGTATAAAGCGATAAATATTAAACATAAAACATAATTGTATATGAAATGATAGAATTATTTAGGAAGATCAATGTAAGCAGGCCCATTGCTTTTACCCTTGCCTGCCTTGCAAAAGGAAAAAAATCTCATCCCAGAGCATTGAAATGGTCTCGGGCCTGAGACAGCCGGAAGTAAGTGTTGCGATGCGGCATCTCCTCGAGAACAACTGGAATTGAGTTCTGTTTTATGAGAGGGGACCGAAATACGAGATTAAAGCTCATCAGAAACGAATAAGCAATACGATCAGAACCAAGTCAATCTTGGTAAACAACTAAATCCCAATCAGAAACCAGGCACCAGGGGCGGAAATAAAAAATGGATCATCAACAAGCAAATACTTCCATGAAAAAGAGAGTTACAGATTTAATTGTTATCTTTTCTGATGGACTGTACGAACGAGAAGAGATTGTTGCAGTTTCTCTTCTTTCAGTCCTTTCCGGGCAGTCAATTTTTTTATATGGCTTGCCAGGCACAGCGAAAAGTCTAATTGCCCGTCGTATATCAAAGGTGTTTAAAGATACAACTCATTTTGAGTATTTGATGCAAAGATTTAGCACTCCTGAAGATGTTTTTGGACCTGTAAGTATTCGAGAACTAAAACAGGACAATTACATTCGCAAAACAGAAGGCTACTTACCCACTGCTGACTTTGCTTTTCTTGATGAAATATGGAAAAGTAGTCCAGCCATTTTAAACACACTCTTGACTATTATAAATGAGCGAATTTATCGCAATGGCGGAAAAGACGAAAAAGTTCCATTAAAAGCATTGATTGCTGCAAGTAATGAGACTCCACCACCCAATCAAGGATTAGAAGCTCTCTATGACCGTTTTGTAATGCGAGTAATAGTAAATCCTATGGAAGAAAGAGAGAATTTTGAAAAACTACTTGAAGGAGATGCTGTCTCGACTGATATTGAAATTCCGGATGGACTACAGTTTACTCACGATGAGTTTGAGCAACTTTCCAGTGAAATCGTTAAAGTAACAATTTCCAAAGAGGTATTTACCATCATAAATTCAATCAGAGTTTCACTTGATGAATTTAATAAAGATAATCCCAAAATTGCAGTTTATGTTTCTGATCGTAGGTGGCAGAAAATTGCACTCATTTTGAAAACATCTGCATTTTTGTGTGACCGCACTGAGGTAATACCCGTTGATGCCCTTATATTACGACATTGTTTGTGGACACTTGAACAAAATAGAGAGCAAATTAATGAAATAATTGAAAAATGTGTGAAACAGTTTGGCTGCACCAACAATGAGAAGTTAAATAGCTGGGAATTGAACCATAAGGACCTTGAAAAAGGTATGTCTGATACATTCTTTTATACGGAAAATATTTATGACACCGAGAAAAAAGAAAATGTGCTAAATTATGGTGGGAAGTCCGGTTATGACAACGATTCATTTGTCAAATGGTTTGATTCAACTCCATCCATAAAAGTTAAAAAGGGAACTCAAAAGGCTGTGGCCCCAAGGACTAAAGATACTTTTGTTAAAGCTTGTGAAGATTCTTTGAGTTCACTTGCTGAAATTATTAATGACGCAAAATCTAATGTCGCTATTCAAAAAAAATTGAATGAAACCCCATTTGTACCTTCAGAAAAAAGAGAATTAGTGTTTGATGTATTCAACTCTTTTCTCAAAGATTTAGAAAACCACAAATTGAATGCCGAGCGTTTGTTGGAAAAGGTGCAATCTTATGCAATCTCCGAATCGTGAAATTGCTAAAACAGAGGAATTAGTCAATACTTTTCTTTCAGAAGATTTCCCTGATCTAAATAGTGGAGAACTTGAAAAAGAATTGAGTGGAAAAGTTAGTAATTGGGAGGAGTCAACTCTCAGTTATTTAGAAAACTCAAACCCTTTTGAAAAACATCGGTCTAAATTGGTCTCTGCAAAATGGGATTTTCTGGCACATGGTGGCTCTGAAAAGTCAATTATAAGCGATTTAGAGGAATATAAGTCACTCCAACCATCCGCAGATGTTATGTTTTGGGAAGAAAAGACACTTGCTGTGAAAAAAAAGGTAGAGGAAAAGGAGAAAGAGTCAATCATAGAAAGCCTTAATGTTATTCGTAGGAATGAGCAAGAAGCATGGAGAACAGAGTATGAAAAACAATTACTTGAATGGCAACTCAAAGAAATCCAAAATCGCCGGGAACAATTGTTAAAAGAGTTAAAAGAATGGCTTGACCCTTTACAGCAAATGAAAGAGGTATTTGATGAGTTGGGTGTTGAGCCTGGACTTTTGTGGGATTCAAGTGTTGGCAAATTAAGTAAGCAAGACATATCTTTCCTTAAACAATGGGCAGAATATCTGAAAAATAATGAAAGCGTTCGTAATTTATGTGAATTAATGGGAAGATTACATAAAGAACAACAATCTCATCACAAAGAGATTATTAATTCAACCGTTCAATATACTGTTATAAAACCAGATATATATTCCAATGAAGAGATTGTTGGTATTGAGCTTGGTAGAGATTTAGAAAATGTTATACCACAAGAATTGGCTCTATTAAGTGACTCTGATATTGCATTGCTTTTTGACTTGAAATATGTTGAAAATCGACTGATGTGTTTTTCTCAACAGGGCTACAAAACAGAAATCTTTGAAGAGAACATTCAGAAAACCGTAAGCATTGTTGATGATGAAAAGATGGGGCCGATAATTATTTGTGTTGATACAAGTGGATCTATGTCAGGTGCTCCAGAGAATATAGCTAAAGCATTAACTCTTAGTTTGTCATCTCGAGCAGTTTCTCAAAAGAGAAAATGTTATTTGATAAATTTCAGTACTTCAATAGAGACCCTTGATCTTACCCCTCCGAAAGGCATTCATGATTTGATAAACTTTCTTAAAATGAGTTTTCATGGGGGCACCAATGTTGCACCAGCTTTACACGAGGGGGTACGGATGATGTTGGAAGCTGATTACAAAAAAGCGGATTTATTGGTTATTTCAGATTTTGTTCTCTATGGTTTATCTTCTAATATTGTTTCCCAGTGCAAAAAGCAAAAACAAGAGGATAATCGCTTTTTTGCATTGTCCATCGGTAGTTTTGACCCTCAGCGTGTTGATGAAGATGTTTTTGATCAGAGTTGGACATATAACCCTCAAAGTGGTGGCATTTCAGAAATCAACAATGTGGTTGAATGTGTTACTCGGAAATAAAAAAAGGAAATTCCAGGGCCTTTTCGGGGCCCTTTCATTAACCTTTAAATAGGCTTCCAAAAGGCTTTCATTAAACTTTCATTAAATTCAAAAGGCTTTCAAAAGCCAATCGCCCTTTCGGCCGGGATCACAGCCATTGGCACCTGGCCTACGAGGCGGGCTACTATCCTGCAGCGGGAAAGGAGATATTTTTCTTTCCTGATGTCCTCAAGGCGGTCGAAGATGTGGCTGTTTTCAGGGCTTTCGGGAATATTTTCCCGGATGGTTGTTTCGAGAGATTCCATTTTTTGCATGAGGAGTTTTTTGTCGGCTGAGCTTTCGAAGGCCCAGTCCCGGACTTCGCGACTGACGGCAGAGGCGATTTCTTCGGAGGAAGTGCCTTTTACCAGGAAGCAGGCAAAACGGGCTTTTGCCCTGATTTCCTCAAGGGTGTCTTTCGTCCTCTGTTCCGAAACCTTCTGCTTTAGGGCAGGGTGTCCTTTTTGCCCAAATTTCTTTAAAAGGACGGCTCCTTCTTCAGCCCGCTCGAAAAGGGCACAGGAATCCTCAAAGATCTGGAGAGAAGCTTCAAGAAACTTCTTCTCGGAAGCAAGGTCTATTGAGCCGGTTTCAGCAGCGTCCTGAAGGATTTTTGCAAACTTCCTAAACTCCCTTGAGAGGGCGTCGATTTCGTCTACATCTCCCATTTCACAGACCATGGCTGAAAAGTACTTCTCGGACTCTTCCCTGCCGGGATCGGAAGGATTGGAAGGATCGGAAGAAACGGAGACTTTTCCGGAAGATCCAGCAGACAGAAGGTTCAGGAAGGCTTCGTAGAAGTTCAGGTAGAAGCCTGGAAGGAGGTGGTTGGAAGCTGTTTCGGCCGAATTCCTGAAATCCAGAACGGCTTCTTCAAGCCCGCGCATGTATTCGGCTTCAGATTTTGCCTTTGCCGCATCATGGAGGGAGGCTATGCCGAGGGAGCGGAAAGCATACTTCCGCACGTAAGCACACTCTGAACCTGTTAGTTTCTCAAGGCTCTCCAGGGCCTGATGAGGGTCGGGATGCACCGTATAGGCAGACTCAAAGGCCCGGGCAGCTGCCCTCTGGACAGAACTGTCCCTGTGGTTTGTAAGGGACAGGAGATCAGCCCAGGCTTTCCTTTTGTCCGGAACCAGCGGGAAAGAAGGAGCAAAAGCCTTTGCGGCTCCTTTCCGGACATCTTTGTCCCAGTGGGATGAAAGCTGCACAAGTCGGCCCCAGGCGTCCTGTTTATCCTCTGCGAAGGGGAAGGCCGGAGCGAGCAGGTCCGATGCACTTTTCCGGAGGTAATTTTCCGGTCCTGAACAGAGATCGGAAAGGTTGTAAAAGATACACGTTTTATCTTCCACCTGGGGGAGAACCAGGGAGAGAAGGTCGGCAGCATCCTTGCGGACAGAGGATTCATGGTCGACACCCATCCGCAAAACCTCCTCCCAGACATCTGTCATTATTTCTTGTCCCAGGCTTGCTTTTAACTCATTGTCCTGTTCTGAACCTGCTTCTATATCCTTCTCTGAACCTTCATTCATGCCTATATTTTGGTTTCCTTGCCGGGAAAAGAGAGATCGGAGGGACACGGATGCACCCTTCCGAATTATGGGGTTGGGGTTTGCTGAAAGGTTTAGCAGTTTGCTACAGATCTTTTTCTTTTCCGGTAGGTGCGGGAAAGCCGATGCAAGGGAGTCGGCAGCATCCATCCGGACATAACTGTCCATATCGACCGTCAATTTCAAAAGTTCGACTGAAAGCTGTTTTTCCGGGTTTCCCGGTCCTTTTGCATTTCCTTCCTTGAAGACGGAAGCCAGGGAATACGCTACACTCCTGCGGGCAAAGGCAGGCTTTCTTGTAATTGTCGATAGTTCTTCAGAAGCTTCCTCATCGGAAGCAATGTGGGGGTAGGCAGAAGCGAGGGCATCCACTGTCCGCCTGATCACATAACTGTGGCTTTCGGCTGTCAGGCGGAGGAGGTCATCCCAGGCTTTTTTCTTGTCGGAGACGTGCGGAAAAGCCTGGACAAGGGTGTCGGCAGCTCTTCCCCGTACATAGCTGACGTCACTTCCCGCAAGTTCGGTAAGGTCTTTCCAGGCACTGTCTTTATCCTCAAGGTGCGGGAATAACGAAGAAATGGAGTCCGCTGCCCTGTCCCTCACATGACCGTCTGCGGCTCCGCTGAGCTTTAGAAGGGTAGACCAGGCTCTATTCCTGTCGGGAAGGTGAGGGAAAACCAGAAACATGGTATCTGCCGCGTGCCGCCGGAGAGTCCCCTTTTCAGAGGCAATCAGCCCTAAAAGGTCCTGCCATTCCGTTTCTTTATTTCGGGAACGGATAAAAGCGGAAGCAAGGGCTTTAAAATCTTCTTTCTGGAGAATTCCTCTCTCTTCCAGAGCAAGCTTGAAGAGCTCTTTCCAGGCTTTATCCTGGTCTTCAACGTGCGAAAATACCACCCCGAGAGCTCGGGTAGCCTCAACCCTGGTGTTCATGTTCGCAGACTCCCTCAGCTCAAACAGGTCTTTCCATGCCTGTATTTTATCAGGGACCAGAGGGAAAACCGATTTGAGGCAGGAAAAAGCATATTCCCTTACAGAATCGGTTCCGGAACCCGCAAGTTTCAGAAAGTCGGTCCATACCATCTGTTCTCCGGGCATAAGGGTATAAGAGGAAGCAAGGGCATGCACCGCTGCCTTCTGCACCCCCGGAGCCTGGCTGGCCGTGAGGCCTGCAAGTTTCGTCCAGAGCTTTATCCTGTCCGACACATGAGGATAAACCAATTCAAGATTTTTGACTGCAGTTTCCGCTACAAGGTTGTCCTTATCTGAGGAGAGCCTGAGCATATCATCGAAAGCCTGCTCCCTATTAGGGAGGAATTCAAAATTAGCACTCAACTGGTTCAGGGCATCGATTTTCTCTTCCATAAAGGGAATTAAAGTTCTGTCGTGTAGGGTTTCTTGATCGATCACGTTTTCACCAACTCTGTTATAAACTGTCGCTTCTGCTTTCATTTCTGGAATCGGTTGCTATTCCAGCAGCTATTCCCAGTATCAGCTACTCTTTCTACAGCTATTTTCGGTATCAGCTACTCATTTTACCAGTTATTTACGGATTCAGTTGCCCTCCTAATGGCTATTCCTGATCTAAACTACCCTTAACACCAATTGTTCCTGATATCGACTATCTATCCCTTTATTAGAAGTTCCTGATATCGACTATCTATCCCTTTATTAGAAGTGGTGCTATTTCTTATTAAATATTTTGATTATTATTTTAAGTTTAGAATGTGGAAGAGTTTGCGAAACTTTAGATGTTAAAATCGGCAATCGGGTTTGGTGCATCATAATTTCTTTAAAAAATTTGGGTCTATTTTTGTATAGGCAACCTGCAGGTCCCCATTACGCCCCAAAGTCTTGCAACAATTGTTAAATTTTTATATTTTTGATAAAAAAATTAAAAATGCACCAGTTTAATTATTTTTTAGAGATCGGGTTTCACCCTGCATGTCTCGTACCGATTGCAGTTCTATACCGATTGCAGTTCTATACCGGTTGCGGTCCTGTACCGATTGCAGTTCTATACCGGTGACATGCGGTTAGCTCTATTTCGTGCTTTTTCTACCGCTGATTCCCAAAACATTATTTATCTACAGGGATTTACTGGACCTGTATGTCAAAGTCCTACTGGGAAAAAATCTCCGGGAAAAAAATCCCTTCAAGCCTTGAACTTAATCCGGTAATTCACGCCTACCTGAAAGAAGGTTGTGAAATACTTGACATTGGGTGCGGTTCGGGAAAAGTAAGCATCCAGCTGGCATCCCCTGGGAATTCCGTGACCGGCATCGACCTAAATCGGGAGGGAATTGAGCTGGCAAAAGCTACCGCAAAAAACCTGGGCCTGGCAGAGAGGCTGGAGTTCAGGGTAGGGGATGCATCCGAAATGCCCTTTGGGAACGAGACATTTGATTTCGTGATCATCCAGGCTTTCTTGACCTCAGTTCCTGATCGGCGGGAAAGAGCCGGAATCATGCGGGAAGCCTGCAGAGTCTTAAAACCCGGAGGTTGTCTGTACCTCGCGGAATTCGGGCAGACCTGGAATTCGAAAATTTACAGGGAAAGGTACCTGCAGGATTTTCCTCTTACAAAAGAAGAAGGTTCTTTTTTGGCCCGGGACCCTGAGACCGGGGAAGTAGAGTTTATAGCACATCATTTTTCCGAAAAGGAGCTTGTTTTCTTGCTGGTGGATAGCGGGTTTGAGATCGATTATTTCAGGAACGAGAAATTTACCACAAGGACCGGGAACAATGTTAACGGTTTTGTCATTCTGGCTAAAAAACTTTGATAAACCTTCTCTCAGCGTAGCATCCATTCTAAGGCTTTTTTCGAATTCGGCTTAAAATGATATTAGCCTTTTATTAAAATATATACCAAGTATTCTTTATTGATTACTGTATTTTATGGGTTTTAAGCAGGAAATATAACTTAGTTTCTAATTTAAGATTTTCTTAATCTTTTAAAAAGAAGTATGAAGTGTTATAAAGTTTTAAAAACATTTTTCATACTCTATCACATCACTGTATAAAAAAGCATATTTATATATTCTCTTTGCCAAGGAGGTTTTGATCACGGCTTATCGCCCTGGTCGAAAGTGATTGATGATAGATGTTACTGAAAAAAAGAACTGAAAAAGAAGTACCTGAAAAAGAAGTACCTGAAAAAGAAGTACCTGAAAAAGAAGTACCTGAAAAATGGAAAAAAGGAACTGAAAAAGAAGTACCTGAAAAAGAAGTACCTGAAAAAGAAGTACCTGAAAAAGAAGTACCTGAAAAA
>JAENYU010000041.1:24194-26855 GCA_016841625.1 Methanobacteriota archaeon
ACCTGAAAAAGAAGTACCTGAAAAAGAAGTACCTGAAAAAGAAGTACCTGAAAAAGAAGTACCTGAAAAACGGAAAAAAGGAACTGAAAAAGAAGTACCTGAAAAATGGAAAAAAGGAAAAGTGGAGAAAAAATGAACCCTAATGGAAAATCAATAGTAAAGTTTGTTGCATCGGTGTCTGCTATCCTGATGCTGTTAACTTTCCTCCCTTCTGCAGTCTCTGCTGTAGCAGACATGAATGAGTACCAATCAGGAGTATGCTCCGGTGAGTGTAATAGAAGCTGTGTCAGGAACTGCACTGGAGACTGCAACATGTTTTCCGAGTCTAACGGTGCTTGTGACTGTCTTCAGATAAGAGCTCATGCAGGTGAATGTGGCCCCGAAGACTCCGAAGTAAGCGTAGCTGCAGACCAGACGCAAAAACAGATCAAGGACCGCAAAGCAGACTGTGACGGGAACTGTGCAAATAAGGTGTAATAAAAAAATTGATGACGAAAAAAAATTTGTGGAAAATAAATAGCAGGCTGGTCTTGAGGGTAAGTTCTCGAATATAATAGAGCCACTACTATTTGTTAAGTGCATAGACCGGCTGAAAGGCTTTCTTACAAGATCCAATCAAAAACTTACCCTCATTATCAGCATTTCATTGCTCTGCCCATTTCATTGCTCTCCTTTTCTTATTCTGGATTTTTTTTATTCTCACCCTTTTTTTATCCTGGACATTACATTCTGCTTTACTTCTTTTTCATATTTCTTCCAGCTGTTATCATCAATTTCGGGCATGGAAAGTTCCGGGGCTTCACCTCTTACTTTTCCGCTACAGGAGTCGATTGCCTGCTGAATGACTGCAGGGTCTGTGGTCCCTACAAGATCAATGACTTCTATTTCCCGGAGGAAGCGGGAGATTGCGGTCGCCGGGATTTCGTTAAGGTAAGGGATCACTCCCTCTGACCCGACAATCTTTCTTGACCCTCCGAAAGCCGAAATCCCATTTTCGGCAAGTGCCAGCAGGGACTGCCCGGCAAAGTGCTCGCTCTCCCTCCCGCAGACAACCAGGTAGCTGATTTTAGGGCTTGAAAGCACATTGACTATCACCTTCTCTATCCCAAAATTTTCCGTAAAACAGGTCCCACAGATGGCATAGTTTTTCAGGCCGAGGCTGCGGTAGTCCAGGGCAAGGGTCACGACTGCTACGGGAGAGTCAGGGTCTCCTACTACATAATCACCGGGAGTTACAGGCCATTCCATGAAAAGGCTCCTTTTCTGAGTAATTCTCTTTTAATGATTTGTTGTAGTTAAGGTATTGGTTTCTGCTGAAATAGTTCTTTCGATAATGGGAAAACTGAAAGCAAAGAGGAATTTTAAAGGAAATAAAAGTAAATTTCGGCGTTATTTTGCCAGAGGCTCCGGAAGGTTCCTGTTCACAGGAGAATTTGCCGGAAAATGGGGTATGGTAAGTTGGGTGTTTGCTGGATATCAGGTGTTTGTACTGTTCCTTCCATTTCAATATTGCGGATATATTTATATATCTTAAGCATAATATTTGATTAAAAAAAAGGGCATATAATTGTTATTAAAAACTGCTTTTTGTTTTTATTAATGAATATATCAGCTCTTCCTCCTGGCACTCTTCAGCCGCTTTTGCACAATAGCATCTAGTTTTTGCTTTGCTTTTGTGCGTGGCATCCGGGGTCAAAAATACGATATCACGCTTGCATCATGTAAAAAATGATCATTCCAGGGTTTCAGGATAAGCGACAGGATACCGATTCGGGGAAATTTGCCCGGAGGAAATTATAAGGAACCAAAAGATGAGGAATTAACCTGGCTAATTATAGAAGCAGTATGAGAAAGAGAAGGACCGGAAGCGCTAAACCATCAGGTGAACAGGAAGTAACAAGGGTACGTACCCCTCACAAGGACAAAAATGAAGTCCTGGCAACAGTCGCAAGCTTACTGGGCTCAAAAAGAGTTACCCTGCAGTGCATGGATGGGGTTGTCCGCATGGGCAGGATCCCTGGCTCCAAAAACAAAAAGATGTGGGTTCGTGAAGGGGACATTGTTATTGCAACTCCCTGGGATATCCAGAACTCCAAAGCTGAAGTAATCTGGAAATATACAAGACCTCAGGCCGAATGGCTCGAAAGGAAAGGATACCTTAAAAGCTAAGTACAGAGCAAGACAAAATAAAGATTCTTTATTTTGCCGCTTCCCTTATCCCCTTTTAATGTTTTCCCACCTTAAGTGGTTTTTATCTCTTTCACTTGTATTTATAGAACTGTAAAACCTGTTAATAGAAACTCCATTTTTGTTTTTTATTAACGAATTATATCCGATCTTGCTTTTATATCAAATATTGATATCTGCTGAAGCGGATTAACAAAGATAAGGTTTTATGACAGAGGAAACGATTTTCGTGGTGGCAATTCTCGTGGTGGCAACCGTAGCGGCTTCCGGGGTAATAGTTGCCCGAGGGAAATGACAAAAGTGACCTGTTCATGATTGTGGCATTGAGACTGAGCTTCCCTTCAAGCCGACTGAAGGAAGGCAGGGGTACTGCAGGGAATGCCCGGCAAAGCACAGGTAATTCTAAAGATTCTCAATTTTAACCTTAACTCCGATTTTTTGTAGGGAATAGATTAAATTGAAGAGCCTTATCTA
>JAENYU010000042.1 GCA_016841625.1 Methanobacteriota archaeon
CTGGATCGCTGCCATATTCACCTTAATCTACTCCCATTTTTCTAATATTGTTTTGCAGAGTTTATTCTATCTTTGTTTTTGAACTTCTTTATTTCCTTGCTTGATCGCTTTACTTCATTTTTTCGTTCGCTTGAGCGAGCACAACGAAGCTAATAATCTTATCGGACGGATTTTTTTTGCTGGGATCTATCTGTTTTTTTCCGTATGCGGGTTTTGTTTTTTCGCTCGGAAAATTACCCGGGGTACGTCCCCGTTTCGCAAGGGATGTGCGCCCTCCGCCCGCTGAAGCGGGCGGTCATGCCCATTGAGATGAATAAAAGAAGAAGTTCAAACTTAACATCCTGTTTAATTGGATCAAAATTCTTTCGAAGCCCGGGTTTTAAAATTCCTGATTTGAGTTGCTTTTCGATGAATGTTATTCTCTAACTTCTCAGCTTCTTTTTATAAATCCATTTAAATATTAACCCGACTTATTTTTAACCGGGGTTGTCTTATGGATTATATCGATACATGGAAAAGTGTCATGCAGAGTCCTTCGGAATTTTATCGGAAAATGCCGAAGACCGGAGGATACGCTGACCCTCTTATCTTTGCAGCAATAAACTTTGCAGTATTCGGACTTATGACAGCACTGTTCAACCGTGGAATGTACGGTGGGATGTACGGTGGAAGGGAGTTTAGCTTCTTCATGGTGTTTGGGGCCGTGATCATGGGCCCTATCTTCGGGATCATTTCCATTTTTATTGAAGCGGTGATTCTTTATGTTATTTACAGGTTGTTAGGGGGAAGCGGAACCTATGAGGGCACGGTTCGGTTCATAGCTTACGCAACTGCCGTACTTCTCCTGTCCTGGATTCCTTTTATCGGCTGGATCGTCGGGCTTTACGGGATATACCTGTATATTGTAGGAGGTATGTACGTCCACGATGTCGGTATGGGAAGGTCTATACTAGCAGTTATCCTGCCGACCATCCTGGTCTTCCTGCTGGTCATTCTGATGGGGGCATTTGTCTTTTCCCAGTTGTTTATTTGAGGAAGGACGATCTCCTGTTCAGGAGATTTTTCTTTTTAATTTTTAGCTGTCCCGACATCGTTAATTTCCTTGAAAAAAACAGGTTACCCAAGCTAAAAACTTATATATGATTGAGTGCTTAAAACAGTCTGCATTACCGATATGCCAAGGTGGCGGAGCGGCTACGCAATCGCCTGCAGAGCGATTCCATTCCGGTTCGAATCCGGACCTTGGCTTCTCTTCTCTGTCCGGATTAAAGTAAAAATTTATAATCTGAATCTTTATATACGATAACGTACTTTAAGCGATTCCACAAAGTGCCAAGATGGCGGAGCGGCTACGCAATCGCCTGCAGAGCGATTCCATTCCGGTTCGAATCCGGATCTTGGCTTTTTCTTTTTATTGCCTTTTCACTCTGTTCTTATCATCGTTTTGCCTTTGTTCTTATCGTTGTTTTGCCTTTGTTTTTATCCCGGTTTTTCCGGGTCCTGAGGTTTTATTACGAATAGGGTGCTAGTTCGGGACATGGACATCGATGAACTCATGAAGCGGCTCTTCGAACTCTACCCGGAGGGGTATACGGATGGTTCGAGGGACCCTTTTTTCGTGCTGATCTCAACTGTCATGTCTCATCGGACCCGGGACGAGGTCACCTATCCAGCGGCCGTTAAACTTTTTGAAAAGTTTTCAACACCTGAAGAGATGGCAGAGGCCGATATGGAGGAGATCGAGGCTCTGATCAGGGATGTGGGTTTTTACAGGGTCAAAGCCGGTCGGATAAAGGCGATTTCCCGGACCTTACTTGAGGAGTATGAAGGCCAGGTCCCGGATGATATGGAATCTCTTTTGAGGTTTCCCGGGGTGGGCAGAAAGACAGCAAACTGTGTGCTTGCTCATGCTTTTCTCCAGGATGCACTTGCAGTTGATACCCATGTCCACCGGATTTCTAACAGGATGGGGCTGGTCCGGACAAAAAGCCCGGAAGATACCGAAATTGAGTTAAAAAAAGTCTTCTCGCGACGGTACTGGAAACATATAAATCTCCTGCTCGTAAAGTTAGGACAAAATATCTGCCGGCCCATTTCTCCCAGGTGTGAAATCTGTACCCTGAACGATATTTGCCCGAAAATTCTCCGGTAATGAGAAGGAAGATTATCTGTAACAGAAGAAAGATTCTCCGGTAATAGAAGGAAAATTATCCTGTAGTAGGAAGTTTTAGGAAATTTCGGAGTACAGGGTTTTCCGGAATCGGAATCATGAGGGCCTGTGAGGGGTCTGAAAAAAATATTCGGGGCGATACGAGATTATTTATATAAAGGCTAGCATTCAAGCAGGCAAAAGGCTGATTCCAATTCCTGAATTCAACATCAAATTCATTATCAAACTACAACATTATCAAAAAGTATTCCTTGATAAAACCCCATATATTACTGTTATCGCATTTACGAGGTTAAATATGTTTCAGATAGGAGAAGCACTTATAGGGCAGGGTTCCGAACTTGCCCACGTTGACTTGATGATAGGAGACAAGACAGGCCCTGTAGGGCAGGCATTTGCGACAGGTCTGACTCAGCTTTCGGCCGGGCACACCCCACTTCTGTCCGTTATCCGGCCCAACCTGCCTCCCAAACCTTCGACCCTGATCATCCCGAAGGTCACTGTAAAGAATATGGATGATGCAGCAAAGATTTTCGGGCCTGCCCAGGCAGCGGTTGCCAAGGCAGTTGCCGACGCCGTGGAAGAGGGCACGATTCCGAAGGACCAGACCGAAGACATTGTCGTCGTGGCAAGCGTATTCATCCACCCTGAAGCTACAGACTACAACAAGATCTACAGGTACAACTACGGAGCCACCAAGCTTGCAATCCAGCGCGCAATGACCGGCTTTCCGGACATTGACACCGTGCTTGAGGAGGCTAACAAGTCTACCCACGCCATCATGGGCTTCAAGGTCACCAGGCTCTGGAACCCTCCGTACCTGCAGGTTGCCTTTGACAACCCGAACCTCGAATTCGCGCTGGGTGCAATTTCCCAGATCCCGAAGAGCGACCACGTCATCATCGAAGCCGGTACGCCCCTTATCAAGCGCTACGGTGTGGACGTGATCTCGAAGATCAGGGAAGTGAGGCCCGATGCCTTTATCGTCGCTGACTTAAAGACCCTGGATACCGGGAACCTCGAAGCCAGGATGGTCGCGGATGCTGCAGGGGATGCAATTGTGGTTTCTGCCCTTGCCCCGATCAACACCATCAATAAACTGATCGAAGAAGCCCACAAGACCGGCATCTATGCGGTCATGGATACTCTTAATCAGCCTGACCCGATATCTGTCTTAAAGCAGCTTGATGTCATGCCCGACGTTATTGAACTGCACCGCGGAATCGATATCGAGGGTACCGAACACGCCTGGGGCAACATTGCCGATATCAAGAAGGTCGCTCCAAAAGCCCTTGTTGCGGTTGCAGGCGGAGTCCGCCTTGACAAGGTACCGGTAGCCCTGAGCCAGGGAGCCGATATCCTGGTGGTCGGAAGAGCCATTGCAGGTGCAAGGGATATAAGGGAAGCAGCCGAGCAGTTCATCAACGCCCTTAACAAGCCGGAAATCGACCAGTTCAGGGTCATGACCGACTTCTAAGCGCGATTATATACGGATAGCAGAAAGAACAGGAAAGAGCGTATTTTTTTGCACTTTTCCTGTTTGTTTTTCTTTTCTTTTTCAGGAGGGGATTCTCTTTGGGTTCACCATTCATCTTACTGAATTACAAAACCTACCTTCAGGGTACAGGTCAGGGTGCAGTTGAAATTGCAAAAGCCTGCAGGGCCGTGTCCGAAGAATCAGGTATCGAAATCGCAGTAGCTCCCCAGCTCCCGGATATATACAGGGTAGCCTCGGAAGTTGAGCTCCCGGTCTTTTCCCAGCACCTGGACGGAGTCGGAGCAGGGAGCTTTACGGGACATGTTTTTGGGAATTGTATAAAGGAAGCCGGAGCTGTCGGCACTCTTATCAACCACTCCGAGCGCCGTCTCACCCTTGCGGAAATCGAGGCTTCCCTGAAAGCAGCAAAAGAGTCCGGGCTCCGGACCGTGGTCTGCACGAACAACGTCCTAACCACAGCCGCAGCTGCAGTCCTAGAACCGGATTACGTTGCAATCGAACCCCCTGAACTGATCGGAACCGGAATTCCCGTTTCAAAAGCCGACCCTGAAGTCGTGAGCGGCTCCGTTGAAGCGGTAGCTGCCCTTAAACCCGGGGTAAAGGTACTCTGCGGCGCCGGGATCTCAAAAGGAGAGGACCTCAAAGCGGCTCTTGACCTTGGTTCCGTAGGGGTGCTCCTGGCTTCCGGGATTGTGAAAGCAAAAGACCCGAAAGCTGCACTGGAAGACCTGATCAGCCTGGTTTAAATCGATTCTTTTTGCGAAGTTAGAATTATTCAATTAGCAAGGCAACATAAATAAAAAAAATGCGGTTTTTGTCCGCATTTTACTTTTTTAATTTCTCACATTTTCAATTCACCTGAAAGCCTTGATTAGAGGCTCAACAGCTCTCTCATCTCCTATTTCAATAAGTAACAGGGTGGCTTCGGTTTTAAGAGCCTCATCCCCACCTGAGAGGCATTCAATCAGGGGTTCCACTGCCGTTTCTCCCATGCCTGCAAGGGCATCCCTGACAGGGCTTTCGAACTTTTCATCATCAAGTTGTTCGATCAGGGTTTCTGCAGCTTTTCTGTCTTCTATATCCCCAAGTGCTGAAATGACTCCGCCTGTAACGCTGGTATGAGCTTCTTCCTCGTTAAGGACTCCTGCGAGGGTCTCAACAGTCCATGGATCTCCTATCTTCCCCAGGGATTCGGCTGCGATTTTCCTGACTTCCTGTGATTCTTCCTCATCGACCAGTACGTCGATAAGTGCTCCCGTGGCATCTTTGCTTCCGATTTCTCCCAGGGCCAGGACGGCACTCTTTCGGACTTCCGGGTTTGCATTCAGAACACTTTTTACCCTTCCGTCTGCAGCTTTTCCGCTTTCAAGGACTTCTATAAGGGGTTCCACTGCCGTTTCGTCTCCGATCATGCCGAGTGCAAGGGCCGCGCTGCTCCTTACATCCGCTTTTCCGTCCCTGAGCCTCCCGGTCAGGAAGGGCACGGCTCTTTCTGTTCCTATCTTCCCAAGGGCGATTGCCGCACTGCTCCTGATATACTCATCGCCGCTGGATTTCATTTCCTTCAACAGGGTTTCCGATGCTCTTTCATCCCCGATCATTCCTAGTGAAAGGGCTGCTCCAGTCCTTATCAAGGGATAGTCCTGGGTTAACTTCTGGAGCAGGAGATCCACAGCGGTTCTTTCTTCCAGTTCTCCCAGAGCCATAACAGCCGCTGTTCTTGTGTAGCCGTTTTCGCTTTTCAGAGCCCTTATCAATTTTTCAGTTTCGGTTTCGGTTTCGTCCTCTGTTCCCGGATCTCCGTATCCGGAGAGAGCAATTGTAATGTAAACGTCGGCATTTTGTTCTTCGGCATTTAGAGCCTGGACAAGGGTCTCGGCTTCTGTCCCGTATTCATCATCCAGGGAGTCTGCAATGTACTCCTTCATGGCTGCATCTTTTGTTTCCACTGCCTGGAGCATCTCCTCCGAAATTTCCCTGCCTTCGTATTCTTCCGCTTCATTTTGCCCGGAAAGCTCTTCACCTTCACCCAGGCTCTGGATAAGGACATCTGCAGCCCTCTCATCCCCGGTTTCAAGGAGGGCGAGGAGAATGTAACTGTTCACGTTTCCAGGTTCCGAACCTTCGTCTCCGAGTTTTTCAATCAGGGCATCAGCTGCAGGTACCCCGATATCCCCCAGTTCGGCAGCAGCGGCCAGCCGGGTTTCCTGGCTGCTGCTTTCAAGGTCCTGTATGAGATTTATGATCCGGGTTTTGTTTGAGATTTCAGGACCTGTTTCATTTGCACCTGTATTTTCCTGTTCCGTATCCTGCTCCTCATCCTGCTCCGTGTCTTCAGATACTGCACTAATGCTAGTTTCATCCTTAACCCCGGAAGCATCCGCAATGATGTTTAATAATCCCTTATCAATCCCCACGCAGCCTGAACACAGCCCGAACATAACAAGGAAAACGAATAAAAGTGAAATTTTTGATTTTGCTCTGGACATGGTACTATCACTCCCCAATTTGTTTTATATTCTCTTCATTATTTTATTTATCTAGACAAGATTATCAAATTAACATCTTAAATATTTTTTCCACACTTACTTGCGAAGGGTTAAAGGAACAGGAATTTTCCAACAGTATGTCGTCGGGTGGAGTAAAAACTAAAAAAACGGACATAAAAAGAAATTCTGGAAGTCAATAACTAAAAGTAAGATAATTATGAGAGTTGAAAACTAAAACAAGTTCTTTGTAGTTAAAAACTAAATGTAGGAAAAATTATGGGTGGAGGGCTGGGTTTGCTGACAAAAGTAAATGATGTGGTGAATGCCAAATGGGAATAAAAAGAGGAATTACAAAAATACCTTTACCTGGGAGCTGATTTTTCTTTTTGTTTTTTCTTTCTAATTTTTCTTTTCATTCCCTTTGCGGAAGGTTTTTCTCCCTTATTTGGCAGCCCAGTCCACAGAGTAGTTCCGTGACCTCTTTTTCTACTTTATCGGCATCGCAATCGCCAAAAATAGTTATCCTGTAGGTCACACCGAGCCTTTCCTTTTCATCTGCGTCAGTCTCCCGGGTTTCTTTATGGGGGTTTCTATAGGTTTCTATATGGGTTTCTATATCGGCTTCTGTATGGCCTATTTTATGGTCAGCGGTATGGATGCCTTTATAGATGTCACTGATTTCGCAAACTGCAAGGTGCTCGTTTGTGCAAATCGCGCCGAGGATAATTTCAGGCTTTGCTCCTGCAGGGATAAGGACTGCAATGTCCCTTACCGGGTGTTCCAGGTTTTCTTTTCTCCATTCCCTAAGTTCCATTTCGGAAAGGAGGCGAAGGTTTTCAAGCTTGAGCCGGATGTATTTGTTTTTGATGTGCGGGGAAGTTCCTTTTGAGACCAGTTTTGAGAGGACCACTTCGTCAGGCCTAACTTTTTCGAGCAGGCCTACATGGGTCTTTCCGGAGTAGACATGGTAAAAGCCGCAGACCTTTCCGACGGAATTCAGGATCGTCTCGTATTCCGCTATCCGGGAGTTGATCAATTTGTCAGACCTGCGCAGGGCGTGGGAGGTATCCCCGTATTTAAGGGATGCTGCTTTCATTTTCCTGACAAAGCCTTCTTCGTCATGATCCCTTACCATTTCCGAGAGGGTTTTGCATTCCGCCAGGAACGCGTCGTGCACCTCGATCACACTCGGGTTTTCCATCTGGATCAGGGCATAGAGGTAAGGGTTCTGGCCCAGGATCCTGCCCACGAAGTCCAGCATGATGCCGTAGACGGGGCTGACGAATTTCCTGGACTTCCTGACATCGAAATCGAGCCTGTCAATGGTAGTCCCGATACTGATATAGGCAAAATGGGTGAGACCCTGCACTACGGAGACCAGCTGGTCGTGTTCTTCGGCCGTTGTGACCTCCACATGGGCTCCGCCTTCTTCAAAGAGTTCCCTGATGACCGGAAACCATTTCTCCGAGCGCCCTTCCACAGGCACCAGGATCACGGTCTGCCCCCTGAGGCCCGGGATTGTTGGCCCGAACATCGGGTGAGTCCCCAGGACTTCAATATCTTGAGGGGCGAATTTCTTCATGGCTTCCACGGGCTTTACCTTGGTGGAGGTCAAGTCCATCAGGAGACTTCCTGCTTTCATCTTCGGGGCGGTTTCCGCGATCGTCTCTTCCGTTACGTTGATGGGCACGGACACGATTACGATATCGCTCCCGGAAATTGCGGAATCGAGGTCATTTGCAAAAGGAACTCCCATTTTCCGGGCAATTTCCACCTTACCTCCTCTGCCCCAGACAGTAAGCTCGTACCCCCTTTCTCCAAAAAAGCGGGTAAACCACTGTCCCATTTCCCCTGTCCCGCCGAGGATAAGGACCTTTGTTTTTTCCGGTGTTTTTTCCGGTTTCACTTCATGTTCCCTTTTCAAACTTTCAGAGCCTCCAGAACAGTCTTTTTCATAAGCTCCACAGGCGGTTTTGCTCCTGTCCAGAGCCTGAAAGCTTCAGCTCCCTGGTATACAAGCATCAGGACTCCGCTAACGGTTTTTGCCCCGGCGGCTTTTGCATCCCTCAGAAGCTTTGTCTCAAGGGGATTGTAAACGATATCAAAAACGGCAAGATCCGGATGGAGGTCTTCTGCTTCCGCGATGCTTGCATCCGTGCGGGGGTGCATCCCGAGGGTTGTGGTGTTAATCAGGATATCTGCGTCCCGGATAAGGGTTCTCAGCTCAAGCAGCCCCGTGCCTCTGACTTTTCCCGGAAGTTTTGCTGCAGAGATATCCCCTGCAAGTTCGACTGCTCTCTCTTCGGTCCGGTTTGCGATTATGATATCCGCTCCGTCGGTTGCAAGCTGGAAGGCTATGGCCCTTGCAGCTCCCCCGGCTCCTGCAATCAGGACTTTAGACCCCTCTATTTCCACTGCAGTTTCAAGAAGTGCCTGCCTTGCTCCCAGCCCGTCGGTGTTGTAGCCCAGGATTTCCCCGTCCCTGAAAACGATTGTGTTTACGGCTCCTATTCCTGCTGCCAGGGGGTCTGGTTTGACGCAGTCCAGTTTCAGGGCTGCCTCTTTCAGGGGCACGGTCAGGTTAAGACCTCCGAAACCCATGGTTTCGGCCCCGAGGATGGCATTTTCCAGCTTTTCCGGCTTCACCCTGAAGGCATGGTAGACACAGTCCATTCCGAGAGCGGAAAATGCGGCGTTGTGCATGGCAGGGGAAAGGGAATGTTCGATCGGGTCTCCGAATACGCCGAATACTTTCTTCATCCGAGCAGCTCCATCATCTTCTTTACTTCATTTGCCTGCAGCTGTCCCGGGGCTGCGCTGCTTTCCACAGAGGCGTAACTGAGGACCGAACCGTAGAGGGGAGCAATGACCCTTGTGTGTTTTCCGAGCTTTCCCATAGCGATTGTGCACACAGGTCCCTTCGCTTCCCTTGTGTTCAGGGTAAGCTGGAGCAGGTCAAGTACGTCCTGCATGGACCCGGGCATGACCGCCAGTTTGACAATGTCTGCCCCTGTCCGGAATGCCCCTTCAATGATTTTTTCCATTTCCTGAAAAGAAGGAGTTTTTGAGAAGTCGTGAAAGGAAACGATTACGGTTTTTCCCTGTTTTTTTGCAGTGCTTATAAGCTCCTTCCTTTCCTTTTCCCCGGCTGAAAGTTCGATGTCTACGGCATCTACCCCACTTTCCCTGGGAAAAGAGGCAAGGAGTTCTTTCAGGATTCCAATCCTTTCTTCTTCGCTTCCTTCCCATTTTCCTCCCTCGGCACGGGAACGGTTTGTAAGTATCAGGGGCAGGCCGGTTTCGGCTTTGATCTTTCCGATCGTTTCCGCTGCAAGTCCGGAATCCCGAATTCCGAGGAGGTCCAGCCTTATCTCCAGGACATCGGCTCCCAGTTTGGCTGCCTTCCTGGAATTCTCGAGAGGGGAAAGGCTATCGTTGATTACCGCTACAACTGCGGCTTTTTTTTCCAGGTCGAAGTTTCCTATATGCGTCATGGCTGGGTCTGGATTCCCTGTTAAGCTTCTCGGTTAAGCTTCCCTGTTAAGCTTCTCGGTTAAGCTTCCCTGTTAAGCTTCTCGGTTAAGCTTCCCTGTTAAGCTTCCCGGTTAAAAGGGGGTTATTTTTCAATAATCGTTTCTTCGATCTTCTTCCCGAAATGCCTGGCTCCCTCTTCCAGGCGGACCAGGACTCTATCGCCTTTCTTGAGCCCGGCAACGGAAATTGGGGTCCCTTCTTCTCCGACCAGTTTGATGGTCTCGGCATTTTGAAGGATAACACTCAGGGTCCTGTCCCTGGCTTTCGCTTCTATTAGCATGAGTGGGCGGCTTTCGATCTTGACCCTGCCAACAATGCCTTCCCGCTGTTCCCCTTTCGAGTTCACGATGGTAACAGGGTCTCCTGTCCTGAGTTCCGAGAGGTAGCGGGTCTTTTCCCCTATCTTGAGGTAGGAATGGACGGCACCTGCGTTTACCCTGAAAGGCCTGGCTGCCACATAAGGGCTGTCTTCGGATTCGGAGTTTACCAGGAACATTCCGCTTGCCTGGGAGCCTATGAGCATTCCTTCTCCCCGCTGCATCAGGTTGCAGGTGTCTACGCAGACCCTGTCTCCCATTCCGAGAGACTCGACCTTTGTGACCGTTGCGGCTTCAAGTTCGGCGCTTCCGCTTTCTATTTCCCTTGCGGCTTTGATAGTGTCCTTAATCTCCTGCGGATCTCCGCTGTCCAGAAGGACCCCGTCTGCCCCGTTTTCAAGGGTCTGGAAAGCGAGTCTTGCTTCTTCTGCACTCTTTACCCCGAAAATGATTTTTACTTTCTGCTGCTGCAGGTCGGCGATAAGGTTCTCGAGGGGGATGACCTTCCAGTCGGTGCCCGTAACGAGCAGGTAGTCACAGACCTTCCCGAGTTCGGCTGCAAAATGCTCGTAGTGCTTGTCTTTTATCAGCACGTATCCGCCCACATTGAGCCCTTTGTCCATAAGCAGGGTAGCTGCGTTCACATCGAAAGAACCCGGAATTTCCGTTGGAAGGGGCTTTGTCCCGTCGCCTTCCCCCCTCTTTCCCACGACAAAAACGTCAGCTCCGGATTTTTCATCGAGGGCAAAGGCTGCGACCATGATATTTCCCAGTTCCCGGGTTTTTTCCACGTCCCCTGCATTTACGAGCACACAATCGGCCCCTGATTCAAGGCCGGTCGTTATTCTATCCTTCTGCTCTTCCCATCCGCCTTCATCGGCTTTTATCCAGACACTTTTCTTCTGCAAAGGTTTCAACCCCGGTCTCTCTTTCTGTTTTTCTTCTTTGTTTCTTCTCTGTTTTTCCCCGGTTTTTGTTTTCGGGTTTGGTGATTTTGATTTCGTAAACCTGTTTTTTATTTAAGTTGTTCCAGAGCCTCTTCAACCGGTCTTCTCCCGTGTACGATCTCGCTGATCGCCCGGGTAATCCTGATCGGGTCCTTATGCTGGAAGACGTTTCTCCCGATTGCAACTCCTCGGGCTCCGGCTTCCATGGCTCCGTCGATCATTTCAAGGAATTCCTTGTCTGTTGTGGTTTTCGGGCCTCCGGCGATTACCACCGGTATAGGGCAACCCCGGATTACGTTTCTGAAACTGTCCACGTCTCCAGTGTATACCGTCTTTACCAGGTCCGCTCCCAGTTCGGCTCCTATCCGGGCAGCATGAGCTACATTTTCCGGATCATGAGGATCTGTTATTTTTTTGCCCCTGGGGTACATCATGGCAAGGAGGGGAATTCCCCATTCTCCGCAGTCCCTGGAGATGGTGCCGAGCATTTCAAGCTGGTCGGTTTCGGTTTTGGACCCAATGTTGACGTGCATGGAAACGGCGTCAGCTCCCATTTTCATGACTTCCTCTACGGTGCAGACCTGGACCTTGGCGTTCGGATCCGGGCTCAAGGCGGAAGATGCACTGATATGGACAATCAGCCCTATGTCATGTCCGTATCCCCTGTGTCCGTATCCGACCATGCCTTTCTGCATGAGGACGGCGTTAGCCCCTCCTTCTGCCACCTTGTTTACGGTGTCGGTTACGTTAATCAGTCCTTCGATAGGTCCGTCGGAGATCCCATGATCCATAGGAATAATGACCATGTTTCTACTCTCCCGGTTCATCAGCCTTTCTATGCGTATCTTTTTGCCAATTTCGGACATTATGATCCCCCTTTTAGGTGCAGGATTTTTTTCTTCATGTATCAAACTTCTTTAATTCACTGATTTTTTTTATTTCACTGATTTTTTTGTCTCAATGAAATATTTTCTCTAAAGGTCTGCTTTCGGTTTTCACAAGGTTTTTGATTTTTCGTCCCCTTTTCCCTATCGAAAGGAATTGGTTCTGGAAAATCCCCCGTGCTAGTATGTCACATACTAACACAGTACCTGTATTTATAGTTATGCCAGAAGGATGCGTGATAGGGAGAGACCTTTTGTGTGATATATGTGATACACCCTCTATACAATGAACATTCTTGAACTTTTCTGTACACTTATGCACATTAAATCCCCTCTCACCCCGTGTTTCTTTATTTTTTTCTGAAAATATCAAATATATAATTGGTTGTACACGATCCTGCAAACAAAAGAGACCTTCGGGATTTGGAAGAAGCTGATTCCCGAAGGTCGGGCAAAATCCGGAAGCCGGATGAATGGGATGCGAGATTTAAAATAGAAGAACATAGGCTAATAAAGTAAACTAAGGAGCGCAAGAACCAGTCAGAACCAGTAAAACAGGACATGGAAGGAAACATGAGAGAATTGCAAATCCTCGTTGTAAACAACTACGGACAGTTCTGCCACCTCATCCACCGGGCTGTTCGGGACCTTGATATGGAGACCAGAATCATCCCTAACACGACCCCTATCGAGGATATCCTGGCCGAAGAGCCGGACGGCCTGATCATGAGCGGTGGGCCGGAGATGGAACGTGCAGGCTTATGCTTTGACTATGCAAAGGAAATCGACATCCCTATCCTGGGGATCTGCCTCGGGCACCAGGCAATTGCCCTTTCTTATGGGGGCGACGTCCATTCCGGAAAAAAAGGTGGGTATGCAGAGATAGAAATCGAAGTTATCGAGGAAGACGACATCCTCAGGGGTCTTGGTCCCAGGACCACTGTCTGGGCATCCCATGCTGACGAGGTTTCTGTTCTTCCCGAGGACTTTATTCATCTTGCCCGTTCCGATATCTGTGAAATTGAGGCTATGCGCCACCCCACAAAACCGATCTACGGCGTGCAGTGGCACCCTGAAGTTTCGCATACGGAAAAAGGAGAAGACCTGTTAATGAATTTCTTTGAGGTTTGTGAGAAGTACTGATTCCTTTAAAAACAGGTTTCGGGATGTTTACATCCCGAGCTTCTTTTTCATCATTTTCTGGATATTGAATTTTCCGCCCCTTAACCCTTTCATGGCTGTCTGCATGGTCTTGTGGTACTTGAGAAGTTCCCTGACTTCTTCCGGGCCGCAGCCGGAACCCCTTGAAATCCTTTTGATCCTTGCGCCACCTATTATTTTCGGGTCCACCATTTCGTCCTCGGTCATTGAATCCATGATGATTTTGTAGTGCTTCATCTTATCGCTGGTGGCCTCGAACATGTCATCCGATAACTTCATGCCTCCCATGCCCGTGGGGAGCATTGACATGATCTGTTTCAGGGGTCCAATTTTGTTCATGGCTTCTAGCTGCTTGTACATGTCTTTTAGGGTGAAGCGGCCCTGCATCAGGGACTCGATGTCAACGTCTTCTTCCGAAAGGGACTCCTCGGCTTTTTCCATGAGGCTTTTGATGTCCCCCATCCCGAGGAGGCGGGAAATGAACCTGTCGGCTTCGAACTTCTCGAAGTCTTCCGGGGTTTCCCCTACCCCTATAAAAGCGATCGGGGCTTTGGTTTCGGAAACGGCAGAAAGCGCTCCGCCACCTTTTGCTGTCCCGTCCAGTTTCGTAATGATAACTCCGGTGATCCCCACCGAATTATTGAAGGCATGGGCCTGCTGGCTTGCCTGCTGCCCTATGGCCGCGTCCAGGACCATGAACTTGTGGTCGGGCTTTGCAATTGCGTGGATCTGCTCCATCTCCTCGATCAGTTCCGCTTCAAGGGCGTGCCTGCCCGCGGTGTCCACGATTATCACCTCGTATTTTTCCAGGTGATTGAGCCCGTTCTTAACTATTTCGACAGCATCCGGATTTTCTTCTTCTCCATAGAAGGCCACGTTGAGCTTTTCACAGAGAGTTTTCAGCTGCTGGTAAGCTCCGGGGCGGAAGGTGTCCGCAGCAATAACTCCCGGTTTCAGGCCTTTGCGCTGGAAATAGCGGGCGAGTTTTGCAGTACTCGTGGTCTTCCCGCTTCCCTGGAGCCCCACCATCATAATTTTCTGGTGCTTGAGCTGGATGTCTGCTCCCTCACCAATGATTGCCAGCAGTTCCTGATACACGATTCGGATTACATGCTCCCTCGGGTTCATACCCGCAGGAGGGTCTTCTTTCATCGCGCGTTCCTTTATCTTCTGGGACATCCCCATGACAAGTTTTACGTTGACATCGGCCTGGAGAAGAGCCCGCTGGATATCCTTTACAACTTCATTTACCGTGCGCTCGTCAATGCGCCCCGCACCGATAAGTTTCTTTAGCGCCCCCTGTAAGGAGTCTCCCAGTTTATCCATTACCATATGAAAATCGTCCTGCCTGGTTTTTTGAGGATGGATGAAAAAATGTGTTTAGAGTAAGTGTGCGTTTGGATTAGTGTATTTAAGAGTAATGTGTTTGGATTAGTGTATTTAAGAGTAATGTGTTTGGATTAGTGTATTTAAGAGTAATGTGCTTGGATTAGTGTATTTAGAGAATTGTTAGAGCAGTGTGTTTACGGTAAGCGTTAATATACGCTTTAAAGATGTCTTCACAATTCTTTTGGTCTTGTGTAAGAAAAGCAATCTTCCCTTAATAAGCTTTTGAATATCCGTTTACGGAACAGTGCCACAACTGAGGATAAAAAACATCATAAAAAAGATAAGTTGTAGATAGCGGGGGATGGATTCGAACCATCGGTCTACGGGTTATGAGCCCGTCGGGATCTCCTGGCTACCCCACCCCGCTACTGGGTTAAGGGGATTTCCTGTAAGACAGCAACCACAACATGCTGGCAATCATCTAAATAGTTTACGGTCACTGCCCTTTTTAAGGTGTGTTACTAAAGTAGGTGTGCTTCAAAATTATGTCTTCACAATTTATTCTACTTTTTATATAAAAAGATTTGTCTTTCCTCAATTAGCTTCCGAATATCCGTTTATGAAACCACGCAGTAAACGAGAATCAGCAACCAATCAGAAAAGATAGTAATCAATCAGAATAAAGACAGTAACCAATCAGAATAAAGACAGTAACCAATCAGAATAAAGACAGTAACTAATCAGAATAATTTTGTAAAAAAGATAAGTTGTAGATAGCGGGGGATGGATTCGAACCATCGGTCTACGGGTTATGAGCCCGTCGGGATCTCCTGGCTACCCCACCCCGCTTCTGGGTTATTAATGAGGATATACTTTGAATCAGCAACCACAACATACTGGCAATCACGTAAATAGTTTACGGTCGCTGCTCCTTTTTTACATTTTTTTTGGAATTCAATCGTGAATTTTTCCTTTAGATTGTATATTTTTCCCGGGAAAGGTCCGATTTTTGAGCCTTTTTTTATTTGTTTTTTATTTTATCCCTTCGCAGGATTTTCCAGGGGCATATATTTGAAATCTAAAAACCTATATTATATTATGACTAAATGTCTGTTCTGTGAGGCTTATTGTGAATTAAAGTGTGGGGTTTACTGCGAGGGCTATCCGGAAAGCTCGGGGGAAAAAGAGGAGGAAGAGGGGGCGGATCTGCTCGGCTGTTTCCAGATAGGAACTTCCTACATCTGTGAAAGCTGCCTGAAGGACCTGAAAGAGGCCCTTGGGATTCTTTGAGGGCCAGTTCCCGACGGGTGAAAGCTGAACCTGAAAAATCGGGGGGGAAGAAATCTTAAGCTTAGCTCTTAAATTTAGCTCTTAAGCCGGGTATCTTAAGCCGGGTATCTTAAGCTGAGTTCTTAAGCCGGGTATCTTAATGTAGTTGGCTGGCTTTATCGGGAAGAAAAAGAAAAAGGGGGAAATTTGCGGGATACTCAAACCACTTCGATATCAAGCACAAAGATATCCTCTTCTCCTGTCTCTTCTTCCCAGGGCCTTTTGTAAATTCCCGTTAGCTGTTGCTCTCCTTTGGCCACAGCTTCGAGCTCCCATATATGAGCTCCACCTGCCCCTACAATCGGTTGTTCCATTTCTGCCGGGGGCTCGTCCTGAATGTATTTGTCGCCTAGCAGGTTAAGCCCTTCACTCCGTTCAAGTTCCCAGGAATAGCCGGTGGTCGGGTTTTCGGAAAGTTTCAGGTAGAAGACTGTTCCGTTTTCAAAGACCACGTTTGTCCCATTGTCGGCTTCGGTGAATGAGGGGTTTCCGCCCGCTTCCGGGAAGGGCTCCTCTATTATGTTATCGGTTTCAAGTTCGAATGTAGCTGTAACCCCGTTTACATCCACGGTATATGTCCCGGCTTCCAGGCCCCGCACTTCGAGGGGAAAGGTTTCCGTAAAGGGCACAAGTGCCTGGGTGCAGATCGCATCTCTGGGCTTTTTCGTGCTGATGCTGACCTCAAAGGTGTTTCCTGTCTTCTCTGTTTGAATTTTATCGATTTCCGTGCAGCCGTCGGGCAGGTTGCCTGAAGCCGATACCCTTACCTGCACCGGGAAAGATTCCAGGATCATGATCTCTATGTTCTCTACATTTGCTGTCCCGTAAATGAATTCTTCCTCATTGCCGCCTTCGTCCACGGTGTTATCCCCTCCTGTCGTGGGACCTATCGGTTCCAGGTCCGTATTATTTCCTTCCCCGCCGTCCACGCAGCCGGAAACTGCGACTGCGGCAATCAGGAGCAAAGCTGCAGCAGCTTTTACAAAATTTGGAAGTTTTTTATTTTCCATTATTTTCATTTTCACTCGCCTCCGGATTCCTCTGGTGCTGTATGAATGAGAAGATATCCCTGGTTGGATTTAGCCTTTGCTTAAACTGCAGTCAGGTTTGAAGTTTTCCCGGTCCAGTTTTACTCGTTTCCGCTTATTTCCCTGGCCTGTTCTTTATAGTGCAGGACCAGGTCTTCGGCCCACTGCAGGGCTGCAGGTCCGAAACTCAGGATATTTTCCTGGTCATAAGTGCCCTTAATGGTCAGGAAGTTGACCATCATAAAACATTCCGTTTTCGTGAGCGTTGCTATTTTTATTTCATCTGCAAGGACAAACAGCTTTTTTTTCTCCTGAGCCAGAAAATTATCCAGTTCTTCTTTGAAGTCATTTTCAAATCTTTTAAAAACACCTTCAGTGACGATCAGAGTAATTTCGGTATCTTCGTCCTTTTTTCCGAGAAATTTTTTGTAGAATGGATGGAAAACCGAGGTTAAGGAGAGGATATGCTTTGATTTTTTTATGTTTTCCACAAATTCTTCCGGAGGTTCGAAGATATTGTTTGGATCGGGCTTGATCAGGGAATAAGGTTTCAATTCGTTAAGCCTTTCGAGAAAAGCAGTTGGCACCTCACTAAGGTCGCGTTCCTGCCAGAAATCTTCGTTTTCCTCGATCACTTCCAGGATGTCCAGCAGGGGTTCCATTTTTTCTACCAGTATTTCTCCGAGGGGGGAAAGCCTGTAGTCTCTGTCATCCTGGATTACCAGGTACTCTTCTTTCAGTTTCTTGATCTGGGGCAGCATTCCCGTAGAGTTAACATGAAGCTCATCTACGATTTCATCTATATTTTTACTTCCTTTTTTTAGAAGGAGCAGGAAGTCTTTCCTTTTCTGGGACATGAAGAGCAGGTCAGTCAGAGTTTTTTCCATTGTTCTCACTTTTCCCTGTTTATTATTCTGAGGGATGTTTCTTGTTTTTTTGCTGGAGAATCCGTACAAAAAAGGCAGTGTAAACTATTAAAATATTTATGTCCATCCTCGTAATAGTTCTTCAGGACAAGACTCGATAAGAAACCTTAAAGTGCTATGTATCTGATTTGTATAAGTTCGCAGGAGGAAGCTTAAGACATCCTGGCTCCAGGGGTAGCGGAAGTGCTGACCAGACCTATGCCGGGCTCCGGCTCAGGAGGGCTTTGTACGGAATCATTTAAGTGTGTGCTCACAAACCGGGATTATATCTACAACCTGTGTGCCGAAAACTTTCATGAAAATCAAACATTAATTATAAATTAATCCAAACTGATAGGGATAAAGCCCCTTCTTTCCATTGGAAAGCCGGAAGAAGTAAAAGAAATAGAAGCAAACGGTAAATACCACCGCACATATTATTTACGTTTGAATTAATTTACGTTTGAATTAATTTACGTTTGAATTTATTTTACGTTTACACTATCTTATAATCGGTGAACCCATGCCCCACAGATGTACCAGATGCGGAACCGTTTTCGAAGACGGCGATGCCGCCGTCCTCAGCGGCTGTCCTAATTGCGGCTGGAACAAGTTCCTCTACGTCAGAAAGGAAGACGAAACCCGGAAAAACCAGGATCTTCCCGCTGAAGAAGAGCAGAAACTGGATCTGGAATCCTCCTTTGATGAGGTTGTCAGGAATATTGACGAAGCCCTGGCTTCCGAAGAAGAAAGCGAAGAAAAAGGAAAAGAAGCAGAGAAAGAGGCTAAAGAAAGGGTGGAGTCCGTCAGGATCCTGGGGCCCGGTTCTTACGAACTGAACCTCGACTCTCTCTTCGGGCGCAAGGAACTCGTGATGGCTATCAAAGAGGAAGGTTCTTACGCCCTGCACCTGCCTTCTGTCTTTAGTTCTCAGAAAGAGGAAGAAAAAGCAAGAGAGAAAGGAAGAGGCAAAGGCAGGAAAAAGCAAAAATAATTCCTTTTTATGGAATTTAAGGTCTTTTATGGAATACAATTTTTATGGAATTTAAGGAAAAGTTGTTGGAAATTTTTTTCTTTTAGATTTCCGCCCTTTTTTCTTTGTTTCTGATTGTTCTGGCTTTTTACGTTGGTCTTTGATCTCCTTTTATGTTTTTAGTCTTTGATTCCTTTTCTGCTTATTCACTGTATTCGCTTATTCACTACCCATTACTTGCTTATTCAACATCAGTTTTTCTTTTTATTAAGTAAAGAGTAATATTTATTCGAAATGTTTATGTGTCAATATGAACGTATTTCGATTGAATATGTGATTATTTATTTTATCGAAATTTTTGTAACTTATTATTTCTGGAATGTGGAAGGATGAAAAGCAGCTTATCTATACTCAGGATATTTTTGCTACTCTCAGTCATTTTTGGTTTTGTCTCCTTTTCAGGATGTATCTCCCTGGGAAATGAAAATTTGGCAGGGGATGTGAACAATGGAACGGTAGACGAAGGGGTGGTAAATGAAGGGGGTGCAGATGGGGAAGGGGCAAACTTGCCATTAGAGGCAAACCCGGAACTTAACGAAACGGGCCTTATCCAGAATTTCCCAGGGAACCTTTCGGAAACTGGCGGGGATGGGCTAATTCCGGTAATGGGGTTCGATAAAAGCTTGCTTGAAATCCCGGAATCTTGCGATTATGTAGGCGCTGTAATCGTAAATACTGAAATGTTCTATAAATCTGCTGCAAACGGCACTGTAAATCTGAGCCTTATGGGAGAGGACTTTGAACTGAAACTGCATGAAACGGCTACTCCCAACCCGAAGACCACTTATGTCGGGTACATCAGCGGAAAACCGCAGAGCAACGTATTTTTCTCAGTAGGCGAGGACTCGATTTTCGGCTCTATTGTCGTGGACTTCTACACATTATCATACGGGATTAGGGCTACCGACGAAATGTACGATGGAAAAGTAGTCCATCTCGTGTGGATGTACCGTAATGAAGGGATGAATGAAAAATTGGAGCAGGAATATTCGTTAGATCCCCTGCAGTTTTTCCTGAGCAACAGCGATAAAGAAGCCCATGAAGTAAGAATCGAGCTCTTTGATTTCTACAATGAGTCCGTATTCAACGGAACGTACTCGTTAAATCCTGGCGATGAAGTCGCTTCCCCCGAAATAAATGTGGAACTGGGGTATTACAGGTATGAAATTACCCTGGACGGACAGCCACCTTTTGAGCAAAAAGTAAGGGCTGATTATGCTTCCGGGCTGTGTTCATCAGAAAAATTGCATATCAACCTTATAGACCATCCGGAATATCCCATGGAAATCGGGATTGAGGTTGCTTGAGGGTTTTTCGGATGCAAAGAAATACAAAAATTGCAGTTGCGGTCCTTATTGCCCTGGCCGGAGCCTATTACGCTCTTCCTTTCTTCTATGAAACTTTCAATTACTGCCCTGCAATGGAAGAGGAAATTCATCCGGCCGTAAATGATACTGATTCCGAAGAAATCCTCCGGACTTTAAACGATACCGGTTCCTGGAATGAGGTTGCTGTTTATCCCGGGAATTCGATACAGAAGGCTATAAACGGGGCTGCTTCCGGGGACATCATTGTTGTCTACCCCGGGACTTATACGGAAAACCTTTTTGTGGACAAACCGTTGACCTTAATCTCGCATTCGGGAAATCCGGATGATACAGTTATTCGGGCGAATGATTTTGAAAATCATGTTTTCCACGTAAGTTCGGACCATGTGGCAATTAACGGATTCAATATAACAGGTGCAGGTGGCCGGGGAAAAGCTGGAATATATCTGCACGGGTCCGATGGGAATATTACCGGCAACAGGCTGGTGTACAATGATTACGGAATTTTTCTTAAGGATGCAGGGGACTGGGCACTGAATAATAATTCCGCATCGAAGGGCAAATATGGCATTTATCTCAGTGACTCCGGCTTGAATACCCTGGTTGCTAATAAAGCAAACAACAACTCCTGGTACGGGGTGTATATTAGAGACTCTGGCAACAATAAGCTGGACTCCAATCTTGCAAACTCAAACGGTAAGTATGGAATCTTTTTAAGAAATTCCGGTGGCAACCGGCTGCTCGGTAACAATATCTCCAATCCAGGGATTAAGGTTGACAGAAACGGAATTCTGCTTGAGGACTCCTCCAAAAACAAGCTGATTAACAATGATGTGTCCAGTAGCTGGAGGGCCGTATCCCTTGGCAATTCTTCGGATAACGAGCTGAGCAAAAATGTAATCTCAATGAATTATTTCAGCATCTGTCTTGACGGTTCCGATAATAATAAGCTTCTGGATAACACTGTGGATTCAAACGTATACAAATACGAGCTTACGCTGGCAAATTCTCACAATAACACCCTGGAAGGAAACACTGCTGTTTCAGGGCTTGGTGTCAAAGTCTGGTCTGACCCTTACAGTGAAAACAACAGTGGAAGCTGAATTCTAAATAAGCGATTTATTTCAGTCGAATACCCCGCCAGCTTGCAGCGGGGTGCGCCAGCGCAACTTTGATTTGAGTAAATGATGTGTTTTCTGGGTTTGCAGCATATTTTTAGGTGGTGATCTTTTTTAGGCAAAGCGTGGCATAAAGAAACTTTTATATACTATCAATACTAACTATAGGTTACTAACCTATACTTCCTTACGTTCGTATTTCATTTCAAAAATCCCGGACAGGGATTTACTACGAAAAAATCTTGCTTCGGGGATATTTGCGCTAATTCCGTAAAGGAAAACGACGTATGGGGTTAAGGACACAAAATTTCAGAAAAGCCAGGGTGCAGTAAGCAAAAAAAGTTGCAGAAAGCATCTATAAGTGGTTGTTAAAATCCAGGGTAAAAGTTTGTTTTTAAGATCGTCGTAACAATTTATCTGAAAATTACGAATCAATGTATCACAAACCATTCCCAAATTAATGTATCACAAACCATTCCCAAATTAATGTATCACAAACCATTCCCAAATTAATGTATCACAAATCATTCACAATTCAATGTATAATTCAATGTATAATATATCCGCCACAAATTAACCTACTAATAGGGTGGAAATCACTTTTCAACATTTAGCTATCACAAAAGTCTTCGAAGGGAAAAACAATGGAACCAGCAACATTACTTGACATCCTGGGGAATGAAAACCGCAGGAAGATTATTCAGCTTCTTGCAAACCGACCCTGCTATGTCAGTGAGATCTCGGGCAGACTGGGGGTTGGGCCGAAGGCTATTATCAATCACCTGAGTTTGCTTGAGCAGGCTGGACTGATTGAGTGTAGCGTGGACGATCAGAGGCGGAAATACTTCAACATTGCCAATAACATGCGGCTGGAAGTGTCGGTGTCCCCGTATGCCTATACGGTATCGCTTCAGGACATCTCCTTTGAAAAGGGAAGGAGAGGAGTTACTCAGGAGAAGAAAGGAAGCGCCGGGAGTGCCCCTGAAACTAATATTGAGATCCAGGGTAACGCTTCTGCTGTTGGCGGGAAGAAAGATCTGCCTTCCATGTCCGATCTTTCGGCCGTTTTCCTGAAACTGAGCGGGAGGCTCCGGGAGTTGAAACAGAGGCAGGTAGAGCTTGCGCGGATGCAGCAGCAGCTCCAGGCCGACTATACGGAGCTGATGGACAGCTGCCTGGACTCCATTGAGGGGGTTGCAAAAAACCCTTTGGAGTGCGAGATCCTCTTTGAGCTTTTGAAGAATGAAACCTCCGCAGCCGCACTTTGCTACAACCTGCGCCTGCACCCGAGTATCATTAACGCTAACCTCATTGACCTTGCAAATAGGGGTTTTATCCAATACGCGATCAGAAACAACCAGCAGTACTGGAAAATATGTGAAAAGGGAGAAGAGAAGGTATGACTGAAGAAATGAACTTGAGAGTAGCCGAAGCTTATCACAAGGATGTGGGAAGAGGCATTGCAAGGATCGATACCCGCCTGATGCAGCAGATGGAACTTGTGAGCGGGGATATCATTGAGATCTCAGGCAAAGCCAAAACCTACGCCATTGTCTGGCCGAACGTGGAACGCGGGCCTGGACAGGAGAACTGGATCCGGATAGACGGAAACCTGCGAAGCAATTCAAAAGTAGGGATTGACGATAAGGTTCAGATCCAGAAAGTCCAGGCAAAACACGCTCAGAGAGTCACCCTAGCTCCTTCCCAGTCGGTACGGCTTGTCGGGGGTGCTCATTATATCCTCAGGATCATTGAGGGGAGACCTCTTAACAAGGGGCAGCAGATCCGGGTGGAGACCGTAAACAACCCCCTGACCTTCGTGGTGGCATCCACAAAGCCGGCAGGGCCGGTCGTGGTTACAAAGGACACCGAGATTGTCATCAAGGAACAGTCCCTTGAAGAGATCAAGACTCCGGAAGGTATCTCCTACGAGGATATCGGAGGGCTCAGGCGGGAGATCCAGCTTGTCCGGGAAATGATTGAACTGCCTCTCAGGCATCCGGAACTTTTCCAGAAACTCGGAATCGACCCTCCGAAAGGTGTGCTTTTGCACGGGCCTCCGGGAACTGGCAAGACCCTGATTGCAAAAGCCGTTGCCAGTGAAACCGATTCCAACTTCATCACCATCAGTGGCCCGGAAATTGTCTCCAAGTACTACGGGGAAAGTGAGCATAAGATCAGGGAAATCTTCGAGGAAGCGGAAAAGGACGCTCCTTCAATTATCTTCATAGACGAGATCGATTCCATTGCCCCGAAGCGTGAAGAAGTCACAGGGGAAATGGAACGCAGGGTCGTTGCCCAGCTTCTGTCCCTTATGGACGGGCTCAAGTCCAGGGGAGAGGTTGTGGTAATCGCTGCCACGAACCGTCCCAACTCCATCGACGAAGCCCTCAGGCGTGGAGGCAGGTTTGATCGGGAAATCGAGATCGGAATTCCTGACCGGAACGGAAGGAAGCAAGTCCTCCTTATCCACACCAGGGGTATGCCCCTTGAAAAGGATGTGAACCTTTCCGATATTGCCGATGTTACCCACGGTTTCGTGGGTGCGGACCTGTCTTCCCTCTGCAAGGAAGCTGCAATGCACGCCCTCCGGCGGATCACCCCCGAAATTGATATCGAAGATGAGATCCCACAGGAGGTGCTTGACAACCTGAAGGTCAAGAAAGAGGACTTCAAAGAAGCCCTGAAGAACATCGAGCCTTCGGCCATGAGAGAAGTCTTTGTGGAGGTCCCCCATGTGGGCTGGGAGGATATCGGCGGGCTTGAGAAAGCAAAACAGGAGCTAATCGAGGCCGTGGAATGGCCTCTTAAGTACCCTGAGATATTCAAAGTCGTTAGCATAAACCCCCCGAGAGGCATACTGCTTTTCGGGCCTCCAGGTACGGGAAAGACCATGCTTGCAAAGGCTATAGCCAGTGAAAGTGAAGCCAACTTCATCAGCATCAAAGGTCCCGAACTGCTCAGCAAGTATGTGGGAGAGTCTGAGAGGGCAGTCCGGGAAACCTTCAGGAAGGCAAAGCAGGCAGCTCCAACCGTAGTCTTCTTTGACGAGATCGATTCCATTGCTCCCCAGAGGAGCGCCGTCTCCGATACCCATGTCTCCGAAAGGGTGGTAAGCCAGATCCTTACCGAGCTTGACGGGGTCGAAGAACTCAAAGACGTGGTCATCGTTGCGGCCACGAACCGTCCGGATATGGTGGACCCCGCTCTTCTCAGGCCGGGCCGTTTTGACAGGCTGATCTACATCAAACCTCCTGTAAAAGAAGGGAGGGAAAAGATCTTTGAGATCCACCTGAAAGGAAAACCCCTTGCAGAGGACGTAAACCTCTCCGAGCTTGCGGAACTGACCGAAGGGTATGTGGGCGCCGATATCGAGGGCATTTGCAGGGAAGCTGCGATGCTGGCCCTCAGGGAAATTATCACTCCCGGGATCGAACGAAAAAACCTTCAGAAGAAGGCTGCAGGCATCAAGCTTACGAAAAAGCACTTTGAACAGGCAATCCGCAGGGTAAAACCCACGACCTCCAGAGAATCCCTCAGGGATTATGAACAGAGTGCAGAACTCTTTGCGAAGTATGCAACCGAGTTTGAAGAAGAAGCTTCCGAGAGCAAGGAAGCGGAGGGCAAAGGGCCTGAAAAGAAAGCCGGGGATCAAAAAATCTCCAACCCTTTGAATGCAGAGTAAATGCACTGCCTGAAGCAAGTGTGCTATCTGAAGCCGGTAAATTACCTGCCGGCTTAATTTTTGTTTAAATTTTTCATAAACAAGCCCCCGATTGGTCAAATAAGAAGTCTGGCTAGATGAAAGGCTGGCTAAACGAGCGGGATGGTCAGATGAAAGGCTGGCTGGATGAACAGGCTGGTTAGATGCACAAATTGTCTGTTCCTATCCGCAGACTGGTTGAATCAATGAATGATTTGACTGATTTAACGAGCACTTTCTGAAATAATGAAATGAAAAGCAGATTATTTAATAATAGAGTGATCATGATGATTGACAGAGACTGGAAAAAAAGAAGAAGTTTTTTCGATGAAATCTTCGGAATTGACCCTCTTCAGGATATGGAAGAAATATTCGAGCGCGTCAACAGGGCCATGGGAGTGAACATGGAGCATTTCGAGAACCGTCCTTTTGTCTATGGTTTTTCCATGACTCAGCGTCCCGGAGAGGCCCCTGAGGTCCGGGAATTCGGAAATGTCCCGATGTTTGAACAGCCCGGAGAAGAGGAAGAAGGGCACTACCTTGATATGAGGAAACCTCTTATCGATGTGCTGGAAGACGAGGAAACCGTGCATGTTATTGCTGAGATGCCGGGAATCGAAAAAGAAAATATCCGGCTGAACGCAACTGATTTAATGCTTGAAATAGAAACAGTAACTGGGAATCCAAAATATTCCGAACGTGTGGAACTGCCCGTAAAGGTGGACCCCCAGAGCGCAAAAGCCACTTACAAAAACGGTGTGCTGGAAGTTACCTTTAAGCGGCTGGAATCCAGTTCCCGGACTTCAATCGATGTCGAATGAAGTTTTCCGAGTGAAGTGTTCCGGAAAAGCAAGGAAAAGCAGAGGTAATAATGGTGGGCGCAAGAAAAAGAAAAGATTTCTTTGAAGACTTTGGATCCGAACTTTTTGACAACCTGGAAGAAATGATAGATGCCCTCCTGGATGAGATGGGGGAATCCTCACCCTTTGTTTACGGATTTTCCATCATCCACCGCCCGGGAGAAGAACCGGAGATCCGGGAGTTCGGGAACATTTCCGAATCTTCCCATGAGGAAGGGGATTTCGTTTCCCCCGAAGCCAAAGAACCTTTGATCGATGTATTCGAAACTGACGAAACGGTTCAGGTACTTGCAGAGTTTCCGGAAGCCGAAAAAGAAGATATCTGCCTGCGGGCAACAGCCAAATGCCTTGAAATCATGGTTTCGGGACTTTCTGATAGTTACTCGGAAAGTGTAGAGCTTCCGGTTCCGGTAGACCCGAAGAGTGCGAAGGCAACTTACAAAAACGGTGTACTTGAAGTGACCTTCAGGCGCTATCTGGAGGAAGGTCCCATAATAATTGATCTCGAGTAATGGGGCCTGAATGAGGCCTGAATGGGACTTCAAAAGAAATCCGTATAATTAAGACCCCAAAAGAAATCCGTATAATTAAGACCCC
>JAENYU010000043.1 GCA_016841625.1 Methanobacteriota archaeon
GCATTGAGTGTAGCAGAAAAATAAGTTAGGAGCAAAGGTAGCTGAATAATTACCATTTTGGAATTTTACAGATAAAACAGGCAGGTTCGCTACATCTGCACCGGGGGAGAACACCGTGGCCTGGGAAATGAAAAATGAAAAAAAACAGAAGCTCAATACAAAAATAAAAACACTGTTATGGTTTTGGCGGGACCTCTTCCATTTCCCTGTGGGCTTCCTTGATTTGATCGGCGGTGAATTTGTTTAACTTTATTGCACGTGCTTTGCTGCGCAGGGAGCCGGGAACAATGCCCAGAGCTCCCGATTCGCTCTCAGCATTTACTATCGCCCAGCCTGTATGCACCCCGACCATGCAGCCGAAATGATACTGTTCCAATACACCGGGCCCCATAGCAAGCAATTCATCAAGTGCTCCCAGACACTCCTCCGCAGTGTGTGGCGATTCAATAAGATATGTGTCCGTAATTTATCCCTCCACTCTTTATGCATTTTGTTGGTTTCGACAACCAGTGACACACTAATGTATCGTTTTCAACTACGATGTGTCATCATATATAACTTCTGTTTATATATTTAGGATCGAAATATTACTCATTTCCGAAATCCAGTGATTAATGGAAAACTGAGACGTGAAACGAAAATGGAAAACAAAATTAAATACGAAAATGGAAAAACAAAAAACCCAACGGGAAAAATCGGAAGAGGATATATCTTTTAATTTATTTATGTAATGTATATATTATATATGCAACATGCAAATAAACTTTATCACACCCTAGTTAAATATTAAAAGGTATGGGAAAAATGAGGATTACTTTTCTGGTATTTACTCTAACATTGCTGTGTACAGGCTGCGTTGAAGATACGGCTGTAATTACGGAAAATACGATAAATGCGGACTCGGTTGAAGACTATGATATTGCAGCCGCAAACAATGCTTTTGCTTTTGATATGTATTCGCAGTTTGCGCAAATGGAAGCCGGGGGAGAAAGAAACGTCTTCTTTTCGCCGCACAGCATATCGGCTGCCATGGCGATCTGTTATGAGGGGGCCGAAAACACAACGAAAGAGCAGATATCAAACGTATTTTATTTTCCCAATAATAAAACGGTTTTGAAAGTTCGTTTGAAAGAGATGAATGACGGGATCAATTCCGAAAGCGGCGATTACGAGCTTGAAACTGCAAATGCGCTCTGGGTTCAGGAAGGGTATCCCATAAAAGAAGCGTATGTTTTCAACGTGAAAAACTACTATGACGGCGAAGTTACAAAACTCAACTTTGTGGGAAAGCCGGATGTCTCCAGAGATACCATCAATGAATGGGTCGAAGCCAGGACAAATGACAAAATAAAAGACCTGGTCCCGAAAGATTCGATTACGCCTGATACACGGGTAATTATCACGAATGCTATTTACTTCAATGGAAAATGGGTGTATGAATTTGATAAGGAGATGACGGGCAAAAGAACTTTCTATCCAGCGAAAGGAGAAGAAATACCTGTAGACATGATGTACATGTTTAAAAGTTTTAATTACGGTGAAAACTCAAAAGCAAAAATCATAGAACTTCCTTACAAAGGCAACGACTTATCCATGTACATTGTGCTTCCGAAAGACAACAACATTAAAGACTTTGAAACCGATTTCACGGTAAACGATTATAACAAACTTAAAAACGACATGGAATTCACGGAGGAAGTTCAAACCTCGATTCCGAAATTTAAGTTTGAGACTAAAACAGACCTTTCCAATTCCCTCATTGAAATGGGCGTTGTGGATGCCTTCAACCCCAACCGTGCTAATTTTTCAGGAATCAGTGATAGCGAATTAGAAATATCCGAAGTAATTCACCAGGCTTTCATAGATGTGCAGGAAGAAGGTACGGAAGCTGCAGCGGCAACAGAGGTCGAGATGGAATGTGGGGGGAAAATCTCATGGGATTCCAAACCAAAGGAATTCAAAGCCGACCATCCGTTCATGTTTTTCATAGAGGATAAAAGGACAGATTGCATTCTTTTCATGGGGAAAGTTGAATACCCGGAGTACGAGGAAGCTGAAGGGCTTTGGAACCTGTAATGGAAAAAGTAACTGAAATAGGACTTACGCAGTTGAACCCAAAACCAGAAGCAGAAAAACTTGCGGTTTTGGATTTCAAAACCCTCTCTTCCTCTTTTTTGGCTTTCAGGAAAAGCCGTCCGCTTCGCTTCACTCCGCTGCCAGTGAGGACGAGGTACCCGAAAAGCAATACGAAAAACCCCGGAAACAATATCTTTAACAAAAATCCCGCTCAACTATAGATAAGGAGATAAAAAGGGACAAAGGAAATAGTTGGTGGGAATCATTGCTAGACCAATCCGGCATACACGATAAAACCTTCAGCTTGAGCGTAGATGAAAGAATCAATGCCCTAGAACAGTTCAGAGCCAGTTTTGAATCCCTTCCGGACCGACAGCAGGCTTTTGATGACCTGTTAAGGCTCTGTTCTGATAAAGATGAAACTGTACGGGTAAAGGCAATTAATGCCCTTGAAGCCGTTTTTCCTCTCATTCCTGACAGGAAAAAAGCCTGGGATGAACTTGCCGGGCTTGCAAAATCGCTTTCTGTGCCGGAAACCGTCAGATGGGAGGTCATCAACTTTCTTCCTTCAATCTTTCCTCACGTTGTGGACATGAAACAGGTCTGGGACGACCTGATAGAGATAACTGCTTCTGAAGACAGCCGTGTGCAGGAAAAGGCAGCCTCTTATCTTGAAACGGTCTTCCCGGAGCTTTCGGAAAAGGAGAGGGAAGAAGCCTGGAAAGACTTTATGGGGCTGATCGGGACGGAGAACCAGGCGGCCTGGGAGGCTGCTGTTTTGTCCCTTGTTTCTTCATTTGCCCATGTCCCGGACAAAAGGAGGGCCTGGGACGAACTTCTCCGGTTAACCGGGAAAGAAAGCACTTATGCAAGAGAGCAAACGATGGAAGCTCTTATTTTGCTTTTTCCCTCCATGCCAGACAAAACAAAGGTCTGGGCTGATTTTACAGCCCTTGCAGGGAGCAGGTATGAAAATGTCCGGGAAATGGCCTCGGATGCACTGATTTTGCTATACCCCTACCAGGAAGACCGGGAGAAGATCTGGGACGACCTGATCAGAATTGCACGAAAGGGAGACAACTATGTACGGGGAAGTGCTGCAGACATCCTGACACGGATCTTTCACCAGCAGACCGATGGTGAAAAAGTCCGGGAGGACATCAAGAGCCTGACAGGGGAAAGATGTGACTATATTGTCCAGAGGGCTATGGAGGTGCTGGGGCATGACTATCCCCAGCTTTTCGAAGCAGAAGACCCGATTAAGGAGCTTTACAAACTTGCAGCAGAAAAGGCTCCGTATGCAAGATGGAAGGCCGCCAGTAGCCCGGAACCCGAAGTTTCCCGGAAAAAAAGCGACAGCTCCCGTCAAGAGGAAGAACAAGAGGGAGAACAGGAGGAAGAATAAGAGGGAGAACAAGAGGAAGAATAAGAGGGAGAAAGAAAGCTGAAAAAGTCAGAATTCTGTTATTTCTCTGGACATGCCCTGGTAGTACGCAAAGAGGTCTTCTCCCCAGCGCAGGGCTTCAGGTTCAAAACACAAAATATCATTGGCATGATCGTATGTCCCGTTGTTGTAGAAAAGGCCAAGAGACAGGAAGCAGTTAGTCACTGCACTTGAAAGCAGCATTTCTTTTTCATACACATATACCCTGGTGTTGTCCAGGCTCAGGAACTGCTCCATTTCAGGCTTGAATTCCGTCCTCATCCTTTCAAAAACAGGTTCAGTCACAATAAGGGAAACATCGATGCCTCTCTCTGCAAAGGCCAGGAACATTTTCGGGTATAGTGGATGGATAAAAGGGGAGATGCCTTTCACGTATTCCGATTTTGCAATATTTTCCACAAATTCCGTATGAGGCGAGAACATGTTGCCCTCATCAAGGGGTTTTGCAAAGGTACAGCATTTCAGGTCACTTATTCTGTTTAAGAGATGAGGGGGTATGCCGTCAAGCCTGTGACTGTCCCAGTAATCGGATTTATTTTCAAGCGCTCCCAGGGTATCGACCAGACACCGCATATTTTCAGCTATTGCCCCCCCAATGGGGGTCAGCCTGTAGGTATTATTCTCCCGGTGCAGGAGATGCTTCTCTTTGAGCATTTTGATCTGCGGTTGAATAGAAGTTGAAGTGGCATTCAGGGAAGTTTTTATTTCCTCAATGCTTTTTGGGCCTTCATTCAATAACAGAAGAATGTTTTTCCTTTTTTCAGAAAGGAAAATCAAATCAAGAAAGGAAGTTTCCATTTCAGTCCCTGCTTTTCAACGGACAATTTTTTTTTAATTGATAATTATTAATAATTACGTTTATTTCTCATTGCATATAGGTTTTTCCAAATTTTATCACGAAGTTTCCAGAAGTAAACGAGGCAAAAAGCCGGAACAAAAATCAGGAAACTATACTTTAAAGAAATTGAGAATCAATATCTTTAAGGAAAAGCCTGCTCAAGTAATGGATAAGGAAGCAAAAAGAGATAAAGGAAATCTTTGGTGGGAATCCTTGATAGCTCAACCCTTCATACACAATAAAACTTTCAGCCCACGTTCAGATGAACGAATAAACGCCTCAAATCAGCTAAGAGCTTTTTTTGAATCCCTTCCGGACAGGAAACAGGCTTTTGAAGACCTGCTCAGGCTCTGTTCCGATAAAGACGAAGCTGTCAGGGAGAAGGCTATCAATGCCCTTGCAGCTGTTTTTCCCCATGTGCCTGACGGGGACCTTGCCTGGGACCGCTTCATCAATCTTACAGCCTATCCTTCCGAGCGAGTATTGCAAGCCGCAGTCAATGCCCTGATCTCTGCTTTCCCTCACACTCCTGATAAGGAAAAGGCCTGGAACGACCTGACTGAACTGGTAAGTGCGGTATCCAGCTTTGAAGATGTCAGGAGGGAAATTGTCCAGGGCTTTCCTGCCGTATTTCCCTACATGCCGGATAAACAGCAGCCCTGGAAAGACCTCATTGAGATGACAGCCTCGGAAGACGAATATGTCCGGGAAAAAGCAGCAGGGTACCTGGGCAAAGTGTTTCCCGGCCTGCCTGAAGCTCAAAAAGAGGGAGCCCGGAAAAAAATGCTCGAACTGATAGAAACCGGGGACGAAAAGGTCAGTATAGAGGCAGCAAAGTCTTTTGAGGAGGCTTTTCCCGCTGTACCGGAAAAAGGGAAGGATGAAGCAGGGAAGGATGAAGCAGGGAAGGATGAAGCAGGGAAGGATGAAGCAGAGAAGGAAAAAGCTGAGAAGGAAAAAGCTGAGAAGGATGAAGCGTGGAAAGAGCTTCTCAGGCTGGCCACTTCAGGGGATCCCGATGTCCAGGAGGAAACTCATTCAGCCCTTGCTTCCTCATTTGCCCTTGTCCCGGACAAAGAAAGCGCCTGGGATGAACTCCTTCGGCTTGCCTGGGATGAGGGCGCTTATGCCAGGCAGCGGGCCGTGAAAGTCCTTGTTTCGCTTATCCCGCATATGGAGGACAGGGAAAAGGCCTTTTTGGACCTCTGCCGCCTGACCGGAGGAAAGGATAGTTACATGTCCCGGAAAGCTATCAGAGGGCTTGCTTCAACCTGTTCCGAACTTACCGGGGAAGGGGGGCTTGAAAAGCGTTACGAGCCTGCAGGTGAAAAGACTGCGTATGCCCGGATGGAAAAAGCAAAGAAAGAGACAAAAGCATTGGCCCGTTCAAGAGGAACAGGAAGGACAAAACCAGTATGGGGAGACAAATCGGAAGGGGAAACAAAATCAGCAGAGGGAAAAAAATCAGTAGCAGAAGGAAAAAAACCAGAAGAAGGAAACAAGCCAGAAGGGAGAGCGAAACCCGGTTCTGGACTCCTGAATATGACCGGGGACGGGGACAGGCATGTGAAAAAGAATGTGGCAGATTCCCTTGTAGCTTCATTATCTCACCTGCCGGATAAAGGGGAAATATGCACCGAACTCCTCAGCCTGAGTTCTTCTACTGCTGGCCCCTCAGAGTTAAAGAAGGATGTTATTTCCCTACTGGCCCTTTATTCCGGGGGCGGGGGCAAAAAACAGGAAATCTGGGATGAACTCCTGAAAATGACAGAGGACGAAGACTGCGCTGTTAGAAAAAAGGCGGCTGAAATGCTTGCTTTTGTGTATCCCGAGGTGGAAGACAAATCCGGGACCTTTGTGGACCTTCTCCGCCTGGCAGCAGGAAAAGATATCAGTGTCCGGAGAAAAGCTGTGGAGCTCCTTTCCCGGGCGTTCAAGCATGCGGAGGACAAACAGTGGGCCTGGAAAGAACTTGTCTGGCTTGCCTCCGAAGACGAGGACAGGGAAGTCCGGGGAAATGCTGCCCGGGCTTTTGCGTCCGCGTTCCCGGCAGTCCCCGGGAAAGAGGGGGCCTGGAAAGACCTTCTACGGCTTTCAAGACATAACGACAACTACGTGCAAAGGGAAGCTGTCAGGGCTATGGGTCCCGCATTTTATCTTGTAAAGGACAAGACCCAGGCGTGGAAGGACATGAGGATACTCAGCGGGGAGAGCTACATATACGTGCAGAAGTACGCACTTCGCTCCCTGGGGAAAGCCTCCCTCTGGAGGGCTCTTCATGGGGAAGACGAAGTTGCTTACCTTTTCGGGCTAAAAGAAGCGGTCCGCTACTTCAAAGAGGCTTCCGAAATTCCCGCCGAAACGAAGTTTCCCGAATTCTACCTGCCTTTTTTTGAATCCCTGCTCTTCATCCTTGCAAGCGGCCAATCTTTCAGAAAAGCCGGACCTGAAGCAGACAGGTATCTTTCAAGGATGGAAAAGGAAATCGTGGAGGCAGGGGAAAGGTACCTGCTTCTTAAAACCTTCGAAGAATTAGCTGAACTGCTCCGAAAAGCCGGAGAACTCGAGCCCGAAGCCCTCCCAGGCAAAAAAGAACTCCTTGAAAACGCCATACGCAGCTTCGACAAATTTTCGGACCTTTTCGAGCTCACTGAAGAAGAGGCGATTTTTGCCGGTAAAACGGTGAAAAAGGAAGCCCCGAAACTCGGAAAGGTGCTCCTGGAACAGAAAATAAAAGAGACCCTTTCGGGAATCCGCTACAGGGCCAGGATCGCCTGTCTCAAGTCAAAAGGTACCCCGACCGAAAATCTCGCATGCACGGCCAGCCAGAAAGTAAGGGAATGGACCCTGGAAGACCTTGAAAAGGACAGGGAGGAGCTGGACAGACAGCTTGAGTCCCTGCTTAACACCCTCAAAAGCAAAATCCCCTTTGTGCCCGATAACATGTACCTCATCGAAAAGCTCGAAGACATCCGGAAAGAAGAAGACCTGCTTGAACGCTACCGGAAAGTATCCCGGTTTCTCAGCCAGATCCCGGAAGTCAGGATGTCTTCGAGGGGAATGAAAGGGTTTTGAAAAGGTTTTGAAAAGGTTTTGAAAGGGTTTTGAAAAGGTTTTGAAAGCATTTTGGAAGGGAATTTATTGAACATGCAAGCCCCTTTCCGCCTTCAATTGATTTTATATTTGATCCCGCAAATCCCCTTATTATGTACGGGGCAGACATAAAAATGACCGAAGAAGACTTCGAACTCGCAAAACCCCCTCTCTCAAAAAAATTCATCAGACAGGCTTTTGATAAATACGAAGTGTAGCACATAGCTTACTTCGGGGGAGAAATGTTCTATGTTTCCGGGCAGGATTCCGAGCCCCTTGTACCTACTTATGCCGATTCCACCTACCCCCCGGAGATCGAACTGATCTTTGATTTCATGGTTCGGGAACGGATCCGCATGATAAGGTCTGAAAAGGGGGTCCTCTACCGGACCGAAATCCCGAAACTCCCGGACTCAAATGGACCTTAAACCGGAAGAACCGAATCGCTTTTTTTCTTTTGTTCTGGTTATTTATAGTTTTATCACGATATTAAATGTAATAAATACAGATTGTGTTTTATCGCTAACTGAAGAGGGGGTTAAGATGATGAAACTATGGGAATATGATTCTCGCAAGATCCACGCTGTGCACATGCCGCAGCAAATGACTGACCTTGAAAGAATTGGGGACGAAGGCTGGGAACTGGTCATGATCAAGGACGACCTTGATGATGAAGGGACAGCGACAGCGATTTTCAAGAGAGAAAAAGAGTAAACCTGGGTTTTTGAACCCTGGAAACTTCTCATATATTTTTACAATTTTCGGTCATTTTTAATTAATATCGAATGAGCTTTTGATATTCAGTTGATATTCCTTTGCTAGTTTTCGAAATTCTTTTGATACTTTTTTGATGATTTCTCGATAATCTTTTGATATTCTTCCGGATTTTCACCTTTTGCCAGGGCTGCAAAATCCGCAAAAATTTTAAGGTAGAAATGTAGTTCCTGACTTTTCAATTTCTCACAGGTTTCAAAACGTTCTACTCATGGAGCTGAAGGTTTGAGCAATTTTTTCCCGAGCAGCTCATCCGCTTCTTCCTTACTCAAAACCCCTTTCTCCACCGCAACTTCCGCCACAGGCACCCTCCTTTCCAGCGCCTCCTTCGCAAGCTCTGCTGCCTTCAAATACCCGATTTTCGGCGTCAGGAACGTTACAATTATCGGGTTAAGTTCAAGATAAGCCCTGCAGCTCTCCTCATTTGCCTTAATCCCTTCAACACAGCGTTCCCGGAAGAACGGCAGGTAATTCGTGAGCAGGGCAATGGATTCCAGGATATTGCAGGTCATCACCGGGGTCATGACGTTTAGTTCGAACTGCCCGGCCTGGGCTGCCATGGCAACGGTTGTGTCATTGCCCATGATCTGGAAGCCGATCATGTCCAGGCACTCACCCATAACCGGGTTTTATTTCCCGGGCATGATGGAAGAGCCCGTTTGTACAAGGAATTCAAGATTAAACACCGGAAATCCGGGATTAAAGAAAGGTCAGGCACCTGTCAATAGAAAACACCCAGCGTAATTATCATAATAACCAGGGCAATCAGGGGCAGGTAGAGCAGCTTTATGATAAGGTTGTCTTTGTAGTCAACTACCGGAATATTGCTGAGGGAAGCGAAAAGGATGGAGTTTACGGAAACGGCAAGGATTGCGACATACATTACGAAGTAAAAATATTCGAGGTAGATGATGCCTTCGGTTGGCAGCTTGGAGCGAAGGGCGGCGTGGGCTATGATCAGAGTGAAAAGAAGGGAGGCACAGTAGCCCAGGACTCCGGAGGAACTGAAGCCAAAGAGCTTCTTCTGATCACTTTTTGTGGTGATCATGAGGACTACGAAGAGGAGAACCGCAACAACAAGGATAGGGGAAACGTCAGCTACCAGGGGACCCATGAGGTTCCTTTTGACTTCAACATTGTAGTAAAGTTCGGGAGTTTCCCCTTCCTCGTAACTTTTCATCCCGAAGTTGGTGTTATATTTTTTCTCCCTGTAGCTGAAGTAACTTTTCTGGACCTCCCAGCCATTAATCATAAGCTCAGTGTCCAGACCCGGTTTTATGTAGGGGTTCAAAGACTCGTAAGACCCGAGGTCAGGGACCAGTATGACATCCCCTTCGGAATTATTACTCCATAGCCTGATCGAGATATCCTCGCTGTCAAAAGGATAGTTTGAATAATCGAAGCTCTGGCGCAAAACAGCCTTGAAGCGCCATCCTGTGACGTCTTCGTTTCTGTAAGCTTCTTTAAGGTCAATGCTTTCCGCTTCCGGGAAAATCAAACCAGGAGCAGTTCCCCTTTCTGCGTTTTCCGGGTTCTTCTGCCAGACGTACCCCCTCACGATGACATCATTAGCCCCTGAAAACTTTATGGACTGCAAAAAGATACCTGTAGGAATCCTGGATTCTTCGGAAAAAGGACCGAGTCTGTGGACAGCAGATTCCATTTCAGCCCTGTTATAGATCACAGTTTCATTGCCGTCCTCCTGGGGGCATTCAAGGGCAAGGCACCATATGAAGCCCATTTCAGCCACAAAAAGTATGAAAAAGAAAAGAGTGAACGCCCAGAGAAACCTTCCCGAAAAGAGCCCGTATTTCAGGCATATAGCAACCGTTGCGAAGAAGATAAATGATAGGAAAGCCAGGGACTCCAGAATCCTATCATGTATCTGCTTCTCTCGAAGAGATTTAAGAATTTCTTCTTCCGAGATAAGCAGCCCCGTTTTCCAGTTATCCCCCGCCGATGCGTTTAAGAAAATATAGTAGGTATGGTATTTCTCATTCAGGAAATAGTCATTCACTTCAATCAGGGTAAGGTTCTTATCGGAATATGAATTGCTTATTTTATAGACCTTAAAGTCATCAGTTCCTTTGCCTGTAATCTCCTCATCAAGCAAATGCTCGGTCCCTTCTATCAGAGTAAGGTTGTTTTCAGGGTATGCTTTGTTTATTATATAGACCTTAAGAGCATCAGTTCCTTCATTTTTAACAAAACAGGATGCATTCGTTTTAGTTATGTCTGATAAAGTCATTTCAGGAAAATTGGGTATTAAATTCTTTGTCTGTTTGAATTCAGGTTCCTTACTCTGGCCATCAAAATAGCCGCCGCTTAAATCAGGTTTTGATTCATTGAATAGGATCTCGTTTATGACGAGCATATCAGGGTCATTTTTGGACAGCGAACTCATGTTATCTCCGATATATTCATGAGTCGGATAGGAAACGAGAGTTCCGTCCCTGTGAATGATAAAAGCGTATCCTGTGTTCTCCGTGTTAATTTCAGAAAAATTATCTCGTAAGGTATCCACAGAAAAATCTACGGCAACGACTCCGTCCGGACATTCCCAACCTGACATATTCGAGCAATTAAAGGGGAGAGAGTAACTGACCAGCGATTTGTTAACTATTTCGCTAAAACAGACCTCTGTCCATGTACCGTTTTTGCTGTTAAGTGCCTTATAATACCATTCAGTTGGATACAGAGCATCGGATGGTTCATTTTCATGATAATCTTCAGTATAGTCATAAATCGACTGGATCTGAATAATCTGGAATTCCGTATCATTCACGGCACAGGGGGCATAAAGGCTTCTGGTACCGTTGTCATCTGATTTGAAAGCAACCGCAAGCCAGGAAACATTCGAGTTATTTTTCCTGTATTTGAGCTCGTCCTCTACTTTAACGTCATCCGGCTTATTTCCCACCCACTCCGTAAAATTGGATGAAATATTTTCGGCTTCATTGAAAAAAGCCCAGAGGGTCTTATTGGCAGCAGACGCAGCAAATCCCATCTCCGGAGCTTTGAAAAATTCCTCTTCACGGATGACAATTCCCATGCTGCAGTTTTTTTCCGGAGAGGGTACGTTGAATTTAATGTATGAAGAACGGTTCAAGGTAGCATTTTTAAGCACCCCGGGAAAAACAGTTTGATTCTCGCTAAAAGCAACAATGTCATAGCTTATGGAATCGTTTTCAGGGTTCCAGCTCAGGTTTTCCACCTTATGATCCCCGGCCCCGGCAGCGGTATGCTTCAGGGTAGCATTTTTAAGTACTCCGGGAAAAATAGTTTGCTCCCCATTAGCAACAAGAATGTCATAGCTTATGGAATTGTTTTCAGGATTCCAGGTCAGGTTATCCACTGAAAGATCCCCGGTCCCAGCGGCTGTATGGTTCAGGGTAACATTTTTAAGCTCTACAGGAAGAACAAATTCGTCCTCATTAACAGCAACAATGTCACAGCTTATGGAATCGGTATCATAATCCCAGCTTAGATTCTTAAAAGTGACGTACTTCAAAGTAGCACCCTTGTTTTCGGCTCCTGCAACAATATTATTTTCGGTTGAGCCGTTCAAATCCCTTAAAATAATTTTTTTGACAGAAATGCCTGAAATATTGTTCTGCGTATAATTGAAGAATTCCGGATCTTCCTCCAGCAGACCAAGGATATCGTTCATTATCGTATCGTTGAGGTCGTCGCAGGAAACTGTATATTCAAGTCGGGAGGCATTAACAGCGTGTTCGGAAAAAACTAAAAATTTATTTTCAATCTGATCTTCCGGATAAATCTGGGAGGAATCTTTACAAATAATTAAAGATCCATTTTTTCCAGGGCCAAGAGAGTTATTTATCTTTTCAGAAATGCCTTCAAGTGTGAAACCCGCCCAGACTACTCCTTCCTGCACACTTTGATTAACGTGAGAGGTAGCACTGTCCGGGGAGCCTGTGTTATTGAAGGAAAAAGGACAGGAATAATCAATCACCCATTTTTCAAATGCTGTTTCAAAACGAAAAGAGTTCCAACCCCTGCCTTCTTTAAGGGGGCGGTTGTACCAGGAGGTGTCGGGTAGCCTCCCGTTCTTAAAATAGAGAGCCGTTTTATTATTATATAAAGTATAATCGTAATTATTTTCGACGTAGAGCAATTCTATCCCGGCATCCGTTTTCATGTAGTAGGGAGCATAAAGTCGGCAGTCTTCCGAATAACGATAGGGGACGTATGCGACCCGGATGCCAAAAATATCTTTATTCCCCGCCATTTCATTTTTCACAAGCTCTCCGGTAAAGTTGCCACCTTTGGAAAGTTCTTTCGAGATGTTTTTGGCAACATCCTCAGGAGCATGAAGACTTTTGCTTTTCTTATCCAGTTCTCCGATAGCATCAGTTTGCGTCTTATTTTTTCGCTCTTCAATTATTTTAGAGCTATGTTCAGGATATTCCCAATAGTGGAGATAAATTGCAGATAAAAGACTCAAAAGGCAAAATATGATAGCAACATTAAACAGGAGCTTTCTGGATTTCTCCGATAACAAAGACAGTACCCCCAGTCCCGACTTATCTCACTAATGGTGTGCCCAAACCCCCGGATGAAGATGCAGGGTCCTGGATCTACGTGGCAAATATATACTGCATTAAATATATAATCTCGCATATATATTATAAATATTCCCTCTGAAAAGAACAATTTTTGCTTAGTCAAAAGCCCATCCAGGGAATGAAACTTACTTTGCATGAAACAGATTAGATCTGGAACCCCTGAAATTTCTCCGGACCCGGAATGCAGGCTGTTCAGCACATTTGAATAAAGTGAATTTAGCAGAAAAATACCCGCGTGGCTGCGGAAAAATAAGAAAATTCACTTCTTTTTTGAAAACCCAGGCAGTTTATCCACCTCTTCCTTACTCAAAACCCCCTTCTCCACCGCAAGCTCAACCACCGGAACCCTCCTTTCCAGCGCCTCCTTCGCAAGCTCCGCCGCCTTCAAATACCCGATTTTCGGCGTAAGAAACGTAACAAGGATCGGGTTTAGTTCAAGGTAGGCCCTGCAGCTCTCCTCATTTGCCTTAATCCCTTCAACACAGCGTTCCCGAAAGACAGGCAGGTAATTCGTGAGCAGGGCAATGGATTCCAGGATATTGCAGGTCATAAGCGGGGTCATGACGTTTAGCTCGAACTGCCCTGCCTGGGCTGCCATGGCAACGGTTGTGTCATTGCCCACGATCTGGAAGCCGATCATGTCCAGGCACTCGGCCATAACAGGGTTGTATTTCCCGGGCATGATGGAAGAGCCCGGCTGCACGGGAGGGAGCACTATTTCCGAAATCCCGGTGGTAGGCCCTGCGTTCAGGAGCCGGAGGTCGTTTGCTATCCTTATGAGTTCGAGGGCGAGTTCCCGAAGAGCCCCGGAAAAGGCTGCAAGCTGGGCCCGGCTTTGAAGGGCTTCGAAACTGTCCAGGGCAGGGTGGAAAGGCAGGGAGCAAAGCTTGGTAAGCTTTGAAATTACGGTTTCCCTGTACTTGGGATGTGTGTTTGCCCCTGTGCCGGTCGCCGTCCCTCCGATCGGAAGTTCCAGGAGGTCGCTCCAACGTTCTTCTATCCGGGAGCCTGCCCTTTCCAGGGCTGCTGCGTAAGCTCCGAATTCGTTTCCCAGGGTAACAGGCACGGCGTCCATCAGATGGGTCCGGCCTGACTTGGGAATCTCCGAAAACTCAACGGCTTTTTCCCGGAAGGCGTCCGAAAGCCCGGCGAGGACGTCCAGAAGCCCGTTGGCTGCAAACATAACCGCGATGTGGGACGCAGTTGGAAATGTATCGTTGGTAGACTGGGCTTTATTTACATGGTCGTTCGGGCTCAGGAAAGCGTAGTCTCCCCGCTGCCTGCCAAGCAGCTCCAGCGCCCTGTTAGCAAGAACCTCGTTTATATTCATGTTGAAAGACGTCCCGGCCCCCGCCTGAAAAACATCTACCGGAAACTGGTCCGAATACCAGCCGGTAAGCCCCTCGAGCACCTCATCGGCTGCTGCCACGATGGCATTTCCCCTCTCTTTGTCAAGGACCCCGAGTTCCAGGTTCGCAAGAGCTGCTGCTTTTTTTACAAGGATATAAGCCCGGACAAACTCCGGCCTTTCCCGCCTGCCGCTAACAGGGAAGTTGTACATGGCCCGCAGGGTCTGGATACCGTAATAGGCTTCATCGGGAACTTCCATTTCCCCGAGGGAATCCCTTTCAATTCGGGTTTTCAGATTAATGGTCACACCTCCGCTAATTTTTAGCATAAAGATTCGGGACTCTGCTTATTTTGGCTCTTTCCCAAGCTTCTGGATTTCCCTTCTAGCCTTACCGATTCCGAGGATCGGAGGAACGCCTTTCGGGCAGACAGCCTTGCAGTTGGCATTGAACTCGCAACCCCACCAGCCGCTTTTACTGTTGGCAAGCAGGAGCCTGGAGTCGTCATCCGCCTCCCGGGGATCGATATGGAAGCGGTAGAGTTTGGCAAGAGCTGCAGGCCCCAGGAACTCTTCCTCCCTTCCCGAAATAGGGCAGGAGCCCACACAGGAGGCACAGAGCACGCAGTTCGTATACTTTTCAAGCTCTGAAACAGCTTCATGATCCATCAAACGCTCTTTTTCAGGGGTTTCGGAAGCCGGCTTGAAGGTGGGTTCGACCGCCCGGTAGAACTCGAAGAATTTGTCCATGTCCACGATCAGGTCCTTTATTTTAGCCAGGTTCGGAAGAGGTTCTACAAGCACTTCGGTTTCCGGGTCCCAATCAGCAGTTTCTTCCATTCCCGGGAAGGGCCTGAGTTTTACCTGGCCTTCACCTTTGAGGAGGGACTCCGCCTGGGTCCGGCAGGCCAACCTCGGCACCTTATTGATAAGCATCCCGCAGCTCCCGCAGACTGCACCCCGGCAGGAGTAGCGGAAAGCCAGGGAATCATCAAGCTCGTCCTGGACCTTGAAGAGGGCGGAAAGCACGGTCATCCCGGGTCCGGACTCGATTTCAAAGCTGTCATAGCGGGATTCCCCGCTTTCCCCGTCATAGCGAAACACTTTCAGCTTCATTGGTACGCACGCCCCATCAGCACAAACTTCATCAATATACACGCTCCTTTACCGGGAATTTTCCTAGCCTGACCGGCAGATATTCGAGTACTGGCTTTCCTTCGGGTTTTATTCCAGGCTTCCCTTCGGGCTTTCCTTCAGTTATTCCTTTAGCCTTTCCTTCAGCCCCCCTATCTTCCAGGCGGTAAATCGTATGGGCAAGGAAGTTTTCGTCGTCCCTGTCCGGGTAATCGGTCCGGGCATGGGAACCCCGGCTCTCGTTCCGGGCGATTGCACCCCTTGCTACGGCTTCCGCGATGTCGAAGAGGCCTCTTAGTTCCAGGGCATAGATAAGGGCCTGGTTGAAAACAGTGGACTTATTGTCAATGTAGACCTCAGGGTAGCGGCTTTTGAGTTCCAGGAGCTTTTCCAGCCCCTCTTCCATCTTCTTTCCTTCCCGAAAGACCCCGAAACACTCAAACATAAGCTTCTTTAGCTCGTCCCTGAGCCCGGCCATTTTCACGCCCGAGTCCCTGGTAAGCAGGGCTTTTACCCTTTCGGCTTCTTCGGAGAGCCTTTCCAGGACTGCTTTTTTATCCTCTTCCCCCACCCGGCCTCCGGACCCGGAAGAGGTGAGGTTTTTCCCTATCCCCTGCCCGGCAAGTTTCCCGAAGACCACGGTTTCGAGCAGGGAATTTCCTCCCAGCCGGTTTGCCCCGTGCACGCTTACGCAGGAACATTCCCCGGCTGCGTAGAGCCCGGAAAGTTCGGTTGCAAGGTCGTTTCCGACTGAGATTCCCCCCATGGAATAGTGCTGCCCAGGCTGCACGGGGATTGGCTCTTCTACCGGGTCGACACCTGCAAAGTCCACGCTTATCAGGCGGATTCCGGGGAGGCGTTCCAGGATCTTATCTTTTCCCAGGTGCCGGAGGTCGAGCAGGACGTACTTATTGTCAAAGCCCCTGCCTTCATCGATTTCCTGCTGGATGGAACGGGCTACGATGTCCCTTGGAGCCAGTTCCATGGACTTCGGGACATAAGCTTTCATGAAGCGCTCGTTTTTATTGTTCAGGAGGTACCCGCCTTCCCCCCGCGCCCCTTCGGTGATCAAAATGTTTGTCCCGTAGAGGGTGGTCGGGTGGAACTGCACGAATTCCATGTCCTTTAAGGGAACCCCGGCCCGCAGTGCCAGGGAAGCCCCGTCCCCGGTATTGATCAGGGCGTTTGTGGAACGGGTAAAGAGCCGCCCGAAACCCCCTGTTGCCAGGAGCAGAGCCCGGCAGGAAAAGCCGTGCAGGGTCCGGTCGGCAAGGTTTATGCAGGTACAGCCCACGCAGCGTTCCCCCTTTGCCGGACCTTTCTCCCCGGAAGAGATCCCGGATTTTATCAGGGAAGTTACGAAAAACTCTTCGTAAAAAGTGATCCTTCCCCCTCTTTTTCTTCCTTTACTTCCTTCACTTCCTTTACTTCCTTTACTTTCCTTACTTTGCTCCAGTTCCCTGCCCATAAGCTGCTCATAAAGGGTATGCAGGATATTGTGCCCGGTTCGGTCTGCAGCGTAGCAGGTCCGCGGGAACATCCCCCCTCCGAAGGGACGCTGGGCAATCTTCCCGTCTTCCAGCCTCGAAAAGACGGTCCCGAAGTGTTCAAGCTCTATGACGGCTCCGGGTGCGTTTTTGCACATCAGCTCCACGGCATCCTGGTCCGCAAGGTAGTCCGAACCCTTGACCGTGTCAAAGGCGTGGTCTTCCCAGGAATCCCCGGCCTGCGCGTTTCCCAGAGCCGCATTCATCCCGCCCTGGGCTGCCACCGAGTGCGAGCGGAGCGGGTGCACCTTCGAGATAACCGCAGTGTCGAGCCCGGCGTCCACCGTTTCGATGGCTGCCCGGAGCCCTGTCAGCCCTGCCCCGATGATGATGACATCGTGGGTATGGATAGGATATCCTGATTCTGTTTCTTCTCCCCCCAAATAATTCCCCCAAAGTTTGATGTTTAGGATTGATGTTTAAGATTGATGTTTAAGATTGATGTTTTGGATTGATGTTTTGGATTGATGTTTAGGATTGATGTTTAGGATTGATGTTTAGGATTGATGTTTAGGATTGATGTTTAGAATTGATGGCTAGAATTTGGTTTCTCGGATTTGGTTTTGGAATAATCAGTATCAGTTAAAAAGTGGCGGGTGGTCAGAACTCGCAGACAAGGTTCCCGAGTTCTATCGAAAAGGTTTCGTAGTTTACGGAATAATCTATCGGGCACTCGATGACCGCTACTTTGTTGAGGGCAAAGGCTTTTTCCAGGACTTCGGCAAGGTCGTCTCCTTCTTCTACCCTGAAGCCTGCAGCCCCGAAACTTTCGGCAAAGCGGACAAAGTCCGGGTTCCCGTAGTCAAGCGCAAAGTCCTCAAAGTGCATTTTCTGCTGCTTCCATTTGATAAAGCCAAAAGCGTTGTCGTTCAGGATGAGGACGACCAGGGGAATCTTGCAGCGGATTGCGGTTTCCAGTTCCTGGCAGTTCATCATGAAGCCCCCGTCCCCGCAGATGGCAAGCACCTTTCGCTTTGGGCGGACGAGTTTTGCGGCAATTCCTGCCGGGAGCCCGGCTCCCATGGTGGCAAAGGCATTGTCCAGGAGGACGGTGTTTGGAGCGTAGGTCTTGTAGAGGCGGGAGAACCAGAGTTTGTAGATCCCGTTGTCCAGGCTGATAATATCTTTTCTTCCGAGCACTTCCCGGACGCTCTGGACAACCGCATGGGGCAGGGGAGGATAACTTTTCCCTTCAGGAGCGTTGATTTTTTCCTCAATAAAAGCCCTGGTTGCTTCAAAGATGGGAAACTCCCGCTTCTCGGAAATCTTCCCGGCAAGTTCCCGGATTGAGGAGGCTATGTCCCCGATGACTTCCAGCTCAGGGTTGAAGTACCTGTCAGGCACGGACTCCACGAAATCGATGTTGATTATCTTTTTGTCAAGCATCCTGTTCCAGAGGTAAGGGGGGTACTCCACTATGTCATAGCCCACGGTTATGATCAGGTCCGCTTCGTCAATCCCGCAGTTCACGTAGTCGTGGGCATGGATCCCGGTGGCAAAGAGGCTGCAGGGGCAGTCGTCAGGGACAACGCCTTTTCCCATCTGGGTGTGCACAAGGTAGATCCCGGTCTTATTGGCAAAGAACTCGAGTTCGTCTGTGATGTCTTTTCGGTTTGCCCCGGAAGAGACGATTACGAGGGGATTTTTCGCTTCCCTGATCATGGCTGCAGCTTTTTCAACGGCAGCAGGGTCAGGGTACGGGATTTCAATTTCGGCCTTCTTCTGGACCTTTGCGTCGGTCTCCTCCTTTGCCACGTCTTCGGGAAGCTCGATATGGACAGCTCCGGGCCTCTCGGCTTCAGCATGCTTGAAAGCGTTCCGGATCACCGTCGGGATCATCCCGGGGTCGTTGATAGATACGGCTTTTTTGCAGAGCGGCTCCATCATCCGTACTACGTCCACGAGCTGGAAACGGGCCTGCCAGTTATCTGTCAGGGCTTTTTGCCCCGAAATCGAGATTAACGGGGCTCCGATCAACTGCGCCTGGGCGACCCCGGTTACAAGATTGGTGGCTCCGGGCCCGAGCGTTGAGAAACATACCCCGGCTTTCCCGGTCAGCCGCCCGTAAGTTGCTGCCATGAAGGCCGCTGCCTGCTCGTGCCTTGTTATGATAACTTTTATCTTCGAGTTCCTTAGCGATTCCAGGAAGTCCAGGTTTTCCTCCCCCGGGAGCCCGAAGATGTATTCCACCCCTTCCTCTTCAAGCTGGGCTACGAAAAGATCCGAAGCTTTCATGTAAAAATCTCCTGAATGTTTTCATTATTATAATCAATACCCCAAATTTCTTCACCAATCTCAAGGTGAAAGTTTAACCACCGAAAGCACGGAAAACACGGAATAAGGGAAATAGGGCACAATCCTTCCGTGCTTTCCGTGTCTTCCGTGGTTGTAATGCAAGTGTAAATACTTACGTTCGGGACTATAATTGACCACTACGGCCTTCACCTGTTGACAACCACAGTCTTAATATTCACAAACTCCTTGAGCCCGTAGTGGGAAAGCTCCCTTCCTACCCCGGACATCTTGACCCCGCCAAAGGGCAGCCGCGGGTCGGACTTGACCATCCCGTTGACCACCACGAAACCGGATTTTATGCGTTTTGAAAGCTGCTCCGCCCGCTCGAGGTCCTTTGACCAGATGGCGCTCCCGAGCCCGAACTCGGTAGAGTTTGCGACTTCCACGGCTTCGTCTTCGTCCCTGACCATGATCACCGGCGCAATAGGTCCGAAGACTTCCAGGCTGCAGACCTTCATGTCGGTGCTGGCAGCCGGGACGAGAGCAGGATTGAAGAAAAAGCCCTTTTCGTGCTCTGCCCGGTGCACTTTCGGCTCGGAACCTTTTTTCTTCGCGTCCTTCAGGAAATTTTCAAGCTCCCCCACGAACTCCGCTTTTGCCACGGGTCCGATGTCGGTTTCCGGGTTCATGGGGTCTCCGACCTTTAGCTGCTGCATGTATTTGTCGAATTTCTCGATAAACTCCACTACCACGTCTTCCATAACGATAAAACGCTTTGCAGCAATACAGCTCTGCCCGGCATTGATAAAGCGAGCCTTTACCGCCATCCGGGCAGCCGCTTCCACGTCCGCGTCCTCAAGCACGATGAAGGGGTCGGAACCCCCCAGTTCCAGCACAAGCGGCTTGATTTTCTTTCCCGCAAGCTCCCCTACCGCAGCCCCGGCTGCAACGCTTCCCGTAAGCGAGACCCCATCCACAAGCCCGCAGTCAATTATTTTCATAGCAGTCTTCGAGTCGATCAGGAGCGTCTTGAACACGTTTTCAGGCAGCCCCACCTCCAGGAAGACCTTCTGGATCTCCAGCGCCGACCCCGGCACGTTTGAAGCGTGCTTGAGCAAACAAACGTTTCCCGCAGCCAGAGCCGGTACCAAAAAGCGAAAGACCTGCCAGAACGGAAAGTTCCAGGGCATGACCCCCAGGATAACCCCCAGGGGCTCGAAGCTGATGTAGCTCTTCTCAGCCTCCGTCTCCACGGGCTCGTCTTTCAGAAAAGCAGCCGCGTTTTCCGCATAATAATCACAGGCCCAGGCACACTTCTCAACCTCTGCCAGCGACTCCTTTATCGGCTTTCCCATCTCCTTTGTTATGACCTCGGCATAGACCTGTTTGTTCCGCCTGAGCACGCCGGCAGCCCGGGCGATGTACCTTACCCTCTCCTCCACCGATAGGGTACTCCAGCCCTCGAAAGCAACCCTTGACTTTTCGATTTGCTGTTTACAGTCTTTGATAGAAAGCGGGTCGTAGGTCCAGTTGAGTTCTTCAGTATAAGGATTAACGGATTTGATTTTCACATTGCTTCCCCCCCTGCTTAGTAATTGGGGGGTTTTTGGTATTATAATTTAGGGAGGGATAAAATAAGGGGGAATCCTTTTTTCTAAAAATGTAGGAAGGTTCAGGATATAAGCACAAATCTTATATAAAATTCTAAAGAACTATATATGAAATAAATGAAGAATGTGTAACAGTATGAAATGAAAATAATTAAAACTCTCAACAAGTCATGTGTCACGAAGGAGTAGAGATGGATTTCATTGATCAGATTAAAGAATTAGCAGCAAGGATTCCAAAGTTGCGTGAAAGTATAAAAACTGAAGAGGCTACAAAAAATGCTCTTGTAATGCCACTGATAAACATATTGGGGTACAACGTTTTTGACCCTACTGAAGTTGTTCCTGAATACACGGCAGACTTTGGGACAAAGAAAGGCGAAAAAGTCGATTATGCTATATTCAAAGATGGAAATCCTGTAATACTGATAGAGTGCAAAAATATTGATGCTGACCTGGATAGAGTACATGCTTCGCAGCTTTTCAGATACTTCAGCGTAAACGAAGCAAAAATTGGAATATTGACAAACGGAATCATTTATCGTTTTTACACTGATCTGGACTCCCCAAATAAAATGGATGAAAAATCTTTCCTTGAAATAAACTTACTGGAAATTAAAGAACCGCTAATCCAGGAACTTAAAAGATTTAAGAAAGAGTCATTTGATATCGATGATTTGGCACCTGCGGCTTGCGAATTGAAGTATACCAGAGAGATTAAACAGATCCTTTCAAAAGAGTTGAATTCTCCATCAGAAGATTTTGTCAAATTTTTTGCCAAACAGGTGCATAATGGCCCCTTCACTCAGAACGTTAGGGAAAAGTTCACAGGAATCACGAAGAACGCACTTGGACAATTCATAAATGAAAGAATAAACGAGAGACTTAAATTTGCCATGTCGGAAGAAACCTCCGAAGACACCATAGAAGAAAACGGTGAAAAGGACTTAGTAGACATTGAAAATCCAGACAATTCAAATGATGGTATTGTAACTACTGAAGAAGAAATAGAAGGATATCATATTGTAAAATCAATTTTGCGTGCAACCATTGACCCAAAAAGAATAGCCATGAGAGATAAAAAACGCTACTGTGGGATTTTGTTGGATGACAACAATAGAAAACCGATCTGCAGGTTGCACTTTAACACCAGATAGAAATACCTTGAACTGTTTCTCGATGAGAATAAAAATGCTGAAAAATTTCCGATTGAAGAACTGAACGAAATATACGATTATTCGGATCAGTTAATAGATATGGTAAATAATTACGAAAAAAGTAATTGATATATTCGCTAATTTTTGATACATCCATATAATCACTGATTAGCGAAGTAAAAGAAACGGTTGAAGAATTGAAATTGAAGTTGCGCTGGCGCACCCGTAGCGAACTAGCGGGGTTTTCGACTGAAATCACTGCAAAACAAAAATTGATTTGAAACGATGCAACTTGATATAATACAAGCTCAATAGTAAACTCAAACTCCGCAAAATTTAACCCATATATATCATATCTGAAAACAGTGCCAGTATCTTTTCCGATTTTTTAGGGATCTTTGCAAAATATTCTCTCCCATCCTTTTCTACTATCTTCATCACTTTTGAAAGTTCAAAAAATACTTCATTTACAGAAATTTTTTGATTAAGTTCTGTGTATCTTAACCTTTTAAGGACTCCAAAATATATTCTCAATGCAAGGAAAGAAACAAAGAAATAACCTCTTACTCCCTCATCAGTTTGTAAATATGTTTTGTCAAAGTCAAGTTCGTTTTTCAAGGCATCAAATGCCAATTCTACTTCCTCTCTCCCTTTCCATAATTCAAAGATCTCTTTTCCCTTTTTGTCGAGATCAGTAATCACGCCTATCATTCCCGCTTTTTGTTTTTTTAAGTCGTATTCTTCCTGTTTTATTTTTCCTTCTATAAGGTTTCTTAACAGAGTACTTTCCTGTTCTCCTTTTAACTCTGGGTCTTCGTAACAAAACAAAGTTCCACGAGGTGTCTCCAACTTACCACATCTGATAGGCCTATCTCGATAAAGAAAGTTCTCTGTCCATTCAATTTTATCGACTTCAAGGTACACTGAATTTTTCTTAAGTGGTACTATGTAATTTATGTGATCTTCCCTTAGTTCATCAAGAAGGTCGTATGATGAAAAACCACGATCAAATATAAAGCCAATATCTTTTTTAGGAAGTCTTTGCACAAAATCTCTTATCGTCTTTACGTCTCTCATCGAGCCATGAAACACTTCTAACCCTATAGGCAAGCCTTCTGTATTTGAAAAAGCCATAACAACTCCAATTTGATCAAGATAGCTATGGTTACTATTGTATCCTTTTTCGGCCATTTTTATGTTCTCAGAATACGTCATAATAGCTGTAAGATCATACAAAAGAAGGTCATCTTTGGGTGTAAGAAGTGAAAATAATTCATACCAGCTGGAAACGTTACTTCCAATAACACGTAACACAGATGATATGTGATTAGGAGATAGATGGGCATTCATTGTTTTTGAAAGGTACATTTTTGACCATTGAGATGACAATAGTCTCAAAGGCATCGGATCTATTGCTTTTAAGATAGCCATCGCTATCAGGTCTTGAGGATAAGGTGCAATTTTTCGAAGTATTTCTTCGGCATCTCCAATAAGATGATGGGCAAGAGCAACATTTCCATATTCATAAATTTCTTTAGAGGATTGAGTAATACGTTTAGTGGATTCCTTTTCCAGAAATTCTCCATCATAAGTGATTCTTCCAAAATACGTAGTTATTTTTTTTACCTTTTTTTCTTCAGAATCCCACTTACTCGTTGCTCTATAAACGTAATAATAACCATTTATGTACTTAAGTTGTATATAAAAATCTAAAGATTCTTTCAATTCGTCAAATGTGTCTAAGATCTTTTCTGGAATCTCTCTCATAATCAACGTTTCCATATGGGTTATTTATATATGGGTTATTTGGTAACATTGCAGATAAAGGTATTGGTTTATTGTGCCAAATAATATATGCAAGTTTAGGAGAGAAAGGGATATAGTAAAGATGGTCAAGAACAGTATCTATGAATACTCATTATTATATAATAACGGGAACATAAAAATACATTATATATACTCATCGATCAGTCTTTTTTAGAAAGAAATGGGTTAAATTTTGCGGATTTTGAGTAGTAAAAGTTAAGAAAACGGCTGTTTCTAAATACTTCTTCTTTGATGATTATATATTATTAGTAATATAATCTATAAATGCAGATTTAGTAAAAAGAAGATTTTTGCCAAAGCAAATTCAGATCTTTTCCGCTAGTTTTTGATTAAATTTGAAAACCTAAGGTGTGCATCATGACTATCATTCCAACAAGAAATCTCATAGCGGCTGTTCAGCGTCTAGATGGTTATCATATCCATATAGAACAATCCCCAGGTCTGATTTACGACCTAACTTTGACAGTTCCCACTATTTTCTTATTAATTTTGATAGTTAAATAAAAA
>JAENYU010000044.1 GCA_016841625.1 Methanobacteriota archaeon
TTTTTATTTAACTATCAAAATTAATATGAAAATAGTGGGAACTGTCAAAGTTAGGATGAAAAGCACTTCCGAAACACAACCCAACAAGAAAAAAGTTCTCAAAATTGAAGCTCATAAAAAGTGAGCCCCAAGTTAGAGTTAACCCTCGAGAAAAAAGTCCGCTTGAAGGAGCGTAGCGACCGAAACGGACAGCGCACTGTTGCGATTTCATCGCAACTCCCAGAAAATCTCCGATTTTCTGCGATGCAGAGCCGCAACTCTGCTGGGTCACCCGGATGGGGCATCCTAACGGATCACCCGGTATTCAGAGGTCTGCAAACGGTACGATGTCGCAGCCCGTACACCTGAGACACATGGTTTTTGCAAGTTCCGGGTTCAACCCGTATTTTTCGAGTATGGCTTTTTCCATTTTTGCCAGTTTCAAGAGGCGTTCCCGGGAAGGGCGCTCTGCAAAACATTCTCCTGCCCTGAGGGGGTGGGGGTTTATAGGGCGAAGAATCGGGATTACTCCCAGTTTTGCGAGGGTTTCTACCCCGTCCCTGACAGCTGAATCACTTTCTCCGAGTCCGATAATGAAGTTGCTGAAAACCCGGTTTTTCCCGAAAATCCCCACAGCCTCTTCGAGTTTTTCCAGAATGTAGTCGAGGGAGATGTCTCCACAGACCTTTTTGAAAATTTCCGGGTCCATTGTTTCCACATTATACTTGACCTCGGATACCCCTGCCTCATAAAATTGCCTGGAGCACCCTTCGGTGGGGTAGACCGAAACTCCGATCGGCACATTATACTTTTTGAGGGAAGGAAACAGTTTGAGAACGCGGTCCACTTCCCCCTGCACGGACTTTTCAACCCCCGAAGTCAGGGAAATAGCCTTCAGGTTTCCTTTCCTGAAAACCTCGTCCACAATATCCAGGACTTCCTTATCGCTCTTGACATGGCCCTGGAGTTTGGGCACGGGACAGTATTTGCAGTCGAAAATACAGCGCTCGCAAAGGGTAATAAACGCCTGCTCCGGGCAGTGGGCAAGGGCAGGTTCAAGGGTTCCGCGGACCAGTTCTTCCCCGTCAATGAAAAGAGAAAAAGTACCGGCTTCCCCTGCCTTTTCAATGGAAAGGGAGGAATTCTTATTGATACTGAGCCGGACCCTCCGTTCTCCCGACCTGAAGAAAACCGAACTTGTCCCGGCACCCGGACCGGCAGTGGAACCGAGAGCCGGGGGGACAAGGGAAGGATCGATGGAAACGGAACCTATAGAGATCAAGAGAGCTTTTATTTCTGCCGTCATGAGCTTATTTTGCATGCAGATGTTCCTCAAAGTGCTTGTTATCCGTACTTTCGCATATTAATCCGTACTATCTCAGTTTTCCTTTTCTACACGGGGAAGTATATAATTATTATCACTTCGGGAGCAAGGAAGGTCACGAATACCCAGACCTTCAGGTAGGAGATTAAGTGAACCCTTGCTGGCTTTTCTTCGTGCCCCTTTAAATCGATAAAACATTGCTTCTTTCTAAAATGAGGTTGTTTTTGGCACTTTAGCCACAGGTGGTGCCACCCATACAATAAAATATAAAAATGAAGTTTATAAAATATTGTTATTGTCTAATGGTTTTTGGAATGAAATATTTTTATCCACAAGCCGTGATTGAGTGGATTTAATATCGATCGGGAAATTCATCTGAATGAATTTTTTTCACTCACAAATACTAATATTTTCGTTTACGTTTTCACGTTTTATTGAATGCCCGTTTCGATTTTTATCACGGCTTCGTCAATATCGATGTACAGGTCTTCATCCTGGGGGTGAAGGGCAAAGGTTACAGTGTAGGTACTATTGCTTAGGTTGTAGTCCTCGCTCTGAAGGTTGATATCCTCTGCTGATTTTTCAAAGTACTCCTCCCAGGCCTCCTTGTTTTCCGTGTAGACCGTTAGGTTTACCGAGCTGATGTTGGTAAATTCCCCTTCAACCGGAGGGTAAATGTTGTTCAAGTATTCGGAAGTCAACCTGATGTCCTCAACGGTATTGCTGGACATGACTCCACGTTCCCCTTCCAGGGTCACCCCCCTTACTAAAAAGTTAACGGAATTGCTATCTTTTTCGAGTACTATCCCCGGCGCAAGCTTCATAATTGACCTGCCTTCCTGGGAAACTATCAGGGCTCCGTTTTCGTAACAGTAAGTTTCTTCCACGTAATGAAGATTTGCGGGACGATATGAAATCGTGCCGGTGTAGTAAAGGCTCGTTCCTGTGTTAAAGGTGGAACCGTTATGTTGCATTGTTGCAGAGAGGCCGGACATATCGTTATTGATAGCAAGGGTGCCTCCAGTTGTCATGCTTCTTATAAAGGGGATCTCGCTTCCTCCCACTCCTATAGGGCTGTTCATAACTATCCTGACGTCGTCGTTGATCACAAGCCCTGCGGTAAGGATGTCGACATTTGACTTGAGCCTGGACATATCCTGCCAGACATCGGACATATGGGCGTATTCCGCGTCTTCTTCCCAGACAGGCACGTAATTGATCTGGATTGTCGTCATAAAGGCAACCAGGACGCCGATAAGCAGGGCTGCGGCAACGGCGGTGGATACCCCGGACTCGGACCTGCAAAATGAGGTAATTGCTTTAAAGCCCCTATTTTTCATATTCTCCCCTTTCCGGCTTCTTTTTACTTTATTAATTTACATATAATGCTATGTAGTCTACATTCAGGCTTTCAGTTTCGCTCGTATTTGCTGTGGCCAGCAGTCGGACCTTAAAATTCGCCACATCTTCAGTGCAGTTTATATAGGCAGATAAGTCCATTGATTCAGACGTAAATGAATTGTGCTCCGGGAGGCTTTCATTATGCCAGGTCTTGGATGGATCCTGGTCCCAGACCCTCAGGGTTAAGTCTTTACATGAGTTGACTTTTACTTTGTAAACGATGTTTAGAGTTACGTTCGTAACATTATCTCCCGGTCCGACCCCCCATAACAAGGGATGTACTCCAAAAACAAACTCTTCATATTTATTGGTATTGTATGCGGCAGGCGGGTGGTAGGTAGTGTAGTACGTATCATCGTTCTCATAGACATCAAAGGGGGTTGCAGAGCCTTCTGTTGACGTATCCGTAACTGCTCCCTGGGGAGTAACCCAGCTTGAATTTTCGTCATCTTCCAGGGAAAGAGTCAGGTACTGGATCACCTGCCTTGAAGGTTTATCGATCAGGAAAACCCTGACTTCATCTTCATCCGTAATTCCAATTCCCCATTTGCTGCTCGTATTAATCTCTATTGTGTCTCCCAGTTGCCAGCTGCTCTGGTTTCCGAGGTTTGCGAAAATTTCGGATGAGTTATACACATACCTTTCTCCGTTGATGCTTGCGGCTATTTCAAGGGCGTCGGTTTCGAGAAACTCCCCCCCGCTGTGTTCCAGGTAGATCATATCGGTATCTTCGTCCATCCACTCTTTCACCTGGGTGTGGGGAATGTCAGTAGCTCCGTCATATGTGGATATGAATATAGCAATAGAGCTGATCAGGAGGACTGCTATGGTCGTAAGGAGCACCTCTCCCACTACTTCCGAAACAGCACTACGGTTTCTGATGAATTTTTTTAAATCAGGCAAAAGAATTCCTCTCTTTAACAACTTTTTCCTCAATGTTATTTTCCCCGCTCTATCTGGGAGGGGGCAGGTAAAAATTTTCAGTTTTTTATATTTTCAGGTCCTCACTCGATCCATAAACCCAGATAATCGATGTTTACCTCTTTTTTCGCATTTTCATTCGCATTCGTTACGGCTTCAAGCCTTACTGTGAAATTAGCCAGGTCTTCGGTAGTATTGATGTATTCTGTCAGGGATACATTTGCGACACTGAAGTTATTTTTCTCTGGAAGCGTTATATTTCTGTAAAACCAGTTTAAGGAATTGTCCACGTCATAGAATCTCAATTGTATTTTCAGGAGAGAGTTGTCGTTTGTCCTGTAGACTATCTTGAGGGTTACATTTGAGAGGCTGTCTCCCGGCCTGTACCCGTAAAGGCATGGATTGACCCCAAAATCAAATTCCTGGTATATGTTTGGGTCCGTTTCGGTCCCGTTCTTCTCAGGGGTGTGATACACGGTATGTGTACCTTCTTCATCGCTCATTTCTTCAAACTGGACATGGTAGAGTTCCGCTGAGCCGTCGGGGGAGGTGTCACGTGCTCCTCCCATTGGGGTAATCCATCCTATTTCATATGGAGCCTTTCGAAAATCTGTCGTAAGCTTGACTTTCTGGACCAGCTCCTTCGTGGGGGTATCAACAATATAGAGGTCTATTTGATCGTAGTCTTTAAGGTCAAGCCCCCATTCGCTTTTCGCATCGATAACCAGAACTTCCCCGAGGTCCCAGTGGCTTTTGTTCCCCAAATCTTCGTAAATTTCAGGGGATGTACGGACATAACTCACCCCGTTGACATTGGCCACTATCTCCAGTTCGTCAGTCCTGAACGCTTCCCCTGTGGAGTGTTTGAGGTAGATGGTATCTTCCGAGGTGTCCATCCACTCCTGCAGGCTGGCATGGGGTAGGTCTTCCGGACCTCCCATGGAAAATATAAACGCTCCCTCGACGCTGAGCATGATTACCACAATGCCTATGAGGAGCGCCACTCCCATTGTTTCCGATACCGCCCGGTCATTTCTCATGAAACTTATTATCTCAGCCACCTGATCCCCCCTTTTCACGGCCTCTCAGACAAGGAATGTGAATACCAGATATGTGATTATCATCATACTGACACTGTACTTCAGGCCCATGTATGCCGAACCGTGTCCCATCTTCCCGGCAACCAGCCCCGAAGTGAAGCCCTGGACCAGGGCCGAGTGGAACATGAGCATCGTGTACTCTTCAATATTGAAGTAGCTGTTTCCGACCCCTCCGTACCCCCCTGCTCCTGCCGAATCTGTAAATGCGGCGCTTTCGGGGAAGAAGTACACACTCAGGATGTAGACAATGAAAAGGAAAACAAAGAAAGCCACGTAGATGGTGAAAATGTAGATCACCATTTCCGAAGAGCGTTCTTTCTTCAGCCTTTCCTCGCTCTTGACCTGTTCCGAAGTGATATAGAGTACGTTTTTCAGGTCGCTTGTGGATTCGTTTGCCTTTATTAGGGTATGGAGAATCCGCGTTGATACGGCGGTCCTGATATTATTTTCAAGTTTCATCAGGGCTCTTGAAGTGGAAGTACCCCAGGAAATGTCTTCCTTCAGTTTGTTGAGTTCTTTACTCAGGACCCCCATTTTGGAGGCTGCCATGATTTTCAGAGAATTGGAAAGCAGGATCCCCGAGTCGTTCATGCTGGAAAGGTTCCTCAGGAATTCTGGCATCCTCTCGTCAATCTTCCGTATCCTCCATGCCCGCACTTCGTAAAAAATAATGAAGGGAATCAGGGCAACAGAGAGGAAAATGACGAGGTAATCATCAAGCCCGGTGAACAGTTCAATGCTGTTGTTGCTGATATGGGCAAAGTTGGGGTTCCAGTTGAAGCCAATATCCAGATTTGGTATTGTACTCGGGAGACTGGCGAGATAGAATATCCCCAGGGGGATTCCGAAAAGGAAAGTGTATCTGGGTTCGTCCCGAACAGTCCTGTAAGGGTTGAATATGAGTTCCCTTATATTGTAGAGCTGTCCGTATAGGCGGAACTTTTTCTTCCGCTCTTCCTCCTTTTCTTTACTCATGCCGGAGTCTATCTCGGGAATATCGGAAAGGTTCAGGGAAAAACCGGAAACTTTGGCTTTTTCAGGGTTCAGGCCAAGTTCTCCTATGGTATCCAGGAGCACAAGGAAAAGCATGCTTGCCAGGGGAATTATTACGTAAATGAGCATGTAGAGGATCTGGGCTGAAGCCGACCGGAAGAATTGAAGCACGACAAGGGTTGTCATTATGAAAAGGGGGCCTGCTACCAGCACTGTCACGTAAACTTCAGCCAGGACGTCAAGCCTCTTTAACAGGTTCCGGTTTGCCAGTTCGGCCATGTCCTGGTATTGTTCAGACTTGTTTTTGATGTACTCCGTCACGCTCCCACTGCTTGAAACAAGGATCAGCCCTTCTACAAAATCCTTGAAGCGTTCCGAAGGGGTCCGTTCCTTGGCATCTTCAAGGGCGCTCATGAAATCTTTGCCCAGGTAGTCCATATCCCTCACGATATAGGATATTTCCTCGGCACTTGCCCCGAAAACATGGGTATACGAGCTCAAAGACCTGAAAACGTCAAAGAGGGACATGCCTCCTTTTGTCAGGGCGTACATGTAAGTTACTGCCGGGAGCATGGATTTCTCGATACATGCATTGCGGATATCTGCCTGAAGATAGGGGTAGATGTATGCAAGGCCGAAGATGAACAGGAATCCTAGCAAAAAGAAAATTATGGCGCTTAAAAATGAAAGGAGGTACATGTGGGCCCCTGCAAAACCAACCCCCAGGGAGTCCGCAAAGAGACTGAGGCGCGCCCAGGGATCTGCAAAAGTTTTAAGGCCCAGCCATAGTCCGAAAACCCCTCCGATGAAGCCCGAAATAAGCGAATAAAATAAGGAAGAGGCCAGGTACTGGTCCACAGGAGTGGGAATGTGCGATTGGCGTATCTTTATCCTGAGAGCTTTGAAGCCATCTCTATTATTATAGAAATAATCCCCGAAAGCCTGGTACGCTAGCTCGTCCACAGGTGTAAAAGTCATATGCTCCCCCCTTTCAGCTCACCATAGTATCGATCATGTCCTTCAGGGTGTCATTTTCGATATATTCCATGACCATCTTCGGGTGGCTCTGATACGCCTGCACCACCAGGGACACCGGGATGTAATTCCTCATGTCCTTCTCATACATGTAGGTCAGGATTTTCATCCTGTTTTCAATTTCCTGCCGCAGACGGCTGGTGTCCCAGCCCCGCACATGCATGATTTCCTGGAGAATGTAAGAGTCCCCTACTTTGACAAAGCAATCTCCTGAAGGTTCCCAGTTGAAAAGTTCGTTTATGCTCAGGTCTTCGGTTTCCGGGTCCACGTTAAGGACTTCCACAAGACCCCGGGTCCTTCTCACCCTTTCCTCTTCGATGTATACCTGTTCCTGGATGCACAGTACGTCCAGGGACTGCAGCATAAGATGCGGCACGTTGATGGGTTCGTGGGTAAGCCTGTTTATGACGGTCTGGACGTCCCCGGCGTGCATTGTCGAACTGGTCGCGTGCCCCGTGGACATCGCCTGGAATAAAGTAAGGGCTTCATTGCCTCTGACTTCACCCACTATGATATAATCCGGGCGCTGCCTGAGAGAAGCCCTCAAAAGGTCGTACATGGAAACTTCGCCGGCACTGTCGGAGGTGAAGCTTTCTCTTGAGATTCCGGAAATCCAGTTGTTGTGGTAGAGTAAAAGTTCCCTGGTGTCTTCGATAGAAACGATCTTTGCGGTGGAAGGCATGAATAGGGAAGTCGCGTTAAGCATTGAAGTCTTCCCTGAAGCGGTTCCGCCTGCAAAAAGAATGTTATAACCGTTTTCAATGACCAGCCAGAGATAGATAAGCATTTCAAGGTCACAGGTCTTGAAATTGAGCAGGTCGATAGGGGTTATTGGGTCTTTCCTGAACTTACGGATAGTAAAGGAACTTCCGCGGGGTGTGATTTCCCTGCCGAGCATTGCCTGAAGCCTTGACCCGTCAAGGATTGTCGCGTCCACGATAGGCTGGCTCACGGAGATGTGCTTGTTATTCAGCTGGCACATCTTGATTACCAGAGAATCAAGTTCTTCTTCTTCAAAGGAAATGTTGCTTTCGATGTTGAAATACCTGGTATGGTAAATGTAAATGGGGATTCCCACCCCGTCACATGAGATGTCCTCAATATAAGGGTCAGAAAGAAGAGGATTGATTTTTTCGTAGCCCAGCAGGTTCCTTCGAAGGTAATACATGATCCTGTGAAGGGCTGATGTCGAAAGTTCGGCCATATACCGTTCGAGCAGGAAAAGAGTCCTGTCAATCAGGAGGGTTTCCTTTTCGAATATGGAAGTGGTCTGGTTCAGGACCAGGATATCCTGGAAGTCCTCATAGATCCTTTCGAGCAGTTCTTTTTCGAACTTCGTCAGGGCAGGTTCAACCAGCTTGTAATATCTGGTTCTTTTATCTTCGAGAATTGATATAAACGCATAAGGCTCCTGAATCCAGTACCTTTCTATTTCCTTTAACCCATCGGGCACTTCAAAAGAAACGAGAGGACTATCTATTTCAGGGTTGTAATCCGGAAGGGTGCGCAGAGGTTTTTCAAAAAGGCCTTTTGCCTTTTCCATTATTTCCACAATAAATTCATTATTTTCAATCAACCCGGAAATAAAGCCATATTTACCGGCTATTTTTTTACCGCTGCCCTTATATTCGGCTTCGATTTTTTCCCCAAAATCCGGAATTATCTCTCCCGGCTCCGGAGGAGTCGCCCCTAATTCCAGTGTAGTTTCTTCTAACTCCCGGGTAGTTCCCCCTATCTCCAGTGTTATTTCTTCTGACTCCTGAGTAGTCTCCCCTAACTCCTGAGTAGTTTCATCTAACCCCTGAGTAATCTCCCCTAACTCCTGAGTAGTTTCATCTAACCCCTGAGTAGTTTCATCTAACCCCTGAGCAATCTCCCCTGGCTCTGGAGTTGTTTCCTCCAAATCATGAGCTATTTCTTTCAAATCTCGAGGCACCCCCATCAAGTTACATAGGGGGGGACATATTAAAAAACTTTCTATTCATCAGTCCTATTTTATCAAATTTTTATCCTTTTTTTCTTTAATAATATTTATATAGTTTTATCCACCCGATTCTTATTGTGCCTGCTATCGATTAAAAATTCCTGTTGCCAATTTAATATGTATTTTTTTCGGGGAAAATATTGAAATAGATAATATCTGGACATATATCTTCAAAAATATTTAATATTGAAACTGCTTCATAACAAGATTCGAAACCAAAAACAAATCAAAAAAGTTGAAACCTCTGGGTCCCAGGCTTTATTTTATCCTGATCCCGGTTGATCTCAGCTCAGGGAGCCCCTGAATCTTTAGGCCTGGGGTAGTTGACTTTTTGCCCCAATGTGGAAGGAACTTACATACAAATTTCCGATGTTAAATATAGCCTGTATCAGGGCACCCTGTGTCCCTAAGGGACAGGAATTCAGCTGACCAGGGTTTTGAGTTCGTTGACCGCGTTTACCAGGATGTCTACTTCTTCTTCGGTATTGTACACTGCAAAGGATGCCCTTACCGTGCTATCCACTTCCAGAAAACGGACGCTGGGGATTGCGCAGTGATGGCCGCTTCGGACGCAGATTTTCCTGCTCTGGTCCAGGATCAGGGCAACGTCATGAGAGTGCAGTCCGCGAACGTTGAAGGGCACGACTCCAGCCCTCTTCTCGGGGCCGTAAACCTCCACATGTTCAAGTTCAAAAAGTCTTCTTGCCGCCTCCCGGGCAAGCATAATTTCCTGCTTTTCGATTTCGGAAACTCCGATCTCTTTTACATATTCCACTGCCCTTCCAAGCCCGATTACGCCGGGAATGTTCGGGGTTCCGGCTTCAAAGCAGGCAGGAGAGGGCTCCAGAACGTAAGACAAACCGCTTACTTCCGAAACAGTGCCGCCTCCCACGGAGGAACTTTCGAGTTCATCCGCTTCCTTGATATACAGGACCCCTGTGCCCTGAGGCCCGAGGAGACCCTTATGCCCTGCGGTCGCAAAAAAGTCGCAGCCAAGAGCTGAGAGGTCAACTGGCATGTGTCCTGCGGATTGGGCGCCGTCAACCAGGATCTTTATACCCTGTCGGTGGGCAATTTTCGTAATCCTTACCACGTCCTGGACGGAACCGAAGACGTTTGAGACCTGGGTCACCGCAATAAGCTTTGTCCTGTCAGTGATGGCAGTTTCTATGACCGCGGGGTCAATCCTGCCTTCCCGGTCAGGGTGCACAACCGTTACGTTTACCCCGAACTTTTGCAGGCGCAGCCAGGGCAGAAGGTTGGAATGGTGTTCTATCAGGGTTGTGATGATGTGGTCCCCTGCTTCCCATGGGTAGCTGTTTGCCACGAGGTTGATCCCTTCAGTGGTGTTTTTTGTAAAAATGATCTTTGAGGGTTCGCTGTTCAGGAAGCGAGCTACCGTTTCCCTTGCGTCTTCATAGTGGTTTGTGGTCTCGCGGGCCAGGCGGTGGGCCCCCCTCCCATGGTTGCCTGCGTATCTATAGAAGAATTCGTTCATGGCTTCAACCGCAGGTACCGGGGTCTGCGTGGTCGCCGTGCTGTCCAGGTACACGACTTCTTTTAAAACAGGGAAATCTTCACGAACCGCATATACATCGTACATGCTTTTTTCTAGGTAAGAGAAATAAAAAAAGGTTTTGCAGGTTTATTTTCCCTGCATCCCGCCTATCATAAAGCGGTAAAGGTCTAATTCATCTGAGTCCAGGCTGTCAGTACAGCCTTTTACAACAGTATGGTAACTGCTGTTCACACAATTTTCTTTTCTATATCCTTTGCGTTTTCTATATTCCGGATTTAATTCACTCATTAAATCCCTCCTGTCTCTTCAATGTATGCTCCAAGCTCGGAGGGTCAAAATTCCAATTGATTCCGAAAAGAACGTTTCACTCATTTCTGGAATAAAAACCCCACACGAACGTGGCAAACTTCGTTTCTGTTTCCCACAGTGCAATATTACTTGGTGATTATAATATATAATAATTCCGGAAAAATTTTGAATGAACAGCTGTAGAACGGTTTATGGAACTTACTTTTTCGCATCCAGGGTTGCCATCAACCCGGAAAGGTTAGCCGGAATCGCCCCTATTGCCGTGCAGGTCTCGAGGGAGAGTCCCTTGCAGGTTATGTCCAGGTGATACTTTCCTCTCCCGAACAGGTCTTTTGGAAGCCCTTTTCTCCCGAGCCCCACAAGGAAAAGAAATGACCGGTTTCGGAGAGCTTCTTCGGCAATCTGCACTGGCATGATCTGTTTTTTAGGGTCGGGTTTCGAAGTGGTTATAACGATTTCCCCGAACTGGGACTGGAAACCTTTCTTTGGCAGGTCGAAGACCGAGAGGTGGTTGGTCTCGTAAAGGGTCTTGAGATAGCTTCCCGACTCCCCGATCGTGGTCTTGTCCATCACGAAAGCTACAAGCTCTTCGGCTGTCATTTTGAAAGGAAAGTCAAAAAGGGCCAGGTGGAAGCCAAAAGCATGGCAGATGGGTGCGGCTCTTGCGATTGCACGGTAATGCGCGTCAAGAACCTTGATCTTGTCATAGGTATTTACGATTCCGAGGGTGAGCATGAGATGCCTCATTGGGCTTTTTCGTAAAATAATGTTTCGTTAAAAGCCATATTTGAAAGCCGTTGTTAATAGGCTGTTGATAGCTGCTGTTGATAGCTGTTGTTGATAGCTACTGTTGATAGCTACTGTTGATAGCTACTGTTGAAAGCTGTTGTTGAAAGCTGTTGTTGAAAGCTGTTGTTGAAAGCTGTTGTTGAAAGCTGTTTTTACGGTTGTGTACTCCCCAATTTTCGGCCTTTCAGATATTTCAGCGCGTGCTGGGTGCAGTTCCCGAAATGTTCACAGCTCGCGCAGTCCTCCCACAGCCAGAGTTTATCGGAATTCAGGATTCGCTCAAAACCTATTTTTACAAAAAAGCCCGGAGCAGTAGTCCTTACGTACAGTTCAGTATCCCGCTCCATTGATGTTGAAATCAGCTGATTCATAAGCCTGGCACCTATCCCCTTTCCACGGAAGTTAGGGTGGACAGCAATGGAATGGATTTCAAGAAAATCTTTTTCGGAAGAGCCGCTTCGGATAAGAGCAGCACAGCCCAAAACTTTTGTTTCATCTTCCGCTAGCATGAAATCTTCTGGCTTGAGTTCTTCAATATCCAGAAAATAGGTGGATAGAAGCCTCTGAATTGCCGGAAGGTCGGATTTCTCGGCATTTCGTATCAAAATATCTTTCATATTAACTCAATTTTTTTATTTTTGCGGACTTGTGTTTTTCCTTCACTTTACCCTTCTCTTTCTTCTTCGTTGTCTCTTACTCTTCCCTTTCCTCTTCTTACTCTTCCCTTTCCTCTTCTTACTCTTCCCTTTACTCTTCTTACTCTTCCCTTTACTCTTCTTACTCTTCCCTTTCTTCTTCTCCTCGCCTTTCTTCCTCGCCGCCTGTTGCTTTGTTTCGGAGATGAGGTTCATCCATACTCCCGCTCCGGAAGCCTTCAAGGTCGAGGGTCACGTAGTCAAAACCCGCGTCTTTGAGTTTTTCGAAAATCTGCACACTATGGCGCAGGATTTCCGGGAAATCTTTTGTCGGGACTTCAATCCGGGCAATGTTGGCATGCATTCGAACCCGAACCTGAGTAAAGCCCAGGGAGAAAAGGTATTCCTCGGTTTTTTCAATTCTCAGGAGAGCTTCTGCCGTGATCGGCTGCCCGTAAGGAAAGCGGGTTGCAAGACAGGCCATGGAAGGTCTGTGAGCTGCTGAAAGGGAATGGATTGAGGCGATTTCCCTGATTTCTTCTTTTGTGACATCGAATTCCACAAAAGGAGATAATACCTTATCTCCGGCTTCCTGGATTGCCCTGTAACCCGGACGGTTTCCATCTTTGATTTCCGAAGCATTTGTTCCCTCAAGCACGACATCGTATCCTTTTTTGTCCGCAAGTTCGATCAGGGTTTCCAGCAGAGTCTTTTTGCAGAAATAACACCTGTTAATTGAATTTGCGGTAAAGTAGGGAGCGCCCAGGTGGGAAAAGGGAAGTACCCTGTGAGGAATCCCGATCTCACAGGCTGTCTCGACGGCAGTTTCGAGCTGCCTCTTTGGAAAGAGCGGAGAGTCAAGAGTCACGGCAAGAACCCTGTCCCCCAGCACTTCATATGCAAGGGCTGCAAGGGTCGTACTGTCCACCCCTCCGGAAAAGGCAACAATTGCGCTTTCTCTGGCTTTGATTGCCTTTTTTATCTTTTCGATCTTCTCAATGACCATTGGTTACACCATTAGTTCACGGATTTTGACTAATAAGATATATGTATTTGCCACCCTTAAGAAAGGTATTCTCGATTATAGACAGAAATTCCAACAAAATAATTAGCCGACACAAACAGGGTTTGCCGGCAGATCACCTGGAGATGGAGACCTTACATGGCATTATTCGGAACAAACGGTGTACGTGGTACCGCCAATGAATACATAACCCCCGAAATGGCAGTCAATGTGGCGCGGAGCCTGGGGACTTATATGGGCTCGAAGGGTACGGTTGCAATCGGGACTGATACCCGGATTTCGGGCCAGATGCTCAAGTCCGCCGCAATCGCCGGGGCTCTTTCCACGGGTCTGAGTGTCGTTGACGTGGGAATGGCTCCTACTCCTTCCATCCAGTACTATGTCCGGGATTTTGCCGATGCCGGGATCGTGATTACGGCTTCACATAATCCACGGGAAGACAACGGGATCAAACTGATCGCAGGAGACGGTTCGGAATTTCCCAGGGATGGAGAACGGGAGATTGAGAAAATCTACTTTTCAGGGGAATATTCCACAGTTTCCTGGGAAAAAACCGGGGACTTCAAAACCGATCCGGGGGTGAATGAATATTACCTCCGGAATGTCATCCGCTCCGTGGATGTCGAAGCTATCCGGAAGCGCAGGTTCAGGGTTGTGGCGGATACGGGCTGCGGGGCAGGTTCCCTGACCCTCCCCTTCCTGCTCCAGGAACTTGGCTGTGAGGTTCTGACCCTGGGCGCCCAGGTGGACGGGACCTTCCCCTGGAGGAACCCTGAGCCCACCCCCGATGCCCTGACCGAACTTTCCGAACTTGTGAAGAAGACCGGGGCGGATTTTGGGGCAGCTCATGACGGGGACGCTGACCGCATAGTCTTCATGGATGAAAACGGAGAATTTGTCAACGAGGAAGTCCTGCTTTCAATGATGGCGAAGTACGTGCTCGAACAAAAAAAAGGGCCTGTCGTAACCCCGGTTAGTTCTTCCCAGCGCATGGCTGATGTTGCAGCTGAAGCAGGGGTCGAACTGCACTGGACTGCAGTTGGATCCATCAATGTCGCCCGCAAGATGATGGAAGTAGATGCGGTCTTCGGAGGAGAGGGCAACGGTGGGTTAATCTTCCCTGAACACCAGTACTGCCGGGACGGGGCCATGGCCTGTGCAAAACTCCTTGAAATTATGATAGGAGGAAAGAAGCTGTCCGAACTTACGAAGACCGTGCCGGAATACTTCAATGCAAAGACGAAAATACCGGTAGAGGACCTTCAGGCTACCCTGGAAAAAGTTAAAGCCGAAGTTGCAGGCAGAGGGCTCAAAGCGGACACCATCGACGGAGTCAAGCTCTGGTATGAAGACGGCTGGGTCCTGATCCGGCCTTCGGGCACAGAACCGATTTTCCGAATCTTTGCGGAAGCAAAGACCGAAGCAAGGGCAGAAGAGCTAATGAACCGGGGCCTGGAACTTGTCCGAAAGGCTGAGGAGGCCTGAATATTTCTATCTCTTTTCTCTCCCCACCTTTCTTTTCTCCTTTTTTTTCTTCTCCTTTCTCTTCTCCTCTCTTTTCCCCTCTCCGATCTCTTCTCCCCTCTCTTTTCTTCTCCTTTCTCTTCTCTCCTTCAACCCTTTATTTGGAGAGTATGAGACTTAACTTCTTTATCAGAGAATAAAAGGTATAAAGTATGAACATTCCTGCTGCGGCAAGCCAGGCAAACCTAGCATAATTGACGCCTGCAATCCAGAGCAAGAGGGTGATAACCATTATTACTGCAAGAGCTGTTCTCAGGTCTAATTTCATATTGAGTACCCCCTACTTTTGTATAAGCTCAAAACCTTATGAGGCTTCCGATAACCTTTGCAGGCTTTCATTTTTCTCCTGTTATTCTTCACATCCCGTTTTTCCAGCAGGACATCAGACGATTTAGGTTCATATTTAAGCCTGTAATTTATTATTTGTAATATCTGGTATGTATTATTTTCATAAAAATAGCAATAAATTATAAATACATTGAATACTTTATTACATAATGGGACTAGGTGTCCATACAGATCAAGTATGCCAGCATGAGCGCCTCCTAAATTCAAAATCAAGTCGAAAGCTCAAAAGGTCACGTGATCGAAAGGACATATCTGAAAATACGAGATTGGCGAACGGACATAATTAACGAATGGACGTCTTTAGCGAACAGAGACTTCTAAAAACAAATGTCATTAAAAAACGGACCACAGGATCAAAGACGAACTCTGGTATAAAGGAAATAGCTGGTAAAAACGATAAGGTAAAGTTGGAAAATAAACCTGGACAGAAATAAGACTGAAAAACGAAGCATTAACTCAAACACAGATCCAACAAAGAATGGGGATTAGACCGCAAAGCCGGCTTCAAATAAGCACCTTCCGGCCCTCACTCTAATCTCTTCTCAATCTTATCGATTTCACTTTCTTCCCCCACATCTTTACTTTCCCTTCCTTTCCCTTCGTCTCTACTTCCCTTCCTTTACTTTCCCTTCCCCTCTCCTTCACCTTTGCCATTGCACCCTTGTCATTTCATCTTTTTTCATGAAGAATGTGTTTTACAGTTCTGCTTGCCACATATTTTTTATTTTTTTGAGCTCAATTCCGAAAATTATGGTTCCGAAAATTACGGTTTTTCTCTCAGTGTTTCTCCCAGTACCCGGTTAATTTTCCGTGGAGAGCCAGTTTTCCTAATTCGCGCCGGACTTTGTCGCTGATTTTGGTGGGGGTAACGGATGCGTATGGGGTTCCGGGCAGAGGGGTAAGATAATGAGCTCGTACAGTGCCTCCTTTGTTGCAGATCCAGCGGATAAGGTCCAGGCTTTTTTCCTGGTCTTCCTCGGTTTCAGTTGGGAAGCCGAAGATAAAGTCTACTGCAGGGACTATTTCGTGTTCCAGGCAGCATTCTATGGCATTGATGCTGTCTTCCACCGTATGCCCTCTTCGGATTTCTTTTAAGATGCGTTCGCTTCCCGACTGGGCTCCCAGGCTCAGGCTCTGGTTTGCACAGTATTCGCGGACAAGTTCCACGGACCGGTCAGTCACAAATTCAGGACGCACCTCGGAAGGGAAAGTCCCAAAATAGATCTTTTTTTCGGGCATTTCGTGCAGAGTCAAAAGCAGTTTCTCAACTTTGTCAAACCGGGGGCGAATCCCGTCACTCCCGTAGCCAAAGGCATTGGAAGCTATGAATCGGAGATCGTTGTAATGCCTGGCGTTACGAACTATGGCATCAATGCTCCGGTGCCTTACCTCCCTTCCGAAAAGCCTCGGGGTCTGGCAGTATTTGCAGCCCCAGGGACAGCCCCTGCTAATCTCGATCGGGGCAAGGAGTTTCTTCGGGTTAAAGCAGGGGTAAGTGTCCAGGTTTGCATAAGGCCTTTCAGGGGTTTTAACGATTTTTCCTGTTTCGGAGTCTTTGTATGCGATGCCCCTGACTTTTCCCGGATTTCCGTTTTCCTGAAGGACCTTTACCAGTTCAGGAAGGGTTTCTTCCCCTTCTCCGAGCACAACGTAGTCAAAAAATTCCAGGGTTTCTTCTGGAGCCCCCGAAGGGTGAGGCCCTCCTGCAATAAAGATGGAGTTTGTACCTGCATTTTTTACTTCTTTGAATACCTTTGCTGCCTGACGCGTGGTAAAGCTGTAGATCATGAGCCCGTTTTGGGGCATGTCCGTAAAACCTGCTTCCGGCAGCAAGGGGGAGAGGACCGCAAAGCTGTATGAGTTTTTCTTGCTGTAGCGAAAATTCACTTCCATCGATGTCACCTTTTTTACGGGCCTGTTTAAGAAAAACCGGGATTTTTTAGCCCATGGCTTTTTTCAGCTCATGGTTTTGTTTTAGCCTATAAATTTGAACGGAACAAGGGTAAAGCAGAGCAGCCCCAGAATAAAGGTAATGACCCCTATCAGGAAACGCTTCCTGTCAAGTTCCACTTTATCGTGGAGGGGAGAAGGATGCCCTGCGGCTGCAAAGAGCGAAAGGAATAGCGCCCAGAAGATCCAGATTAACCCGTCCTCCTTCAGCCAGTAACTTACATAAAGCCCTGTACTTAGAAGGACGAAAGGCATGGCTGATGAGATACGAGCTGCCTTTTTCCCTAGCATCGCCCTGAGCACGTGCCCGCCGTCGAGCTGCCCAGAGGGGAGCAGGTTCAGGAGGGTTACGAACATTCCGACCCAGCCGGCAAAGGCCACAGGGTGCAGGTTGTCTCCGCTTACGCCCAGAAACTTCTGAATGAGTAAGAAAAGCGGAGGCAGGCCCAGGTCAATCATAAGGACGTTTGGCAGTGGGTCTACTCGGGGAGCTTCCATGGAGAGCCCTATGAAAGTAACCGCTATTGAGACAAGAAGCCCCACTATGGGCCCTGCTATCCCCACATCAAAGAGGGCTTTCCGGCTGGGGATGGGCCCCCTGTACTTAATGACTGCTCCCATTGTGCCGATGAAAGTTGGAAATGGGATAAAATAAGGAAGGGAAGTCTTCATTCCGTGGTACTTGGCTGCCGTATAGTGTGCCATCTCATGGGAGCCGAGCACTGCCATGATGGCAAGGGTGAAGGGAAAGCCCCGGACAAATCCCATGGGTTCGTTTGCAAGGTCTACCCCAAACATTACGGCTCCTGAAATCATGGTGGTAAAAATCGTCGCAGCAAGAAGAGCAAAGTTCACCCAGGGCTTTTCCCGGACAGACTTTGCAGGGCCGATAATCAGGACATGTTCCCCAAGTTCGTATTTCAGGGAAAACTCAAGCTTCCACTGCTGGAGGGGGGTCCAGAGTTCCTGTGTAATATGTTCTGCGTCGGTTTTCGGGGTCCCGAAGAAAAAGAGAGCCTCTCCTGAATTCTGGATTTCGTATACTTCAAAGACCCTGATAATGAAAGGGTATATACGTGAAACTATTTCTTCGGCGTCGAAATTTTGCTCGTGCTTCCGGCGGTTTTTATCTGCCTGGTTCATTGTTAGTCTCACATCTGTGAGTTTGAAACTTTTTTCTGATATACCGGTTTCAGGCCTTTTCTACTTTATTGATTTCAGCCTTTTTCTGATTAAACTGGTTTCAGCCTTTTTCTGATTTACCGGTTTCAGGCCTTTTCTACTTTATTGATTTCAGGTCTCTTTGCCTTATAATTTCGGGTTCAGGATCGGTTTTTTGGTTATTTTAAGTTGTAAATCCCATTTTACGGGTATTCATATGCTTATTTTTGAATATAATGCCTCATTTGACTTTAATTTTCAGATTGAATGGATTTTTGTTTGAGAGTTTCCACATACCCGCTGCTCCCGTCCACGCGGACCAGGTCCCCGTCTTTTAAAACTTCGTAGGGGTTCTTTTCCAGCATGTCCACGAGAGGGATCTCCGAAATTATTGCACCTACGGCCACAATGGGTTCGGTTTCGAGGTTGATGATCGCAACAGGGGCAGCCCCGTTTTTCTTCAGCTGGTACATAACGTAAGAACCCACGGTAGAACCTTTCCCGTGGGGGAAGACAAGGACTTTTCCCCTGATGGATTTTCCTGCGAGAGCATGCCCTTCTTCAACAATAATCCCTGTCTCAGGGTCGACACTGCCCAGGAAAGATATCGGGTCCCTGCAAAGCAGCACCTCACCTTCAGCAGAGCCCCGGGCAATCGTCCGGCCTTTCAGTTTAATGGGAACCACCTGCCTTTTTATCATTTTCCGGTCCCTTCTTTTCCCCTTTCTCCACTTCCCTTTTCTCTTTTCTCTCCTTTCCGCCAAGAGCTTCTTCTATGCAGGCTCCAATGCTCCCGAAAACCGCTTCAGCCCCGCACATCCCCGGCACGTAGGCAAAGGCTTTCCCTGAGTTTACCATGACGCAGGAATACTTGTTAGTTGCGGGGGAGACTACCATACAGGTGTCGCAGACCACTTTTGCCCCGCTGTTTTCAATGGTTTCCATGTATTCGGGGAAGCGTGTTGCGAGTTCCCGGGAGGTAAAGACCCAGATCTCTTTCGAAACGGTTTTTCCTTTCAAAAGTTCGGCCACCTGTTCAAGTTCTGCCGCCGAGCAGTGGGGGCAGCCAATGGTGATAAGTTCGGGTTCTTTCCCGGCACCACAGCGGCTCTCGTAAACCTCGTCAAGCTGGCTTCTTTCGATTGTGATTTTTTCCGCCGGGTTTTCGAAGTCCTGCCTACAGGCGTCGGGGGTAACTCCTTCCACATGGTAGAGGGCAACTGCCCCCGACGCTGCCATTGCCGCCCCGAGGGCTTTTAGTTCGTCCGTTTTCGGGGTATCTTGCAGGTGCAGGAGGGGGACCCTGCTCCCCACGAGTTTGCCGGCCACATAGCCCAGTGCCCCATAATCGGACCCATTCAGGGAGCATTCCACTGTAATCGAAACTGTCGGGACCCTGTTCTCATCCAGGTGGAACCCGTAATTTGCAGTCTTCCCGAGGAGAGCCGCCGAAAGGGCTGAGGGGCCCCCTTCCCGGTTAGTCCGCGCGCCGAGCACGGAGTTTGCGTATGAAACCGCCGAAGACTCGCTCCAGGCCAGGTGGTCACCGTAGCTTACCGAGAAGCCTTCGAGGGTATAGGGAGTGCAGGTGCACTCACAACGGATCCCGAGTTTTTCGTAAGCCTGAACGATTTCCTTTTGTTTTTCCGCAAAGTCGGGGGAGATGTCGAGCCTGTCCCACCTTTCAAGGTCCATCCCGGCAGGGTTCAGGATTGAGGGGACTTTCACCTTTCCTTTCAGGTCCGAAATCCATTCCAGCCCGGCATCCCCAATTGTCTTGTAGGAAACTCCGGCTATCTGGGCGCTTTTGATGGGAATCAGCCTGTCCGCATCGTAGATATCTCCCAGGGCTGTCAGGATTTCAAGGGCTTTCCGGAGGGTCTCCCCTGCTTCTCCGTTAAGGATCTGTTCTTCTTCTTTTGTAAGATGCATAGAAATTCACTTATCTGTTATCTGTAGACTTTTTTAGAAGATTATTCTCCAGGGATAAATGCCCTTTCGAAATTCTCTTTTTCAACCAGAACCTTCGTGGCATCGATCCCTACTTTGGTGGTCGTCCCGTCCGGGGCTCCCCGCGGGTCCAGGGAACTGCCGCGGACGTTGGGGATGGTCAGGATGTCGATGTCCCCTTTGACCCGCGTGGCTACCGCAAACTCCACGTCATTTGGGTCAAAGATGTTGATGTCCTCGTCTACCACGACCACATGTTTGAGGCTGGTGTGCGCGGCAAAGGCAGCCATGATGGCATTTTTCCCGTCACCTTCTGTCTGCTTTTCAATCTGCACCACAGCATGCAGGTAGCAGCACCCGCCTTCGGTAAGCACCACGTTTTTGACGGTGGTGACTTCCCCTACTGCCCTGTAGATCCGCGGTTCGTAAGGCACGCCCATCATCAGGAGGTGTTCGGGTCCTGCCGGGAGAATCCCGTGGTAGATGGGGTCTTTCCTGTGAAGGATACGGGTGATGCGGATCACAGGCTCCTTCCTGACATGGTCGTAAGTCCCGGTGATGTCCACGAAGGGGCCTTCGTCTACCCTTTCCACGGGATCGATGTAGCCTTCGAGCACGATTTCGGAGTGAGGGACCTTTACGCCGTTGGCGCACTCAAAGAGTTCTACAGCCGCTCCTTTCAGAGCCGAGGCGTACTCAAACTCCTTTCCAACGGGCACCCTCGTGGACGTAGCGTAGATGATTGTCGGGTCACAGCCGAGCACGATTGCAACAGGCAGGGGTTCGCCCTTTTCCGCAGCTTTCTTATGCAGGAGATAGGTATGCCTTGGAGGGACCAGGCGAGCTGCGAGTTTGTCCTTTCCTGCCAGCATGAGCCGGTGGATAGAAGCATTCATGATGCCCTCATATTCGGAAACAACGATTCCTGCTGTGATGTAAGGGGCACCGTCTTTTTCAAAATGGGTTAGAATTGGAAGTTTTGTCAGGTCCACTTCCTCCTCCACAACTTCAAGGGTAGGGGAATCGGATACGAGTTTGACCTCTCCTTCGGGAGAGACTTCCGAAAGTTTCCGGATGATCTCCTCTTTAGGGACCCTCAGCATGGAAGCCAGTTCTTCTCTTGATCCCAGGAGGTTCATAAGGACTTTCGAGCCTGAAATGTCGTGGAAAAGAATGGGGGCTTTTGTTTTTTTTGCGATTCTGGACGCTTCGAATTCGGGAGAAACGGGATGTTGAATTTCTACCAGTTTTCCGCTCGTTTTCAACTGGTCAATGAAAGTTCTAAAACTCATAGGTATCTGGGTATCAAAAAGCTGTTAGATGATAAAAAGATTATCCGGCTTTTACATTTTTTTGAGGCATGTATAATAGACGGGAACCGGGTAGAAAGGGAGCGAACAGGTACATATGGATTAGGATGCAGGGAGGTCGAAATAAAAAGTCGGTCCGGAATACAGGAAAAGCGGAAAAAGACATTTACTGTAAGATAAGAAAAAGGTGAAAATAAGCAGGAGCAGGAATTTTTATCTCCCTGCGGCACGGAATTTAGCTGTGATTTTTATTCGTGATTTGCTTCAAAGCTCGTCCAGCATGAAGGCACGGGGCCTGATAATTCTTTTCTTTGAATACTGGTCGAAGCAGTGAGCGATCCAGCCCGAAACCCTGCCGATGGCAAAGATCGAGGTTGCAAGGTGCGGGGGGATTTCCAGGTACTTGTATATGACACCGGAATAGAAGTCAACGTTCGGGTAGATGGGTTTTTCTTTCTTTTCGACAATTTCACGAAGGACCGTTTTTTCAAGCTCTTCAGCGGTCTCGTACCACCTCATGTCCCCATTTGTTTCTGCCAGTTGCTTTGCAAGTTCCTTGAAAATGATACCTCTGGGGTCATAGGTCTTGTAGACCCTGTGTCCGAAGCCCATTACTTTTTCTTTATTTTCAATCTTCTTGAGTACGAATTCCTCGGCGTTTTCAGGGCTGGAAACTTCCTCAAGCATATCCATGACCTTCAGCCTGGCTCCTCCGTGCAAAGGGCCCTTGAGGGTGCAGAGCCCGGAAATAATTGCAGAGTAAAGGTCCGAGCAGGTGGATGCCGTTATTCTTGAAGAAAATGTGGACGCGTTCAGCTCGTGCTCCGCGCTGAGGATAAAGTCCTTTTCCATAACTTCGGCTTCCAGCTCCGTAGGCTGGCTCCCCCTAAGCATGTAAAGGAAATTTGCGCCGTGAGAAAGTGTCGGGTCCGGAGAAATCGGTTCTTGTCCATTTGATATCCTGTGATAGGCTGCAACTATGGTCGGGACCCCGGATATTAAACGTATGGCTTTTTTCGTATTCCCTTCCAGGGACTCGTCATCCAGGTCCGGATCGAATTGCGACATGTAAGAAACTATGGTCCTCAGTGCTTCCATCGAATCGATATTGAGGTTGCACATGCGAATTATGTCAATTACTCCCCCTTCTATTTCGCGCTCCCCCCGCAGGCAGGCTGAAAAATTGGCCAGCTCCTCTTCATCAGGGAGTTTGCCTTTGATAAGCAGATAGGAAACAGCATCGTAGGGTAGATCAACTAATTCGTTGATATCTATTTCCCTGTATTTCAAAATGCCCTCCAACCCGTCTATGAAACATATGCTCTTACTCATTTTATACCTCACAGTTTGCCTAGAGTATTCCAAAAAACTTCGAAACTGGGGAATCCTCTGCTTATACGCAAAAAGCGTATGGGGAAAGGGCCTTCCATTCAGAGACCCAAAAATTAGGATAATAATGTATTTCTATTATTGACGAATAAGTATATTAAATTTGTTGAATACTGCGCATAACTATTAAAACAAAATGTGCCTGTAGACGCCTCTTTTTTTTAGTTGATCGGGCTTTTGCCTCCTAAGGATGATGCACTCCAACATCTGTCAGGGGTCTTTAGGTTTTTCTGTGGGCGTCTTTAGAAGTGAACTACCCCTACCTGCTTTCTGATGAAAGCGAGGAAGGGGCTTCCTGCTTCATTTCCCGGAGCAACCTCCACGAATCCACAGGCTCTTCCCCGTGTCCCACGGGTGATTTTGAATCAAGTTGCCAGTGCAAACTTTTTGATGTTGATAGCGGCGTTAATGTCCCTGTCATGGAACGTTCCACAGGCAGGGCATTCCCACTCCCGGACAGCCAGAGTTATGTCCTTGTTGTGGTATCCGCAAACGTTACAGGTTTTTGTGGAAGGCTCCCACATCCCGATCCTAATAACGGTTTTGCCGAGCCTTTTAGCCTTATATTCCAGTTTCGAAACAAAGCTTCCCCATGCCGAATCACTGATAGCCTGAGCAAGTTTATGGTTTTTCTTCATCCCCTTAATGTTTAGCGTCTCGATTCCAACGGCTTGGTTGTCGCTCAAAAGAGTGTTTGACTCTTTATGCTGGAAATCGTGTCTCTGGTTGGAGATTTTCTCATGAAGTTTGGCAAGCTGTTTTACGGCTTTCTTCCGGTTCCTTGACCCTTTCTGTTTCCTGCTGACCCTCCTCTGGAGAGTTTTCAGGCGGTTCAACGACTTTTTCAGGAACTTAGGGTTCTCTATCTTCTCCCCGGTGGAAAGGATCGCAAAGTCCTTGATCCCGAGGTCAACCCCTACTGTGGTATCCTCTGAGTATTCCTGCATTTCCGGGTACTCTTCCCTGTCTTCCGTCAGGATGCTAATGAAGTACTTTCCTGTAGGGGTTCTTCTTACGGTTGCCGTTCTCAGGAACTCACCATTAAGATCCTTTTCGACAATGACCTCCCCGTTAACTTCGGTAGTCTCTATCATGTTCTCAAAAAACTCAGGACTGAACATGTCCCGGTGCATCTTGATTTTCATCCAGCCAATTCCCGGAAGAAACACCTGCGAAGTGGTCAGGTTGAGCCTGTACCTCTGCGGAA
>JAENYU010000045.1 GCA_016841625.1 Methanobacteriota archaeon
CCAGGCGGAGTTCCCGGATGATTTCGGTCCGCTCGATGGTCTTGATGTCCGAGTGGAGGTATCGGGCCTTGATTTCGTTTCTTGCAAGGTAGTCGGTCAGTTCTTCTGCAAGTTTCTTGGTCAGGGTGGTGACCAGGGCGCGGTCGCCCCGCTCGACAATCTTCCGGATTTCTTCCATGACGTCTTTGACCTGACCTTCCAGGGGGCGGATTTCGACTTCGGGGTCCACAAGACCTGTGGGACGGATGATCTGTTCCACGACCTGTGCCGAGTGTTCGCGCTCGTATTCCCCCGGGGTTGCCGAGACGAAGATCACGTTTTTCATGTACAGCTCGGTTTCCTCGAAGCGGAGAGGCCGGTTATCAAAAGCGCTGGGGAGCCTGAACCCGTAATCCACAAGGCTCTTTTTCCGGGAATAGTCTCCTTTGTACATTCCGTGGAGCTGGGGGAGGGTCTGGTGGCTCTCGTCGACAACCAGGAGAAAGTCGTCCGGGAAGTAGTCCAGGAGACAAAAAGGCTTTTCTCCGGGTTTCCGGTGGTCGAAGTGCCTGGAATAGTTTTCAATCCCCTTGCAGCTCCCGGTCTCTTCGATCATCTCAAGGTCATAAAGGGTGCGCTGCTTCAGGCGGTGGGACTCAAGGAGGTCCAGGGTAGGGAGGTGCTCTTCCAGCTCTTCGAGGATGTCTACGATGGCGCTTTTCTGGTCCTCTTCGGGAATGACGTAGTGTCGGGCAGGGTAGATGAAGAAATATTCCATGTCTTCCTTTCGCTGCCCGGTCTGTTTGTCGATTTCAGAGATCCGGTCCACCTCATCCCCAAAAAGCTCGATCCGGATGATGTCATTGAAGTAACCCGGGATCAGGTCGATGGTGTCCCCTTTTACCCGGAAGCGCCCGGGCATGAGTTCAAGGTCGTTTCGTTCGTACAGGATATCGACAAGCCTGCCTAGGATCTCTTTTCTCGAAACCCGGTCCCCTACCTTCAGCTCAAACCCCATTTTCTGGAAGTTTTCCGGGTTCCCGAGACCGTAGATGCAGGACACGGATGCCACCACGATAACGTCTGGCCTGGACATCAGGGAAGCTGTGGACGCAAGCCGCATCTGCTCGATCTTGGGGTTGATGCTGGCATCTTTTTCAATGTACTGGTCCTTTGCAGGCAGGTAGGACTCGGGCTGGTAGTAGTCGTAGTAGGAGACAAAGTACTCCACCCTGTTTTCCGGGAAAAACTCCATGAACTCATTGTAGAGCTGGGCTGCCAGGGTCTTGTTGTGAGCCACCACAAGGGTCGGTTTCCGGATCTGGTTTATGACATTTGCCACGGTGTAAGTCTTGCCTGAACCGGTAACCCCCAGGAGGGTCTGGAACCGGTCTCCTTTTTTCAGTCCCTCTACGAGCTTTTCAATAGCTTCGGGCTGGGAACCCTTGGGCTTGAACTCGGAAGTGAGCTTGAACTGCGGTTCGGGTGAGACTTTCGAGAGCTGGCTGGAAGAAGCCTGGCTTGAAGAAGTATGGTTTGAAGAAGTATGGCTGGACCGTGTCATTATAATGCTACCCTTTACGATATCAGTGCTTTCTGCCTTAGCAGGCGGTTATAGGTAATTGCAAACCTGTGGGCTTCGTCCCGGATTTCCTGGACAAAGAGGGAGGCTTTTTCATTTTTTTTGATCGGGAGGGGGGATTTGAGCCCTGGCACATAGATTTCCTCTTCCCGTTTGGCGATGGAAATAATCGGGACTCTGACCCTTAGTTTCCGGAGTTCCTGGAAGGCTGAAGAAAGCTGGCCTTTTCCCCCGTCGATAACGATAAGGTCGGGCAGTTCGTGCCCATCCTCGAGGAGGCGGGTGTAACGGCGGCGCACGACCTCGGCTATGGAGGCGAAGTCGTCGATCCCTTCCACGCTCTGGATCTTGAAGCGGCGGTAGTTATGCTTGTCGGGCCTGCCTCCCCTGAACTGCACCATGGAACCCACGGTCGAGGTGCCTGAAAGGTGGGAAATGTCAAAGCACTCGATAACATTGGGAGCTTTAGGGAGGGAAAGTTTTTGCTGGAGGGCTTCGAGCTTTTTCCGGTCCCCGAAGAAACCGATCTCAACGTTTTTTCCGGCGAGGTCCAGGAGCTCTTTCTTTTCCCCCTGCTTCGGGACCGTGACCTTCACCTTCTGCCCCCTCACATGAGCCAGGAAGTCCGTCATGGACTCGTCAAGGGGCTCTGGCAGGATCAATTCCCCGGGAGGTTCGTTTTCCGAGTAGTACTGCACAAGGAACTCTTCGAGGAAGTCTTCCCCACAGGCAAAGACATAGTCCTGCTTGTCTTCCAGGGTGCCTTTGTAGACCTTGAAGAGCATGAGATAAACTGTGTTGTCCTTAACAAGATAGTTCAGGATGTCCTCGTCGTGCTTTTTCTGCCTTTCAACGTTCTGCTTTTCCTGGAGGAATTCAAGAGCGGCAATCTCGTCCCGCAGCTCCATGGCCTGTTCGAACTGCTGCTTTGCCGCAAGTTCCTTCATCTCAGTTTCCAGGGACTCGATGAGCTCCCTGATATTGCCTTTCAGGACTGAAGCCGCCCTCTTCACCTTCTCCCCGTACTCCTCCACAGGGATATTCTCGATACAGGGCCCGCTGCATACCCCCATGTGGTAGCGGAGGCAGGCGCGTTTAGGCAGTTTTTTGCAGGTCCTGAGCTGAAAAGTCTTCCTGACGACCTCATAGATGTAGTCCCTTTCCTTTGCCGAGACAAAGGGCCCGAAATAGTCCCCTCCACCGACCCTTTTCCTGGAAAGCCTTATGCGCGGGAACTTCTCGTCCGTGAGGTGGATGCAGGCATAGCGCTTTGAATCTTTGAGGGCGATGTTGTAGCGCGGCCAGTGTTTCTTGATCAGGGTGTTCTCCAGCAGGAGAGCCTCTACCTCGGTATTCGTAACAATGAAGTCAAGCCCCTTTGCTGCCCGGACCAGGTTTTCCGTCTTCGGGTCGTGGTCCCTTTTCTGGAAATAGCTGCTCACGCGCTTTTTCAGGTCCTTTGCCTTGCCCACATAGAGCACGCCCCCTTCCTCATCCTTGAAGAGATAACAGCCGGGCAGGGGGGGAAGGGCTTCCAGGTCGATCATGTTTTGCAAACCTCAGTATTTTCTAATTATTTCAACATCTGATCCTAATTTCATTCAGTGTTTTAGAATAATTCCAGGTTTTTATCCCTAATTTTTATTCCGGATCCTTTTCGAAAGCTTCATCCTCTTCGAAAACCGCCTCTACCATTTGCCCTCCGGCTGCATTGATGTAAGAAATCTTTTCTCCAGGAACTTTCGGGGCAAGGAATTTCCCTGTATAGCTTTCCGGCACCCTGACGATCTCCTCGGGTGTTCCCACAGCCACAATCTCCCCGCCTGCGTTCCCGCCTTCGGGTCCCAGGTCGATGATATGGTCCGCTGATTTGATTACGTCCAGGTTGTGTTCAATAACCACCACGGTGTTTCCTTTTGACACCAGGTCATTCAGGACAGAGATCAGTTTTTTAACGTCATGGAAGTGCAGCCCGGTAGTGGGTTCGTCCAGGAGGTAGATGGTCTTACCCGTGCCTTTCTTGGAAAGTTCCCGGGTCAGTTTTATCCGCTGAGCTTCTCCCCCGGAAAGAGTGATGGAACTTTGCCCGAGCTTGATGTAGCCCAGGCCCACCCGCGAGAGGGTGTCGAGCTTGTTCCTGATGGCAGGGATGTTTTCGAAATGTTCCCGCGCCTCTTCCACGGTCATGTCCAGGACTTCGGCAATGGATTTGTCCTTATACTTGACATCCAGGGTCTCCCGGTTGTAGCGGGTGCCCTTGCACTCCTCGCACTCGATGTAGACGTCGGGCAGGAAGTTCATCTCGATTTTGATCAGCCCGTCTCCCTGGCAGGCTTCACAGCGTCCGCCCTTCACGTTGAAGGAGAAACGCCCTGTCTTGTAACCCCGGATCTTAGCTTCTTTGGTTTCGGCAAAGGCCTGCCTGATGGCGTCAAAGACTTTCGTGTAGGTGGCAGGGTTCGAACGCGGGGTCCTGCCAATGGGGCTCTGGTCTATGACAATGACCTTGTCGATCTCGGAATCGAAAGTTAGCTTGTCGTACTCCCCCGGGCTCACGTTCGATTTATGAAGCTTTTTCATCAGAGCCTTGTAGAGGGTATCATAAATAAGTGTGGATTTCCCGGAACCCGAAACCCCTGTTATCAGGGTGAAGACCCCGATAGGGATGTTCACTTCAATGTCCTTAAGGTTGTTTTCCCGGCAGCCTTTCAGCCTTATGAAGGACTCGCTCCTCCTCCGGAAAGCCGGGTTCTTGATGTACTTCTCGCCGGAAAGGTACTGGCCTGTCAGGGACCCGGGGTTCATCTCGATCTCCTGCGGGGTGCCTTCGGCAACCACGTAGCCCCCATGTATCCCGGCCCCGGGTCCTATGTCGAGCACGTAATCCGCTGCCAGGATTGTGTCCTCGTCATGTTCCACCACGAGCAGGGTGTTCCCGAGGTCCCGGAGGGTCTGCAGGGTCCTTATCAGGCGTTCATTGTCCCGCTGGTGCAGCCCTATGGAAGGCTCGTCCAGGACGTAGAGCACACCCATGAGGTTGGACCCGATCTGGGTAGCCAGGCGAATGCGCTGGGCTTCCCCTCCGGAGAGGGTCCCTGCACCACGGGAGAGGGTCAGGTAGCCGAGCCCCACGTGTTCCAGGAAACCCAGGCGGGAACGTATTTCCTTTAAGACCTGCTTTGCTATTTCCTGCTCTTTTTCAGAGAACTGCAGAGTTTCGAAAAATTTGATACATTCGGCTATGGAGAAGTCCGTCACGTCCACAATGGACCTTTCCCCGATCTTCACCGCCAGCACCTTTTCCTTCAGGCGCTTTCCGTCACACTTCGGGCAGTGCCGGACCTGCATGAATTTCTCGAGTTCTTTTCTCCGGTATTCGGACTTCGTCTGGTGGTAGAGCCGTTCGGACTGCGGGAGCAGCCCTTCCCAGCTGCCTTTGTGGGACCAGTGGGCGTCCCCGTTCTTCATGCTCATGCTGAACTGGATGCGTTCGCTGGAGCCGTACATCAGGGCACTGTACTGTTCTTTGCTCAGTTCTTCAATCGGGGTGAAGATGTCAAACCCGAAATGTTTTGCCACGGCTGCCAGATGCTGGCTCCGGTACCCGTCCAGGTAATTCCGGTAAAGCGCAACCGCTCCGTCTGCAATGCATAGGCTCTTATCGGGGATAACCAGGTCGGGGTCGAACTCCATCTTGATCCCGAGCCCGTTGCAGGCTTCACAGGCTCCGAAAGGGCTGTTGAAGGAAAACATCCGGGGCTGGAGTTCCTCAAAAGCTATTCCGCAGACCGGGCAAGCCATGTTCGAGGAGTAGAGCCGTTCTTTACCTTCAGAATCCACGGATATCAGGAGCCCCTCAGCCCTTTTCAGGGCATTTTCACAGGCCTCGACAAGCCGTGACCGGTCTTCGGCAGGGTCCAGACGGTCGATGACCACTTCGATATCGTGCTTCTTGTAGCGGTCCAGGGTGATTTCGTCGTCAGTGCGGTGGATCTCCCCGTTGACCCGGACCCGGGCGAAACCCTCGCCATCCAGGTCCTTGAAAAGCTGCTGGTAAGTCCCTTTCTTCTGGCGGATGATAGGAGCAAGGATGGTGGTCATCCCTGAGCATTCCGAGTTAAGGCTGTCCGCAATCCGTTCCGGGGACTGGGACTCGATTTTGATGTCGTGCACCGGGCAGTGGGGGGTCCCTACCCGGGCAAAGAGCAACCTCAGGTAGTCATAGATTTCCGTGACCGTTCCCACGGTACTCCGGGGGTTTTTCGAGGTAGTCTTCTGCTCGATGGAAATTGCCGGGGACAGCCCTTCGATGCTGTCTACGTCCGGCTTGTTCATGAGCCCCAGGAACTGCCGCGCATAGGCGGAGAGGGACTCCACATAACGCCGCTGCCCTTCGGCATAGACCGTGTCAAAGGCCAGGGTGGATTTCCCCGAACCTGAGACCCCGGTAATAACAATGAATTTGTCCCGGGGAAGCTCAACGGTGATGTCCTTCAGGTTGTGTTCCCGGGCTCCTTTGATAATAATATTTTTCATTTTCCTACTCTCGGGTTTTATCTTATCTCGTATTTTCCGGTCTCTGTTTGAAACGATGAGAAGATGATTTGAAGTGAGAGAAATAAGCGATCAGGCCAATAATTCAATTAATTATTATAAACTGATTGTTATATATGTTGAGTGCCAGCCGTCCTGATCAGACTGCCCATATAGCAAAACGTGAACTTTTTATTAATAAAGTTATATAGCGGAGTGAAAGTATTAATCAAAAACCTTCACTTTATTTTAATTCCTTAGTAATTCCTTTGTAATTCCTTTTTTAATTTCTCTTAATCCCTTTCAAGCTGTTTTCTGCCTCACATGGGTATTTTTACTCTCCAGCAGCCTCTACTTTCCGCTCACCGGTAAGACAAACATATTAAAAAAATGTCTAATCATGAAGGAGGTTGATAAGTTGCCGGAAAAATATAGATTTGTCATTTTCAACCTGTTAACAGGAGTTTAATCATATTAATATTATATATAATTATTCACTTCGCAATATTTTATTACCGTTCTTAGAAATACGGGAAAAAGTGAAGGGAAGAAAGGAAAGGGAAGAAAGGAAAGGAAACGAAAGGAAACGAAAGGAAACGAAAGGAAAGGGAAGAAAGGAAACGAAAGGAAAGGAAAGGAAACGAAAGGAGACGAAAGGAAACGGATAAAAACATGACTTCACACACGTCCTGCGAAGTTTAACAGGGACCGAAAAAAATCTTAAAAGGGACAGAAAATGAATTTAATGGGAAAAACCCGGAGGGCAAAACCCAATTCCTCCGAATCTTTCCCGGTTACCCAACCTTTTGCTTTTGTGCAAAACCTATTTCGATTTCACCCCAATTCATTCCAGCGGATTCCCGCTTATTTCGGGTCTCTCACTTTTATCGTCATGTAAACTGTCTCCGGCCCAGTGCCCTGCCAGGAAAGCCCCTGAAAGGTTGTGCCAGATACTGAAAATTGCTCCGGGCAGCGCTGCTGCTGCGGTGAAGTGTTTGATCGCCAGGGCAACACTCAGGCCGGAGTTCTGCATCCCGACCTCGATTGCCAGGGTCCTTGCTTCCTTTTCGCTGAGTTTCAGGGCCTTTGCGACCCCGTAACCACCGGCAAGCCCCAGCCCGTTGTGCAGGACCACGGCAAGCATGACCATCAGCCCCATGTTCTCAAGGCTGCCCCTGTTGACCCCTATGATCACTGCAATGATGATTACGATGGCCAGAGCCGAGATTGCCGGGAAGACATCCTTAATCTTTCGGATTTTCTCTTCGAAGAAATAGTTGATTGAAAGCCCGAAGAGCACCGGCACGAGCACGATTTTTACTACACTCACAAGCATGCCCATTACATCCACTTCCACGGTCTGCCCTATATAAAGCCAGGTCAGGAAGGGAGTTGCAAGGAAAGCAACAAGAGTGGAGACGGAGGTGAGCACTATCGAGAGGGCAACGTCCCCTTTTGCAAGGTAACAGATCACATTGGAAGCCGTGCCTCCGGGACAGCAGCCCAGCAGGACAACGCCGGCCATGATGTCAGTCGGAAGTTTCAGAGCCAGACAGATAAGCCAGGCAAAAAAAGGCATAAGGGTATACTGCATCAGGGTACCCAGAATAACCACTGAAGGCTTTTTTAATACGGACAGGAAGCTGTCCACAGAGAGGGTGACTCCCATCCCCAGCATGATCAGGCTCAAAAAGGGCACAATCAGCCCTTTATGGGGTGCAAAGTACTCCGGGTTAAAATATGCCACTGTAGAGAGCAAAACCGCCCAGAGGGGAAATAACGAAGTGAACTTTTTAAGCATTTTGATACACCTTTAATCGAGCTTCCAGGACCGAAATTTACCACTACCGAACTTTACAGGATAAACTACTGTTTTAAGATAAAATTTATAGAGTTAATTAGGCCTGTGAACTGTATCTACCATTTGTAATTGTCCTGGCAGCCCTTAAAATGAAAAATAAATGGTCTGCTGACTTATGAAAAGTAGGAAATAGCTCTTAAAAAATATATCTATCTATTTTCGATATATTATATAACGCCGGTTAAATTTCGAAATACTATATAAATATCACCATTTTATTCTAATTAAAAAAATCGTATAATGTGGAATTTTTCCTGCCCGGTATCCGCCCCCACTTACTACCTATATATACAGGCTCTGCCGATACTTCTGCCCTATGAGACTGGACGCATACATTGTAGATATGGGCTACTTCAAATCCCGGGGGCGCGCCAAAACTGCCATCCTTGCAGGTAGTGTAAAGGTAAACGGCGCCGTTGTAAAGAAAGTATCCAGAGATGTGGCATCCGACGACGAAATCGAAGTTGCCGAAGGCCTGGACCGTCCCCAGGGTTATTTTAAGCTCAAACGTATCCAGGAAGAAAGCGAGATCTTGCAGCCCGGAGACAGAGTCCTTGACCTGGGCTCCAGCGCCGGTGGGTTCATACTCTTCGCTTCGGAAATTGTGGGGCATGTAAAAGGAATCGAGTTCAGCCGGGACTTCAGGAGCGAACTGGGGAAAATAGCCTTTGAGCGGGAAAATGTGGAAATTATGTTCGGAGACGTTTTCACCGTGCCCCTGAAAACCCTCTCGGAAGAACCGGTGGACGTGATCCTCTCGGATATGACCCTGGAACCCCAGGACTCGATAAAAGCCCTTGCCTGGGTCCTGCCCCTCCTGAAAGAAAACGGAAAACTCCTCCAGGTAATAAAACTGCCAAAAAAGAAAAACCCGAAGCCCACCCTCAGCAAAATCGAAGACCTTGGGCTTGAAATCCTCCAGGTCATCAGTTCGAAAAAGCAGGAAATCTACGTCATAGCAAGAAAACCCGGAAGTGGGGAAAATGAGCCTGTAAGTGGGGAAAAAGAGTCTGAAAGTGGGGAAAAAGAGCCTGAAGGTATGGAAACGGATCAAAACTAATGGGAACAGATCAAAACTAATGGGAACAGATCAAAACTAATGGGAACGGATAAAAACTGATGGGGGAGTGGATGAAAGCTGATGAAAAAAGAGAATCTCTTTTTAACGGGAACCCACCTACCGCCATCCCTGCAAAAGCCGGGATAAGAATCTACGGCAGCGGAAGACCGGTACGCCTCTTTGTTGCGGGCCTGCACGGAGAGGAATGGAAGGACACGACCGGGATCCTGAAGAATATCGAGCCCCCGGAAACAGGCACATTAGCACTTATTCCCCTTGTTAGCAGGGACAAATATGTCTCGACCCTGGATCCGCGTTACTATTCCGGGATAGGAAAACCGATCCTTGAAGCCGTGGAAAAACTGGAGCCCGAAATCTACATAGAATTCCATTCATACGCCGGGGAAAACTTCGAAAAACTCGCAGGAAAAGACAGGATTGACAGGGAAGGGGTCCCGGCTTACAGCGTCCTGAAAGCAGGGGTGCTTCTGGGCTCGGTTTCCCCGCACATCAGGAGAAAATTCTTCCCGAAAGAAGCCCTCTGCCTCTCTTTCGAAATTGAAAAAGGCAACCTCGAATCCCGGAAGTTTGCTTCCTTGATGCTTGAAAAGATAAAGGAAATAGGTTCAAGGGACGAGTTTATCGCATGTTTGCGAAAGGAATTTCCCGAACAGGCAAAAAAAGCAGTTGAGGATTACAGGCGCTTTTACGGAGAAAACTCATTGAGTTTATGAATCCAAAATGAAAAATTAACGAAAAAAGGAGAAAAGCGAAGAAGAAAAATGGAGAAAGAAAGCTACAGAACATAGCCTGCAACTTTCGCCTTTTCCATTCTGTTTAATTTTCGTTTTTCCGTATTAAGATCTGATCCTATCTGGACCTGACCCGGTTAAGGCTCTTACCTGCGCGTGTTCATTTGTGGGGCTGTCATGCCCTCGTAGGTGCTTGCCATGTGCTCGGGCCTGACGTTCTGGATATCGGAACTCTGGGCGCGGAGGATACTGTCCACACGGAGGACCATTTCTGCGGCTTCGGAGCCGGACTTGATGGAGTTGAGCTTGACCCTGAGGGGGTCCACAACACCTTTTTCTAGCATGTCCTCGACCTCGCCGGAGTAAACGTTGATCCCGGCGTTTTTGTTCTCAGCATGCTTTGCCCGCAGGTTCAGGATGCTGTCGATGGTATCCATACCCGCGTTCCTGGCAATTGTCCTCGGGATTTCCTCAAGGGCATCGGCAAAAGCCATGATAGCCATCTGTTCACGGCCGCCTATGCTTGAGGCGTAAGAGCGCAGACCAAGGGCGACCTCGGCTTCAGGAGCCCCTCCTCCAGCCACAATCTTGCCGTCTTCGACCACACACTTAACGACCTTCAGGCCGTCGTCCATGGCACGTTCTATGTTGTCCACAACGTGTTCAGTCCCGCCGCGGAGGACAATGGAAACGGACTTCGCACCTTTGCAGTCCCTGAGATAGGTCTTGCCCTGATCGCCTTCGCGGTCCTGTTCGAGCAGCCCGGCATGCCCTAGCTCATTTGAGGTCAATTCCTTAATGTTCCTGATAGTTCGCCCTCCAGTGGCTTCGGCGATGCTCTGAAGGATCTCGTTTTTCACCCTGCGGGTGGCGTAGATTCCGCGGCTCTGGAGGTAAGCGGCTATCTTTTCGTCCATACCCTTGGAGCAGAAAACGGCGTTGGCACCTGCTCTGATAATGTAATCTGCCATTGCAAAAAGAGACGCTTCCTCTTCTTTCACGAACTTTTCAAGCTCCCCGACGCTGGAAACCTGTAATTTTGCCTTGTTTTCAGTTTTTCCGATTTCCATCGGGGTATCGATGAGCGCAAGATTTGCATTTTCAATCCTGAGCGGAGCGTTCCTGTCCATAGCCACCTTTTCAAGCACAAGCCCTTCCACAAACTCGGAGTCTTCAATGTTGCCCCCGACTTCTTTTAACACGGTAACATGTTTCAGGTCCACCTGCCCCCTTTCGTACACGGCAAGTACCGCGTCCACAGCGATCTTTGCAAGCAGGGTGTTGTATTTTTCAGTGGCCTTGCCCGTAGCCGAAGTCCTGGCAACCCTGGACAGAATCTCCCTGTCTTCAAGGCCCACGGAAACCGCGAGATCTTCGAGGAGCTCCACAGCTTTTTCAGCCGCAAGCCTGAATCCCTTGATAACGAGAGTGGGGTGCACTCCATTCTCAATAAGCTCCTCGGCCTTTTCAAGCAGAGTGCCCGTAAAAACAACTGAGCTGGTGGTCCCGTCCCCTGCGGAACTTTCAAGGGACTGGGCAACCTCCACAACCATCTTGGCTGCAGGATGTTCTATGGACATGTCGTGCAGGATGGTAGCACCGTCGTTAGTAATAGTAATGTCTCCAAGGGTATTGACGAGCATTTTGTCCATTCCCCGTGGCCCAAGTGTGCTCTTAACTATGCTTGCCACTGCTTTTGCAGCCGCAATGTTCATGCTTAGCGCGTCTTTACCCTTTGTCTGCTCTTTCCTCGGATCTACTATGAAAATAGGTTGTCCACCACTTGCCATCTGGACTTAAGCCTCCTGAAAATATTAAATATACTGTAAAAGGATTAATACTTGATAATTTGAAGCTGTTTTGATTTGAACCTGCTTTCTGCACCCTGGGCCAAGCTGACTGCCCGGTTCGGGTAATTTGAAAGACTTTTGATTTAATGGGATTTTGTCCCGCCAGTTAGACCTTTAAATAATTTATACCTGGCAGGCAGTATTTGATCAGAAAATAACTGATAATACTTCTATAAATATATGCCGGTGGCCCAGGACGGGATTCCGGTTTTCACTACCCGGAAACGGCAAAACAAAAAAAGAGGAATTAACCTGCCCTTTTTACCCTTCATGGCTGCAGGGCAGCGTTTCGCCTTCGTGTCTCCCTTTGACCCTCCCTCCGGTTTTACTTCTCTATAGGTTCACTTCTCCAGGGGTTCATTTTTTAATGGTTTCTACGGACCCATCCTCTTTCCCGACGTAGACCTCGTCAACATTGGAAAAAATTCCGTGCTCAACCACACCAGGAATTGAAGAGAGTTGAAGAGAAAGATCTGCAGGGTCTTCTATCACGCCAAAAGCCACATCCAGCACGAAGTTTCCGTTATCCGTGATCACCGGTCCGTCTTTCCTGGACGCCATCCTGAGTTCGGGTTTTCCCCCGAGTTCCCTGATTTTTTTCACGACAAGCTCCTTTGCAAAGGGCAGGACCTCCACGGGCACTTCCCGGTCAAGCTCCTCGCTCATTTTAGAGTCGTCAGCAACCACCACAAAGCGTTTTGCGGAAACCGAGACGATCTTTTCCCGGGTGTGGGCGGCTCCTCCTCCCTTGATAGCGTACATTTTTGCGTCTACCTGGTCTGCCCCGTCAATGGCAAGGTCAGGTTCCGGGTGCTGGGCAAGGGTAGTCAGAGGGATGCCGGATTCGATAGCGAGCATCTCGGACTGGTATGAAGTAACGACTCCGAGGATGTTAAGCCCCTCTTCCCGTACCTGCCTTCCGAGTTCTTTAATCGTGTATGCAACCGTTGAGCCGGTCCCGAGCCCTACAACCATGCCGGAACTGACAAGCCGGGCTGCGGCAATCCCTGCTGCCCGTTTCTCCGGTTTTTCAGTGGATACGTTTCTGTCTGTCATGCTATGACCAACCTTCCGTTCAAAGTTGAATAAATAATCGCCTGGAAGTTTGAGAATGTAAGATGTCTGGATAATAAATCAAAAACTGTAGATAAGAGGTCAAAAACTGTAGATAAGAAGTCAGAGAATGTCAAGTAACAACCTCAAACAGGAAACTGATTAAAAAATAAAGAAAATTGAGGGAAAATCAGGGAGAAAGTCTTCTCCTGTCCCTCGGGAAGAGCACGGTATCTCTGATGTTAGCGGTGTCGAGCATGGTCATGACAAAACGTTCGCAGCCCAGACCCCAGCCTGCATGCGGGGGCATCCCGTAATCGAAGGCTTTCAGGTAGAACTCGAAACCGTCGGGGTTCAGGCCCTGGGACTCGATCCGGCTCTTGAGCAGGTCAGGGATGTGAATCCGTTGGGCTCCGGAGGAGAGTTCCATAGTGCGGTGCATCATGTCAAAGGACTTGGAGAATTTCGGCCTTTCCTCATAGGGCATGGCATAGAAGGGCTTGATTTCCGTCGGCCAGTCGATGATGAAATAGTGGGACTCGCCGGTGGTCTCATAGACATACTGCCCCACAGCATGTTCGCCCTGGGTGCCGATGTCGTCTCCCCACTGCATTTTCTCTTCCGAGTGGGCATTTACGATCTCGATGACTTCATCGTAGGTAAGCTTCTGGAAGGGGAGTTGCGGGACTTTCAGTTCGACCCCGAGAGTTTCAAGGGCAGTTCCACAGTTTTCAAGGACCTTTGTGTAGACGTAAGCCACCAGGTTTTCCAGGATTTCCATTACGTCAAAGTGGTCGGCAAAGCTGACCTCAACATCGATGGAGGTTGCTTCGTTCAGGTGCCTGCGGGTGTCGTGCTCCTCAGCCCTGAAGATGGGGCCGATTTCAAAGACCCTGTCAAAACCGCCGCTCATAAGGATCTGCTTGAAAAGCTGGGGGCTCTGGTTGAGGAATGCTTCCCTGTCGAAGTAGGTGATCGGAAAAAGCGCGGTCCCGCCTTCCGTAGCCGTTGCCACGACCTTGGGGGTTGAGGTCTCGATAAAGTTGTTTTCCACAAAGAACTCGCGGACTGCCTGGAGGACCTGGTGCCTGACCTTGAAGACTGCCGTAGATTCGGCCCTTCTCAGGTCGATAAAGCGGGAGTCCAGCCTTGTGTCAAGTTCGGCTTCCACTTTCCCGGTGGTGTCCATGGGCAGCGGAGAGTTTGCTTCGTTCAGGACAACGATTTCGTCGGGGATAAGTTCGTACCCGTTGGGGGCTTTTTCTTCGAGCTTAACAGATCCTGTTACCGAAATCACGGACTCGCGCACAAGCTTTCTTGCAGCGTTGAAAAGTTCCCTGTCAATTTTCTTCTTAACAAGCGTGACCTGAGCTCTTCCTTCCCGGTCCCGGAGCACCACGAAGCAGATCCCGCCGAGGTCCCTGACCTCGTGGACCCAGCCGGCAAGGGTTACCTTCTGACCGTCTTCAATTTTTTCCGGGTTTACGCCGGTCGTATAATGCGTTCTGAGATTTGCTAAAGACATAAATTCACACCTTGATTGGGGGTAAGTATAAATTTAAATGTAAATGAGATCTGTCGGTTCAATATGGGAATATAATATTTGAACGACGCTGTAGAGTAAATGAATGCTGAAACGTAAGTGAACGCTGTAGCGCAAATGAACGCTGGAACGTAGGTGAATAGTCATTTCCCTTTTATTAAAGTATTTGTCCCAGCCGAGTTCCGCTTCGGCATCACAGAAAATCTCCGATTTTTCTTTTAGTTGCACTGCAAGTGCAACAGCACGGGGTCCTTTTCGGTCGCTGCGCTCCCTCAAGAGGACTAAATATTAAAAAATAACCTAGCAGCACCAGCCGATTTGCGGCTCGGAATTAGAAAAATCTGTGATTTTTCTTTTAGTTGCGATGAAATCGCAACAGTGCGCTGTCCGTTTCGCTCTCTCCGCTCGCTCAAGCGGACTTATAAAAAGAGTTGAGACTACTAATTGCTCCAATTTTGAATATTTTATGAACATTTTAGATCGCTAATTGAATATTTTACAATAGATAATAACTACTGAAATTAGTTTCCCATACTGGTTTTAGTATTGGAAGTGAAAATTATATCCAGGGGAAAACAGTAAAACGGTTATAATGAGCGGGGAAGTGAGAAGAGAGGGAGTAGAATGAGAAAGGAAATAACAATTTTCCTGGCAATTATTGGGGTACTTTTCGCTGCTGGCTGTGCAGGCTATGGAGACTCGGAAGATGCTGCCTCTGCAGCACCCGGGGAAGAGGGAGCAGAAGAGACTGAACCTGCCGATGAAGCGGGACACGATGAAGAAACCGAAATGGAAGAAGAGGAAACCGAAACCGGGGCAGAAGTTGACGAAGGAACCGACGAAGAAACAGGGGCATAAAAACCTGCAGAAGCAGAGGAACCTGCCGGAGGAGCCGGGGCAGAAATTATCGATGTTGAAATCCGGGACTTCACATACATACCTGACACTCTTACAGTGAAGATAGGGCAGACTGTCAGGTGGACTAACTATGATACCGCCATCCATAACGTGGTAGGTTCGGGGCTGGAATCGGACACCCTTCAACAGGGAGATACTTTTACCTTCACCTTTGAAGAAGAAGGCACATATGATTATATCTGTACATTCCACCCCTGGATGGAAGGTACGGTGATCGTTGAAGCCTGAAGCCTGAAGATTGAAGTCTGAAGCCTGAAGTCTGAAGAGCACGGAAAAAAAATAGAAACGTGAAGAACCTGTAAGAACTTTTCAGGTCCTGAAAAAGATGTTAGGGATAGTTCTTTTAATAAAAATCCTTTTGTTTTTCCTCGTGGACATGAGAGCAGCAATATTTATGGGAATTCTCATGCTGTTGATTTATCTTCTAACGGCCTGACAGATAGACCTGAAAGGACCCCGAAATACAGGCAGATGGAAAGGAAAAAAATTAGTTTTCAAGCCCGGAATCCAGGCAGGTGAAAGGAAAAAAAGTAATTATCAGGCCGGTAGGCTCAAAACAGCAGTTTCCGGTACGCCCTCCGGATAAGCGCCTGCTTTACGGAAGGCAGATCCCTAATGGCAACCGTAAGAACTCTTTTTTCTTCCATTTTCCGGTTCATCGGCCATTTAAGGATGACTTTTCTCAGGGTTTCAAGTAGAACCTGTTTCCTGGGCTTGAGCAGTTCGTCCACTGCATCGGCTGCGGCCCGATAAACAAGCATCTTCTCCTCTTCAGGAAGTTTTACAATCGTTTCGAGCACATCATGGGCAACCTTAACGCGACGTTCCTCGTCGGGAATGTTTATTATGTATTTGATTCTCGCACTCACGATGGTGTGGCGTTTTTCTTTGCTTTGCCCGGTAAGCGTTTCGAAGGGATCCATATACATCCACGCGGAAAGTGGTTTTCAATGTGAAATATATTCCTATGTTTATTTGTACAAAATGTATTTCTTCTTTATTATTAAAGACTTATTATAAATAGTTTATGAAATGAACCATAAAAACAGTGACAATATAATTAGTTTATTCCGGACCTGAACATGATACACTCATGAACATATTCCGTACATGAACAAGGTACGGTTCAGAATCTGGTGCGGTTCTGAACACAGCCCGGATCTGTGCCGGAAGCAGCCAGACCGGCCTTTCAAGCAGGAGGATTTGACCATTTAGAAACCCTTTATAATAATAGATACAATCTCATCTCTGGATAAATGCAACAAAAATGAAAAGTGAGAAAAATTGATAGAAGCACCACAGTTAATCTATTTTATTGCGGCATCTGCAGCGCTTACGTTCCTGCCCGGCCCTGATATTATATTCGTGCTCACCCAGAGCATTTCCCAGGGAAAAATAGCAGGAATTGCCACAGCATCGGGCCTGTGCACCGGAGTGCTGGTCCATACCACCGCAGCAGCCCTGGGGGTTTCCGCCATCGTGTACCAGTCCGCCCTGGCTTTTACGGTATTAAAATACGTGGGAGCAGCCTACTTACTCTATCTCGCATGGCAGGCTCTCAGGGAAGGCGACAGGGTATTATCCTCCGGTCCGGTCCAGATAAGCGACGTCCGGGCTCTTTATAAGAGGGGGATTTTCATGAACGTCCTGAACCCCAAAGTTGCACTCTTCTTCCTGGCTTTCCTGCCCCAGTTTGTAAACCTGGAGGCGGGCAGCGTACCCACACAGATGATACTGCTGGGAATAGTATTCATGGTCCAGGCCTGGCTTATCTTCTCAGTAATTTCCGTCTTTGCCGGAACCATCGGCAATAAAGTCCTGGAAAGACCCGGAATCGGGAAGTACATTAAATGGGGAAAAGCAGGGATCTTTACTGCAATCGGCGTCCAGCTTGCAGTATCTCACAGGTGATTGGATACGGATCATTCAATACGTTGAATGATATTCATTTTATTGAATGATCCATGGTGAATTGTCCTCAGTGAATGAACCCGGAATGGATGATCCTGAAAAGGTGATCCCGGGAGAATCAATCATCAAAAATAAAGAGTTCATCTATTGTGGTTTTTAGTGCCTTTGCAACATCATGGGCTAATTTTAGTGAAGGGTTGTAATTCCCTTTCTCCATGAAATGGATGGTTTCCCTTCTCACTCCCACTATTTTTGCTAGGTCCGCCTGGGTCAGGTTGTATCTGGCCCGGAGTTCTTTCATTCTTGTTCTCATACTAAGTCCACTTTTCTTTCAAAATGCCAGCGCAGGCCAATGTAGAGTATACTATTGAAAAGCACCGCTATAATGAGTGCCCAGGCGGTTTCAAGGATGGGAAGGCCAAGTTCATAATTTTCAGAGACGAAAACGTAATACAGGAGACCCAGCATGAAATATCCCGTAGCCATTACCGTGATACGGGCAGCCTTCCCTTCATTTAGCGCCGTTCGCTCGTCAACAACTGCAAAGCCTGCCTTTTTCTCCTGGTTTTTCCTCCACAAAGTCCAGACAAAAATTACAATCAACGTGGTTATCAATACAGGTATCACAGTCAGAGTCATCTCAGCCATGTTTTTGTCCTCCTCATATTAACTGCAATTAACATTTTGTTTATTTAATATAACTTAATGTTAATTATATATAATATCAATATTTAGGCTTTCGTGATTACAGTCGTAAACTGACAGTTATCGGGATTTAAGAAAGCCGACTCAACAAAATGTAAGAGAATTTTTGGGGCAGACCGGTTGCTTTACAAAATGGATTCCTGTAGGGTGTCAGGCTCCGAAACTGGAAACCCGGCAAGGTTGAAAAAAGCTAAAAAACCTGCCAAATGCCTGAAATTCCAAAATTCCTGACATCCAGAGTACGTTTATTTAAATTTCCGGGGACCTCTGCCGCACATCCCAAACTCCCCGAATTCCCAAAACTCCCGCGCACCCGGAAAATATTTACAAAAAAGAAAGGAGGAAAAGGGCCTGATTCCCCGGATCCGGCTCAAGACAGCTATTTTGTCATGAATTTAAATTTAGGATCTGACAATCCATTCCATTATACCTGACAATACAAGTATGCTTTTTTAACGATTTATCATTAGATTCAGGCAAATATGATTCTATCCAGGGTAAATATATATAATATGGAATGATTCGACCCCTTGAATAAAACCACTATTATAATTTTAGTTAAAGAAGGAATGAGAAATTATACAGATCGTACACCTTTCAGACATACACTATTCAGAAACGTACTTTGTTCCGGAAATTGCGGATTCAATGGTTGAGAGCATAAACAGACTTTCCCCGGACATTGTTGTGATCACGGGAGACCTTACGGAAAACGGGTTTTCCGCCGAATACGACGGGGCAAAACAATTTATTGACAGGATCGAATGCAAAAACAAGGTCCTTGTCCCCGGAAACCACGATTCGAAAAATGCCGGCTACCTCCATTTTGAGGACCTCTTTGAAGACCGGTTCTCTACCCACAAACTAGGGAACGTTACCGTTGTCGGGGCTGATTCTTCCCAGCCTGACCTTAACGAAGGGCATGTGGGAAGAGAAAATTACGGCTGGATCAGGGAAGCTTTTTCCGGAGACGATTTCAAGGTCTTTGCCCTGCACCACCACCTGGTCCCGATCCCCCTTGCGGGCAGGGAGAATCCCGTCCTGGTGGACGCAGGAGACGTCCTCAACCTATTAAACGGCTGTAAGGTGAACCTTGTCCTCTGCGGGCACTGCCACATCCCCTGGGTCTGGAACCTCAACAACATGCTTGTGGTAAACGCAGGGACTATCTGTTCCTCAAAAACCCGGGGCAAGACCACCCAGTGCTATAACCTGATCGAGGCCGAGAACGGCAGAAATGAAGACGGAAAAGGGGAAGCTGGAAAAATAGAAAGCGGAAACTGGAAGGTCCGCGTCTCCAGGGTATTCTCTGGGGGGAATCAGGAACTGATCTCGGAAACCGTGATGTGAGGATTTTTAAGAAACCTCCTTTCCTCTCTTATTTTCCCCTATTTTTTTAATTTCCTCTTTCTTATTTTCCTCTTTCTTATTTTCCTCTTTCTTATTTTCCTCCATTTTTAATTTAAACCCTTAATTTTTCTCAATTTTCTATTTTAATCTCCAATTTTCCTCATTTTTCATTTTTAAGCTCTCTCACAAGTGAAATTAAATACGGAAATCGAAAAAGAAACGTCTGAAAAATAAACAGAATAAGAAAAACATGAGTACTGCCATATTATGCTTTATAATGACAGTACTGCTGTAAAATGAGCTAATCAATCATTATTTACCCATTCTTATATAATTTGCAGTCCTATTATAGATTGGGCATCTGAGGAATACTCTTTTCTGATTCAAAATTCCCCAATTTCTTACCCCCCTTCAACCACTCAACACCCCCCCAAAATCAGATGCCCCATCTCCATCTCTATTTTATTCTGATTTCCAGATCTCATTTTGAAAGTTAATTATATCATCAATTCAGGAGAAATAACCTTATCAGTGAGGTACCTGAAATGAGTCTGATTTCTTTTGATCTGGAAAAGTGCACAGCCTGCGGAGCCTGCTCCGAGATCTGCCCGGTGCACATTATTATGCCCGGAGAAGACGGTTATCCGTCCCTCCCCAATGAAAATGAGCCCTTCTGCTCCCGCTGCGGACACTGCGAAGCCGCCTGTCCGGCAGATGCTATCCAGGGAAATTACGAGACCTTCCCCCCGGAAAACGACATAGTGGATACCAGGCAGCTCAGTCCCGAAGTGTTCACAAAATATGTCCAGAGCAGGCGCTCAACAAGGGCCTTCAAGGACAGGCCGGTCGAAAAAGAAAAGATAGCCGGAATCCTGGAAGCGGTCCGTTTTGCTCCCTCGGGAATGAACGTCCAGCCCGTGAAGTGGCTCGTGATAAGCGATCCCGACGAGGTCAAAAAGCTTGCAGGACTTACGATCGACTGGATGCGCATGATGGCAGAAAACGAAGAAGCGGAACATCCGCTAAAGCCGTTCCTCCCTGCCCTTGTCGGTCTCTGGGACGCAGGCCTCGACCCTATCTGCCGCAGTGCCCCCTGCCTGGTATACGCTTATGCCGAAAACATGCTTGCATACACCGACAGCATCATCGCCCTGAGCACCTTTGACCTGATGGCTCCTTCTTTTGACCTTGGCACCTGCTGGGCCGGGCTCTTGCAGCTCGGAGCAATGGAGTATCAGCCCTTAAAAGACGAACTAGGCCTTCCCGAAGGCTATGTCCCGCAATATGCGCTGATGGTCGGGTATCCAAAGTATAAGCTCAGGAAGATTCCGGGAAGAAAGCAGGCGGATGTTATCTGGAGATGATTTCTCCGGATGACTGAAATTTATTTTTAGACAGTGAGAAGCCCTGGGGACGTTGTCAAATAATTCCGGAGCCTGACATAATCAAGACATCGTCCCCATTCTTTGGGAATTCTTTCCCGATCCTTCCACCAATTCCTTATCTTTAAGTACTCCAAAATAGGCCGATAAGCCCTTCTTTTTAAGTCCCTCATTTCTTTTTATCAGCCACATCCAAATCATTCAAAAAATCTCCTGGCATCGTGTAGTTTACGGGGTTTCCCCAGCAGGATGCAGACATCATTTGCCTGAATAAGAGTACAACCGTCGGGAGTGTGTATCATATCGGAGTCTCGCCGGATTGAAAGGACTGTTACTTCGTGTTTTTTCCTGAGTTCCATGTCTAAAAGGTTTTTCCCGGCTATTTCGGAGCCTTCCTTCACTCGGATGACAATTATTTCTATGCCGGGGAGGTCTTTTCTGATGTTGAAATTGACGGTCTTTCCGTCTGAGAGTTTTCGCAGCATCCCGTAGCCGTCAGCCCGGACTTCGTCGACGAATTTCTCGATGTCTTCTCCGGGGATAAGGTACTTTTCAAGGAGGCGGACAAAAACCTCAATTGAAGTCTCATACTCTTCGGGAATGACTTCCTCCGCGCCCAGGGCATGCAGAGGTTCCATTTCGCGCAGGTAGCGGGTCCTGGCAATGATGTGGATGCCCGGGTTCAGGCGCTTTGCCATTTCCACGGATTTCCTGGTAGCAGCAGGGTCTGATATTCCGATCACAAGGGTTCTTGCAGCCCCTATTTCGGCATGTTCCAGCACAGCTTCGTAAGTTGCATCCCCGTAGTAGATCCGTTCTCCTTTGGCTTTTTCCTGGCGGACCGTTTCAGGGTTTATTTCTATTATAATATAGGGTATGCCCGCGGCTTTTGCCGCTCTTGAAACTGTCCGGCCGTTAAGCCCAAACCCTAAAATTATAAGGTGGTCGTTCAGTTGGAGTTCTTCACCAACTTCATTCTTCACGGAGCCGGAGTGCAGCCCGTTGGAGTACAGCCCGTTCACAAGTTTCGTGCTGGAAACCCTCCTGAGGAGGAGGTCCGCAGCCCGGGGAGACCCGTTGATGACAAAGGGAGTGATGCCCATAGTGAGGATGGAAACGGCTAGAAAGGTCTGGTAAGTGCTTTCTGCCAGAAGATTGAATTCCAGACCGAACTTCGAAAGGACGAAGGAAAACTCCCCTACCTGGGAGAGGGCAAGCCCTGTGAGCAGGGTTGTGCGGAGAGGATAACCAAGCAAAAAGGTAGCAGTGGCTCCTGCAAGTGCTTTCAGGAAGATAACGGTGAGGGCTATCAGGATGAAGATATGGGGTTTTTCCAGGAAATACTGCACATCCAGCAGCATGCCTATGGACACAAAAAAAAAGCTCATGAAGATGTCTTTAAAAGGCGTGATATGGGCCACGGTCTGCTGGCTGTATTCGGATTCGGAGATGACCAGCCCTGCCAGAAAAGCTCCTAAGGCAAGGGACAGCCCGGCACTGGAAGTCAGAAGAGCTGTTGAAAGACAGATAAAAATAACACTCAGAAGAAACAATTCCCTGCTGTGGGTCCGGGCCACGAAATAGAGCAGCCTGGGAACAAGATAGCGGGCACTGATAATAACTAAAAGGATGATCCCAACCCCTTTCAGGAGGAGGGTTGAAAACGAACCTGCAAGTTCTTCCGAGACCCCTGCGAGCAGGGGTGTGACAAGGATCATGGGCACGATAATGATGTCTTGAAATATCAGAATGGCAAGCGAAGTCCTTCCGTGGGGGCTATAGACCTCGGACTTTTCCTGGAGAATTTTGAGTACTATTGCAGTACTGCTAAGGGAAATGAGAAAACCTATGAACACGGAAGCAGCCCTGCTGAAGCCCAGCTGCGTGCATAACAGGAAAACCAGTAAAATTGTCACAAGGACCTGGAGGGCACCGCCTGCCAGCACGGTCTTCTTTATCTCCCAGAGTTCCTTGAGGGAAAGTTCAACCCCAATGGTAAATAGCAGGAAGATGACCCCGAGTTCAGCAAGGACTTCCACTCCCTGAGTCCCACCGACCAGTCCCAGTCCGTAAGGTCCCAATAGCATGCCGGTTACAAGGAAGCCCAGCACCGAAGGGACCTCAAATTTGTGGAATATGCAAAGAATAAGAATAGACACGCCAAGTAGGATGACAATGTTCCCCAGCAATGATTCCATAATGTTTCTCCGGCAAAGCAGTATATTTGAATGTCTTACTTGAATGTCTTACTTGAATGTCTTACTTGAATATCTTTGATTTTCCGGCCTCTTTCAGGAATAAGCAGGAAATTGATAAGATAGGCTGATAAGTAGAAAGATCTGCATTCAATCGATAAAACCTTAGTTTGACAGTTCCCACTATTTTCATATTAATTTCGATAGTTAAATAAAAATAGGTGCTCTTCGTTTTGGTTTATTCGGTCAAATGAATAAAAACACAAAACTAAGAGCATTTCCAATATTTCCTAACAAGAATATATGCCTTCCTATTGGAGCAATGTTGGCTGTCCAATATTACTTTGAAAAGCTCAATCTTTACGACATTTTTGGCAGGTATAAAAGTGGCTCTTCGTCATATGATATGGGTAATTTTTTATAATAAAATGATAATATAAAT
>JAENYU010000063.1 GCA_016841625.1 Methanobacteriota archaeon
TCTTCTTCTTCTTCTTCTTCTTCTTCTTCTTCTTCTTCTTCTTCTTCTTCTTCTTTCTGTTTCTCTTCTCTTTTCCCAACTGTCCCGAGTTTCTTTTTATATTTTTCCAGCGAACCGCTTCCTGGCGGGATCTTGAATTCCGGAATCTCCGGTTTCTTTTTTACGAAAACGCCACCAACAAGCAGAATCAGGGCAGAAGCCAGGTAAACGAAAATGCTCAGATGAAGCTTTTCCTTAAGCACGAAGGGTTCATCAAAGGAAACGTTCACCTCTTTTGAAAGAGTCCCGTATCCGGTTTTCTTGATTTTCAAAGAGTGGTTTCCTTCGTCTGTATGGAAGACCACAGGTGTGATTCCTTTGTATTTCCCATCAAGGTAAACTCTTGCTCCGCTGGGCTCGGAAGAGATGCTGCAGACTCCCTCTTTAAAGCTGAGCTTTTTCGAGATCACAGACGTTTCTCCGGCTCTAACAAGAACGCGGTCAAAGACGTCGTCGTATCCTTCCTGCTTCAGTACCACTTCATAGAATTCGGGGGGTACATCGGTTAGCCGGGCAGGGGTTGTTCCCCTGTATATTTCGTCTATGTAGATCTCAGAGCCGTTTGGAATTGTTGTTATTTCAATTTTCCCGAAATCAGAAGCTTCATCAACTGCATTTTCGAGTTCTTCATCTGCAGAGTTGTTTTGCGCTACCGTTGAAACACTGCCATTTCCATTTTGGCCGAGGCTGGCTGCAGATGCGTCGGCTAGCGCAGTTCCAATGGGCACTAAATTGAGGATAAGAAGAATGAAAATTAAACTGGTAAGGGGTTTTTTGAACCCTCTCCATTTCAGATCGAATTTATGGTTTATTGAAGATCCCTTCGTTTTGAGCAATTGATATCTGCAACTGATTTGATTTGATTTGATTTGATATTTTCAGTTAATATCTCAGTTGATATCTGATTGCTTATTTCTATTTAAGATATAACAGGTCTGCTACCCGGTTATTTTTTTCTTATCTTATATATTTATCTCTACTTCTTTTGTTCCTGTCTTTTGGGATTTGAGAATCCTCAAATCAAGTGGCCAATTCTGCAGCAACAGTTCCCGACTTTTCGAAATCCTGAAGGCTGCTCTGGTTCACGCCATCTTTTTCCGGGCAGAAAATCCCCTGGATCATCCAGGTCCCGTACCTGAAATGTGTCCCCATGATAAAGTAAAGGTCCCTCTCCTGCATGAGCTCGAAGAACTCTTTGCGTATCTTCTTTTCCACCACCCCCGTATTCTGCTCACTCCTTATCATTTTCCTTGCAGTTTCGTTAAATTCCCAGTCCAGCACGATGATTTTGTGCCCCCTGCAAGCTTCCTCCCCCCTACACCTGAAAACATACCTGAGTTCAACCGGCATTTTCACTTTTCCCCGCTTTTCCATGTAATCTCCCATCAGGTTAAAGTACTGCTGCCTATCGTGGATCTCGATACTGTTTACCCTGATCTCCACATCCAGAAGCTCCGGTTTTACAACCCCCAGGCTCGCCCCCTCGATATTCAGTCTCTCAAGCGAAGTTGCCAGAGGCAGGACAAGCTCCCTGATCTCCCTGTCTTTCAGGGGCTGTCCCAGGTTTACATAGTCGAGCACTTTCCTGCTCTCCCACCTCAGGTCTTGCTCCGGCTTCGTAACCGTGACCTCCAGCCGGTCATTTCTCCCGAAATCGACCAGCCCTTCGCCGTATCTGTATTTAAGGGGATACAGTCTCCTTAGTTCCCCGTCTTTGTTGATACCGGTAACTCCTACGACATGCCCCTGCCTTTTGCTTTTTTCTGGAGTAGCTTTGACAAGGACGATTATTTCTTCTTTTTCTCGTTTCAAGGGGGTGGCCTCCGGGTTGTTTTTTGAGCAGGTAGAAGTAGATTGTTTTTCAGGATATTAACCGTTGAGGATGCGGGGTGAAAGTATTGAGAAAAAGTAAAGTAACTCTTGTCTTCAAAAAAGGAAAAAAAGGTAAGGACTGGGGTTGTGTGAAAGTATTGTTTTTTTGTAATTATTCAGGTATCGGCGGATCTCCCTGAAGCGCCGCATGAAGTGAATCA
>JAENYU010000046.1 GCA_016841625.1 Methanobacteriota archaeon
CACCTGTCGGCCTAAGGCCTCCGAGGAAGGAGTCTTCCCGCCTGCTAAGATAAAATTTGGTCATATTCTTTCATGAAGTTACCATCCCTCCATTAACTACTGACCCTCTCTGGATCGCAAAAACCTGACAGAATCCAAAAAACCTGTCCGAATCTCAAAAACCTGTCCGAATCCCAAAAATCTGACCAGATCTCAAAGACCTGACCTGCCCCTCAGAATCAAATTAATCAATAAGTTTTTAGAGGAAAAGGATGAAAAATATAAGACTGATGGAGGAAATAAATCCAAATAATTTCTCATTATTTGTCATAAAAACGATTTGGAACCACTGGGTCGTGGGGGTCAGTCATTGAAAACCGGTTGCAGAAGAACTTTCTGTAAATATACCTAACCAAGCTGAATGTGTCTGTTTTCTCAATTATGATCAATGACTCACGGACACGACCAACCACTGGAACCAGAAAAAAGAAGTAAATAACGAACCGAAATTGGCGCAAAACCTGCATTATGGAGAGGAGACGAGCCGGATGATTTCCCACAACCTCCAAAAACAGCCCCGGCATAAGCAAAAAAAGTACGGATATTCGAAAGCGGAGATTTAAGAAACTAAAAATTCTGTTCTTCCATTTCTTCCAGAACTTTTTCCCCCATATCAGTAAGAATGTACTTCTTCCATGTGCTTTTCTCAGGGTTCAGGCATTCCATTAAACCTCTGCCTTCAAGTTCTCTCATGGCACGGCTGATATTCTGCGTCGACCTCCAGGTCTCATGAGCAACATCCGCAGCTCTGACAATATCGCGCCCTTTCATTGATTCCATGAGTATCTGGCGACGGTCAGAACTCGCAACCCATTTTAACAGTTCATCAAGCGTGTTCTCAAGCATAGGCATCCATCTCAATTTTTTTAGGACATAAGCCAGCAGTAATATTTAAATTCTTTTGAAATTTAGAGAGTTCCCATCAATTTAAACACTCTCATTCGGGCTTATCCCGGGAAAACTGCCAGGGAAAGTTCAAAGCGGTGCTTTGTTTCAAAGTGAAGTTTCTTTTCAAAGAAGCGATTCATAATTATTGCTGAGATCAGTACGGGACAGTAAATAAGTTTAAATAAGTTCTCATAATTTATCATAAAAACGTTTTAAAGCTTGCCTTAGACAGTTCAGGGCTTAAAAACACGATTATTAAACAGTGCAAAAAACATGACCATTAGCGGAAAAAACCTGCAGCATGAAAAGGAGATGCCCGGAATGCAGCTTCAAAACCCCCAAAAACAGTACCCGAAAATAAGCAAAACCGCATGGATAGCCGAAACCGCAGTAATAGTCGGAAACGTAACCATAAAGGATGACGTTTTCGTAGGTCCAAACGCGGTCATAAGAGCGGATGAGCCGGGTTCGTCCATTGTCATCGAAAGCCGCTGCAATGTGCAGGATAATGTGGTGGTCCACGGACTCAGAGACTCGGAAGTTATAATAGGCAGCAGAAGCTCCCTTGCCCACGGCTGCATCGTACACGGTCCCTGCAGGATAGGGGAAAGCTGCTTTGTCGGGTTCGGGGCTGTGGTGTTTGACTGCAGCATCGGAAAAGATACGGCAATCCTCCACAACACAACAGTCCGCGGAGTAGAGCTCCCTTCCTGCAAAGTGGTGCCTGACGGGATGACCATCACTTCCCAGGCCAGGGTCAGTGACCTTGAAGATCTCACCAGAGACCTGGCAGAATTTAAAAAATCAGTAGTTGAAGCCAATATTCATCTTCTGGAAGGCTACAAAAAACTTGCGGAAGGAGAGGAAGAGGAGGAAGAGGAGGAAGAGGAGGAAGAGGAGGAAGGGAAAGAGGGATTTAAAGATTTTATCCTGAAAAAAACTGAAGATCCTGTAACAGAAGAAAGTGGATAAGAAAGAAAGTAAGAAAGTAGAGTAAGAAAGCAAATAAAGAGGGAAAAAGAAGGTAGATAAAGAGGAAAGAAAGGAAGAAGGCAAACAGAGAAGAAAGAAAATATCCTGCTTTCCGGAACTAGATAAACTTCCCTTCCAGCTTACCCAGAACTTCTTTACCCGTATCGGTAAGGATGTACTTTTTCCATGTAGTTTTCTCGGGAGTTAAACATTCAATTAACCCCTTATTTTCAAACTCCTTCAGGGCGTGACTGATGTTCTGAGTCGACCTTTGAGTCTCGTGGGCAATATCGGAAGCCTTCACTATAGTATGCTTCTTAATGGAACCCATAAGTACCAGCCTTCTGTCAACGCTGATGACCCATCTAAGCAGCTCATCGAGAGAGTTTTCATCCATATTTTTCATCGCGCTATTTCTATTGAACATAAGCAGCCGCATGGTATTTAAAATATAATTACCCCGGCTTTCCGGAAACTCAGGGGGGAATTGATGCCGGATAGCAGCCAGACAGGCACTCCAAAGCAGCAGTTAGCTGGAGAAGGATAAGGATGGAAAAGAGGAAGAATGGGAAAAAATCGGTAAGGAAAAAGTCAGCAAAAAAACGAAAAAATCAATAAAAGTCAACAGGAAAAGAAATCAATAAAAAGTTAACAAGAAAAGAAATCAATAAAAAGTCAACAGGAAAAGAAATCAATAAAAAGTCAACAAGGAAAGGAATCAATAAAAAGTCAACAAGGAAAGGAATCAATAAAAAGTTAATAAGGAAAACAAAAAAGAAAAAAAAATCAGGCAAATTCGGAAAGAATTGCCTTGATTTCATTAAGGACCACGTCAATGTTCCTGTTACCGTCGATAGTCTTTAAGATGCCCGTTTCATCATAGTAGTCGACGAGGGGCTGGGTCTGCTTCTTATAGACATCGAGGCGGTTCTGGACAGCCTCTGCAATGTCGTCGGCGCGCTGGTAGACTTCTTCGCCACAGGCGTCGCAGATCCCTTCTTTTTCCGGCGGGTTAAAGGTCTTGTGGTAGCTGGCCCCGCACTTGCACATGAGGCGGCCGCTGATCCTTTCGACCAGGTCCTCGTCCGGAACTTCAAAGTTGAGGACAACGTCGATTGGCTTTTCAATTTCGATCAGGATTTCGCCCAGGGCGTCAGCCTGGGGAACAGTTCTGGGGTAGCCATCAAGGATGAAACCGTTTTCACAGTCTGCTTCCGTCAGGCGGTTCTTGATGATCCCGATCAGCACCTCGTCAGGGACCAGTTCGCCCTTGTCCATGTATGACTTTGCGGCGAGACCAAGTTCAGTTCCTTCCCTGACGTTTGCCCGCAGGATGTCGCCTGTGGCGATCTGCGGGATCTTGTAGAAATCAACCAGTTTTTTAGCCTGGGTGCCTTTCCCGGCACCCGGGGGCCCGAAGAGTATAATATTCATCCAAAGATCCCCATTTTTTGCAGTTATATATCTTATCTCTTATTTTCCTGGATTATTTTAGGTTGTTGCTCTATCCTTGCTGCAGGTTTCAAGATCTCAATCCTTACTGTTCTCCGAAGAAGGACCTCATCAGCGGGTGCATCTCCATCATCTGCTCCGAGGCGATATCCTCGTACAGGCGGTAGACAATACTCACAGTCAGCAGCAGACCCGTACCCCCGGCACTTCCGACCGTACCAAGCAAGCTTGCAACCAGGGTCAAAAGCCCAATGAAAGCCCCACCGATAACGGTTACCTTGGGGATGTAGCGCTGCATGACCTTTTCAATGCTGCCGATGTTCCTCCTGAACCCGGGGATCTGCATCCCTGAATTGAAGATCTTCGCGGCTGTTGGCTTGGCGCCCATGCCCGTGGTCTCGATCCAGAAGAGGGCAAAGACAATCCCGCCTCCGATCAGCATCACGGCATCAGCAAAGACGTGGAGCCCGATCTGCCAGATAGCTGGAGCCTGAACCCCGTACCCTGCGAAAGATTCCCGTACAAGAGACGGGATCCAGTCATACGGACTGTTAATGGGAGCCAGGTAGTACATAATCCCGTTAAGCGGCTTCGAACCACTGAATTCTCCCAGGAAGGTTATCCCTCTGCCATAGAGAATGATCCCAATCATCTGGACATTAGCCTGAAGAGCCCTTACAAGAATCATGGGCAGAACGGATGCGTAAATGAGCTTGACAGGGAAACGGCCCCTGGCACCCCTCACCGCGCTGTGGGCAAGAGGGATCTCGATTCTCGTACTTTCCACAAAGACCACTAGCAGGAAGATGAGAACCGTACTCATGAGTGCAAGAATTCCTCCCCTGACAAGCAAGAACATCAGACCTTCGCCGGAGAAGAGGTAATCTGCCCCTACATTCTGGGCGATGTAGATCCACTTGGGGATCAGGCCCACCGGAAGTCCGGAAGAATCAAGCTGCCAGTTAAAGATTCCTGTTACAATCTGCTGGGAGATTCCCGCAACAATGAAAAGCCCGACTCCGGAACCGATACCCCACTTGGAGATAACTTCATCCATGAAAAGGATCAGGATGCCTCCGATGAAGATCTGTATGAGGAGCAGTAAGGTGATCACTCCCAGGCCTACACCAAGTGCAGCGGCAAGCCCCGGGTCCGGCTGGATATACCCACCAAGGAGTTGCGGCAGGGCTTCCAGAAGAATCATCACAATGACAAGAAACTTCTGGGACCCCTGGAAGAATGCCTGGTCTCTCGGGTCTGAGAGGTCAAGGTTGATAATATCCGCCCCAACAAGGAGCTGCAGGACAATGGAAGCCGTGACGATCGGACCGATACCGAGGAGGATCAGTGACCCTGAGGCCCCGGCAAAGAAGGCACGGTATGATTCAAAAAGGTCGACCGAATCCTGGGACATACCGAAAAGCGGCACATTTGCAAGGGCAAAGTACAGCACCAGTATCCCAAGAGTCCACCACAGCTTATCCTTAAAATGAACATGTTTTTCAGGACTTGTAACTGCAGGTAACTTGTTAAAAAACGGCTCTAACGTTTCCCTGAGAGTCATCGATTACACCATTTCAGAAAGTATAATTATTTTTAACAGTTTGATGTTTCTGACTTGACATTCATCATATTCGTATAAGATACTTGCTATATAGCTTCGTATAAAACACTTGCTACATAGCTTCGCATAAACACTTGCTACATAACTTTCGTATAAGATACCTGCTATATGGCAGACCTTATATGAAAAAGTAACTGTCAAAAAGAATGAATATGTAATGTCAATGTGACATTACTTATTCGGCATCAATACAGCTACCGCCAGCGCCTTCTATCTTTTCGCGAGCAGTCGCCGAGAATTCTTCGGAAGTAACAGCCAGGCTTTTGGTGACACGTCCGCTTCCAAGCACCTTCTCTATTCCGAGATTTTCAAGGTTGATGTGGTAAGTTCCGTCCTTGATTTCTGCAAGTCCCTCTTCAACAAGATAGGGAGCAAGTTCGTCAATTTCGCCCACATTCACAATGGTAACATCCCTGACCACTTCAGCAGGGCGCTTGAAGCCGTGCTTACCATAGCTGTACCCGCGCTGGAGAGCCCTTACGAAATGGTGTTTGCATCCACCAGCTTTCCCACGACCTCCGCGGTTTCCGGCTCCACGCCTGTTCTTTGAAGTGCCGCCTCCGCAGGTTCGGGTTCCTCTGAACTTCTTTGTATTCATTCCAACCACCTTATCTCATCTTGTGCAGGAGCGCAGTGATATCTTCCCCGTGGTTTCCGAGGACGCCGCCCTGCTGCACGGATTTTTTGATTCCCCTGTGCCCTTTTCGGGGCGGGTGCAGCCTGAAGACAGGCTTTAACCTGGGGATGTCTTTAAGGTTGGCCTTTCCTTCGATTACTGCCCCGGCAAAGGCTTCAATGGAATCATAGTCGGTGTTTTCCGCCACGTATTCCTCGGTCAGGCGGGCTCCGCCCTCGAGTCTTCCGCGGTTCTTGAGGATTCCAGTGAGCATCTCTGCGTCAACCTTCCCGTATGCAACGTAGTCCTTTACCTTCTGAATCATACCCTTGTAATGAGGGTTATCAGGCACGACCACACAGTGGTTGACCCTGTGAAGGCGAAGCAACTTCAAAGTGTCCTCGATTGTATAGCGGACATTAACCGGGCCTCTCAACCTCACAATCGCATACATTTCAGGCTTCCTCCCTACCGTAGTTTACAGGCAGCCTCATAACGTTGACCTGTTTCAGGGCTTCAAAGGTAGCCTTTGCGAAGTTAAGGGTCGTCCTGGTCGTCCCGAAGGTCTTGGTCCAGACGTCCTTGATGCCGGCCTTTGCCAGCACCTTGTTGGCCGTGCTCCCTGCGGCAATGCCGAGCCCTCTCGGAGCCGGGATCAGGGTAACGGTCACACTGCCGGCTTTACCGCTGACCTCGTAAGGTACGGTGTGCGACAGCCCGCAGGCACATTCCCAGGACCCGCAGCCTCTGCGGATATAGGTAATGTTGAGTTTTGCAGCGTCGATTGCCTTGCGGATGGCAGGTCCTACCTGCACATCCTTTGCCTGCCCGAGCCCTACATAGCCGTCTCCGTTCCCGACAATAACGGTTGCCCTGAACTTAACACGGCGTCCGGAGTCAGTCATCCTCTGGACCATGTTAATGTCGAGCACCTCGTCTTCCAGGTTAGGAAGCAGCATATCAATAATCTGGGGTTCCCTGATCGGAAGTCCGGACCTGATAGCCTCCTCCATGGAAGCAACCTGTCCTTCGACAACTAATTTTCCAAGTCTGGTTTTAGGAACCCATTCGTCCTCGTATGCCATCTAATCACCTTAACTAAACTCAGCAAAGATTTTCTCTTTGGTTGCTTCAAACTGCTCTGGCAGGTCTGAGCTCCCTTCCCTGTACTTTGCAACATGCTCTCCCCGAATCCTTTCCTCAGACGGGAAAATATCAGGGCTGCAAGGGACTTCGAACCCGGCATCCACAACACCCTTAAGGGCAGCATATACCCTGGAACCTGCCGAGGAAGCCTGGAGCCCGATGTCGAGCACGCCTCCTTCATAACCATTCTGCAGACTCTTGAACCCGAATAAAAGCCCGGTGAGATATGCAGCCGTTGTGTTCCCGGTAGGCCCTGTATAGCCGTACTTTGCAAGTTCACTTGAAACGGCTGTGGAATAGGTTATATCCCCCCCTTCGGGGGTTGGAGCTATCAACTGGATTTGCATGTTCCTCGCACTCTTCCTGACAACCACACGGTCCTGCTCGGAGAGCAGGAGTTTGAGGCGCAGGTGGTAATTGGTGCGACCTTCCCTTCTTCTTCTAAAAGGAACCTTATATCTTGGTCCTGTAGCCATTATAAGCCCCTCCTACTTTTTACGCTTCCTTAATTAACACTTTTTCAGACTCAAGGTGGGACTCGAGGTGGGCAACACTCCTGTATTCGCCGCCTTTAGCCTTCCTGTAGAGCCTGCAGTACACAGACTTGTCGAGGGACCCGTCCTCACGCAGTTCCTTAAGTCTTCTCCGAAGAGCCCGGATCTTTTTGACCCACTGCTCTTTCCTCGGGTTGCGGGCCCCTTTCTTACCCTTGCGCGAACCGTGCCCTTTTCGGTGCCCGTATTTGCGCTTTTCATCAACGGCTCTGGCCCTTCCTCGGCTGACTCCTTTGATCGGCTTTGCCTTGATCGTACCTTTCTCGATGAGTCCACGGAGGTCTTCCCTTGTGATTGCGGAGGCAATTTCTTCGGAGGCTTCGGGGTCAAACCAGACCCTGTCAAGCCCACAGTCAAGAATCCTGGAAGCAAGTTGTCTCTGGTTGGAAAGATTTGCCATCTTTACTCACCTCTGCCCGGGTTCAGCACCTTGATACTGAGTTCCTCTGCCTTTGCCAGGATCATGACTTTCTTTTTAGCGCCAACCTTAGCTGCAATCCTGATAGCCTCGTAAGAGGGGTCAACAAGTTCGAGGTCTGCTACGTTGGAAACCAGCACATCCGCATACCCGGAGGGGTGCAGGCCCTTTACAGCGACCGGGCTTCCGAACCCTACCTGGACAACGGTACCTTTTCCAAGGACTTTTCTGCGCTGCTTGCCCTGAAGACCTCTCGGACGCCTCCAGTTAGAGTCAAGCCTCTTGAACATGTGGTTGCAGGTCCTCTTGAACTGAGGTTTCTTCCCCTTCTGGACCTTCCTCACATTGAATAAGCGCCTGGATTCAGGATCCATATCAAGGGTGGAAACTGGAGTAACTTCATTTTCTTTGATTTCTTCTGCCATCATGACCACCTTCAGGCCTTGTCAACAATGTAGATTCCATCCTGGAAGACCCTTGGGTCGAACCGCTTGATCTTGGTAACCTGCTCGATGTTTGCTGCAGTCTGCCCGACATCTTCCTTGCTGATTCCGGAAACAATTACTTCGTTTCCACTGACCTTTACCTTGGTCTCGCCGAGGATCCTTGACGTCCTGGGCTTCTTTTCTCCAAGGAAGTTACCAACAACGAACCGGCTACCTTCGGTTTTAACCTGCATAGGAAAGTGTGAGTACACGATAGTCATCCTGTACTCAAAGCCCTCGGTTACACCCTTCATCATATTTCTGAGATGAGAGGAAAAGGTTCCTACCATAGCTCTTTCCTTTCTCTTGGGAGATACGGCGTCCACGATGAGTTCGCCGTCATTAATGTCAATACTTATCCCAGGATACCAGAGTCTTCTTTCAACGGACCCCTTTGGGCCCGTGGTGGTAAAGACATCATGGGAGCGAGATATTGTGACTCCCTCGGGAATGGAGATTATTTTTGCAATTTCCTTTACCATCTTAAGATCCCTCCCCGATCAGTACACATAAGCCAGAAGTTGCCCGCCGATCTTATTCTCACGGGCTTCGTGCTGGGACATAACCCCACTTGAGGTGGTTACGATAAGCGCCCCGAAGTTCTTTGCCGGCAGGAACTGCTTTTCCCAGCGCTCGAAACTGTCAGTACCGACGGAATACCGCGGCTTGATTGCACCGCATTTGTTGATTTTTCCGGCAAGGGTTACATCATAGACCCCGGCCTTTCCGTCATCAACAAACTCAAACTCCCCGATGTAGCCCATATCCTGCATAACCTTCAGCACGTTGCCGATGGTCTTGGAAGCAGGCCTGACAACGCAGGAACTCTTTCCGACAGCTTCCGCATTCTTGATTGTGGAAAGGGCGTTTGCAAGAGGATCAAGTAATACCATGTTTCATCACCTCATGAATACTTCTCGAAGCCCATATCGTGGGCCATCTCCCTGAAACAGTGCCTGCAGAGGTAGATCCCGTACTTACGGACAAGGCCTTGCTTTCTGCCACACCGTTTGCACTCGTTTGCACCTCTTCCGAAAATCTTCTTGGTCTGTACCATATTACACGACCTCCACGCCATAACTTTCGTTCAGGAAAACAATCGCATCATCCACAGTAACCCTGTGAGATGTCGGAATCTTCCGCTTTGCGATTCTCCTCTTGTTAATCCTTTCTCCCGGGCGCTTGAGCACAACGGTCACGTCCATTCCGAAAACCCCGATGTTCGGGTCATATCTCATTCCCGGGAAATCGGTGTGTTCCTCAATCCCAAAAGAAATGTTCCCGAGGGAATCGAACTGGTAACGGTTCAGGGACTTCTCAACGATCTCGAAAGCAGTTTCAAGGAACTTCCCGGCATTCTGGCTCCGGAGAGTCACTTTACAGCCAATAGGCTCATTCTTCTTGATCCCGAAAGCAGGCAGGGTCTTTTTGGCATTACACCGTACGACTTCCTGACCGGTAATGGTCCTGAGGATGTTTTCAGCATCCACAAGGTGCTGCCCACTTTCTCCTACGCCCATATGGACGATTACCTTCTCGACCATTGGAATGCGCATGGGATTAGTCACTGATCTCACCACCCAGGCGGATCTCAGGCTTGTCCTCACCGATTACGATAACATAATCTTCAATGGTGTCAAAGTCCGTATCTCCGGAAATTGTAACCGTGTTGTGCCTGGAACTCTTGACTTCCCGAATCTCCTTGATCTTTCCGATTTCCCCTGAGTGCTGGCCGCCTACAATCATTGCCAGGTTTCCGACCTTGTACTCCAGGCGTTTTACGACCTGCTTGTCAGGAATGGACAGAATAAGTGAGTCCTTGGTCCTGTGCTCGTTGGACCCGAGGATGTTGGTCCCGTCGCTGAGGTTAAGCTGCACCTGACCGCCCCTGATGGTGGTCTTGTTGTCAATTCTGCACAGCTTGTTTACAGTGGTCTCGCTCAGTTTGTGGAGGATGAGGCGTCCCTTTTCGTCCTGGACAACCCTGTATGCCTCGTTCATGAGCGGAATTGAAATAACGTCAAAGAGCCCTACCGGGAACTTAAGTTCCTTTCTGGGGATCCCGTCCACCAGGATCTTGCCTTCGGCAAGAATCCTTTTTCCTTCCTTACGGTTGTCCGCAAGCTTAAGTACGTCCCGGATAATGACTCCAAGAGGAAGACTGCGTGCCTTGCTATGGGGTCCCGGGCGGGTGGCGGTGACCCATTTGTTGGCTTTCTTCCCGACCTTCCAACTTTTTGGAATGGATAATCTTTTCTGGTGTGTCACAAAATCACCTGCCTCACTTCTTTATGCTCGACGCTCTCCGCGGATCGTCCATTACCAGCTTCGTGATCAGTACGTTGGAGGGATAGATCGGCCTTGGGACTTCGGTACCATCCACCTTTGTGGAGATGACTCCGTCCACTGAAATCGTACTATCCTTAAGGGACACGGACTGGACTTTTCCTTCCGTTCCTTTGAAACTCCCGCGCATGACTTTCACGGTGTCGCCGGTGACGACTGCGGCACTCCTTGTGCCATACTTTTTTGTAAGTTCATCACTGAGCCTTGCGCCCATGAAACTCTGTCTCTTGTGGAGAGGTGCATTGTACCTTGACTTTCTCTGCTTTCTTGGCAGTTTTGAAACCATCCTCTCCACCTCACACAATTATGGATGCGGTTGTCCCGATTTTCGGGAACCTTTCGGCTGCTTCCCTGGCAACCGGACCTTTGATGTCGGTCCCTTTCGGGATTCCGCTTTCGTCCGTGATCACCATGGCGTTGTCTTCGAAAGAAACGTGCAGGCCATCAGGCCGGCGAAACTCCTGCTTCTGGCGAATCACCACGGCAAGGAGGATCTGCCTCCTCATTTCGGGTGTGCCTTTTTTCACGGACACAACGCACATGTCTCCGATTCCCGCACGAGGCATCCTGTTCTTGACTCCGCGGTATTTCTTGACGGAGATAATCTCAACAACCTTGGCCCCGGTGTTGTCCACACAGGGAACCTTGGCCCCGGCATTCAGGGCTCGCGGGATGCTTGAGCGAATTCCTCTCATTTGGGAACCTCCGCTTTGACAACCACAAATGATTTCGTCTTGCTGATTGGCCTGCATTCCGCAATCGTGACGATGTCACCTATTTTTGCACCAATGCAAGGAGGGTTGTGTGCGTGAATCTTCGAGCGTCTCTTTTCGTATCTCTGGTATTTCGGCACCATTTTCATGTGCTGCCTTTCAATAACTACCGTATTGTCCATCTTGTTGCTGACCACGGTTCCCACAAGGATCTGGCCTCGAACCGGGAGTGTTCCGTGGAAGGGACAGTATATATCGTCACATTCCTCTGATGGCGCCGGTATGTTTAATCCAATGTCTTTTGCCATGAGTTTAGCCCCATTTGCGTAACTTCTTGATGTTCTTGATCCGATTTTCGGGTTGTGAGAGCAACAGGTTTCCCTGAATTTTGACGAATGTATCGGATCTGCGGCCTTTTTCTGAGAACTCGGCAGGGATCCGGAAGATAAATTCCGAATCCGCCTTTGGGATTTTCAGTTCCCGGGACTTCGAATCTTCCACGATAAACATATTTTTCGTTTCGTCAATTACCCGTCCTCGGGTTCCTATCATTGTCGGATTAGTGGAATGAATTACCTTAACGTCAAGCCCTATCAATTCGTGATAGGGAAGAGTAGAAGGCAGAATTTCCACTTCAGATTTCATTTAACTCGTGCTGGATGGTCTTTATCCGGGCAATCGTCCTTCTAATTTCCCCGATCCTGCCCGGATTATCCGGGGCTCCGCCGGCGGAGGTAAGGGCGCGTTCCCTGACCAGTTCATTGTTAAGGTTTTCCAGCTCGTCAGCCTTTTCTTCGACTGTCATGGTCCGGATATCTTTGGTCCTCAGAATTGCCATTATTCTTTAGCCTCCTTGTGCACACGTGCCATGGGATGCCAGTAGTCATAGCTTTCATGCTTGTGCTGCCAGACCCCATTGACCTGTCTGCGGACCTCGTCCGAACCTTCAACGTAAATGATTTCGCTTTCCTCGCCTTCTTCACCCTCTACGGGCATCTCAGGCTTGGCTTCCTTAATGACGGTTGCTTCGGGTTCGGCTGCTTCTTCAACGGTTTCCGGTTCTGCAACTTCAGCTACTTCTTCAACAACCTCTTCGGTTTTTGCGGGAGCTGCTTCGGCTTTCACAGCCACTTCTTCTATTTCAGCCGCTTTTACTATGGGAGCTTCCTCAGGAACTTCGCTTGGGTCCTTAACCCTGAAAGAGTCCGGGAGCACAACGTCCGGATGGATGATCCGGACCTTGCAGCCCAGGGTCCCGAGTTTCTTGACCGCCACAGCAAAGCCTTCATCTACCAGCTCCTCTGCCGGTTTTCCGGAGTGTTTGACGTAGCCGTTAACGAACTTCTCTACCCTTGACCTTGAACCGGTGAGCTTGCCCGAAATCACGATTTCGCAGCCGAGAGCTCCTGCGCCCATAACAGCCCTGATAGTGTTGTGTCCGGCCTTCCGGAAGTACCATCCTCTTTCGATTGAGGATGCAAGCCTGGATGCCATCATCTGGGCATTCAGTTCCGGCCTCTTGACTTCCTGGGCGTCGATCTGGGGATTTTCCAGATTGTACTTGATCCCGACGTCCCGGGTAAGTTTCCGGATAACCTTTCCTGCCTTCCCGATTACCATGCCCGGCTTTTCGGAATAGATAACGATCTGTGTACCCATGGGGGTCCTGTTAAGTTCCATTCCGCCGTATCCAGCCCTGCTGAGCTGTTTTGCGAAAAACTCATCCATGGAGGCCTTAACATACCCGTCCTTGACGAACTTTTTCTCAACTGCCATTTAGCGCACCTCGGAAAGAACCATCTCGATGTTTACAGTATCTGTATTTTTGGGAGTGGCCCGGCCCCTGGCTCTCGGAATGATCCCATGGATCACCCTGCCGCGCTGCACGACAGTGTGGGAAATGTACATCTGACTGGGTTCAAGGCCTTTGTATTCGGCATTGCTCTCTGCGTTCTTGAGAATCTTTAAGAATTCTTTGGAAGCATTGACCGGATACCTGCCTGCTGCCATTGGCCCTTTCCTGTGTCCGGCTCCGTCATTGTGCCTTTTGAAGGGTACGGCCTGCTTCAGGACGATGACATCCATGAGGAACTTTCTTGCCTCAGCGACATTCATGCCCTTGATCTTACAGCAGATTTCACGGGATTTCTTGGGAGAAATGTGAAGTTCAGAGCCCATTGCCTTGGAGGTTCTTTCAGGGTCCATCTTGACTGAATAATTGATTCTTGCCATTCCCTTTCACCTCACTTCAGCGGTACGAACTTGCTTGAACGGGTTGCACCGACACCTGCACTGCCGTGGGAAACCCTTGGCCGGGTAGGTGCGAACTCTCCGAAGCGGTGTCCGACCATTTCAGGCTGCAATTCCACGCTTATGAATTCTTTCCCATTGTAGATTTCTACCGTCGATCCGATCATATCCGGAAAGATGATTATATTCCTGTAGTGAGTCTTGACATTCTTTCCGTCCTTGAACTCGTGCAGGACCTTCTTCTGCCCGTCGGTAAACCCGCGCTTAATGCTCCGGCGCTCCCTGGAAGGCAGAAGCTCTGCAAACTCCTCGACACTCAGCTTCTGAAGTTCTGCAATGGTCTTGCCGCGATAGGTGTACTCACCTTTTCTTTTCGGTAACCTTGATGCTGCTTTTCTTGCCATAACGAATACCCCTTGTTCAGCGCTTCTTTCCGGTCCTTCTTGCTGCAATCAACCCGACCTTTTGTCCAGGAGGGGCGTTTCTGCTCACAGTGGTCGGCCTGGTCGGATGCTTCCGGTTACCTCCACCGTACGGGTGGTCAACCGGGTTCATGGCAACTCCGGATACCCTGGGATATTTTGCAGCTCTTGTCTTCATCTTGTGGTACTTTTTCCCTGCCTTGAGCCAGGGCCTGTCCACCCTACCGCCGCCGGCAACAATTCCGATAGTTGCACGGCATCGGGGGCTCAGCCACTTGATGTTTCCGGAGGGTAGTTGCACAGCTGTCCTGGTTTCTTCGTGGGTTACAACCGTTGCGTACACTCCAGAAGAGCGGACGAACTTGCCACCGTCGTTAGGTTTGGATTCGATGTTACAGACAAGGAAACCTTCCGGCACGTTTCCGATGGGAACGATGTTACCGGGTTTGATCTCGACGTCTTCTCCGCAAAGAACCGTTGTCCCGACGGAAATGCCCTCGGAAGCCAGGATGAAGAGTTCTTCTCCGTTTTCAAAAGCTACTTTTGCGATGGGAGCGGAACGGGCAGGATCGTGTTCAATCCCTATTACTTCCCCTTCAAGGACGGTGTTTTCATCCACACGAGGGTGCCTCAGCTCTGCTTTGAATTTATGAGAAGGAGCTCTGTAGGTCGGAGTACCTCTGCCCCTGTTCTGTGATATAAGTCGTTTACCCATACATCACACCTCAAATAAGTCCTATTCGGGTAGCAATCTCGTGGGCCGCTTCGGTCCCCTCAAAAGTCAGGATTGCCTTTTTCATACCCTTCATGGTGGTCATAGTCCGCACGGAATTCACTTTGAACCCGTACAGCTTTTCAACTTCCTCTTTGATCAGATGCTTGTTTGACCTCGTGTCCACAATAAACTGGAGTTTGTTGTCGTCCAGAAACATCATCGCTTTTTCAGTAACAAACGGATATTTGACGGAATTCATTGGAACGCGCCCTCCAGCTTATTAATTGCGGATTCAGTCCAGATGGTGAGGCGCCCTGCATGTGTACCGGGTGCGAGCAGTTCGGCGTTCAGTGCATCCACTGCAACGGTATCTATCCCGGAAAGGTTTCTTGCAGCTTTCATGATAGGAGAGTTTTCCCCGGCGACGATCAGGATGCTTTTCTTGTGCTTGTACTTCCTGCCTCTGAGCTTCCCGCGGCCGGCCCGGATGTGTCTTCCGTTCTTTGCCCTGAGAACATCTCCGTAGACGCCTGCAGCTTCCAGGAAATCTATAACCTGTTTTGTCTTTTCAAGGCTTTCAAGAGCGTTGTCCGCAACGATCGGAAGTTCGGCCTCGTAGATGTGCCCTCTCAGGCTTACAAGAGTCGGGTCCCGGGTTGCTGCGATTGCAGAGCGGATTGCATACCGGCGTTCTTTGGTGTTGACTTTCTCAGTCCTGTCAGTTTCGGGTTTTGGCGGGTGAGCCCGTCTTCCGCCCTTTGCCTGCGGGACTCTTGCAGCCCTGCTGCTGTTGGTAAGCCTCGGAATCTGAGCAACGCCTCTTCCGGACCCCCAGGATCTTGCGGAGGTGTCCATCCCTGAGTACATACGGGGACCGTAGGGCTGAAGCCTGTTTGCCTGTGCTGCAAGCACTGCCTTCTTGATCAGGTCAGGACGGTAGTCCACATCGAACACGGCAGGGAGTTCAACTTCCCTGACAACGTTGCCTGAAAGATCTATGGTTTTTGCTGTAGCCATCTTACATCACCCCTGCTTGGACTCCCTGCTGATGTGAAGGATCTGAGGTTCACCGAGGTCGGCTTTCTTTGCCCTGATCGGGTCTCTTAACCTGATCAGCCTCTTAGAAGGCCCGGGTACGCTGCCCTTGATAAGCACGTAGTCCCCGCGGACCAGTCCATAGTTAATGAACCCGCCTTCGGGAGTGACTTCTTCGCCATTGTCCCCGATCTTCAGGATGCGCTTGTTGAACTCGGTCCTCTGGTGGTATCCCATCTGACCCATCTGGGGGACACGCCAGGAAACACGAGCCGGATGGAAGGGACCAAGGGTTCCTACCTGCCTGAGACTGCCCTGCCTGGAGTGCTTGTTTTTCTGCAGCTGGATGCCCCAGCGCTTTACAGGACCCTGTGTCCCCTTTCCAGTTGTAATCGCAGCCGTATCAACAAGGATTCCGTCCCTGAAAACATCGTTAACGCTTACAAGAGTGCCAAGAATGGACTTTCCGTACTCGAACTTGGTGGGAAGGTCCTTTGCGGAGATTCCCGTTTCCATGACGTCCGGCTTCTTCTTGGGGACCCCGGTCAGACTCTTTGGAAGAGTGTAGGTGATGGTTCTGATATCGGAAACCTTGCCTTCTTCGATCAGCTTGCTGATCTTTTCAAGAGAGTCACCGTTGTTCTCCGTATTGGGTATTGACATCCGCCTTTCAAGTTCAGGGTCGAGTTCTGCAGCCCAGGCTTCAGCAATTGCTTTTTCACCAAAGCTGTCCTCACCGTAGGCCCTGATGGCTGCCACCCGGATTGCAGGAGTTTCGATAACAGTGACCGGAACAGAGATCTCCATACCTTCAGTCAGACTGTGCTTGACGTCATCAATCATGATAACGTGGGTCATAGCCACCTTGTACCCTGCAAAGCCCTGCAGCCTTGGTTCACCTGTGGCTTCCGGCCATGACCTGAACCTTGGGATGTGGCTCTTGGCCCTTTTACGCGGACTGAATGCGAGAGAACCTCGTTTTGGTCGGTGTACATTTGCCATATTTCTACTCCATATATTTCGTTTGAAATACCAGTCCCTCCGGTCGGTGCAAACTGAGTGACAAAATAGCTTGTCCCGGATTATTTCCGAACGCTGTCAGAGGATCACTTTCAGACCTGCCTGGCCAAAAAGCCTCGGGCAGGCCAGAGCTATACACTCTGGTACCTTATCCCTACAGGTATCCGATAGTTCCAGTCCCACCTGCCAGCTACTCGACAGGAAACATACAAAGAGGAACTGCATTCCTTTCTCTGACAGACCCAAATCCAGGTGGCCTGAGCCCTGATATGAAACAGCTAAGTCTCTACTAAACGCAACTCACCGAAAACATAAACATTTTCGTGCGATTTTGGGCGCCCTCAGGCGCCAAAAGCGGGCGTTCAAAGCATTGGCCCTTTGACACTCATGTTGATCCGACGTTTCTCACTGGATAATCTTCACTGCCGAGCACCCACCATAATCAACAGCAGGCAACTCGTATCCCCCGGACGTGTCCGGGATGAAGTGTTAAAGCATCACATTGATCAGTTAAACACTGATTTCAAGCACCCGAAGTGCCTGAAACATCACATATCGGATGTACTTTGCCTTTAGATATCACATCTTGTATATAAATCCTTTGTAGAGAACGAACAGATAAAGAAAAATAATCAGCAACCATCGTGACAAACATAAAATAATTTTCAACCCGGCTGAAAAGATGAAAAGGACAGGGGACTACAGGCCCGGATCGAATCAGATCAGAAGAGTTAGTAACATATATTAGAACACATTGAACTCGACCACAAGAAGTAGCATATATTGAACCAGAAGTAGAACATATTGAACCGATCGAAACAAATCTGATTCGATCAGAATACAGCACAGTATTATATAGGACATATAGGGCAGGGAAAAAATGCAGGACCGGAACTGATGCCTTTATAATACTACTGGCAAATTCGCCGAATTTAAAAAAAGGAGGAGAAAACCGGAAACGATTCAAACGTTTATGAATCCTGCCGTTCCTTCCCGGAAACCCTTTTAACGATTTTGGGAACTTTCCTACCCCCAAAATTAACCCCGCCTACCAGCGCCACCCCTTTCTTTTTCTTTATTACCCCGGCGTATGCACTATCGAAGCTTGCAATGACGGTCCTGCCGGCGACCATTTCGATCCGCCCGCCGACCCCGAGAACCGTTTTCAGAATTTCCTGGATCTGAGACTGACTGGCGGTATCCGAAATTCTGATCATATGGGATTCTACTGACATGGACAAAAACCTGGAAATAAATGTTTTTCGGAATCAAGCAATTTTCAGCGCCTTATCCTGCTGCTTATGCTTGATACGCGAAGTTTCGGGTCAGGCCTCTCTTTTGAAACCGAAAGGTCAACGGGAATCCGCGGGTTGGCGATAGAACCGGCTCCAGGGCTCTGGTTAACTACTGTACCGGGAGCGGCACGGGAAGAAATTTCGGAAACCTTTCCCACTTTTATGCCTTCACGCTCCAGAGTAGCAACCGCTTTTTCAAGGGGAACGCCAACAACGCGGGGAACCTTTTTAACCTCGGTTTTCGGAGGTCCCGAAACTTCGGGCTTTTCGACAACCGGAGCTTTTGGTTCAGGTTCACGTACAGGTGCAGACTTAGCAAGCACAAGGTCAACCGGAATTTGCGGGTTGGCAATAGAACCGGCTCTAGGGCTCTGGTTGAGCACTGTTCCGGGGGAAACCCTGGAAACGATATCCGAAACCTTGCCTACGTTTATCCCTTCCTTTTTCAGGATTTCAGCAGCCTTTTCAAAAGGTATGCCGGTAACCCTTGGGACAGTTTTGGCTTCGGTTTTCGGAGTATTCAGCTCAGGCACAGCTGGAGTCACCACAGAAGGCTCTGTGGAAACCCTGGAAGGGGTTTCCGTTGAAACTCTAGCGGGAGATTCGGTTGAGACCTTAGCGGGAGATTCGGTTGAGACCTTGGAGGGAGATTCGGTTGAAACCTTAGCGGGAGTCTCGGCAGGAACTTTAAGAGGAGTTGTCGGAGGGCGCCTTAGCCTGTCAGACAGGACATTCCCAGGCTCTTCTTTTTTCATTTTGGCCGAAACCATCAGAAAGATTTTGGCATCCGCTTCGGCTTCAGAGCCCGGTTTCAGGCTCTGGGCAAGGATGATCCCGGGTTTAGTATCCGAGGGCTGTTCCTTGACCCCGCCGAGCTCAAGTCCGGACTTATCCAGGACCCGCTTTGCGCTTTCAAGGTCAAGCCCTAGCAAGTGCGGGACCTTCAGAGAAGAGATTCTGGAGATTATGAGGTCCACTGCTGCCCCGGGTTCGGCCAGGGACCCCCCGGAAGGAATGTGGGTTAGGACCGTACCCTCCGGGGCACTGCTGTCCTTTTCCAGGATTTCCCCAGGCTTGAAACCTGCTTCAAGGAGTTTGCCTTCAGCGGCCTCTTTTGAGAACCCCACAAGGTCCGGGACTTCCCCGTAAGAAGCAATGCCCGGTTTTTGGGGAACCGCCTTTACGGAGAATTCTATGGTGCTGAGGTTTTCCGGGCTGATGATGTCATCGGCTTTCGGCATCTGGAACCTCAGTTCATCTCCCTCGAGGGCGAGATTGGTCTTCAGGATCACGTTCATGCTGCTGACACTGTACGTTGTCCCCGAAGGCGCCTTTTTGAGCCCCCGATCCATTTCTTCAAGCGAAGATTTGAAAGTGCTCACGAGGTTTGTAGGCGATAAGGCAGGTCGGGTCCTCTGGAGCACCGAAAGCCGGGATTCGAGTTCCAACTTCTCTCTGGAAAGTTTTGCCACCTGGATTGACAGGGCGTCTTTTTCCTGCACCAGGAGAATTTTGTCCTTCAGCAAGCTTTCAGAACTTTCCTTATAGACCGAAGCCGTCTTTTCCACGGATTCAATACCTACCTCCAGCCCTTTGAGGTTATTATTTATGACCGTATAACTGCTACTGTCAATTACCCCCTTTCTTCTGAATGTTTCCAGGTTGTTCCTGAGCTCCTTAATATCCTCCATTCCATTCCTCCTGAAAGGACCTTATTCCTCCCTGACCTTTGAAGAGGCCGGGATGGACACTATTTTGGCCTTGATGCAGCTAGAACCCTGCACGTCGTAGCTGTACAGCGAGTTATACGAAGCATTAAGAGGAGCCGCATTCAGGACAGGCTTATAGCCCCGGACCACGTTTTTGGAATCCCGTTCTTCCTCGAGCTTCACCGTCAGCGACATCTTAAGCTCAAGGTCAACTTCCGGGATATGGTACCAGGGAGCCTGGACATCATACTCTTTCATTACCTCATTGGACTCGATTTCGAGCTGGGTCCTTATGGAGTTCCGGTCGAGGGTCCACTGGGTCTCGGCTACGGAGCGCCCAACTTCCCCCAGAAGCTTTGAGAGAGGGGTGATAAGCACTTCCTCGATCTCTTCCCCATTTTTAGCCAAATTAACAACTCCTTAGAACGATTATTGTAAAAAAGTGTGCAGGCACAGCCAAACCTCAATAGGCGACTGTACCATTGATGCCCCCAATCCCCCACAGAGCCTTCAGCAACCAGGGGGAGCTGAGAGAGTCGTGCCGGCAGGGATCAGCTTGATCCGCCGCTTTCCTTAACCGTCACCTTGGGTATGGCCCTATCGGGTGCCGGGACGGGTTTCAGGGTTGTCCTGAGCAGGCTTGTGCCTTCTTCCTTGAAAGAATACTTGGAGTTGTACTTCGCATTGAACGTGGAAGTGTAGGCAACTGTCGTCGTGTTTTCGGCGTTTACCTTTGCCTTGCCGAAGAGGAGCCCTGCAAGCCCACCGGACTGGTAGCTGCCCTTGATCTTCGACTGGTTCGTGAACTTGAATTCACTGCCGTACTTGAGCTCAAGAGAGTGTTCCCTCATCATCGTGATTGCCATCTTCACTTCGATGATGGACTCGGTGAACTCATAGAAACGGGGTTCAAGCCCGTAAGTCAGCAGGGACATGGGACTGTCGTTCGTGACCACGTTCGTAGCAGTCACGTTCCCGTCTTCATCCACGGTTTCTTCGACATACATTACAACACTGCCGACATCCAGCTCAGTTGCCGCCAGCGCCTGTGCGACCTGCACGGAGTTCATGTCGAGTGCCATCTGCCCTTCTGCAATCGCAAGAGCCATCTCTCTAATCATATCCCCGAACGGGACATTCAGCAATTCCTGACCAACGCTTACCATTTTCAATTCCCCTTTATAATTAAAATTCAAAGGATGATAATAAATACCACTTTATTGCTTATAAAAACTTTGTTCAAAAAATGAGTTATAAAAATAAAAAAAGATAATTTTGGAGAAATATTTTTATAAATATGTGAATCCGAAGATAACTGAGCTACCCGGCACACAGATACGATTTTGCACCATACATTTTAACTTATTCAAAGGATATGATGGAAAAAGACACGTTGGATTGAGATATGAGAATTAAAGAGATTCAAAATATAAAATGACAGTAATTGAGATATGAAAATGAAAGAGGTTTAAAATATAAAATAACAGGAATTACGGACAAGCAGAGCAGGAAGTAAGTTGAAACAAGGAAACCCCTCAAAAAAGAAAAGGTAGGAACCGGATTGGAGGAGGTTCCGAAGTCAGGGCAAAAATCCCTGAAACACAAAATCCCGGAAAAAAAGATAATCCGGAAAAATTATCACACGGAGCCAGGAACCTTTCAGCGCCTCAACCTGGCAAGCCGGCGCAGAGTCAGCCTGGACTTCTTTTTAGAGACCACCAGATCAACGAGAAGCCCCGGACCGGCAAAACATCCGTTTTTAGGGTTCTGGCTGAGCACCGTGCCAGGAGAAAACCTGGAAGCAGTTTCCAAAATATTTCCTATGCTTAGCCCTTCCTGTTTCAGGACCTCTACCGCCTTATCAAGGGGCATGTTGACAACCATGGGAATCTCTTTGACTTCTGCTTTCGGGGATTTGGAAATTTCCGGCAGAACTTCCGGTTCATGGACCAGAGGAGGTTCCGGCTCAGGAGACTGTTTGGAAACAACAAGGTCAACGGGAATTACCGGGTTGGCGATGCAGCCTGATCGGGGGCTCTGGTGGAGCACCGTACCGGGAGAAACATGGGAAGAAATCTCAGAAATATTCCCGACTTTTACTCCTTTCCCATTCAGAGCCTCAACTGCCCCTTCAAACGGAAGCCCGATAACCAGGGGAACCTTTTTGACCTCAATTTTTGGAGCTTTGGAAACTACAAGGTCAACGGGTATAATCGGATTGGCGATGCAACCTGATCGGGGACTCTGGAAAAGGACTATGCCAGGAGATGCACGGGAAGAAATTTCAGAAATCTGACCGACATTTACGCCCTCCTGTTCCAGAGTAGCAACCGCCTCTTCAAAAGGAATACCGATGACACGAGGAACCTTTTTGACCACAGGAATTATTTCTTTGGAGACAACAAGGTCAACTGGTATAATCGGATTGGCGATGCAACCTGATCGGGGACTCTGGAAAAGGACAATGCCAGGAGATGCACGGGAAGAAATTTCAGAAATCTTACCGACATTTACACATTCCTCCTTCAGGCTCTCGACTGCCTTTTCAAAAAGCATACCGATGACACGAGGAACCTTTTTGACCACAGGAATTATTTCTTTGGAAACAACAAGGTCAACGGGTATAATCGGATTGGCGATGCAGCCTGATCTGGGACTCTGGAAAAGAACTATGCCAGGGGAAGCTCTCGAAGAAATTTCAGAAATCTGACCGACATTTACTCCTTCCTCTTTCAGGCTCTCGACTGCCTTTTCAAAAGGCATACCGATGACATGAGGGACCTTTTTGACCTCATGAACGACCTCTTTGGAAACAACAAGGTCAATGGGTATAATCGGATTAGCGATGCAACCTGATCTGGGACTCTGGAAAAGAACTATGCCAGGAGATGCACGGGAAGAAATTTCAGAAATCTGACCGACATTTACGT
>JAENYU010000047.1 GCA_016841625.1 Methanobacteriota archaeon
ATAGAATCCTCAACAAAAGTGAGTATATTCCCTACAAAATTATGGAGTTAAGGTTTTAAGTCTATAGTTTCCGGGTACCGAGTCCCCGGCAACACCCCAATACTTATTTCCGTTTTTCCGATTTTTTTCTTCAGGATTATAGTTATGCCCGGTTAATAGAATCACTTTCCCCGGACTGTTTCAGGATACCTTTATATACATTGCTGGGATTTGTATCAGCAGCGGAAATTAAGAGACGTATAATCTGTTATTAAAAACTTCATTTTTGTTTCGAGTGATAATTATTCATATCTTGCTTTTTGGCAAAGTTGATTATTCGCTGATGTGGGATGAAAAAAAGGAGTTTTTCTGACAGGGAAATCATTCCGGGAAAGCGACAGAGGTCCTCCGGAAATGAGCAAGGTAATCTGTTCCGGCTTTGAAGTTGGACCGGGGTTCCGTTCAGGCCGAAAAAAGAAGCTTGCATTTAGCAGGGATTTTTTTGCCAGGGCACAGGAAATTTCGGGAATATTCGAATTTAATTGTTACGGGTGTAACCGGGTTACATCAATCCCTATCAATTTTTGAAGTATTTTTGCTCGCCTCTATGCAAGGCATCCCTGAAGCAAAAATCCAATAATCGATCACATTTGGCTTATAATCCAGCAATAAACTTATTGACGTTTGCCTACATCATATATAAAAAAATAAAGAGCTTCTCCGTAATGGTGCCGGAATATAACTGGTCCGAATTGAAACGAGAGAAGTAAACCACGAGGAGTTAATCTGGCTAATTATAGAAGCATAATGAGAAAGAGACGGACAGGATCAAATAGTTCAACCACTTCACCCGGCACTCCGGAAGTAACAAGGGTACGCACCCCCAGGAAAGATAGGAACGAAGTTCTAGCAACGGTCACAAGCCTGCTGGGCTCGAAAAGGGTCAGTTTGCAGTGTATGGACGGAGTCGTCCGCATGGGCAGGATCCCCGGTTCCAAGAAAAAGAGAATGTGGATCAGGGAAGGCGACGTTGTTATTGCAACTCCCTGGGAAGTCCAGGATTCAAAAGCCGACGTAACCTGGAAATACACAAGGCCCCAGGTCGAATGGCTCCAGAGAAAAGGGTACCTTAAAGACTAAAAAATAGTCCATCTCAGGTAAAACCTACAATTGTTTTACCTTTTCTTTTACTCATTTTAATATAATCGTTTAATATTAAACCAACGGTTTGGCGGACCGGCAGGCATAGTGGGTTATATTTAAATATTATAAATGTATATCCTAAGTCATTAAAAATAAAGAGACGTATAATCATCTGTTGTTAAAAACCAATTTCGTTTTTAATCAAAGAGTTCTATACAATCTTATTTTTAAGCACTATTGGCTACCCGCTTAAGCGGAGGTGACAAGAAAATGGCTTTTAATGACAGAGGAAACAGTTTCAGAGGCAACAATTCCCGCGGAGGTTTCGGAGGCCCCAGGGAAATGCACAAGGCAACCTGTTCTGACTGTGGTGTTGAAACCGAAGTACCTTTCAAACCTGACCCAGAAAGACCCGTCTACTGCAGAGATTGTCTTCCTAACCACAGGAAACCCAGAGAAAACAGGTACTAAGTGTTATTGTTGTAACTTTGTTACATTAACACTTATCCATTTTTCAATTTTTAATTTTGTCTGTTTGTTTTGTCTGTTTGTTTTGTCTGTTTGTTTTGTCTGTTTGTTGTTTTAAGCGGGCTTATGCGTTTTGCATCAGATTTCCAGATAAGAGTCCCGGACTATTCTCGATTCGTTTGTTTGTAAGATTCTTTATTGTTTTGACAATTTTAATAAGAACGTTTATATAATTTAACTGTCGTGTAGTGTATTGAAGTTAAATAGGCTATAATCTGTTGTTCAAAACTCATTTTTATTTTTGTTTAATGAGTTATGTGTAATCTTATTTTCAGAATATTAGCTATCCGCTTAAGCGGAGTCGTTCTAAATTGAATTAAAAAAACCACACAATGAGGTGTTAATCTGGCAAATTACAGAAGCAATATGAGAAAAAGAAGGTTAGGCTCAAGCAAAACAGTAAAATCAGGAGACAGTCCGGAAGTAACAAGGGTACGCACTCCCCGAAGAGACAGAAACGAAATTCTGGCAACGGTTGCCAGTTTACTCGGCTCGAAAAGGGTCAGCCTGCAGTGTATGGACGGGGTCGTCCGCATGGGCAGGATCCCCGGTTCCAAGAAAAAGAGAATGTGGATCAAGGAAGGCGATGTTGTCTTAGCCAACCCCTGGGAAGTTCAGAACTCCAAAGCCGACGTTACCTGGAAATACACAAGACCCCAGGTCGAGTGGCTCGAAAGGAAAGGATACCTTAAGAACTGATTTAAAGGCGTCTGAAAAAAGATGCCTGAAGTTCATATTTTACTTTTCTGCAGGAACCTGTCTATGTTGATGTGAACCGGCTTCTATAGACGATAACTTATTTATATATTTTATGTTATCCATTCTTTATGAAAAATTATGACCCGGTGAAAGTTGGCTATGCCGTCATAATCATCCTGGTTTCATTGTATGCTTTATACATTACATCCGCTTTTTTCTATGTGCTTATCCTCAGTGGGCTTTTCGCGTACATTATCCATCCTGCTTACGCTTTTTTCCTGAAGTTCATGAAGAACAGACAAATTTCCGCCTTAATCCCCCTTGTCACTATTTTTCTTTTTGCCACCCTCTTTACCGTCAGCACGGCAGGGGTTTTGCTGAACGAGGTCTCAAAAATTCTGGAAATTCCCAATACATTGAACGGGTTTGCAAACATAAACCTCCGGCAGATTATCGGGCTTTTCGAACCCTTTATTTCGACTCCCCCCGGGGAATTGACCCAAAGCATAGGCTCGTCCCTGAACAACCTGGTAACGGACCATGCCCCCGAAATCCAGGGCATCCTCTTCCGGTTTTCCTCTGATCTGACCATACTTACGGTTGAACTGGTTGTGATTGTTATCCTGACTTACTACCTGCTGGTCGAAAGCGCAAACATCGCTGTAGAGCTTCCGAACCTCTTCCCTGACAAAAAAGTAGGGAATATTTTCCTGACCGAGCTTAACCACATTTACCACAATCTTTTCAACGTCTACTTCCTGACCTGCCTCCTGACCGGCGTATTCGGGGGAATCCTCTACTGGCTTCTGGGCATCCCCTATTCTATCATCTGGGGAATCCTGACCTTTGTTCTGGCACTCTTCCCCGTGGTCGGTGCAGGGACAGTATATGGCCTCCTTGCCCTCTACTATGCCCTCCTGCAGGAATTCTTCACCGCAGCCGCCCTGCTCATCTTTGGTACCTTTTTCCTGAGCATCGTCCCGGACTTCATCATCAGGCCGAAGCTTGCCAAAAGCAAGGCAGCAATCCATCCCGCAATCACCCTCGTGGCCTTTGCAGCCCCCCTCTTCGTACTCGGGCCTGTGGGGATCATCATAGGGCCGCTTACCTACGGTTTTTTGCTTGCGGCTTACAGGACGAGGAAAATATTGCTTGGGGGTGAAAGGGTTGAGGATGAAAAGTTTGAGGACGAAACAGTTGATGATGAAAGGTTTGGGAACGAAAGATTTGGTGATGAAAAGATTGGGGCTAAAAGGTTTGATGATGAAAGAGTTGGGAGTAAAAGTTTTTCTGAAATGATCTCTGAAACCGTTTCCGCGGACGATTCCAGGGCTGATTCCGGGGGAGATTCAATTGATTCCGGTTTTGCCAATTAAAATACGGCTTGAGATCGGGCTGTGAGGAAAAGTTCGACACTTTTTTACATTTCATTATAGCTTGCTTTGAAAAGAAGCCTCACAAAATCCGAAAATCTCTCCAGCATCTCCCTGTGCTCGGAATATATGTACAGCAGATCCTCCGTAAAAGTCTCGCCCAGTAATCCTTTCTTTTCTGCCTCTTCAATCAATTCCCCAAGTTTCGGAACTGAAACCAGTTTGTGGTCCTCTGCAGCCCCTGTCTTTTCGGAAAAACCCAGCTGCTTTTTCATCTGTTCGCTAGTGTCGAGGCAGTCCTCTGGCGAAATGACAAAGAAAAAGTCAATGAAATACCTGGTCTGCTTTGTCACGACCTCTTCTGCTTTTCGTTCAGCTGCTTCTGTATTCTTTTCGGCTGCTTCTGTATTCCTTTCGGCTGCTTCTGTATTCCTTTCGCCTGCTTCTGCCTTTCTTTCAGCTGCTTTAGCCTGTTCCCCCTCTACCACCCCATCTGTTTCAGCCGTCTCATCTTTCCCGGCGGTCCGGATCTTTCTGTTTGAAATTATGGAAATGGTCAGCGGCTCTCCTTTTTCATCCGTTGCCCTGAAAAGCACCCAGTCCAAAGGGTCAAGCTCCTTGAAAGTGCTTCCAAAAAGTTTCTCCGGCTTTTTTCTCGGATCCCATTCCCCGAAGTTCACTATATCCCCCATTTCCGCTTTCACCCTCTCGGCATAAAGAGGATCGGTAAATTCGGCTTCGGGCAGGAAGAGTTCTTCAACAAGCTCTCTCCTTGCGGTAATTGAAGTGTCCCGCTCCCCGAGATCCACATGCCCCCCCACCGATTTGTCCCAGAGCAGCTGGTTGTCTTTCGTATGGCGGCTCCGCTGGTGCAAAAGAAGCTCCCCCCGACGGTTGAAAACAAAAATCCAGACCGCATACCCCCGGAAATCCGTTGTATAAAATGCCTTTCTAGGCAGGATCCCGCGAGGTATGCCCCTGTGATCATATACTTCGATCAGCTCCTCCCCGGGTTTCGAGAGGTAGATCCCCCCTCTCCCGGGGTCGGTTACGAAATCAAGGTAGGAAAGCAGTTCTGCATACAGGCTGCTCTCCGGAAAGACCTCCATGTAGGAGCCGATCGAGGGGGAGGTATGGGTTGTGACGCAGTACCAGAGCCTCTCATCAACCCGAATTATGTTTACCGGCAGCCTCAGGTTGAACTGGCGGATGAAAACCCTGTCCTCGATTAGTTCCTGCAGATGCTTATCGGCAGCTTCAACGGAAGCTGTGGCCTTTATTTCCTCGGCAAGCTCCCGAATTCCCCGGATTCCCGAAGAAGTTGCACCTCCGAGACTGTCCCTGTGGCCGGTAGGGGTGGAGCAGGAGCCTGATTTTTTTAAAAGAACTGAGTATGTAGAGAGGGACTGGGCGAAGTTTTCGGAATCGCTTTCGTAGAGAATGGTGAGCTGCAGGGAGGGGTTTTCGGAAAGGAGGGTCGCTAAAAATCCGGCGCTCTTTTTAAGCTGAGGGATAAGGGGATTTATGCCGAGGATGCTAATCCGGGATCTGGCTGATTGGAAGAAAGGGGTCAGGGTCATGAGATCAAGCTCCTTTTAATTTTATCAGGTGATTGTGAGACATAGCTTTCTAACAGATTGATGAGGTGGAGGCCGGGATTTTTGAAGAGGAGGAAAAGGTGGAAGGGGCGGCTTTTTCTCGATATGAGGAGAAAGCTGGTTTGGGCAGGGAATGATGATCTGGGATGGCGTTCTTTGAAATGTCTTTCGGGGGGGTGGTTCTAAGACCCAGGTTGCATGCAGCTGATTCTGGGGAAGGATTTTTATTTTTTTCTCATTTTTATGAGTAACTTTTATATAAGTTGATTGTACAATGGTGGTATTGAAAATAAAGAGACGTATAAAGGTCTGTTATTAAAAACCAATTTTTGTTTTTAATCTAAGGGTCTATACAATCTTGTTTTTGATCTATGACTATCCGCTAAAGCGGAGGTGAAACGAAAATGGCTTTTAACGACAGAAATTCCGGAGGTTTCCGCGGTAACCGTGGACCTAGGGAAATGACAAAAGTAACTTGCTCTGACTGCGGTGTTGAGACCGAAGTCCCGTTCAAACCCACCGAAGGCAGACCAGTATACTGCAGGGAATGCCTGGCTAATCACAGGTAATTCTAAAGATAAACTTCTCCGGGCGTTAATTTTGTAATTAAGTTTACATTAACGCTCGATTCATCTTTTTGTTTTTTTGGTTTATTCTCTTTGTTTCTTAGTTCTTTCTACGTGATTTTTCTTTTAGTTGCACTGTGAGTGAAACAGTACGCTGTCCTTTTCACTCCGCACAGGCGGACTAAATCAATGCAGAGTTAAACCAAATGTGTTCATGGGAAGTTTTGTTTATGTTGACGTTTTCCGTGAGGTCAGCAATAGAACGTCTCCACCCTTCACGTCGGTTTCGAAGCCATCGAGATACTCTATATCCCTGCTGTTCAGCAGAATCCTGATTTTCGGGTCTTCACTTTCATCTCCGATGGTCACGACATAGAAATCATGCCCATAATGGTAGGCAAGAGCCCACAGAACCGTACATACAGTGTCCCCTTTCCGGATCTTGACATCAATTTCCGAATGTTCTGTGATCTCCTGCACCGAGTCAAGAAACTTTACTTTCATTATCATGGATGGCCCCCTCCCTGTTACCTTTTATGTAATTATGTGAGGGCTCATAAATAAGAGTACTCAAGCTTTCGTGAATCCGGGGAATAAAACGGTGTTTCAGGTAAGACCAAAGTTTCGGTTGTAGGTGAAGACGCTAGCTATGGTCAGGGTTTGAAGTCAATTGTTTACAGACTTTCAGCTCTTTCGTATTTTTCACAATTTTCAGGTCCTGAAAATGAAAACCAGAAAGGCTCAAGAAGACCTTATAAAAAAAGAGAGTTGTGGCGGCTTTTTGAAAATTTGCCGCCGGAATTCGATTTTGATTTTTGATTTTTGCTGTTTTTAATCCGGATCAGAACTGCAGCTTCTTCATCCGTTCGACAGCTTCCTGCAGCCTGGCTACGGGCCGGGTGAGTGCGAACCTGATGAAGCCTTCGCCTGCGGCTCCGAAGCCAACGCCGGGGGTTGCTACGATTCCGGCTTCCTCGAGGAGGAGCTTTGCAAACTCCATGGAGGTGAAGCCTGCGGGTACGGGGGCCCAGATGTAGAAAGTGGCTTTGGGCGGCTTGACTTCAAGGCCCATGGACTTGAGTCCTTCTATGAGGGTGTCCCTGCGTTCCTGGTAGATCTTGTTCGTGTCGTCAACACAGGCCTGGGACTCGTTCATGGCTACTGCGCCTGCGAGCTGCACGGCTTCAAAGGTGCCGGAGTCGATGTTGGACTTGGCTTTGTCCAGGCCCTTGATGATGTCTTTGTTCCCGACAGCGAAACCGATTCTCCAGCCGGTCATGTTGTAGGTCTTGGAGTGGGAGTAGAGTTCGATCCCGATGTCCATTGCGCCTTTTGCCGCCAGGAAGGAGGGGGATTCGTAGCCGTCGTAGACCATCTGGCAGTAGGCGTTGTCGTGCACGGCAATGATGTCGTGCTCCTTACAAAACGCTGCGACCTTCTCGAAGAAAGCCATATCCGCAACAGCCGAGGTCGGGTTGTTCGGGTAGTTGAAGAAGAAAAGCTTTGCCTTCTTGAGGACGTCTGCCGGGATGGAGTCGAGGTCTGGCAGGAAGTCGTTTTCGACCTTCAGGGGCAGAGGGTACGGCTCTCCGCCCGCGAACTCGGTCCCGATCTTATAGACAGGATACCCCGGGTCGGTATAGAGCACCACATCTCCGGGGTTTACAAAAGCGAGCGGGATATGTGCCACAGCTTCCTTGGACCCGATAAGGGCAAGGACCTCGGTGTTCGGGTCGAGTTTAACTCCCTTATACTTCTCGCACCAGTCAGCCGCAGACTTCCGGAACTCATAAAGCCCGTTGTGGGACGGATAACTGTGCGTCCTCGGGTCCCTGACAGCCTCGCACATAGCCTCCACGATATGCGGATGGGTGGGCAGGTCCGGGTCTCCTACCCCAAGGTCGATCACGTCAACTCCCTTAGCCTTAGCTTCGGCTTTTGCTTCATCAATCGCTGCAAAAAGGTACGGGGGTAATGCGTTGATTCGGTCGGAATACATTGGTAAAGTCACCTGAATATGGGATTTACGATGTGTTTTTCTGGGATAGGTACGGTGATTGAAATATTAATAGGTATGGGATGAAGGGAGGAGAGAGTTAGATATAATTGAATTGTGGCAAAGGATTGGAAAATAGTAATTTTGGAAGCTTGTACAATATTTAATTACCCCAGTTCCGCATTTTTAAGCACATAAGTGCCGCTTGATATCGTAGAATCTGCTTATGCTTAAGCACAGGTTCTACATTATGATATTCACCCTCTCAATCAGTTGGCCTCTTAGGACCCGCAGCGAAATAAACTATGCAACTTATCATTCAATTATAACTTCGATTGGTGGTCTTGATCTTGAAAATCAATATATCCAATCTGAAATATGCATAGGTTATTCTGTGACGAGTCCTTAGGGCTGCGTAGGAACACATTTTCACCTAAAAAGGGGATTTAGTTTAATTATATATATATTATGTTATAAATTTTTCAGTTAATTCTATTTTTTGCAAGCATGGCTATTTGTTTGCAAAACCTTGCTGTAACTTCTGAATTGAGAGTATACTCTGGTATAAAAACGACCCTTTATGAGATGTTCAGTTTCAAGTAAGGTTATCGATGCCATAACAAAACAAAACAAAACAAAACAAAACTCTCTTATAAAATCAAAATAATTAATTGCTTAAAAAATTGATTATGTATTTTAAAAATAAAGTGGATCGTTACATCTGACCTTCCGCAGAAATCCACAAAAATGCCACATATTTTCTCAATATGGCCATGACTTAAAAGCCAACTCGCAATAATAGTAAGAATATAGGGCAAATCGGCAAATTAATGATACATTTGTGTACATCTGCGGAAAGTTAGTTACATGATATCCTAAAATTATTGTAAAGAATATGGCATCAATTGTTTTATCACTTCAATAATCAGTTGAAAACTAGGAGTTTATAAAAATTGAGTAACCGCTAATTTCTTTAAAATTTGATGGGGAATATAATGAAATTTAATTCTTTGGGAATAGTTTGCTTATCTCTATTTTTCTTCTTAATAACATTTCCAAGTGTAGCAACAGCAACTCACTTTTTTGTTCATCCGGGTGACTCCATACAGGATACCATAAACGATTCTTCACCAGGGGACACAATCATTGTATACGACGGTTACTACGAGGAAAATATAGAAATTGATTATAATCATCATCATCTAACAATTCAATCCACAGACCCTGAAACTACCTACGTTAGACCTTATGACCCATCGAAGCCAATATTTAGTGTTGAATCTAGTTACGTCAATATCAGTGGATTTAAGGTTATAGGATCTAGTACTTATTCTTATGGAATTTATCTAAATTCTTCACATAACTGTAATATCGAAAATAACACACTTTACTGTAGTGGATCTGGTGTACATCTGTCTCATTCTAGTGATAACCACCTTTCAAATAATACTGTTAGATCTAACAGTGTCGGAATCAGCATAATTTCCTCTGATTATAATGTTTTTTCAAACAATATTATCAGTTATAATAACGACAACGGAATTCACATTTATTATTCCGGTTATAATAATCTTTTTGATAATATTGTTGCAGATAATGGGGATGGCATCGCTATTTATTCATCTACTCAAAACAGTGTTTCAAATAACTTGGTTAGCTATAACTTTGAAGATGGAATATCCTTGTATTCTTCTGATTGTAATTATATTTATGATAATATTGTCTCGGATAATGAGGGCGGTGGAATCTCTATTTATTATTCAGAAGAGAACAACATTACTGAAAACACTGTTGAATGTAATGATTTCGGTGGTTTACGTCTTTACTCTTCTAGAAACAACCTCATATTTAATAATTATTTAAAAAACGCACAGAATGCACTTTTCTATGACAGTGGCAGTAACCTTTGGAATGTAGAGATATCACCTAGAAAAAGTATTGTGGAAGGTATATATATAGGTGGTAATTTTTGGGGCACTCCTGAAGGAACAGGTTTCAGTCAGACACATGGAGATGCCAACGGAGACAATATTTGTGAAGAGGTTTACATACTTGAGGAAAACAATATTGATTATTTTCCGCTCACTTACCTCCAACTTCCCGTTTCTAATTTTGTTGCGAATGTAACGTTGGGAAAAGCACCACTTACAGTTAAATTTACGGATCTTTCATCAATTGCAAATTCGTGGTTCTGGGAATTCGGGGATGGTACTAATTCAACAGAGGAAAACCCCGAACATACTTATGATTCCATTGGAATTTATGATGTAACTCTAACGGTCACTAATGAAAATCTAAGTGACACTGAAACGAAAAAAGCCTACATCAACGTTACGGACCTACCTCATGCAAATTTCACAGCCAACATAACGACAGGCTACTTCCCGCTTAATGTAAAGTTCACAGATCTTTCAATAAATGCAGATTCATGGCTTTGGAAGTTTGGCGATGGAACTACCTCTACTGAAAGAAGCCCAACCTATACATATGAAATTCCAGGTACTTACAATGTAAGTTTGACTATCACTAATGAAAAAGGAACTGACGCTGAAGAGAAGGCTTCGTACATTAATGTGAAGGATCCGAATTCTTTTTACGTAAGTGTATATGGTCAAACTGGAGGATTTGACTTTGAAAAACATACCGAATTCATTGTAGATTACTCATGTTTTAATGGTTCTGAGTTTGACACTAACATAGATAGATATACGAACGAAAAAATCGATTTAATTTTTATTGGTGGGGACAACAATTTTAGTTTGGATACCGCAAAGCAGATTGAGGAATCTGTATATGATGGCAAAACCGTAGTGATCAATTTTTATAGCAATAAAATTTTTTCCCCTTCTTGTCTACCAGCTTATAATTTAGGTACCGTTATTTGTGGACAAACGTTACGGGTAGTTGACCCTGAAGATCCAATTACTGAGAAAGTATTTGATGGAATGCCACTTGTTTTCAGCAATTCAAGTTCGAATTGTAACATGGAGTATGTCGTCAAGAAGGAAGATGCAAACGTTCTTCTTTGTTTTGAGGATGAAAAACCGGGATTAATTTACTGGAAATTTGGAAATGGATATGTTATTGAGTGGGTGCTTGAAAAACCTGAGTACTTCATAAATGACCAAAGTCTGGATACTGTCATGTACAGATTGGTTAATCATGTGCTAAATGTACCCGTTGCAAGGTTTTCATCCAATGTTACTTCCGGTGAATTTCCTCTCACGGTTCAATTTACTGATCAATCTTCAAAGGCAACTGCATGGGATTGGGATTTTGGAGATGGAAACACTTCTGGGAAGGAGAGTCCCATCCACACTTATACAAATTCAGGAATCTATGACGTAAGGCTTACTGTTACAAATGAAGAGGGTAGTGACACTAAAGAAAAGTTGGGCTATATAACTGTAGTGGAACCAATTCGTGCTGATTTTATATGCGATGTCACTTTAGGATATGCTCCCCTGACAGTCCAATTTACCGATTTGTCAACTGGTAATCCTACATGTTTCTACTGGGATTTTGGAGACGGTAATACATCAAATAAACAAAATCCTAAACACGTTTATACCGATGGGGGATGCCATGAAGTAAACCTTACTGTTAGTAATTATTATGGGATTAATTCCAAAAATACCGAAATTTTTGTGGCTAAACCCATAATTTCATCTCTAGCAATCAATAGTGAAAATGCTGATATCAACGATGTAACAAGGAAAGTAATTATAAACGCAAGTTTAGTAGATATTATAGATGATAAAACTATCTTAATTAGGAAGAATGATCTGAATATTTCTATAGACTTTACTGAAGATGGGCTTGAGGTCGAAAACAATAATCTTTCAGGAAACTATGTGGGAGCTAGGATTTACAAAGATGTCATGGCGACCTATATTGGAAACAGTTATTCCACTGTTTTTTCTTCGTTTAATGCTACTCTTTCAGGTGGACTATCATCTATTTTAAACCAAAATGCAAGCATCAGGACTACCATTATACCAGGGGCGTCTGACAGCGTTACAGAAGATTTGATTTTGGTAGCATCAACCAGTTTTGCAAAGGAAATTAATGTTTTTTATTCTATAATTATCGATAAGGAAGAACTGGATGGGGTAGATGTAAGAGATGCTTACATTGTCATGACGGCCGAGAAGAAATATGTGGATTCGCATGGGGGTCCTTGCAATTTTACTATTATGAGTGTAAGTGATGAAAAAGTTATTAGGCTAGATACAACTTTTTCGGATAAGGATACATTTTATGAGTTTACGGCTTTTTCTCCAGAAGGCTTTTCTATAAAATCTTTGGTCAACTATGTTCCAAAGGTAGAAGATTATTGGATCCCGCCGGTAAGAAGTGGGGGTAGTGGAAGTGGTGGGGGTGCTTTAACCCCTGAAGACCCAAGTAATATAAAAGCAAAAGAACTCTCACAGCAGTTTATTGTAAATGGAATACATGTTAAGTTTGGTTTTCCCCAAAACGAAACAATTGTTCAGCATGTGGAATTCGATTCAAAGAGAAGTGCAGGAAAAACAAAAACTATCGTGGAAATGCTAAAAGGGAACTCCAGCCTTACTTCTATAGAACCTGAAGGAGTAGTCTACGAATACTTAAACATATGGGTAGGAAATAGTGGTTTTTCAACTCCTAAAAACATCGAAAATGCCATCGTGATCTTTAGAGTTGATAATAATTGGATCAATGATAATAATATTAATGAATCTACCATTACTATGTGGCGGTATGATCAAAATGAGTGGCACTCACTTGCCACATCAAAAGCGAATGACGAGAAAGAGGAATATATTTGCTTCAAAGCTAAGACTCCAGCATTTTCGCCTTTCGCAATAACGGGAAAGAGGGAAGTCAATGAAACAGAACCTATTATTCCTGAAAACGAAACAGAAGATAAAGCTTCTGGCACTCTAGGAAATAACTCTAAAACTGATGAAGATGAAATTAATTGGTATGAATCTATTAAAGGCCAATTAAATTGGCTTTATACTACTACTTGGGGTATCTTATGCAGTATTGTAGGTGTTCTTCTAACTCTTTTGACTTTATTTGTAGCTTTCATTGATATTAAAGATTCTCCGTCTGAGGAAGCAAAATATTTGAAGCAGCTCTGTAAAAAATATGTAAGAAGATTGAGAAGTATCCTCTGCAAATTACATGAAAAAAAGTAAATTTCATGTATTTGCTAAAAATTTAAGAATTTAGTCAAGGCTCATCGGTCATCGGTTAAGGAATTTAAGCTACTTAATTGACCAATTTTTAACACGATTTATGCACCCCATAAATGAGGTCAAATTCAAAAAAGAATACAAGCCATCACTATAGACCTTCAAAATACCGTTAAACTTGCTACTCTAGGTCCTGATACATCACGATTCTTGCCTTAACCGATGACCAATGAGTCAAGGCTGAAAAACATGCTAAAAAGATACATACAACTTCACAACTATGCGACAAAATTGTCGCATATTTTTTGGTTGGAAAATTTTCCATCAAATCGAAGAGGATACGAAATTAAGAAAATAACTAACAAAATTGTTATTCGCAAGCCCACTGATTTAGTGATTCGTTAAGTAATTCATCAGTAATTTTGGCTCCTGTTTCTGGAGCTGTTTTCCCATTAATCCAGTAATTAATAGTTTCCAAGAGTTCTTTATCTGTTATGTTCTGTCCATATTCTGAATCAAGGTCATTCCAAGGATTCCAATCAAAGTTACAGTCGTGGACGTAGACAACTGCTGTTCTATTGTAATAGTTACCAAATGTGTCACTGAATGCAATCGTCACAGGTATGGCTCCCCCTTTAAGCAGTTGGGGGTCCCATGTTTTCACATAGAATTCAGGGTTATGAGGGACTTTAGTAATATATTCGCAAGTTGAATTTACACTACAATACTCATTTGGAATGTAGAGCATTACATTCCCATTGTATACATCTTTAGTGAAACTATTATTTATGTTTGTAGTAATTACCAAATGAGCTTCAGAATTGTTTTCAGTTCCAATTTTATAGTACCAATATTGAGAAGGAATATACACTGCAGGTAAAGGATCTGGTTCCTCAGAAATACCGTTTATTCTAACACTTGCATACGTATAATAATAGTTGTAATACCAGTTATAATAGCTTCCTTGTGCACAGTAAAGGTATACTTTCCATGTGCCTAATTGAGGAAAGTCTATGTATTCGTCTCGAGGCGAATTATATTGTGAGTACCCCCAATTATATATTTCGTTATTTGGGGAAACTAATTTTAGACCTATTACATCACCATTGTAGTTCGCTCTCCAACTAACTTTTAACTTTTCATAAACTTTGGAAACATCAAAATCATAGCTCATTTCTTCATATTGCTCTATACGAGTATAATCATAAAGTAAGTTTTCTCCATAGGGATTATGGCAAACGATCTTAAAATCTTCAAATAATTCATCACTTGCGTTGTCAAATATTTTTAATGTATAAGTTCCCTCGGTAAACACATTTAGGGTGAAGTTGAGATCCTTCCAAGAACTGGGTTGAATTTCATCGATTCCTACATATAATGTGGAATTCGAGTTGTCCGGGTTGATAATTCTTACCCTCAGTAAAATATTACTTGCTGCTACTTCTCCCAGGTTGTGAACCCGGTATTCTACTATTTTTTCTCCTGCTTCTTTTACAAGGGGGTCTGCAAAGTTTTTTCTTTCAAAACAAAGTTGTGGGGGATTTAGCGTCTCACCAAAAGTTTGCGGTTGAGCTGCCTCTACGCTGCTGATCAAAAATAAAACTAAGATTCCGATAATTATGAGTAGCTTTGTGAAAGCTTTCCAAGTTATTGAATTTTTTCTTTTTTTCCTGATCAAGTTCATTGTTTCCCAGCCCCCTTATACTAAAAATTTAAATTCGAATTTCATTTACCAGCGATCACATATTTCCAACTCAGTGGGATTTAAATTTCTATTTATTTTCTTCTGTTCTCGAAATATAATGAAATAATAAGTAAAATGGCTAAGTTCGTAACAATACTTATTCCGGGTATGTCTCTTTTTTCTTTTTCCTTTGATTCATTTTTGGCTGGAACAGATGAATGAATCTCCTTCTCTTCTAAATCGGATTCTTGATATTCAATCAATCTTTTTCCTCCCGTTACCGCAAATGAACCAAATCCCTGTGTTTCAGCTTCGAAGTAAAGGTATTTCTCATCCTCTCCTGTTTTGTTGGTCGGAAGTAAGATCCACTGCTTATCGATAAAGTGAAACAGGGTTATGGAATTCGCCTCAATACCGTATTCCTTTATCCATTCCTTGTTCACCCTGAATCCCACCAAGGAATTTCCAATGTTTTCCGAGGTTGCGATGCCTCCTTTTCCGACCCAGATATTCATGTAACGGTAGACCTTTCCTTCTGGGATTTTTGGCGTGAGCCCGGATTTATTTTTTAGCATCTCGACGACGGTGATAATTTTCCCAAGACTTTTCTTGGCCTCGAATCCCACGTAACAAACAATCGTTGTGTTCCGTGGAAAATCAAACTTAATACACTTTCCATTCGCAATGAACTGCTGAGGAGAAAGCTCCTTTATTTCAATGTTACTAGCAGGTTCAGAAGAAACAGCTCCACCTCCTCCTGAACCACCGGACCCGGTGCTATCTCCATCTATTTTCTGATCGATTGGTTCATTTTTCTCCAAAACTGTGATGGAACTTATTTTTGAATCAGTTCCGTTTGGATTACTGACTGTTAAATTGACTCTATAGTTGCCTGAAGCATAGTAGACATGAACCGGGCTTTGTTCATTTGAAATATTTCCGTCTCCAAAATCCCAATGCCATAAGATTACATTTTCAGAGAGATCTGTAAATTTAATAGTAAGAGGTGCTTCACCTTCCGTTACATTAGAAGTGAAGTTTGCAACTGGTAAAATCGGTTCTTCTGGCTCCTTGACACTAATGTGTCCTACTTTTGAATCAGTCCCATTAGCATTACTTACTATTTGAATAACGGTATAGCCGCCGACTTCGTAGTAGACATGAAATGGACTCTGCTCATTTGATACATTTCCATCCCCGAAGTCCCAGAACCATTCGGTTGCATTTCTGGAGAGATCTGTAAATTTAATAGTAAGAGGTGCTTCACCTTCCGTTACATTGGAAGTGAAGTTTGCGACAGGAATTTCTTTTTCATTAACTGTGACTTCACTTTCTCCTTGAATATCGATTCTGTTAATCTCATTTGTCATAATAAAGCCATTAATGTTGTAAGTCCCGATTTCTTCATCTTCGGGAACTTCGACATAATAAACTACTGTTTTTTTGTCTCCAACAGTCATTCCCGAAAGCCAAACCCATCTGACATAACCATCACTTGGATTTTTAAATGCTTGGGCATCATCGCTCCCGCGAGTGACTACCCAACTTTCGGGTATACTTTCGTTAAGAAGAGGGGGGTTTATGTCTTGATTTGCTTCCAGTGTTAAATTTACAGAAATAATATCTCCTGGATGAATTGTTTGATCGGAAATATCTCTATTCGTTGTTATTTCTGTTGTAGCCATTGAGGGCTCAATTAACATTAGAATTGAAACAAAAAGTACCCCTACAAAAATTAAACATAAGTGTTTCAATTTTCTATTTTCGGTTTTATAAAAGCCGTACATAACAAATTCCTTGGTTTGTTAGTCGGAACATAATTGGTTAATTTTTATGTGATAATTTACAATTTCGGGACTTCACATCAAAACTCAGTTTTCAATGGATGTAATTTGTACAGACAAGAAAGGAATTAAAATTGGGATTGTCATTTTTTACTATTCTTTTATTCGGCATTTTTACTTATTAAATGTTTTTATTTTTATTATTAATTGTTAAATATATGTAAACTCTCATTATCAAAAATCGCTATTATTTCTTTTATTGTAACCTAGATTCCCGGTGGTTCATAACGAGCCCAGCAATACTTGATTGTATATCCCTTGAAATTTGAAAAGGTTATCGTATATTAGAGCGTTGATTACTTAAAAATTTAAAATGTTATTTTGTATCGGAGCGTTAATATTATCCTCGTTTTGTGTTATTTTGCACATAACGATTAGAGAACTTGCGTGGCGACAAACTCGATGTCATTGAATGCTTCGAACAGCCAGGAAAATCGCTTTGAGTAGGCGAGATGCTGGAAAAACAAAAACAGCTGTACACCTTGATCTGAGGGTGAACCCGGCTACCTCGTTATGAATGGGCGGGAATCCAGGTTGTAAGGTTCTCTCTAGAAACTACCAAAGCTTCCCACTCCCCATCCCCAACCCACTGAAAATATATATCCCACCTCCCCCCTACTTCTTTCATGATACCCTCACTATTAACCCCGCTGGAAATGCCCTCAATAGAAGGCATCAGAATGCCCCGGAACCTCTACGTCGTGCTTAAGGAGCCGTCGCTTCTTGCTGGCATGTCCTATCCGGGAGTGTTTACTCCCTGGGAAAAGATGGGTGCTGCGGGCTTTTCCGGGGTTGTCTGCCTCTGCGACTCGGAGGTCTCTTATAACCCCTATCCCCTCAAGGTACTGTTTTCTGCGGAGATGGAAGACCTGCACTATGGGAATTCGCCGCAGGACCCTGCAACCGAGGAGTGGCTTGCCAGGCAGGCAGCCGCTCTGGTGAGAAGAAAAATTGATGCAGGTGAGGGAGTCGTTGTTCACTGCATGGGGGGTATAGGCAGGACCGGGACGGTCATAGGATGCGTGCTCAGGGACCTTGGTTTTTCCGCGGATGAGGTGGTCGGTTACCTGGATAAAATGAACAAGCTCAGAGGTGTGAGAGGGTGGCCGGAGACGGAGTGGCAGGCTGAGATGGTGCGGAAGTATTGAGGCTGGTTTTTGAAATTTTTGCGGTTGGGTTTCAGGTCCAGAAAATGACTATAATTTCCCAAAATTAATAGGAGAAGAATCTGCCCTTTTTCGTTTGTCTTGCCAGAAGCACCAGGCATATCCCTATGGAGGGAAGCCCAAGGGCCGCGTATATAAGAAGCATGTTATTTACCAGGTCACGCGGAAGGTCTATGAGTGAAAAGGTATCCATGAAGTAAATGAAACCGCTTATGACCGCATAAATGCTGACCACTTTAGCTACTGTAACGTATTTTTTTGCTGAGCCCCTCTGTTCTTCGGGCATGGACAGGATGAATAGTGCAGAAGCTGGCGCTGCGAGCACAAGAAGGAGCACAAAGAGCTTTTCTGAGACATCCAGGCTTAAGATCAATGTGAAAATAACAAAAAGAAGGGGGAGTCCAAGAAACCATTTATCGGACTTTTTCTGGTTGAGGCCAACAAAATAAAGTGATCCGAAAACCGAAAGCGGATATAGTACGGCAAGGGCTGTAGTTATGCCATATAACACCGGTTCCTGAGGATGGGCTTTAGCTAATGCAATTGTTCCTGCCATCCAGATAGAAAAATAACAGGCAGAAGTACAGAGCAGTGCTCCAAAGTATGCCATCTATTAGAAAATGGTTTTGAAGATATTTATTGGTATCTCACGATTGAAAATCATAATAACTTGAAACTTCATCATATTATCTTTATAATAAAAATAATGTCAATATTCAATGTCCTTTCTTTGCACAAATAGAGGGGGGTGAGAAAGAATTACTTTTTTGCTGTTATTGTTTTACTCGTTTACTTTTTCACCTTGCTTTTTCACCACCTTTTAAAGAGCTTCTTGCAAGTTCCTCGCAAGCAAAAGGGTGTCCTTGCCCATTATGCTTGTTTCCAGGTTTTCAAGTTAGATCCGGGGAATGAAGTATTAGATACTACGGGTTCTTTTGTGGGATTGAAGGGACAATATTTTCCTTTTCGATTACCCGGACCCGTGCTTATTTTCTTGTTAGTTGCTTGTTAGTTGCTTGTTAGTTGCTTGTTAGTTGCTTGTTAGTTACTTGTTAGAATTAGTTAGACACCGGTTGGTTGCCCTGCTTACTTTTTATCTGCTGCTAATTTGCTCCGGTTTTTCTTCATAATACATGCCAAGCAACTTTGCTCCCCTCTCCGTGGTCCGGTACCTCTGGTTTCTATCCTTTGGCCTGGTGGGAATCGTATATGCAAGATATCCCTGGTCGAGGAGGGGCTGTATTGATGTCCTGACGTTTTTGGTCTGGTTGGTGAGCCCGATGTGCTCCATTATTTCCGATCTTTTCCTGGGCTGAAGGCAGAATTCCAGGATGTCCAGGGACCTTTCATCGGGCAGGTATGCGGGTCTGGCTTCGGCAGTTCTGTCAGCCCGGGGCTGGTTGATGAATGCGGGGTGGACCGGGAGGATCGTCAGGAAATAGTTGAGGTCGTCATCGGTTTCGAAGATAGGGGGTGGGGATCCGTTTCTTTTCATTGCCTGGCGGATTTTGGGGATGCCGGTACTCCTGCCCTCAGTAAGGTGCAGCTCTTTCAGGAAATCCCCTATCCTGCGGTTGCGGTAGTTGCGGGCAGCTACCCTGGCCTGTTTTAATTGTTTATTGTTTACGGGGGGGACAGGACCAGGGAAAGAGAGGATCTCGATTCTGTCCAGGCGGACGTTTACTTCGATGGGGCTCCTTTCTTCGTAACTTTTGTGATAGACGGCGTTTGCGAGAGCCTCTTCAAGAGCCCTGTAGGGATAGTTGAAATACCTGAGGGCTTCTGCCCGGTCCGGGACTTTCCTGACCTCTTCTTTCAGGACAAGGTTTTTCAAATACTGGAGGGCGTTTTTGAGCTGGATGTGGAGGGGTCCGGTGAAGATTTTTTCCGTGAAGCGGTCCCCTATCTCGTCATAGTACTCGACGATTTCGATTCTGGTCCCGTTGAACAGTCGGTCCGGGTTTTCGGTGAAGAAGAGCAGGCCGGCGTTCACGGGTTTAAGGTATTCGGGGGGTCCCCTGGCAATCTGCATCTGAAGGCAGAGGTCTTTGAAGGAGACGGAATCTGCGCTTTTATAGAGGTCGCTTCCGACTTCTTTCAGGAAGGCTTTGATGAGGGTAAAGTTCATGTCTTCCAGGTCTGCGTTCTGGTTTATCCGGTCGTCAAAAGGTACTTTGGCAGCAAGTTTGAAAAGCTGCTGGTCCTCGGAGGAACTGGCACGGACCGTGGAGGAAAAGCGCCGGACGTAATATACGGATTCGGATTTCTTGCCGAGGGTTTTAGGTGCCCTGTAAGGTCGCATGTCCCCACCCGCACACCAGATAACAAGAATGTGTTTTTCCTGGAACAAGACGGGCACAGCTACCGGAAAGTAATTCGGGGTCATCAGGTGGCAGAGTTCGAGAAGCTTTTTCTGGTATGCATCGATCTGACCTGCGTCCAGGCCTGCGGGCGGAAGGATCGGCCTTCCGTCTTTTTCCTCGATTCCTACAATGATGTAGCCCCCGCCCCAGTTGTTGATATCGTTTGCAAAAGCGCACATTGAGTGAAGGATGGACTCCGGATTCCAGGACCCTTTGAATTCCAGCCTTTCCCATTCGACTGTGAGCCCGGTGATGAGTTCGTGGACATTAACCGGAAGCGCCAATCAGATCCCCCCTTCAGATTTCATTATTTTACCCCTTATCACGGTTATTTTATTAGTTACTACTTAGTTATTTTTGGTTATTTTATTAGTTACTACCTGGTTATCTTCTTAGTTATTAGTCAGCTATTTATTGGTTATTTTATTAGTTACTACTTAGTTATTATTACTTAAATACTTAATTACTACTTAGTTACTTCCTGATGCCTGATAATCTCCCTCAACACGGTCAAAATCCTTCAATGTAAACAGCAAAAACCCTCTTCCTCTGCCAAACTCTATCGTTTTTTTGTAAAACCTTTCCTCGAAAAAACCGCAAAATACTCTTTCCTCTCTTCCCCGTACCAGTCAACAAACCTATTGTTACCTTAACTCCGATTTTTTGTAGGGAATAGATTAAATTGAAGAGCCTTATCTAA
>JAENYU010000004.1:0-99108 GCA_016841625.1 Methanobacteriota archaeon
ATAGAATCCTCAACAAAAGTGAGTATATTCCCTACAAAATTATGGAGTTAAGGTTGTTAATTATTATTGTGTCAACAATTATTGTGTCAACAATTATTGTGTCAACAATTATTGTGTTCACAATAATCTTTAACATATTATCCTCATGATGCCGGTTTTTTCATTTCAAAACAACTTCTTCGAGCACTTCTCTGTCAATCAAAGTAACTTTTTCAGCCGCTGCAAGCTCCTGCAGCTCCTCATCGAACCCGCTCATGCTGACCAGCAGGTAATGTTCTTTTCGTCCCTCTGAGCCCCACCTGACCTTTCTGGCTTTCTTTTTGAGATCGTTCAGGACTTTAACACTCATTTTTCTGGTCGTGTACTTTATCTCGCCGAAAAGGATTTCGTCCGTTTTTTCATTTACAGCCACAAGGTCGATTTCGGCTTCTCCTTTCCACCAGCTCCCTATTTTCTCGAACTTCATCGGGAGCAGGCTTCTGTTTTCCCTGATGATTTCAAGCATTATGTTTTCGAATGCGGGTCCCCGGTATCTGTTAAACTCGCTTTTGACCTCGTCCAGGACAAAATCCCGGTCTCCGAGTTCTATGTGCTCGATGTTCGGGAAGACGAACCTGAAATAGAACCTGAAGTAGCTGTCTTTTATCCGGTAGATCCCGCTTCTGGACTTTATGCCTTCTGTTACCGGAATTCTCCTCTCTATGAGGTCCAGTTCCTGAAGTACCTGCAGGTATTTTCCGACCACGTCTTTGGATAGGCCGGTGTCGTTTATGATTTTCCCAGAGCTTGCGTTTCCAAAGGCAATCGAGCGGATGATTGAAAAATAATACCTCGGCTCCCTGAGCTCTTCCCGGAGGATGAATTCGGCGTCCCTGTAGAGGAACTCTTCCTTTTTCAAGATACGGGATTTTATTGTCTCGAAAATGTCGCCTTCGTATTCCAGCAGGTAGGCAGGAGTTCCCCCGAAGACGGCGTATATTGCGATTAGCTCAGCCAGGCTGGCGTCAGGGAAGAAATCTCTCAGGCTTGTGAATTTCAGGGGCTGGAGCTTGAGCTGCTTTGTCCTCCTGCCGTAAAGGGGTGATGAGTAGTTGAAAAACTGTTTTTCCATCATTGCAATGGAGGACCCGCAGACAAAAATCTTGCTCTTTGTGTCCTTGATCTTATGGTCCCAGTAGTCCTGCAAAACCGAAGAGATGGAGCTTTCCGTGTTAGCCATGTAAGGGAACTCGTCCAGGATGAGCACCAGGTCTTCTTTCTCCGAAAAATAGTGGAATGCTTCGTCCACGTTCCTGAATGGAAAGCGGGAAAGCCTTTCATCCCCCAGCTTCTCTGCGGTGATGGCAGAAAGGCGTTCGAGCATGTCGCCGGGAGCTTCGAGCCTGCCCACAAAGTAGATTGCATCGGTTCTTTCATTCAGGACCTGTTTCAAAAGCTCGGTTTTCCCGACTCTGCGCCTGCCGTATAGGACAAAGAACTCGGCGCGTTTGCTTCGGAGGGTACTTTTCAGGATTTCAAGTTCCTGTTTGCGGTTTGAGAACATGTTTCAGAGCCTTTTTCCGGATATTTTCTGGTTTAGTGTATTGCTGAGTAACTTACTTTACTATACACTAAATTGATACTTAAGGTTTTGTTTAGTGTATTGCTGAGTAACTTACTTTTCTATACACTTGTTCCCATCCTTCGGTTCCGACAATCGACCCTTTTGCTGGCTGGAGGTTCAAAAGCTATTCCTTTTAATTATCAGTTCCTATCATTTTCGCAATTCAGGACCCGCGGTCCTCACTGGTTGGTAGTTCCCGGCAGCAGCCCCGTTTGCGCAAGCAAACGGCCTTTCCCAGAAGATTAAGATAAAAAAAAGGAAATTAAAAAAAAACACCCACGTCTTTACTTCACTTCACTTTAATTTCCTTAGGCAGCCGAATGTTTTACCTTAACAACGTATTTTAGGTCGTCATCAACATCAAAGTCATTTAATGTGAAATTGTTATCAGGGCCATCAATTAATTTGATGTTTTTGCATGAAGAGTTATCACAAATTTTAAGCTCCGCCAAAGAACTTTTCACCTTTTTAAATGCGTCGTTCCCCATTACAAAAAGGAATTTAGCTTCTTGATTTCTAACAAATCGATCTACGAGCACATTTCTAACAAAAAAATCATTGTATAATTTTTCAGATATATCACTATTGAATACAAAAGTCGAAGGTGAAGACCAGGATTCCCTACTATGCCATTTATCAAGATAATATGTAGCAATGCCATGCAAAGTTGCTTGCGTTACCATTATTTTTGAATCCTTTACAAAAGCTTGTTTATTCTCAATCATTTGGAACAAATCAGAAAAATCATCTTCATACACGCTTCCTTTGGATCTATATATCCATTCTTCTTTGAATTTTGTAAACGTTGAGCCTTTGTAAATATTTTCCAGATACAATTTCCTTAAATCTTGTGCATGTAATGATTCAGTTTGAAAATTTCTTAGACTGCTTGCAATTCCATTTGCCGCAGTTATAGACGTTGAAATGCCAGTTATGATGATCTCAGGATTTTCGGGAAAGTTGCCTGCGGGTCCAAACATTAACGTTTGATTTCCAATTTCATGTGCTGAGGGGTCTTCTAATCCGATACTTATTACTTCTGCGTATTTTTTTCTTCCATGAAGCTTATGAAAATTATCTTGGATAATATTCTTCAGCAGAGATTTCTGCTCGGGACAAATTGTATCCTTTTTCCAGACCTCATAAAACAGTAACTCATTAATTTTGGAAAGATAATCCCAATCAAAATTAGAGAATTTTTCAGGCATAAAAAGTTAATAAGTAACAGTTTTTATTTATGTATATTGATTGAATATTCAGAACTACATGCTCCAAATCTGTATATTGATCTGTTTCAACCGTTTATGGATCATCTGACATTGATGATTTAATTTTCATGTGATGATTGGCGTAGATTATGCAGCCAATACTTTTTCCGTGCTGCTAGGTTTCTGTTACTGCCTCTCTTCATTCAAGACATTATTCAAGGGCAGGCCGCGCCAAGGCGCGTGGGAATTCCGACGGTAGACACCATTCCGGTTGTTCCGGCATAACCCCCGCCGATCAACGAAGGCTACCTGTTTTCCATCCTTCCGCAGAATTCACTTCTACCACATTCACTCCCATAAATGCACTCGAAAACCACCCTTCACCTCATCCTCGTATTATACGTGTGGTACAGCGTATACAGCAAATAAATCAAGAAAGCCAGGGCGAGGATCTGCTTTGTGTACACTACTTCTGTCCTGACGGTTTTTTCGGTGGTGGTTTTGGAGTCTTCTATGATCCGGGTATAGAGGTCTTCGGGGGTGTAGATTTTCCCGCCGTTTTCACGGACGGCTGTTTTGAAGAGGGGGTTTTCACCGATGTAGATGGATTCGTCGGCGTGGTTTACGGAGACGGGTCTGGAGGATGCTTTCTGGATGGCAGCGATTTCCGAAGGGGATGCGTCAAGGGGGATTACAGAGTAGGGGGTTTCGGAGATGTTGTGGAGGCCGAAGGTTTCGGAGGTGACGTAGGACTCGTACATGTTGCTCCCGATGGAGCTTATTTCCATGGGTTCTTTGTCAAAGTAGAGTCTGAGGGTGCCTTTTTTGCTGGTTGTGATCAGGATCCTGCCGGGCTGGTTTATTTTGAGGTCAGGGACTTTTAGCTGGATGGCCTGGCCGGTGTCTGTGTCTGCGATTGCCCAGTTCATGGTCCTTGTGATAAGGAGGCTGTCGTTTTCGGAGTAGAGGCCGGGAGCCCAGGGGATTCCGCCACCGTAGCCGTTGTCAGTCGTGATAGAGGCAACGCGACCAAGACCCAGCCTCCAGACAGTGAGCACGGGTTTGCCAAGCCTCGTTATTACGAGGCGGTTTGCTTCGGGCCTGGGGGTGACGTCATTGTAACCCAGGATATCGTTAATCCCGGAAATGTCCCGGGTGATGAAGTGCTTCGGGTCGTAGATTACAATGGAACCGGAAGAGTAGTCGTCTTCCGTGTCCTCGGCTTCTTCCGGGTTTTCCCCAAAGTTGAGGTTAATCCTCTGCCCGGGCTCTATCCTGTAATAATTTTCGGACAGGTGGATCTTGTTCATCAGGGTATCGGCGTAGTAGCGCCCCTCTCCGTTGACCTGGCGGCCAGCTTTTGGGGAGTGTATGTGGACAAAGTAAATGTCAATCCCGCTGTCCTTAAGCGCCTGTGCCCTCTCAATGGCTTTCTCAAAACTGCCTACCCCCTGACCGGGGGCGCCGATCCCGCCGTCAGAGACGATTATAATTTCAGCTTCCGCATCGTTGTCCTGCGCTTCAAGAAGGTGACGTGCAGTCAGGAGCCCCTGTTCGAGGGATGTGGAGTCTCCCATGGGCGTTATCTTTCGGATCTCGGCATCAAGCCACACCCTGTTGGACTCTCTGGACATGTCCAGGAAGCCGTCCGTGATATCCTGCCCTTTGCTCCCGAAGGTGATCACATCGACCCTTGCATCTTTCAGGAGCTCGCTTTCGAGAATCACAATAGTGTTGGAAAGGATGTCGTCAAGTATCTGCCCCCCTATATTATTGGCCTGCAGGGTACTCGGGGATACGTCGAGCATCAGGACAATGTTTCTTCCGCCCCGCCAGCTGGAAGGGTTGGAGGTAACCGGAAGGAGTTCTTCGAATTTTGTGTTCCTGTACGTGTCCTCCTCCGGGAAATCATAAGAAGAGTCTCCCCCGACCACTACCATACCGCCCCCGTTAAGGATGAATTTTCTCAGCTTTTCGGCTTCGGAATCCGAGACGGTTGATGCAGCCTGGTTGTCGATTACCACGGCGTCCATGCCGTCCAGGTAATTATATGACCTGCCTAAGTGTACCTCGTAGACTTCTTTCAATATGTTGGCAAAGGGAGTGTCGAGGTTCCCGGTAAAGAAAAGCACCTTCGGCTTCGGGGTCACGTAGATGCTCTTCATATACTGGTTATTGTCTTCGAAATAGTCCATACCTCCCGGCCGGAAGGTCGCCGGGTGGAGAGTTGCTTTCAGGGTATGCGGGCCCAGGGTCTCGAAGGTGTGGGTGAAAGGAATGCTTACTATCCTCTCGGTCTGGTTAATTTCCTTTTCCATTATTTTTACACGGTCAACCGTAATCCTCAGTTTGTAACTCATTTCTTCTTTTTCGTCGTCCTCGGTCGACTTCCTGATGTGGGCTATAAAGAAGGCTTCGGAATCGACCGGGACTTCGTTTTCGCCTTCAATCTCTATACTGAGGTCTTCTTCGAGGGTCTCAGGAACCAGGGCTGCTACGGGAAAATTGTTCTTGTAGCAATAAGAAAGAGCGTCTTCAAGCGAAGTCCCCGTGTTGTCCTGTCCGTCCGAGACCACAAGCACAAAATTGTCGGCTGCAGCCTGCTGGATAATGGCGTCGCCTAAAGCGGTATTCGGGCCTGAAATCGTAGTGGCTGTAACGGGAATACTTTTACCGAGTTCTTCTGCGATTTCTTCAGAGACTCCTTCCCGGAGCAGTTCCATACTCGGGCTTTCGTCCGAGATTATGGTAACCCTGGACTGGTCGCTTTTCAGGGAGGCCATTTCCGCAGTATAGGGCGCTGCAAGCGCGATGATCAGGAGGGAGGCTACCAGGGCATGGATGAAGAGATGTCTCTTATCAACTTTTTTCCTGAGCCCCATGAACACCAGCAGAGCCAGGGGGACCAGGAGGACCAGCTCTTTCCCGTAGAGGAAATCAAGTTCATAGCGGATCCCGACGGAATTCATAATCCCAAGCCCGTTCAAGAAATCAAGGCCGCGCAGGCCATCAATAATCATATTATCCTCCTCCTGAACAGGATTATGTTTTCAATGACCAGGAGCAGCAGTAAGGCATAAATCAGGTATTTCCGGGGTTTGTACGGGGATTTTATACGGATTTCCTGTTTCAGGTCTTCTTTGTCGGGTTCCAGATGCAGCCGGTTATTGGTATAGGTATTTGATTCCAGGGGGTCGTAGAGGTTGGCAGCAATTGTTTTCTGGTCCAGCTTGTATAAGCCGCACTCATCGTAGTACACGAAGTTGCTGGTAATTGTTTCTGTCGGGGTCCTGATTCTGGCGTTGTGTTCGAGCGGCTGGTACCTGCCGGTTCTCACGTTAGTCTCACTGATGTCCCCGATCCCCCACATGTACTTGAGCAGCTTTGCCCAGAATACGGGGTATGTGGGCATGGTATGGAAATTGTTCCAGGGCTCGTTATCAGTAGCGTCGCTGAAACCCACATAAGCCGTTGTCCCGTTGTATATGTTCCAGGTAGAGACCATGGGACCTGCACCTTTGCCAGAACCTTCAAGTTCCGCAAGCACGACAGCATCTTCTTTCGGGGCAGTGGCCAGGAATTTACGCACGTATACTTCTTCGAACGCGATGTCCTCAAAAATATTCTTCCCGCTTCCTGCCGCTTCGATAGTATAGCTGCCCTTTCCCTCGAATGATTTTATGCTGACCGGAAGAACCGGGTAAAGCCCGCGCATTTCCGAACAATTGTACAGGCAGCCGTTTCCGATGACAATCAAATCTTTCCCGCTTTTCGCATAGTCGGCTATTTTTCGGGCAGTTTTAGAGGACAGAGGGCCGTATTTGGAGTTTACGATAATCGTATCATACCTGGTGTAATCAGCGGGAAGCCCTTCAAGGAGCTTATAATGCACATCGACAACCGTGTTTGGCATCAACGATACAGCTGTCAGCAGAGCAGACCTGTTGACTGCAGGGTCCTGGTCCGTTAATACCAGGATTTGTTTCGGAGTGATTTCGGGGATGGAGATGTAGGCGGTGTTGTCGCAGGGGACCGCGTCCTTGTTCAGGATTTCCACGGTAGATGTGCCCTGGCGGATGTTGGAGAAGGTGATTTGCTGTGTCCCGTATTTTCCCAGGGAGACCGAATTTCTCACTTTCTGGGTAGAAAAGAGCTCTGATTTACTTTCCATCCGGACATCAAGTTTTATGCTTTTATCGTTGAAGTTTTTGACAGTGCATGTATATTCATAGGTCCCGTCATTGCGGTCTGTCAGGTGCCCGGCTATAATTGCGTAGTTGGGGATTTTTTCTCCGACCTGTTTGAATTCGAGTTCTATATTTTTGGAATTGGCGATGTTGATGTATGTTTCAGGAGCCTTCCCTTCCCAGTTTTCAAAATCGGATATAACTACGACTTTCCCGCTCTCGCTCTCTTTGTCGCCTATGACTGTCAAAAGCGCTTTTGGGATGTCAGCCCCGGTGTTCCGGGCTTCCATGCTGTTAAGGGTTTCTTTTGCATTGGCTGCGTCCAGGGATTCCGCAAGGATCACGGGAATACTTTCTGCTGCAATAATCGTGTTTTTCCTGCCCAGGTTGTTTATTGCGATTTCCCGCGCAGCTTCAATCCGGCCGGGTGCGGTCATGCTGGCGGACGAGTCTATGATAAATATGACCTTTCTCGAATCCCCTGCAAGGTCGTCCATCATCGGGCCGGCAAGGGCAAAGGCTATGAATATCAGGGTCAGGAGCTGTAAGAAAAAGAGAGGATCGTTTATTCTGTTGCTGAGCTTGCGCCGGGCATCGAGCACGTTCTGGCCTATCCGCTGCACGAACATCAGGGTAGGTAAGATAAACTGTTTCGGGCGGGGTTTGAGCAGGTATACTATAGTCAGGGGAATAATTCCTGCAAGCGCAGCAAGACCCGGAAGAAATTCAAAGTCCATGGGCAGGATCACCTTTCACCTATGATTTTCAGGACAGTGTCAAAGGGCTGGTTCTTTACGTTTACCCTGAAGTACGGAATTTGAAAGTCGTATGCGATTTTCTCAAGCCCTGCCATGTGCCTGGCGTATTCGGCAGCATATTCTTTCTTGAATTGCGGGCCCACTACGATGTTAAGCTCTTTGTTTGTTTCACTGTCAACGAATTTGATTGCCCCGTCCACACTTTCAGGCAGGTTTATCTCGGTTTCGTCGTAAAGCTGTACAAGGACAATTTCGTGCCGGGAGAGCCTGCGAACAGCGTAGCGGATTGAGTCGAGATCGTCCAGGAAATCCGAAATTATAAGGACCATTGATTTTGTTTTGATTCTCGGGTATACGGAATCCGCACAGTCGGCTAGCTTCGTTTCTCCGTTGACTGTAATTCTGGATAAACTGTCGATGGTCCGGAGAAACTCGTTTCTTCCTTTGCGAGCCCTGGCATATTCCACGCTGTCCGTAAAGGTCGAGATCATGTACCGGTCGTTGTATTTCATTACGATGTAGGAGACCCCTATGGCTATCGTTGCCGCATATTCGAATTTGGTCGGCGTACCTTCCGGGAGAACCATGCTGCTGCTGGCGTCGAGAAGGATGACCATGTTCAGGGTCTTGTCTTCCTCATATCTGCGTATGTACAGCCTTTCCGTGCGGGCATAGAGGTTCCAGTCGATGTTCTTTAAGGAATCGCCCTGGTTGTATTTCCTGTGATCCACAAGTTCGATCCCCGTCCCTTTCATGGTTGAATTGTGGCTGCCCGAGTGAACTGCTGCCACCCTTTTTTTGAGGAGGAGCGTATACTTGTCGAGCCGGGTCAGGAATGAAGTATCGATCTTATGTTTTTCGCCAGCCATGTTTCACCACCGTTTCAAGCCCTGTTTTGTCCTTGTATTCGCCATTCCTCAAAACTCATTTCTGAACCCATCTCAAAACTCATTTGTAAGACTCATTTCTGAACCATTTCAAAACTCATTTCTGAACCCATTTCAAAACTCATTTCTGAACCCATTTCAAAACTCATTTGCAGAACTCATCTCAAAACTCATTCCAGAACTGGAGTAATTGTTTTATCCGCCAGGATTTTGTCTATGACTTCGTCGCTGGTGACGTTGTCCCGGGCAGCGTCAAAAGACAGGATGATCCTGTGGCGGAGGACCGGGAGGGTCATGAAGTCGATATCCTCTTTGTCGACATATCTCCGGTTGGCGAGAAACGCGTTTGCCTTTGCACAGAGGATCAGGGCAATCGATGCTCTGGGGGAAGCCCCCGCTTCAATCAGTTCAGGCATGTTCCTGGTCCTGTTAACGATATCAATTGCGTATTTTTTGAGCTTGTTGGAAATCGGGATTCTCCGGGTGATCTCCTGGAGTTCGATGAAGGTCTGCCTGTCTATGCACTTTTGGACAGTCGGCCTGAAAGCTTCAGCGTAGCGGTTTACTATCTCGAATTCTTCGTCCGGGTTCGGGTATGTCAGGAGGATTTTCATTAAGAACCTGTCAAGCTGGGCTTCGGGCAAAGCGTAGGTCCCTTCCATTTCAAGCGGGTTCTGGGTTGCAAGGATAAAGAAAGGTTTGTCCAGGGCATATGTTGTGTTTGCCACAGTGACCTGTTTTTCCTGCATTGCTTCGAGCATCGCAGACTGGGTCTTGGGAGATGCGCGGTTGATTTCGTCCGCAAGGACAATATTTGCAAAGACGGGGCCCAGCTTGAACTGGAAACGTTTGCCACCTTTTTCGTCTTCTTCAATGATATCGGTCCCTGTGATATCCGAAGGCATAAGGTCAGGCGTACACTGGATCCTGCTGAACCTCATGTTCATAATCTGGGATATGGTGGATATGGTCAGGGTTTTTCCCAGCCCCGGGTTGCTTTCGACCAGGACATGCCCTTCGCACAGCATTGCTATGAGGATCTGCTGGACCATTTCTTTTTGCCCGACGATAGCGTTTCCAACTTCTTTGAAGATGGTTTTGAAAATCTCCGGGGCCCTTTCGTAAGTTGGTTTTAAGTCAAGTTCCGAGTTATCCAGCTGGATTTCCTGTTCATATCTCATATTGAAACTCCGTTCTCAAGACGAAAGGTCTTCAAAGTATTGCTTTATCATAGGCTCGTATTCTTCCGGCAGGTTTTCCGTGTATGTCTGGCTGTAACTGAAATTATCGTTAAATTTGTCAGGATTTTCCCCAAACTCATTTTCGGTATCCACATCGGTCCGGCTTGTAAACCCGAGCCCCAGGCTCGGATTGATTTCCATCTCAACCTGTTCCCCGTTTTTTATGATGAGAGCTTCTGCTTTAAATGCAGTATCAGGGGCAACTTCTCTTTCGGTTTCTTCGTCAAATGTGGTTTCGGGTATATCCGGGATGTTCCCCATAATATCGTCCATTAGCTGGCTGGGGGATACATCAAAGCTGAAACCCTGGTGTATACAGAAAACGATCGCTCCGCAGGTCAGCAGCAATATTATGAATGATCTTAACATCTCTTTGCGCGGGGATATTTTTTTGATCTTGATACCGGTCAGCTGCTTATGCACGTCTTCAAGCAGTTTCTTTGTAACTATGTTGATATTCTGCCTGTTATCGTATGCTGTGCTCAGTCTTGTCCTGAGTTCGGGAAAACCTCTTTCGAGCCTGTTGATCAGACCAACTCTTCTTTTTTTGTTAAACAGCTCGAAGCCCGCATAGGCTGCAGGAGTCAGTATCATTGCCTCGACAGCCATAAAAAGGATGTAAAACCGGTAAGGATCGATGTATCCCTGGGTTTTTATAAACGTCTTTAATTCTGGAAAATAGTTTACAAGTTTGTACCCGTCAAACAAAATTACCAGCAGGAACAACAGAGCAAATATTTCTGCCGCCTGTAAAAATCCGAGAATCCAGCAAGACCGCTTCAGGTACTTTTTGTATTTTTCCAGCAGGGACACAACAAGCATAATAATCTCAAACCAGGGTTGTAATTTAGTAATTATATTGTGGATGTTACTAAAAAAACTTTGCGAACAATTTCATTATTGATCGGATATATTTCCAGATGAAAACTCATTACTAATTATATTGAGCAGGCAAATCTTTAATAAGATATTAATTTTTGATATAATATTTTCGAGGAACTTAAAAATTTTTTCGTGTCTTATTTTCCTTTAAAGTTATTTAAAAGAGGATATTAACCCTTTGATTTGAGTAGAAAAGATTAAATATTTGTTTATTTCAAGGGCGAAAAATCCAGTTTAGAAACATATTTATTAAAGTATATCAGGATGTATATATTAATTTTTGAATATAAAATGATACCCGGCATGTAAGCTTATATTGGACAATGTGTTTTTATCCTGCATTCTTAAAATGAATCTTTTTAATAGCTTCTTTTTCAAAAAAGTGGGTCTGAAAATAAAATCATTAAAAAATTTGTATTGATACTCTTCCCTGATTCTTATCACTTCAATATTTGTAGTTACGGCATCGGCAAAGACACCGTACGAGTGCCCGGATTCGTCTTCATCCGGTGGAATCTTCGGCTTCATCGGTCACATAAAAAAACATATTCACTTCATCATCACCTGAAACTCATGTAAAAAAGTAGGGGAGCTTCACATAAATATTTTGAAAATGATGTGGAGCCTCAGGTCAACTTTACTTTGGAAAAATGATGGTGGGGGAATGGGCAAGCACCCGGGCAATTGAGACTCGCTGCTGCACACCACTCATTTAGGGGGGGACCTGCTTCAACCTGTCTTCAAGCCCAACGGCAGTCAGCATCGCAGAGGTAATGACATTTAGCTCTGAAGGCGTGAAGTCCCCCTCCTCAACAGCCAAAGGAGGTCAGGAGGGTTAGTTCACCCCTGGTCTCCAGGCATAGGAAAGATACCTAGCTGCTGCATCAGACCCAAAAGGTTAGCCTCAGCCCATAGTTCAGTAATCTTACCGTCCTTAATGCGAAAGATCTCTATGCCAGTCATGGTTATCGGTTTGCCTGTAGCCGGTAAACCCATGAAATTGCCTTTATGTATTCCGCGAGCTGTAAAGCGAGCAACTACTTTATCACCCTCAGCAACCATGTCTTCAATTGTAACATTGAGATGCTCGAAGGCTGCCCTGCATGTGGTAATTGTTTCATTCATCCCCTCGATTCCCGGAGAGGCAGGAAGAGGTGCATGCATAACGAAATTAGCTGACAGTAACTCATCAGCAGCACTCAAATTTCCCTTAGATGGTCCTTCTTCAAAAAATCGGCGAACTATTGCTTTGTTTTCTTCCGTAGACATTTTTTTCCTCACTTTTTAAAATACAAAGGTAATATCGATTCAGTTCCAATATCTAATGATAATTCCAAAAAATGTTGAGTGTATTCTATTTATTGCTCTAACATCCCGTCCTTCAGCTTGATCACCCTGTCAGTATACGCAGCATGCCATTCCTCATGCGTGACCATCACGATCGTCTGCCCGTATTCCGTATTGAACTTCTTGAACAGGTCCAGGACTTCCTTTGAGGTCTCGGAATCCAGGTTTGCACAGGGCTCATCGGCGAAAAGGATGATTGGGGAATGGGCAAGCGCCCGGGCAATTGAGACTCGCTGCTGCTGACCGCCGCTCATTTTGGAGGGGAGTTGTGCAAGGCGGTCCCCCAGGCCGACTGCGGTCAGGATTTCGGCTGCGGCGGACTCGTATTCTGCTTTGCTTTTGCCCTGCATCATGAGGGAGAGGTAGACGTTTTCGGCGGCGGAAAGTTCGGGGAGGAGGGCGTAGTCCTGGAAAACATAGCCCAGGTTGTGGAGGCGGAATTTTCCTTTTTCTTTTTCGGGAAGTGTAGAGGTGTCAGTACCGTCTATTACGACTTTCCCGGAGTTTGGGGTATCCAGGATTCCGAGCTGGTTTAAGAGGGTGGTCTTGCCCGAGCCGCTGGGGCCCATGATTGCGACGAATTCCCCGCGCCGGATATTGACGGAAACACCACGGAGTGCCCTGACCTGCACTTCGCCCATCCGGAAGGTTCGGACAATATCCATACCTTCGATGATGATGTCGTTTTTTTGGATCTTTGATTCATTTTCCCTTTCATTTTCTCTTTCATTTTCTCTTTCATTTTCTCTTTCATTTTCTCTTTCATTTTCCCTTTCATTTTCCATATTTTCACCTCCCTCTCATTTGTCCCATATCAGTTCCAGGAGGTCTTTTTGTGCCAGTTTGTAGGCCGGGATCACGGAGCCAACGATGGAAGCCAGGAAGAGGAGGACTGCCCGGTTTATGGCTTCGGCGTCGTCCAGTTTCAGGCTCATGGTTCCGAGGGGGATGTCCACCGGGTGGGCTACCGTATAGGGGACAAGCCCGAAACGCATGAAGCAGTAGCCCAGGATAACCCCGGTGCCCGCATAGAGCATGGCCTGGAGCACGAATGATGCCACAATCACGTTCTGCTCGATCCCGATGGCTTTCTGGACGCCGATCTGGCGCTTTTTATTGACGATGTTTACGTAGATGACCACGAAGATTATCACAAAGGCGATCAGGAGCCCGATTGCGTTCATGATGTTCCGGATAAGGCCCAGGGTGTTTTCGATCAGGCGGAGGATTCCGGCAAACTCGTGCCAGGTGCGGATGTTTTCCCTGACGCCCAGGGAAAGAAGGGCCATCCGGGTCTCGTACTCGTCGGTGCCTGCGGTGGTCCTGACAGCTATTTCCTGGGCAAGGTCCTGGTTTTCCACGCCCAGCATCTCTTCCAGGTCGGCCCTGTTTATGTAGGCTGAGGCATCAGCCATGAAGTAGCGGGTTGTGTAGATTCCTTTTACCCTGAACTCCCGGGTTTTTCCTTCGATGGTAAGCTCCACGGTATCTCCTACTTCCACCCCGCCAAGAGACCTCGATTCCATCAGGGCTCCAAAGCCTCCCGAAACTTCCCGGCCCAGGATGATCTCTCCCCTGTCGGGCCTGCTCAGGAATTCCCCGCTTATGATTGCGTCTTCTATGGCCGTTACAAAGCTCTCGTCTGTCGGGTCAATTCCGTATACCGTGCCTCCCATTTCCTTTTCCTTGTAGCGGAAGTTCCCGGAGGTCTTAAGGCGGGCGGTGGTCCCGATAACCCTAGGGAGGCTTTCGATCTTCTTCTGGAGGGCTGAAGCGTCCTCAATATAACGCTGTTCTTCCTCGGGCTCGATCACGACATTTCCTGTCTGGTAGTCCACCATAAGCTCGTTGAACTTGAGCGTGACCCCGGCAAGCATGCTCGAGAAGAGCACCAGCTGCACGAAGATCAGGGTCAGTACAAAGATTGTAAAGATCGTGATCCCTTTATTGCCCCTCGTTATGGAACGGCCGGCAAGGAAGAAGGAAACTTTCGCTTTTTCAAGCATAATCAGGCATCCTGCTCTATTTCTTGCTCTGTTTCTTGCTCTGTTTCTTATGTTGTTCCGGAGCTCAGAGCTTTTGTTTCAGAGCTTTCCTTTCTTCTTCATGAAAAAGACTGCCACGGCAAGCACGACCAGCACTCCGATTAGAAGCGGGACCTTGCTGTTCGAATCGTTAATCACGTTTACCGTCAGGTCTTCGCTTAGCTGGTGCTGCCCGAAATCGTCATCGTATTCCACAAGCAGGGTGACTTCATGCTCCCCGGTTTTTTCAGGGATGAAGGTAAAGACTGCCGGGGCGTCATCGTCCTTTTCGAGCCTGCCCAAAAAAGCGCTGGTGGAGCCACTGGCATCGAGCCCTTCAAGTTTTGCCTTTACGAAGCGGGCTTCTCCTTCGCCCACGTTCTCCAGCCTGACGATCATGGATACTTTCTGGCCCTTCACCGGGATTTCGGGGTCGAATTTCAGGCTTCCGATATCTACCTCGGCTTTGTGCAGTACGTTGATCCCTATTTCCTGGGCCTTGTCGATCCGCAGGGTCTCGGCTTCGTTCGAAGCGGTTATCCGGAGGGGAATCTTGTAAGGCTGCACTTCGGCGTTGCTCCCGAGCAGCAGCTTGAAGGAAAGGTTTTCCGAACTTCCCACCTCCAGTTTTTCCAGGAAACGGACGTTATCTTCCAGGCTAATGATTGGGGAGGACCCGTTCATATCCAGCATGACCCGCACGTTCTTTGCGTCCCCGTTCCCGGCGTTTTTCACCGTTGTCCGGAGGTAGAACTCCTGATTCGGGACCAGGGAATCCGAAGACGGATTTTCACTCCCCACCAGCCCTGCAGGAATAATCTGCGTGCCCACTAGCACAAGGTCCGGGTTTCCTTCCACAAGGACCGGGATCCGCTTTGAAAAACTAGCCATGTTGCCGTCTTCGATAGTAAACTCGAGCTGGTGGACGCCCGAAGTGGCTCTAGAATCGACCTGGAAATGGAAGTTCAGCTCCACTTTAGAGCGCTGCCGGATCTGGTCGATCTTAAAGATGCGTTCGGTGTTGGTACCGGAACCGTAGACCTTTGAGGTGCTGTACTTAAAAATAAAAGGGTCAATTTCCTCAATTCCGATTTTCACGTTCTCAGCCGGATCATTCCCCGTATTTTCGATGTTGATCCTGATCAGCAGGTCTTCCCCGGGCCTTGACGGGTTCGGGGTTATTTCCGCGACTTCTACCTCCAGCCGGGTGTCTCCTGATATGACGGTTGCAGCAGCAGAGGCTGGTATGAGTGCCAGGATTGTGATTATCATCAGTACGGCAGCCGTGAAACGGAAGGTGGCCAAGGGGGCTTTATTTATTTTTGCGCATCTCCTTTTCACAGCTCGGGGGTTTTTTTCTGAGTTGGTGAACTTCATAAACAACAATCCTTTCTGGATAAATGAACTTAACAGGTAAAAATCTGTGGGAATGGCTTATAACCCACATTTCTACCCCCTGCCAAGAGGGGAACATAATTCATGTATGTTGGCCAATTACTTAACAGAATATCAACGAAGTAACACATTTGTACCATGATTTTGTACAAAAATGCCATAATTAGAAATGTGGGTTATAACCGTTGCACTTTGTTTGCAACCTGCATAAGGTTGTATACCCAATTTCTCCAGCCTTATTCCGGTTTCTTGTTTTCAGTTTCTTGATTTCAGCTGCCTGTTTTCAGCTGCCTGTTTTCAGCTGCCTGTTTTCAGTTTATTCCTGCTTTCAGCTGCCTACTTTCAGCTGCCTGCTTTCAGTTTCTTCCTGCTTTCGGCCGCCTGCATTCAGCTCCCCGATTTCAGGTTCTCGAAATACTTCCCGGTCTCGGCCACAATAACCTTCCTGAGAGCCAGCAGGGCAATCAGGTTCGGGAAAGCCATGAGCCCGTTTACGATATCTGCCAGGATCCAGATTACGTCAAGGGTCAGGAAGGCGCCGGAGGCAACAATGAGAATGTAAAGTATTTTGTAAGGAAGGATCCCCCTCACCCCGAAGAGGAACTCCGTGCAGCGTTCCCCGTAATAGTTCCAACCGATGATGGTGGTAAAAGCAAAGAAGATCAGGCCCACGGTTACGATGTAGCTTCCGATATCCGCAAGCACGGTGGAAAAGGCGTAGCTGGTCATGTAAGCCCCCTCAAGGTCCCCTGTCCAGGAATCCGTCATGATGAGCACGGTCCCGGTCATAACACAGACGACAATTGTATCAAAAAAGGTCCCTGTCATGGAGATCAGGCCCTGTTTTGCCGGATCCTTTACCTTTGCGGCTGCGGCTGCAATGGGGGTGCTTCCCAGGCCCGCTTCGTTTGAGAAAATCCCCCGTGAAATCCCCAGCCGGACTGCAAGCATCACGCTGGCTCCCAGGAACCCTCCCCGTGCCGCAGTCTCGGTAAAAGCTGAACTGATAATAAGGGAAAAGGTTGCAGGAATCCTGTCAAGGTTCAGCCCGATAATTATCACGCAGCCAAGCACGTACGCAATTGCCATGAAAGGCACCATGAACTGGGCGACTGCTGCAATCCTTTTGATCCCGCCGAGGGTCACGAAAGCCACAAGCAGGCTCAGTACAGCCGCAGTCAGGACTTCCGGGATATCAAAAGCAATCCGTGCCGAGTCCACGATGGCGTTTACCTGCGGGAAAGTCCCGATCCCGAAAAGTGCCACATTAAGCCCGAAAAAGGCAAAGAGCGGGGCAAGCACCCTGCCGTACCACTTTCCTGCAAGCCCGTTCTTTATATAATACATCGGCCCCCCGGACATCTGCCCGTTAGCATCCACGGTCCTGTACCTGACTGCCAGGAGGGCTTCGGAATACATGGTCGCCATCCCGAAAAAAGCCGCAAGAAACATCCAGAAAAGCGCCCCCGGCCCACCCATCTTGACCGCAGTCGCCACCCCAACGATGTTTCCGGTCCCGATAGTCGCCGAAAGCGCCGTACTGAGCGCCGCAAAGCTTGAGACGTCCCCCAGGACTCCAGCTTCGGATTTTCTAGAATTCAGGACATATTTGAGAGCAAGCGGCAGCCTGAAGATCTGGATCAACCCCAGCCGTATCGTCAGGAAAATCCCTGTCCCCACCAGCAAAATCAGGAGAGGGGGCCCCCAGATAAAACTGTCTATCCTCGTCAAAACGTCCAGTATGTCCATACCCAGCAGTTCCATCGAATTCCTGACCCCTGTCGGTAGCAATAAGTAAAGATTCCCCACTCATTATTTGTGTAAGATTGGTTTTAAAGGTTGATGTCGGAGGGGCAGTAAGTACGATCCTGTAAGTAGGATTTTGTCTGTTTTTGAGTCTGCCGAACCCAGTCAGACCCTGGGTTTTTTGGGAACAGGGTTCCCACTTGGCAGCCAGCCCCGTGCCCACCCCCGTTCGCGAAGTGAACGGCTTTTCCCTGAAAATTGAATAAATGAAGAATTATTACTCAGTCCATCCCGAGACTTTTCGATTTATAAGGTTAGCCGGGTAACGGCTAGTGCATCGATTCCTAATTAACTCCATTTTAGATTGTGATTCCACCAGGCATTTCATCCCTTCCTTCCATTTTATATCTCCACGTAAATAGAACTGGTTTTTCGTTAATCTGGTTTATATATTACAGTTTTGTAATCTACTTTTAACTCTTTGGAGATCTCGGTATCGTTTTTTCCCTGATAGCTCAAAAGAATTATCTTGGACCTTTTAACAATGCTAGCAGCTTGATTTCTAGAACGACTTAACTTGATCAGATAATCTAATTCTTCTTGAGTAAATGATAATTTAGGACGATGACTTATACGAGGCATAAGTACATTTATACCCACATTTCTAATTAGGGCATTTTTGTACAAAATCATGGCACAAATGTGTTACTTTGTTGATATTCTATTAAGTAATTGGCCAATATACATGAATTATGTTCCCCTCTTGGCAGGGGGTAGAAATGTGGGTTTATAGTATTATTAATATATTTATTTATGGATATAAAAAGGAATCGATGCACTAGTAGAGCACCAAGATTTAAATTTCAATCTATTTTTCGTGTGATAATTGAGTTAATTCATTTCCTCAAAAGATTCCTTCATTACCTTGAAACAATCTTCATTGCCTTGAGATAGCTCTTTGTCGCTGTCTGGCCGGTTTTCAGTCTCATTCTCCTTTATTTGCGAACGCACTTTCATAAAGTAAGCCAGGGCTGCGATGGGTAAGGCATAACCTATTCCGTAGATAGCCAGGTTGATTTCCTGTTCTTTAAAGATCACGCTTAAGAAGTTGACAGCAAGCACAACTATTGTGAGTCCCACAAGATTTAATTCCAGTTCTTCAATGTTATGGGTCTTCAGCCATGGAGGTAAAGGAAGAGGCTGAATAAACAATTCGTATATACCAAGTGAGGTGATGAAGAGCACTGTTCCGACCAAAAACAAATGAACAATCCCCACAATGTCTACAATGATATGCTCTTGTATATCTGCTCCTCCAATTCCAAAAACCAGTTCCCGGAGGAAATAAACAAGCTCGATGCCGCCTTTAATAAACAAAACGTCAGCTGCAATCGCCAACCCGATAAACGGAATTAGAGCGAAAAAGCGCATTCCTGCTATAATTTTTATGAGTCTAATCATCATATCCCTTTTTACTTTTCTTTTGGCCTCTACTCACCACAACCAATAATATTTTATCACTGATAAGACTACACACTATAGAAGGATCTCAAATTAACCTTTACAATCCCTAATCTAATTTGACACTCGTTTCTTTAAAAATATCTCCCGAATGAATTCTTATTTCTAACCTTATTTTGCATTTCTGTCAACACTAACTGCGATTCCTAAGTATGTTCACAATCCTAGATTTTGAATAGATCTATGGATCAACAAATTTCCCGCTAAGCAAGGGACTTATTTTGGAATCGATACACTAGTACCCTGATTCCAAACTTAATCCTGACATTTTTCTGAACTCTTCTTGTCGGTTATCAGGATATACTTTTTAGTCATCGAAATAGATTTTCCAGTCCTCGGAATACACTTTTTAGTTATTGCAATGCACATTTTAGTTATTGCAATGCACATTTTAGTTATTGCAATGCACATTTTAGTCATCAAAATACACTTCATGGTCGTGGCATAACTTTAGAACCAATTCACAGGCTGTCTCTGAAAGTGATCAAGATTTTGAATCTGTGCTTGAGCTATTGGGCAAGAATTCCATAAGAAGTTTGAAAGTATTCAGGAGCACTGCGGGTTTTTCTGATTGAGTAGCTCGAAAAATGATGCTGAAAGTGAGGATTTCTCTTTTTCTTTATCGCGATAAACCTGCCGGATATGCCGAATTCACTGCTTCTTTTCCTTTTTTTCAAGGGCATGCCGCTCGCCTGTGGCGAGCGTGGGGTGGGCATGGAATCTGGAAATCGGGGGTTGCCCGGGGTTTTGGATTTACAGGATTTACAGGACGCTTGGGCTTATGCAGGAACCTGAGGTCGAAAGGATGGCCTAAAAGGAGTTTTTGGTCATTTGGCCCGCTTTGCTGACGCCTTTTTTCCAGGCCCGGAAGTTTAAACGTACTTGTTTTTCTCGTTTTTCTTGCTTTTCTCGTTTTTCTCGCTGTTTTCACTTTTCCTGTCTTTCTTGCTTTTCTTACTTTTCGTTTTTTCCTTGAGGAAGGGAGAAACCTGCGCCATATATTCCGTGTGTATCCGGACCTGTTCGTCGTAGTTTTGCCTCTCTTTTTCCAGAGAGGCTTTCAATATTCTGGATTCCTCCTTCAAACTCTCGATATACTCGGCCTCTTTCCAGCCCATGCTCTCGCTTTCGCCTTCTCCTTTTTTGAGTGAGTCAATAAACTGCCTGACTGCCGCCCTTGCCGCAGACGTAACAGTATTGTATCCATATTCCCCGGCGGTTTCCTGTAATTCCGCGTACAGCTCGCTGTCGATCCGGATTGATTTTACCACTACCATAGGTATAGATTTTTTTTCATTCTCTTTGTACTTTTCGTCTGGCTTCTTTAGATTTTAGCTTTGCAGAAGAAGTTTTCTGCCGGGAAGAGACATCTGAAAGCTGGTTGTGTCAGAAAAAGGGGAAAAATGCATATCAAAACTGAAAAATGAATGAAAAAAGGAAAAGGGAATGAGATGCTGAAATGACTCACACTAAAACCGAAAAGTGAATTAAAAAGTGAAAAATTAATAAAAAACTGAAGCTACACACATTAAAAACTGAAAAGACACACATCAAAAATTGAAAATCGAATGAAAAATGAATGAAAAGTGAATGAAAAAAAGAAAAAGAGATGAAACAATCCCTGAAGGACTGCTTCTGAACAGGTAATGCTAGAACCTTAATCTTCTTCTTCGGCTGCTGCCACGGCTTCGGGAGCAGGGGTTCCTGCATGTGCCCCGACGCCTGTGGGCTTTGCTTCAAGGGACTTGAAGTACTTGTTCGTCTCAGCAACTACTACCCCGCTCAGGGCGAGGAGGGCGATGAGGTTCGGGAAAGCCATGAGCCCGTTGAAGATGTCGGCGATGATCCAGACGGCTTCGATGGAGAGGAAACCGCCGGCGGCTACCAGGAAGACGTAAACGGCTTTGTAGGGAAGGATGCCTTTTACGCCGGCAAGGTATTCCATACAGCGTTCTCCGTAGTAGTTCCAGCCGAGGATGGTCGTGAAGGCGAAGAAGATGAGGCCTATGGTCACGATGTAGGAGCCTGCGGCCGCAAGAGTTCCCGAAAAGGCGGCATTGGTCATGTGGGCAGCTTCGCTTGCTCCGGATGTCCAGGATCCGGAGAGGATGAGGGTAAGCCCGGTCATGGTACAGATGATGATCGTGTCAAAGAAGGTCCCGGTCATGGAGATCAGGCCCTGCTTGGCAGGTTCATGGACTTTGGCTGCGGCTGCGGCAATCGGGGCGCTTCCAAGCCCGGATTCGTTTGAGAAGATCCCTCTTGCAACTCCCATCTGGATTGCGAGCATGACGCCTGCACCCAGGAAACCTCCTGAGGCAGCGGTCGGGGTAAAAGCGCTCTTAAGAACCAGGGCGATTGCCGAGGGCAGGTTTTCTATGTTGAGACCGATAACCACGAGACAGCCGAGAACGTAGGTGATTGCCATGAAGGGGACCATCCACTGGGCAACCCGGGAGATGCTCTTGATCCCTCCGATGGTTACCAGGGCTACCAGTAGAGCCAGGACGATCGCTGTATCAATTTTCGGGACGCCGAAGGTGGCTTCCACGGAACTTACGATTGCGTTCACCTGGGTAAAGGTACCCACCCCGAGACTGGCTGCGCAGATCCCGAAGAGAGCAAAGAGCTTGGCAAGGATTCCGCTGTAGCTCTTGTGTGCAAGCCCGTTCTTGATGTAGTACATGGGCCCACCGGACATCTGCCCGTTTTCGTCAACGGTCCTGTACTTGACGGCAAGGAGGGCTTCGGAATACTTGGTCGCCATCCCGAAGAAAGCTGCAAGCCACATCCAGAAAAGGGCTCCCGGCCCTCCTCTTGCGATGGCTGTCGCGACTCCGACAATGTTTCCAGTCCCGATTGTTGCCGAAAGGGCCGTACAGAGCGCCGCAAAGCTCGATACGTCTCCCCGGGCAGTGGCGTCGACTTTTCGGGAACGAGCCACATCTTTCAGGGCAAGGGGCAGTTTGGTTACCTGGATGAGCTTCAGGCGCAGGGTCAGGTAGGCCCCTGTCCCCACAAGCAGGATCAGGAGAGGGGGGCCCCAGACAAGCCCGTCAATACGGTTCAAAAGGGAGAGTATTTCTGGCGAGTTAAATAACTCGAATATTGAACTGACTACCATTGGGATCAAACCTTGAAAATAATATAATGGTGATTCAGGGAAAGAGCAGCCTGCAAAGTTTGCTTTCAGGCACCTTCAGGGGAACTACGCTTAGGCACCTTCAGGGGAACTACGCTTAGGCACCTTCGGGGGAACTACTTTCAGGGAGCCCGCAACCTGCAGGTCCCTACATTTAAATGGTGAAAGTCCTCTACCGACTGCAGCTTTATTTTTATTATCTAATTTAAATATCATCAATTAAAAATTATGATATTTAATAACATTGATTTTCTTCCTCAAAAAATAATAATTATAAACAGTTTTAATTCAAAAAAGGTTTAAAATAGCTTTAAATCTCTGTTAAGATTCTTTTTAAACTTTGAAATAAATTGAGATTCATGCGTAAATTTTAATAATCTTCTTTATTTTTAGTATAAAATTCGCTAAATATTTTTAGCCTTCAAAACTCCTATCTGTTTAATATATGTTCGTTTTAATATATGTTTAACATTTTTTTGATATCTTTTTGATATCTTTTTGATATTCCCCGAATACATAGTAGATATTATTGCAATTTTTCTTTGGCATCTTCTTGATGTCCTTTTAAAAATGTAGCAGCCTTTCCGAAAAAAATTCCTGAACAGAGTGGGTTCTATCCCCCGTTTTTGGGAAATATTCTATATAAGATATGCTCCATATATCAAAGGGAACATTGCGCTTTCCGCTTCCTGCAAGAGAGCTTAATGCTGTCCGGATAGCATGGATAAGGTGTTGAATAACTAAAATTATGGGGTTTGTCTGGTAGTCCGGCACGGGTACACGTAGTAATAAAAGTCGCTGGTCTTCCTTAAATCGTGTTACTTTAACTTAGTTTTATTTTTCCCAATGAACACAGGTAGAATCAGTCTAAATAAAAGGGTGAAAGACATGATTGAGTACATGAATCTTAAAATCGGGGAAGCTGCAGGATCGCTTTACCACAGGCTGGATGAAGGGGATTGCAGCCTGAACCAGATAAAGAAACACCTCAGTGAGGAAGGGTTTGACTCACAGTTGGCTTTGATGGCCGTAGGCTGGCTTGCCAGAGAAGACAAAATAAGCGTTGACAAAGCAACAAACAAGTGGTCAATCCAGCTAAAGGAGTAAGCTGCCGATCCAGCTGAAGAAGTAAGCTGCCAATCCAGCTAAAGGAGTAATTGAAGCTTAAAAAGGGTTCATTCGTTTGAAAGATGAATAAAAAACTTCGAGCTAGCTGCTGCTTCCTGTATTCCCTTCAAAGTAAAACTCCGGTCAGGTAGGCCAGAGACCCTAACTGCATTACCGTAAGGGTCTTTTTTCTCAGTTCGAGGACTTTTTTTGCAGACTGGTCCCTTAGAAGCACCCGGCAGAGAAAGAGGTAGGAAAGCACCGGGATAAGGACCAGAACCAGGAATAGCCAGTCCCTGTAGAGCCTGGGGTCCATGTTGACAAAAAAGGGCAGGGGGTCGAGGAGGACGATTCCCGCATACAGGGCTGCCGAAAGTTTTGCGGCAGAACCTCCGGAGCTGCAGACAGCTACCGTCCTGACCCCGAAACTGCGGTCTCCAGGGACGTCGGCAATATCTATCATGATCTCGAAAGCCAGTCCGACAATAAAGGTGATGGCTGCAAAAAACAGGATGAGAGGTTCCACTTCAGTGTCCGAGAGCATAGACCCGAAAATGATCACAAAAGAAAAGCCATAGGCTGCAATGATATTTTTCAGCAGGAAATATTTCTTCAGGGAATGGCTGTAGAGGAAAAATACGGGAATACTCAGGAGGACGAAAACCATAGCCCTGAAGGCCAGGGTGAAGGAGAGCAGGGCGGAAGTCAGCAGGAAGCACAATCCTATCCGGAATGCCGTTTTCCCGGATAGGTCTCCCCTGACCAGAGGCCTGTCATACCTTTTATTGGCTCTGTCGATTCCACGGTCGTAGTAATCGTTGACTGCAAAAACACCCATTGCCAGGCATACGATTACAAAAAATCCCTTTAAGTATTCCGGCTGCCAGCCAGTCAGGTCCCCGGAAAGGACGCCCGAGAGCAGGACTGAAAACCCTGCAAAGAGGGAATTTTCAAACCGCACAAGCTCCAGAAAGATTCCGAGCCCGGGAGCAAGGGACTTATTTTTCTCCGGCATTCAGATCCTTTAAATTTAGTTCCTGCAAATTCAGTTCCTGTATTTTCCGGCTTACCAGGGTCTTTAGCTCTTCCATGTCCTCGGTGTGGTTGATTTCCCCTGCGCTGATGAAGAGTTCCAGTTCGTCCCCTTTTTTCAGGAAAGCACATGGAAATTCCTCCATTTTATCCGGGTACTGTTCAGCAAACTCGTCCTTGTGCAAGAATCTTACGGGGAGGTCCCGGCTTTCAACAAATTCTTTCCAGTCGCTTTTCATGCCCCCCATCCCGTATGTGATGGCGCAGAGTTTGCAGGTATAGGTAGCAGGGGCTACTATCTTGTGGACATAATCCCCAACGGCGTGAAAGACCCCGCTGTCAGCGTTGTAAACGAAAATAAGCTCAATTTCTTCCAGTAAGAAACCCCCTTCTCCGGCGTGTTTGAACTTTTATAGCTTTTTAAGTTCCTACAGCCTCACAAAAGTTTAAACAATTATATAATAATTCCACAGTATAATTCCCGGCAGCGCTGATATACTTTTGGAAACAGTATTTCTGAGCAATTTACCACCTCAGGAAAAGGATATTGTAAAATCAGTCGAAATATTGAGTAATCAGTCAAAAACGAGTGGGGAGAAATATTAAGAAACTTCCTTTACGACCCTGGTTTTCCAGGAGCCTGCGGTCATAGGGACTTTGGTAAGGGGCCTGGGGCTTAAATACATTACTTATATTTTGAATGTTGATTTAACAGAGGCTGAATTAAACAGAGTGGAGAAAACAGAAGCTGGATTAGATAGAAGCTGGAGAAAACAGAGTGGAAAAACATGACAAAACCAGTACTTACAATGAGTGTCCTTGCCGGGAACTTCGGAGTTTGCAGGCTTGACAGCGTATCAGAGATCCCCGAATGGGCCCTTGAAAGTGATTTCTATTCGATAACTAAAACCTTCGATGAACTATCTATCGTCTGCCCGGAAACTGATGTTCCGGGAAATGTCATATGCGAACGGGGCTGGAAAGGGCTAAAGGTAGAGGGACCTCTTGATTTCGGGCTGACCGGGATTCTTGCGGGCATCAGTGCCGTCCTGGCCGGAAAGGAGCTCAGTATCTTTGCGGTTTCAACGTATGAAACGGACTATATCCTCGTTAGGGAAAAGAGTCTGGAAACTGCTGTTGAAGCCCTTGAAGAGGCGGGATACTTTATTTTGAGGTAATTCCCGGGAAGAACCCGGTTTGGAGTATTGGGTTCAATATGCTGTGTCCTGATATAGACTTCAGGACTTGCCCGGTTTACAGGGTTTTAAAATCGGGAAAAACGTTTAGCAAAGTATAATAATAACCAGCGGGTAATTCTGAAAACATGGTTGACATGATGGAAAAGCTGGTAACTATGTCGTTTTATCCCGTCCTTCTGGTGGGATTAGTGATCATTTCCGCTCTTTTTGTCTTTATGTTCAGGTTTGCGGACGCTGAAAATCTTGGTCTCGTGCTGTTGATGGCCCTGTTGATTTCGTTTGTTTCCGTCCTTATTGTAAGGTTCATTGTCTACAAAAAGAAGTACGATGGCTTCTAAGTCCCTTCCCGGATGCATCTTCCCCCTGATATCCTCCAGGCGTATTCCTGCTTGAGCCGGGTTTATTTAGCTCATGCGGAAGACCAGGAGCATGAATCCTGCGTAAATAAGGATCAGGAAAAGGCCTTCAAACCTTTTGATCTCCCAGCCGGTCCAGATGAAAAGAAGAAGCAAGAGGCTTATGAGGAGCATGAAGGGAGTTATGACGTAGACGCTCATTTCCGTTATCGTGGGGGGGGAAATGAGCCCTGCGCAGCCAAGGATCAAAAAGATGTTTGTTATGTTTGAGCCAATGGCATTTCCCAGGGCAATATTTGCAAAACCGTTCCGGGCGGCTGAGATCGTGACCATAAGTTCCGGGAGCGAAGTGCCCACCGCAACCAGGCTCATGCCGATCAGGGTTTCGGGAATTTCCAGGAGCCGGGCAAAGAAGATTGACTGGTCAACAAAATACCTGGCCCCAATAATAATGGCAGCTCCGCTTGCAAGCAGCTTAACGAAGTCTGTAGAATTACTCCCGTTACCACAGGCTTTTATTTCAATTTTGGGCTCAATTTCAATTTCAGCCCTGCTTTCAGTTTCGGCTTCTTCTCCCGTATCCCGGATACTGTTTATTTCTATGCGCCCTTTTATCCCGGTTTCAATTTTTGCTTTCAGGTCAAAGAGATACTTGAATTTGAAAAAATAGTTCAGGAAATCCTTGAAATATATCTCTTCCTCATTTTTCTGCACCTTTTCAAGCAGGAAAAAAATGTAGGCAACATAGAGCAGGAGAAATATCGAGGCTTCAAGTCTTGAGATCCGTAAGTCAAGGGCAAAAACATAGAACATGGCGGAGGCAAAGAACATAACATAGCCGTCCCTTTTCAACATCTGCTCTTCGGTTTTGACCCTGGAAAGGAGCGCTGCGGTGCCCACGATGAGCCCTACGTTGGCAATGTTCGATCCTACAACGTTTCCGATTACGATTCCACTCGCCCCATGGAAAGACGCTGTCAGGGAGGAGGCGAGTTCGGGCACGGAAGTTCCCACCGAAACGAGGGTCAGCCCTATAATGAACTCCGAAACCCCAAGCTTCTTTGCGATAGAGGAAGAGGACATTACAAATAAATCGGAACCTTTGACAAGGAGGCCAAGTCCGGCTACCAGGAGGAGAACGTTGACTGCTAGCACAGGAAAAGAAGTGAATTCGGGTTTATTTAAAAGTATCTTATTTTACAGGAACTATTTTCGAGAACTATTTTCGAGAACTATTTTCGAGAACTATTTTCGAGAACTATTATTGAGGAAACTTTTTTCTTTTTTTAAACGGTTTATTTTTCTGTTTCGGGAACAGTTGTGAGTTTTGAGTATTTTACCCCTTTCAGACTAAGGATCTTTTCGGTAAGTTCTACTATATTTTCGCCTTCTCCTTCCATTATAATAACTTCAAAACACTCGTCGGCATCAAGATGGAAGCGCACGCTCGAACTTATCATTTCGGTGTACTCATGCTGGATATTTGCCAGGGAATTTGAAACCCCTTTCTTCGAACAGTCATATACGATAGAAATAGTCGCAGCCCTTTTTCCCTTGATGTCCTGCATCCATTCATAATGCAGGTTGTAAGTCCGGATAGCGTCCCTTATCCCCTCCGACCGGGAGGAGTATCCCCTATCCATGATTATCGTGTCAAAATTGTCCAGAAGTTCTCCTGGAAGAGAGATCCCTATTCTCATAAGCTGCTTTTCCATAATCCCTACTCCTTAAAGGAACAGAATACCTCTTTCAAGGTGCTAGAATTAACTATTTCAATAATACTCTTCTTTTGGGGCCCATTTTCCCGCTCTGGAATTCGGGTGAATGAAAACCCTTAACAAATTTCCTTCATGAACTGAGGCACTGCAGGAAATACAATATAACCCCATTTTCCCTCCTGAATATAGTGGTCTGAAGTTATATTTAATATTTTTTTACATTTCACGTAATATTTTTTATTATTTTAAAGATGCTTATTCATAATATATTATATTTTTTAGCAGGTTTCTTTTGGCAGTTTTCCTTATAGTCAAAATGAAATAATTTCATTGAGTCTCGAATTGTTGGTTTCACCCTGGACTGAACTTTGCAATTTATACGAATAAACAGAGTAAGCTAAAACTAAAATCATTCTGATCTTCAGGTTGTGCCATTCTGATCTTCAGGTTATGTCAGTCTGGTCCTTCGGCAAAGCTAATAACGGACAAATGCATTAAAAGTGCGAAAATCAAGTCATAACAGAATCAATATACGATCATAATAGTCCGGTCATAAGGCATGCTAAAGGCAAAGGAAGAGTTCCCGGTACAACGGGCGCCCCCTGGCTGCGAAAGTCCTGGTGAACAAAGGTGAGGCGGATCTTATCAGGAAGCGAAAGGAATATTCCGGGCTGCTTGCAAACCAGGCAATTCCTTCCAGATTCCTGTAAAACCAGACATGTGCCCATCCGGACAAGATTTTGAACGGTGCCTTCACAGCTTCCGCATGTGATCTGCGGAATCCACGTGGGATTTGGGTGGGATCTGCACGAGGTTTGGATGGGATCTACACGGGATTTAATGGGACATAGACAGTCTCTAAATTTTTCAAAATAAAACCCGGTTTGATAAGCCTCCCGCAAATTCCCAAAAAGCTTATTAAAGGCAGAGTGCTATAGCGTCAGACACGTCTACTTTGAAATTACAGAAATCAGGCTAATTTCCCGGGTTTATCCCATTCATCAAATTTAATGAAAGATTTACAATTAAAGAGTTGAAAAATCATGGCAATCCAAAAAGGCAATTTCATAAAATTAAACTACACAGGAAAGTTCGATGACGGTAAGGTTTTTGACACAACCGACGAAGAACTTGCAAAGGCGGAAGAAATTTTCAACCCCCGCGGCCTTTACGGCGGAGACGTAGTAATCGTCGGAGCAGGGCACACTATTCAGGGCCTGGACGAAGATCTCGAAGGAAAGGAAGTCGGCTACTCCGGCAGTGTTGAGATCCCCCCGGAAAAGGCTTTCGGGCCCACCGACTCCAGGCTCATTGAGACCCTCTCCGTCACAAAGTTCGAAGACAGGAAGGTCTACCCCGGAATGAAAGTCGAGATCGAAGGCAAGAGAGGTGTGGTCACAAGGGTAATCGGGCGCAGGGCTACCGTGGACTTCAACAGTCCCCTGGCAGGCCAGACCGTGACCTACGAGTACACCGTTGAGGCAGTTCTCGAAGAAGATGTCGAAAAGATCCAGGGCCTCCTTGCCCTCTACACCGGCCTTCGGGGCATGGAAGTCGAAGTTGAAGACGAAATCGCAAAAATCTCCATCCCCACAGACCTGACCTTCAACCAGCGCTGGCTCATGGCAAAGAACAGAGTGGGAACCGAACTCTTCGAGTACGTTGCCCTCAAGGAAATCCAGCTCATTGAAAAACTCTTCCCCGAGCCCCATATCTCCGAAGAAGCCATTGAAGAAGCCCTGGCTGAAGTCGAAACTGAAGCTAAAGTCGAAGAAGCTCCCAACGCTGAAGAGCCAGAGGAAGCAGAAAACTAATTTCTGACCTGAACCGAAAGGAACAGCTTAGGAGGCGAAGGGGTTTTCTCTTCGCAAATTTTATATATAATAATCGGGTTCTCAGTACAGATTTCCCGGAAAGTTCAGCGCAATAACGACTCTTCCGGGAAGCTTATGAGAACCCTTTCCAAAATGCTGAGATAGCCAAGCGGACCACGGCGCCGGTCTTGAAAACCGGTAGTGCTACGCACTGCGGGAGTTCGAATCTCCCTCTCAGCGTAATCTCTTTTTCTGGTTTCTTAAAATGAAAAAAAAGTTTTTGATTTTTCAAACTTGCTTTACGCTTTTGTGAACTCTTTTTCGAGAGTTTTCTGGAGTTTTCTAGATTTTCCAGGTTTTTCTGGAGTTTTTTTGGAGTTTTATTTTTCAAGGTCACTGAAACTGATCCTGAATTCCGTTCCTGCGGCCCTGTTAAGCTCGATGCACCCCTCTATCTGGTCCACAAGGAGGGTTACGAGCTGGAGCCCGAGGGAATCCGGGCTATTGAAATCGATTTCTTTTGGGATGCCAGGGCCGGAATCCTTTACAACAATCGTATACTGGAAACTTTCCCGGGAACTTTTTTCTTGCTTGCATTCTGAAGCTGCCCCGGAAGCCCCGGAGTTTGAGTAAGCATTTTCTTCCCCGAAAAGGCTTATGCGGATTTCTCCTTTCTTTCCTGCAGGAAAAGCATGTTTAAGGGAATTTGAGACCAGCTCGTTTACGATAATGCCGAGGGGAATCGCAGTATCCATTCCCAGGTAAATCTGTTCGAAGTCCTGCCTCAGGCTGATATCTCCGTTTTTCACAGTATAGGAACTGAGCAGTTCTGCAGTCAGTTTCCGGAGGTAGGCTGAAAAATCAAGGGTATCGACTTCGCCTCCTTTGTAGAGCTCCTCGTGAATCAGGGCCATGGATATAACGCGGTTCTGGCTTTCCCGGAAGGCTTCAAGCACTTCCCTATCCTCGAACTTTTCCGCCTGGAGGCTGAGGAGGGATGAAATCACCTGCAGGTTGTTCTTGATCCTGTGGTGGATCTCCTTTGTGCGGACTTTATCTATTTTTGTCAGGGCTTTTTCCGCCATTTTACGCTCGGTGATATCATAGATCGAACCCTGGATTTGCCCCGAGGCATCGGGGTTTCCGGGAAGCTTACTGATGATTTCCCTGACCCACCTTATTTCCCCGTCTTTCCTGCGTAGCCGATATTCCAGTTCGGTGGAGTGTTCAGGATTGGATTTCGCTTTTTCCCCTCTCTCGGTGAGCAGATGCTGGTCTTCAGGGGCAACGAGTTCGGCCCACTTCACCTTCCCGGAAAGGAAGTCTTCTTTTCTATAACCTGTGATTTCTTCCACAGCCCCGTGCATGAATATCGGGGCAAAATTCCTGTCAAGCTGGAACCCTATTCCCTGGAAGTTCTGCATAAATGAAAGGTAGCCCTCTTCATTTTTCGGCAGGTTTTCCACTGCCAGACCCTGTCCTTCCATATCTCCCTTTATCCCCAGCATTCTGTAAATAAGGCCCTGGTCATCTCTGAGAAAAGTTGCTTGCTGCCTGAAAGCTTCTTCGCTCAGTTTCAGTTCCCTGAAAAGAAGGCTGCAGGGGTCTTCAAAGCCTGTTTCAATGATTGCTTTGTAGATCAGGTAGAAAGACAGCAGTTTAAGGCAGTGGCCTATGAAGTTGAAAATTTCTTCCGTATTCGTGTGATAGGTAAGGGCAAGTTCCCCTAAAATTGTCACGACAATGGCCGCTGCAAGGATCCTGAAAACATGGTTTTCGAACCTGTCTCTTTTTCGGTACAGAAGCGCCAGTGAACAAAGAAAAGTGAAAGAGATGATGTATTCGCTTACTATTTTAAATAGGGTGAGGCCTGAACCGCTTACATAGCAGTCAGGAAAATTCCTCAAATAGAAAATTGAAATCAGGCAAGCTCCTGAAACTCCGATATATACAAGAAGTACCTTCCGGGAAAAGATGGCATTATCCAGGAATCTGGCACTTTTCGCACCTGCCAGCTCGTGATTAACCAGAAGGAAGGGGGCTACAAAAAGGGACATGCTTTCCAGGTACCTTGCGGCTATCCAGAGCTGGGCGGAAAGGTTTGAGTCGAATTCAGGAAAAACTCCCATTCCTTCATATGCAAGGGTACGTAAAAAATCAAACAACCCTATAAAAAGATAAGAAGTCCCTATGAATAGAAGATATCGGTTTTCAAGAAAGGACTTTGATTTCCACACAATCAGGAAAACCACGTATGCGACCAGGACGGTGAACAGTTCCACCATGCAGTGGAAGAGAAGGTAGTTGTTGAGGCTGATTATGTAAAGCAACCCTACTATGAATATCCATAATATTACCTGATCCGGTTTTACTATGGTTTTTTCAATCCTGAAACCCGGTAAATGCATACCCCCTTGCATACCTTTTTTTTTGCACCGAATCATACTACCCAAAGTAATTTGGTCTGCCGTTCATTTTTTTAAATAAGTGGATGGGGTAAAAGTGACCATTGCAATATATTAACCCGTTGGTGCCAGTTTGAGATTGATCAACCTTTCTAATATAAAGTAAAATATGTAAATTCAGTAATAAAGAAGGTTCACAGAAAAAAAATGGCAAAACACTGTTTGATGGATAATCCACTTTTTGTATCCTGAATGAAAAAAGAAAAAATTTGGTGTTTGATGTAATTTAGAAAAAAAACAAATTGACGTTTTGCCATTTTTTACGGCTCATTTTTCAAGCCTTATTTGCCATTCACGTCTTATTCTTCTCCCATCTCTCTCCTGAATTCGAGGTAATCTATTTCAACCTCTTCAAGTTCGTATTCCATGTTTTATGCCCCCATTTTCTTTTGGTTAATAATTGTCCCTCAATTTTCCTTGCTCATTTCTAGACGTTTTTTCAAGGAAGTTACTCCGTTTTTGAAAAAGATGTCAATTTATTTATAGTTTTCCGTTAACCGGCATCTGGTACGAACGATTGTGAAGAGTTAACATTGATTCCCACCATTTATGACAGTGTATCACATTCGGGAAGATATTTTTAAATGAAAGTTGCGGCATTTCACATTCCTATGCAGAGAAAGCTTGTGAAGAAAAATTCCGGACCCGAACTCATAATGGGGATCAGGAACCTTGCAGGGCTTGAGGCATGTGCCCGGTATGCGGACGCCGTCTATTTTTCAACGGACCGGTTGAGCCTGCGGGCGCGGGCAAAGGAGATCACCCTCGAGAACCTGGAGGCCTTCACGAAAGAAGTCCGGGCAAGGGGGCTCAGGGCTTACCTGGCGGTAAACTCCACCGTAAACGAGAACAGAATCGGGGAAGCTTCCGAACTTGTCGAGGCTGCGGCATCCGCGGGAGTTGACGCAGTAATTGCCTGGGACCCGGCGGTAATCCTCAGGGCAAGAAAAGCGGGGCTTACGGTCCACATTTCAACCCAGGCCAACGTCACTAACCATGAGACTGCGGAGTTTTACCGGGAGCTGGGGGCAAAGAGGATCGTGCTCTCAAGAGAACTTTCCCTGGAAGAGATCCGGCAGATCAGGGAAAATTCGGAAGTGGAAATCGAAGCTTTTGTCCACGGCGCCATGTGCATGGCAGTCTCAGGCAGGTGCCACCTTTCTGCCTATGCCCTGGGCAGGTCTGGGAACTGCGGAAAGTGCACCCAGCCCTGCCGCTGGGAATGGGAGCTGCACGGGGAAAACGGGATTGTGGCAGAAAGCCGGGGAAAGTACCTCCTCAGCGCAAGAGACCTCTGTATGATAGGGCACGTCCCGGCACTGGTCGAAGCAGGCATCTCGGCTTTCAAGGTTGAGGGGAGGCTGCGGGACCCCGGTTACCTTGAGACGGTTTCCCGCTGTTACAGGGAGGCGATCGCTGCGTACGAAAACGGCGGCTATACCCCCGAAAAGGTCGAAGCCTGGACCCGGGACCTCGCTTCGGTCTACAACAGGGGTTTTTCAACAGGCTTTTATTTCGGGGTCCCCGGGCTGGAAGGCTTTTCCCCGGAAAAAGGCATGAACGCCTCAGAAAATAAGCGCAGAGCTGTGGGAATCGTTACAAACTATTACCCGAAAGCCGGGGCTGCGGCTGTCAGGCTCCTCGAGGAGGGACTTGCTGTGGGGGATGAAATCCTTATAGAAGGGAGCACCACCTATCTCAAGCAGCAGGTCCGGTCCATGAGGAAAGAAGGCCTGCTCCTGGACAGGGCTGAAAAAGGGGATGAAATAGGGCTTTCCGTGGAAGGGAAGGTCCGTGAGAACGACCGAATATATATAATAGGATAAAAATAATACAACAGCATCTATATATTGGATTTCTCCCAATCACGGTAGCAAATTCCAGGGTTAATTCAAAAAATCTAACCTGGTTTAACAATCCTCTGATCGGATGTTTTGTCCTCCCCCGGACGAATCAACCTTTGATGGATTCGAAATAATATTCTAAGCTTCCGGTTACAAGCCGGAACCCGTAAAGGTGATTATTTGATAAGTGTCAACGAAATGGGATCATACGTCATCGAAGAGATGCTCGACTGGGTCGAAGACATAAAAGCGGAAGTTGTCAAGCTCGAAAACGGCGCCACAATCATTGACTGTGGAGTCAACACGGAAGGCGGATATGAGGCCGGGATGTACCTCTCAAGGCTCTGCCTTGCCGACCTTGCCGACCTCAGGTACAGCACCTTCGACCTGAACGGGATCAAGTGGCCTGCCATCCAGGTGGCAAGCGACAACCCTGTCATTGCCTGTATGGCTTCCCAGTACGCAGGCTGGAGAATTTCCGTAGGTGACTACTTCGCAATGGGTTCCGGGCCTGCCAGGGCACTTGGCCTGAAGCCCAAAGAGCTCTACGAGGAAATCGGGTACGAAGACGACTTCGAAGCCGCAGTCCTGGTCCTGGAATCCGATAAACTTCCCGATGAGAAGGTCGTGGAGTACATCGCCAGGCACTGCAGTGTCGACCCGGAAAACGTAATGATCGCAGTTGCCCCCACCGCTTCCATCGCAGGCTCGGTCCAGATCTCTGCCCGTGTGGTGGAAACCGGGATCCACAAACTCGAATCCATCGGCTTTGACATCAACTGCATAAAGAGCGGGTACGGAACCGCCCCGATCGCCCCGATAGTCGGAAACGATGTCCAGTGCATGGGTTCAACCAACGATTGCGTGATCTACTGTGGCGAGACCAACTACACCGTAGAATTCGAAGGGGAACTTGCAGAACTCGAAGCCTTCGTAAAGAAAGCCCCCTCCTCAACCTCCCGCGACTTTGGAAAGCCCTTCTACCAGACATTCAAGGAAGCAGGTTTCGACTTCTTCAAGGTCGACGCAGGTATGTTTGCTCCTGCAAGGCTTACCGTAAACGATCTCAAGAGCACAAAGACCGTTTCCTGCGGCGGACTCTACCCCGACACCCTGCTCGAGTCCTTCGGGATCAAGCAGCTCTAAGGGCAACTGCCCTTTTCCCTAATTTTTTTGTTTCCTCTTTTCTTTTTTTGATTTGTTGTCTCTTTTTTGCCTCTTTATTCCTTTTTGTTTCTCCCTCTCTATTTTCCTATTTACTATATTCTTCTTACTTTTTTTCTTTATAGGCCTTTTACTTCCCTCTTTCTTTTTTTCTTCCTTTTTTACAACTTATCTGGATGATAACACCGTTAACAGAATTTATTTAAGGATTTGAGCCCCTCTCTTGTTATATATTTCATAAAAAGTATGCTTACCCAAAAATATACCTGTATGATTCTTTCAATAAAGCTTGGTTTTTGAAGAGGTTATTTTCATGAATGTGATAAACACCGGCCAGGGAGTAGGCGGCATCCTGAACAGTTTCAGGGGCCTTGTGGAAGATGCGAAAAAGATCACTTTTGTCGGGACTCCGGGGTTTTGCACCCCCTTTGCCGAACTCATCGGTTTCGTGGTCCGGAACAGGCAGCTGGCTTTCATCCCGAACCTGGACTTTGAAAAAGCACGTTCTATCTCCATGACTGCAGAAGGTATGCAGCTAGGGGACTTCACGGATGCACATGCCGATGTCGTTGTCCTGCTTGGGGGACTTGCCATGCCGAAGATCGGGGCAGACCCGGAAAAGGCAAACGAACTGGTCGGGAAGATTCTTGAAGGCTCGGAAAACGGAAAGGTAATAGGAGTTTGCTTCCAGTCAATGTTTATGCAGCAGAAATGGGACGAAATTATCGACTTCGATTACATCATCAATGCCGACCTGGATGTCAAGGTCATGGAAGTCTGAAAAATACGGTAATAAATATATTATCTAACAAAATAATTCTAAATGTTTTCCGGTTCAAAATCAGATTTACCGATCCCTGGCAGGGAATCGATATATAATTTAAGATAAATATTATATCATATCCGAACGGATAACAGGTTGATAATTATGGGGAAGAATATCGAAGAAGTCAAGACTGTTAAGGGCTTTTTGCCCAGAGCAATCAAATATGCTAATGACATGAATGAGGACTTTGGCGAAGGGCTTGCAGGTTTTTACAAAGCCATCTGGGATGAAAGGGAAGGTGGACTTTCCATGAAGAACAAGCACATCCTGGTTTTCACGGTCGCCTGCTCAAACAACAACAAGGAAAGCGCGGTCAAGATCCTGGAACGGCTCAAAAAATTCGGGGCCACGAAAACCGAGATCATGGACGCCATGATGATGGCAGCCTGGACCGGGGGAATCCAGAATTTCACGGATTTCAGTGCCGTTGTGCTCAAGGAGATGGAAAGGCTGGGTTTTGAATAACCTGCCTTTATTAATTACTCCTTTTTCCCGTTCTAATTGCTTTTTTTCAGAATTATCGGTTTGGTTCAACATTTGAACATTTTACCGGATTTTTTATAAACGGAAAATGAAGAACTCAGGAAAAATTACGAAACATTTTTAAAATCTACAGACTCTTTAAGGGGTCATACTCTTAAAAAATAGAAACAGGGTTGTTTCCAATTGTTCCAGACAGAACCGATACTCTACCTCCAGTCTCTGGCAACTGACTGGCTAACCCTCCTAATGGTCCTGATTACTTCCATGGGTTCGTCCTCTTTTTTTGCAGCAGTAATAATCATGATAACATTCGGAATAGATTTTCGCAGGGGTTTTCTCCTCTTCCAACTGCTGCTCTGGACAGGGGCAGTCACGGAAGTGCTCAAGGTAGCTTTTGCCATGCCAAGGCCCTATTTTGTGGATTCGAGGGTTTTGAACCTTGAAAGCGGAGAGCCGAACCTCTCCCCCTTTACCGGGAAAGGAGCGAGCAGTTTTTTCGGGCTTCCCGAAAAAGAAGCTCTCGAAGCTTTCAGGGCAGAAGTTACGACTGAAGGTTCCTATCCCTTCTACTCCCTTTACGGCTTTCCTTCAGGGCACGTTTCCACCACCACGGCGTTATGGGGAGGAGCCGCCCTGATTTTTGGAAGGAAGGTAATCTGGAAAATTGCCCCGGCAGTCGTTTTGCTAATGGCTTTCACAAGAATGTACCTTGGTAGACATTTCCTCGGTGACATAATAGGAGGCGTCTGTCTGGGGCTGCTCATGCTTCTCGCATTCTCCAGTTTCCTTCAAAGCCCTTTCTGTAAAGCTTTTTTCCGGAAAGAAAACTTCATTCCTGCAGCCAGGTCCCCTAACCTCCTGTTTTACGCCTTTATGTTCATCGTCCCCCTGCTTCTCACAGCCGCATCCCTGATAGGCCCGGACGTGGCTGGCTTTCTCACCGGGACAAATACGGCATACCTCCTGGTAATGCGAAAAGGGCTCCCAGGAGATGCGGGTAACAGAGGAAAGCGGGTCTCACGCGTACTGGTCGCACTCCTGAACTTCGCCGCAGCCTCCTTCATCACAGCTGTTGCAATCGATATTACAGGAACTGCCAGCTTCCTTGGCCCCGATATAATTGAATTTGCAGAAGCTTTCGTCCCGGCGTCCACGATATGGGTTTCCGTGGAAATCTGTTTCAGGCTCGGACTGTACGGAAAAGAAAGTTTTTCACAAAAAAGTAGTGCATAAAAAAGTATAGAAGGGCAGAAGGTGAACTACCCCACCTGCTTTCTGATGAAAGCGAGGAAGGGGCTTCCTGCTTCACATTCCGGAGCAACCTCCACGAATCCACAGGCTCTTCCCCGTGTCCCACGGGTGATTTTGAATCAAGTTGCCAGTGCAAACTTTTTGATGTTGATAGCGGCGTTAATGTCCCTGTCATGGAACGTTCCACAGGCAGGGCATTCCCACTCCCGGACAGCCAGAGTTATGTCCTTGTTGTGGTATCCGCAAACGTTACAGGTTTTTGTGGAAGGCTCCCACATCCCGATCCTAATAACGGTTTTGCCGAGCCTTTTAGCCTTATATTCCAGTTTCGAAACAAAGCTTCCCCATGCCGAATCACTGATAGCCTGAGCAAGTTTATGGTTTTTCTTCATCCCCTTAATGTTTAGCGTCTCGATTCCAACGGCTTGGTTGTCGCTCAAAAGAGTGTTTGACTCTTTATGCTGGAAATCGTGTCTCTGGTTGGAGATTTTCTCATGAAGTTTAGCAAGCTGTTTTACGGCTTTTCTTCGGTTACTGGACCCTTTCTGTTTCCTGCTGACCCTCCTCTGGAGAGTTTTCAGGCGTTTCAAAGACTTTTTCAGGAACGTAGGGTTCTCTATCTTTTCCCCGGTGGAAAGGATCGCAAAGTCCTTGATCCCGAGGTCAACCCCGACTGTGGTATCCTCTGAGTATTCCTGCATTTCCGGGTACTCTTCCCTGTCTTCCGTCAGGATGCTAATGAAGTACTTTCCTGTAGGGGTTCTTCTTACGGTTGCCGTTCTCAGGAACTCACCATTAAGATCCTTTTCGACAATGACCTCCCCGTTAACTTCGGTAGTCTCGATCAGGTTCTCGAAAAACTCCGGACTGAACAGGTCCCTGTGCATCTTAATTTTCATCCAGCCGATTCCCGGAAGAAACACCTGCGAAGTGGTCAGGTTGAGCCTGTACCTCTGCGGGATCTGGAAAGACTTGTTGGTGTCTTTCTTCGTTTTCCGTTGAGGAAAGCCGTTTTGTCCTTTGAAAAAGCGGGTGTAGGCATCGTGCAGGTTTTTTCTGGCTTCCTGAAGAGACTGAGAATTGACCTCTTTGAGCCAGGGGTAGATTTCCTTGAACATGGGAAGGTACTTGTCAAGTTGACTCAGGGAAATGTTGATCCTGAATTTGTCGTAGAAAACCTTTTTGATGTGGAGGAAACGGTTATAGATGAATCTAACGCATCCGATATGCTTTTCGATAAGCGTCTTTTGTTCATCATCCGGGTATATCCGGTACACGTTTCCCATTTTCATGACATTGCTAATTGTTTTGAAATAATATAAGGAAATTCTTATATTATTAATAGAGAGTTATTTTATTGTAGTGTTGGGAAGTTGACGGTTCCCATCTCCCACCTGTCGGCCTGCGGCCTCCGAGGAAGGAGTCTTCCCCCCTTCGGAGATAAAAAATAGAAAAAAATGGAAAAAAAGTGGAAGAAATATAGAAATCCGGCTATTTATTGGCCCGGAATTCTTTACAAACTTCTGCGCCTCAGTCCGTATGCGGAAACCAGCACCGCAACTCCGAGCCCGAACTCGAAAGCTGGCGTGGATTCAGCCTCACCTTCTTCTTCAGCGGCTTCTCCTTCAGCGGCTTCCTCTTCCCCGGCTTCTTCTTCAGCTTCCTCTCCAGCTTCGGGTTCCAGGTCAATTACGATTTCGTGCTCTGAAAATTCAGGGATATACACAGCCATCGTGGCGGTTTCATTTTCCTGCACGAGATAGCAGAGCGGGCGGTCCCCACCGGCAAAGAGTTCATCGATACTTTCGGCTTTCTCGATTTCCTCCCCGTCAAAGCGGAGCCTCAGGCGATCGGGATTGGAAAGGTTGATGGTCTCGTTGTCCACGTTTACGGTGATGACCCTGCCCTCGGGAAGCTCCGAATCTACCCCGAGCACGATGCGGTCCCTGTCCCTGTCCCTGACCTGCACACCCATGGGAGTGTAGCTCACAACAGATGCGTTATCCCCGCCTGCGCGGAGGGCAAGTTCAGCTCCAACCCTACCGTTTGCGATTTCCCGGGAAAGCACCCTGTGCATGTACGCTGCACGGGAACCGTAACGGTATTCGGTCTGCATGAAAGCGGGTTCCATGGGAGTTGCACGGAACATGGCCACACTGTTTTCGACAAGGCTTACCGTGACCTCGTCATCCGAAATCTCAACATCAAGCCCCTCGAGGGGCTCGTCCTCCGTTCCGGAAGCAAGGTAATTCTTGAAGACGGTAAGGTATCCTTCTAAATTGTTTTTACTTATCTTCACAATAATTACATCATCAGAATCATCCGAAAGTTCGGTATCCAGGCTTGCTTCCACATATTTGGCAAGGTCAAAGACAACGGTTTTGTCGGCAAAAGCCCTGACCTGCATGACTCCCATAGGGTTGTCGTGAAGGAAAATCTGGCTGTCAGCGCCCTCATAGAAAGCAGTCGCCCCTGCTACCTGTTCATCCTGATACTCGAAATCGGAAACCGTGACCGAATCGAAAATCAGGTCCCCGCCAACCGCAAAATTGCTGACTTCACCTGCATCAGCATCAAAACTGAAGGTCGTGAAGTTCCCGTATGCAAAGCGCCCCTGCTGCATGAAATGGAGGCCATAGCCCATACCCATGCCCATGGCCCTTACAGCCTGCGTGGCCTGCTGGCGCATCAGGAGTTGCTGCCGCGCATTGAGCGAGGTCTGAGTCTGCTGCATGTTCATGACCATGTAGCTGGCAATTTCCTGCCCGGTAACCCCGTACTCCTCTTCAATTTCCAGGATCGTGAACTGCGAGTTCAGATCCTCCGGAAGTCCGAGGTCGGAAATTGCATCTTCAACCGGAATTTCGAAATTGTTGCAGACTTCTTCGAAAGTCATTGAGCCGAACCCTGCAAACCTGTTGTCGTACTGGTCAAACCCGTAACCATTCATCATCCCCTGGCCCATTCCCGGACCCATGCCACCGTTGGTCCCTCCACCCGGCCCCATCTGGGCAAGGACAGGAGATGCTCCAAGGATCACAATCAAGAGGACACAAAATACAGACAGGTCTAAGTATTTCATTTTCAACTTCATTTTCATATTCCATTCCCCGCAAATAATAAGCTGTCAATGATCTATCCAGCCCTAAAAATAAAAAGCTGAAGTAAAACATAATCATCAAATAGATAATTCAAACAGTTGATTATATGATCCAATCTTATAAATCTTTGACACTGAAATCTCTGATACTGAAATCTCTGATGTTGAAATCTTTGACACTGCAGAAGTCTGATTAAAAAAATGAGTTTGAGATCCCGAAAAATTCTATTTTGAGATATAATTTTGAAACAGGTCCGGAAGTAAGCCTCAGGAAAAAAAAAATAGAAAAATTGATCATTCCCCATCTCATATTTTATTTCTCAACTGAGATAACGTTTCCGAAAATAACACCACAAAAATTCCCGCCGGAATGCCTGAAAAGAAAAACTCCAGAATCGCAATTTAAGCTCACAGGAGGAATTTTTCTTATCCTTATTCGCCGGATGAAGGAATCCTTAAATAAAGCTTTTAACTATTGAGCGTATTCACAATCCACAGGAGAAACAGCAAAATAAAAATTGCAGTCGAAAGCCTGCAATTAACAGGATATACCAGATAAAATATACCTGAAGATAAATATGCCTGACAGCTTTTCCACCAGCAGAATGAATTTTATTGTTAATATTAAAACCCAAGAGGATGACATTCATGGACTTTGAAAAATTGAGACACGGGACCGAACTGATCAAGAGGGGCTTTGCTAAGATGCAGAAGGGGGGTGTGATCATGGACGTGACAAACCCCGAACAGGCCAGGATCGCAGAAGAGGCAGGAGCAGTTGCGGTTATGGCTCTGCAGGCTGTCCCGGCAGACATCAGGAAAGAAGGTGGCGTTGCCAGGATGGCAGACCCTGAAATCATCCAGAAGATCATTGATACGGTCACGATTCCCGTTATGGCAAAAGCCAGGATTGGGCACTTTGTGGAAGCCGAAATTCTGGAGGCGCTTGGCGCGGACATGGTGGACGAGTCCGAAGTCCTGACCCCTGCCGACCCCTACTTCCACATCGACAAGACCGAGTTTACCGTGCCCTTCGTCTGCGGAGCCAGGAACCTCGGAGAAGCTCTCCGGAGGATCAACGAAGGGGCAGCCATGATCCGGACCAAAGGAGAAGCAGGGACCGGAGACGTCAGCCAGGCAGTAAAGCACATGAAGCAGATTCAGGGCGAAATCCGGGAACTTGCCGGAAAGAACAAGGAAGAACTGATCATGGTCGCAAGGGACATCGAAGCCCCGATCGAACTCGTGATCGAAACCGCCCAGATGCAGCGCCTGCCTGTCGTGAACTTTGCAGCTGGTGGAGTTGCAACCCCTGCCGACGCAGCCCTCATGATGCGCCTCGGTGCCGACGGTGTCTTCGTAGGTTCAGGGATCTTCAAAGCCGAAAACCCGGAGAAGATGGCAAAAGCAGTGGTCGAAGCAGTCAACAACTACGACAACCCCGCAAAACTCGCCGAAATCTCCAAGGGCATCGGAAGCGGCATGAAAGGCATCAGCGCCGACATGATCCCGCCGGAGCAGGCCCTTCAGGAACGCGGCTGGTAAAAAAACAGCAAGCAAACAAGCAAGCAAACAAGCAAGCAGCCGAGTTGCGCCAGCCGAGTTGCGGCTCGGCAGTGCGCTGTCCGTTTCGCTCGCTTCGCTCGCTCAAGCGGACTTAAAAATATTTTATTTTTTTAAAAAATGATTATTTCTTGCAGGCTTGTAAGAAAAAATCAATTAAATTTTTTTATAATTTTTGATCTAACAATAAAGAATTAATTTTCACAAAATGGTGTTTTTAATGAAGATCGGTGTTATTGCGATCCAGGGAGCAGTTTCCGAACATGTTGAAGCTTTGAAAAGAGCCCTTGCCGAGAGGGGTGAAGATGCCGAAGTTGTTACGATCAAGCACAGCGGCATTGTCCCGGTGTGCAGCGGAATTGTGATCCCCGGCGGAGAGAGCACGACGCTCTGCCGGCTGCTTGCCCGTGAGGGGATTGCAGAAGAGATGAAAGAGGCGGCTGCAAAGGGAGTTCCGATCCTTGGGACCTGTGCAGGCCTGATCGTGCTTGCAAAGGAAGGGGACGAGCAGGTGGAAAAGACCAGCCAGGAACTGCTCGGTATCATGGATACGAAGGTGAACAGGAACGCTTTTGGAAGGCAGAGGGAATCTTTTGAGGCGGAACTTGAGGTCGAGATTCTCGATTCTCCCTATAGCGGCATTTTCATCCGGGCTCCGGCAATCGTAAGCTGCGGGCCGGGCGTGAAAGTTCTTTCCCGGCTTAACGGCTTTATAATCGCGGCAGAGCAGGAGAATGTAATGGCGCTTTCGTTCCACCCGGAACTGACTGACGATCTGCGCATCCACCAGTATTTCCTGGACAAGGTCTTCAACTGAAGAAGATGCTTTCCAACATTTTTTTAATTTTTTCCAATTCATTTCATCCCCTCATTTATTCCAATTAATTCCCTCTTTTCAATTTGGGCCACTGCATTCTAATTTTTAGACCTTAATATTTATCTTAGCAGGCTTCGATTATATTAATAAAAACGTAACGAGGAGGGTAAAGTATATGGTAAAACTGACAGCAGAAATGAAAGAAGATTTTACAAAAATGAGGATTTTCCCGTTTGCAACCGCTTCTAAGAGCGGGGATCCGAACGTTGTACCAATTGGATTTTGCAAGCTTCAGGAAGATGACGAGACCATCTGGATTGCAGACAACTATTTTTACAAGACCCGCAAGAACCTCGACGAAAACCCGAGGGGAGCAATCTATATCTGGGGACCAGAAATAAAGGGCTGCTACCAGATCAAGGGGGACTTCGAGATCAAGACCGACGGGGAAGACTACGAGAAGATGTACAAAATGGTCAAGTCCATGGGAGACAGGTTCCCGGCAAAAGCCCTTGCCGTCATGAAAATCACGGAAGTTTTCGAGTGCAAGCCAGGGGATGAAGCAGGAAAGCAGCTTCTCTGATTCCCTTCGAAACCAAGTTATAAAATTTACGATTTTATCCTGACCGGGAGGACGGAAAAACGTCCTCACAACCTCTCTTTTTTTAAAGAAAGATATCAGACAAGGTAGGTTGTATCTTTTTTCGGATAAGAAAGCGAATCAAATGAAATTCTAGAGAATTTGTCGGAAAAGAATGAGAAAATATTAAGGGATCGGAAGAAATATTGTGAAGTATGAAGCATATATTAATATAAACGATTGTATATAATTGAAGGGGGGAATCATGATGAGGTGGCAGGCCGGGGTAAAGTAACAGGCTGACGTGAGCTGCTTCAAACTTTAAATTCTTTACTTAGATGCAAACCGGGGGGTTAGCGAATTATGATGACAACTGATGCCTGGATTACCGTAGGGATTTTAGGAGTTACTTTTGCACTGCTCTTGTTCTCCAAACTGCCAGCTCATTTGGTCTTCCTGGGAGCCCTTACCGCTGCAATAAGTTTCGGACTTGCCCCGGTAGAAGAGTTATTGAAAGGTTTTTCCAATCAGGGAGTGCTGACCGTTGCCGTACTTTTCATGATTGCCGAGGGGATGTACTCCACCGGAGCCATCACCATGATCTCGGACCGTATTGTGGGCCTGCCAAAATCGGTGTTAAAAGCCCAGACCAAGATCCTGCCTCCCGTGGCAGTCGGGAGCGCATTTCTTAACAACACGCCTCTGGTTGCCATGATGATCCCGGTTATCCGGGACCTTTCCAGGTCCACAGGTCTCGACTCCTCGAAAATCTACATTCCCCTGAGCTACGCTTCCATACTCGGAGGGGCTTCCACTCTTATCGGCACCTCCACGAACCTGATCATCGCAGGTCTGGTGCTCGAGCAGATTGCCAGGAATGACCCCGGAGCCCCCGTGCTGGAGAGGATTACTATCTTCGTGCCGACTGTCGTGGGGCTGCCGGTGGCTATAGTTGGGATTGTTTTCCTCTTTTTCATTGGCACAAAACTCCTTCCCACGCACAATATAAAGGAAGACGAGGAGATAAAACGGCGGCTCTACAGGGCTGAGTTCTTTATCAGGGAAGATTCCTACCTTGCGGGAAAGACCATTGAAAAAGCCGGCTTCGCTTCCCCTACGGGATATTCCCTGAACTCGGTCCGGAGGGGGGAAGAAGAAAAGCTCCTTATAGAACCTTCCTTCATGCTCAGCCCGGGAGATATCCTGACCTTTTTTACCAACGCCGACGGGCTGCCTGCACTCTGGGCGACCATCGGGCTAACCCCGCTCAATACCCTCTCCCCGATGCAGGACGAACGGTACCGGCACCGCCTTGTGGAGGTGGTCATCTCCCCCAGGAGTTCGGCTGTCGGGCGCAGCATTGAAGAACGCCCTGAGACCGAAGAACCTTACGAGGCAGCGATCGTGGCAATTTCCCGGTCAGGAGAACCTCTGGAGGGCCCACTCCGGGAAGTGAGGATCATGGCGGGGGACAGTGCCGTGCTTGAGGTGGAAGACTCATTTTTCTACCACAACCGGAACGAAACCGAATTTATCATTGTCAAGCGCCTTAGAGGCTACCGTGTAAAGAGGACAGACCGGGCTATTGCCGCAATTGTCATCACTGGAGCGATGGTCGCATCGGCTGCACTCGGGCTGCTGACGATCTTCAACGCTGCGCTGCTGGCAACCTTTGCCATGCTTGCAAGCGGCTGCATGAGCATCAGGAGGGCGACAAAGAGCGTTGAATGGAACACGGTCGTGGTGCTCGGATGCGCCGTCGGGCTTGAAGCAGCGGTTACGGAAAGCGGGCTTGCGGACGTCATCGCCAACCTGATCTCGACCTTCGGAGGCAGCGATCCTTACGTGGCACTTTCAGTGGTCTTCGTTAGCTGCATCATAATGACAAACATCATCACAAACGCCGCAGCGGCAGCGTTCATGTTTCCCATTGCGCTCTCTATTGCAGGGGACCTGGGAACCAGTTTCATGCCGTTCGCAGTTGCCCTCATGCTCGGGACAAGCTATTCCTTCCTCAACCCCGCCGGGTACCAGACAAACCTCATGGTCTTTGAGCCCGGGGGATATACCACCAAGGATTACATCAAAGTGGGGCTCCCACTAACCATTCTGGTGAGCATTGTCGTAATCCTGCTCATCCCGGTAATATACGAGTTCTGAGCATGCTTCCAGGCACTGTTAGATGAGATTCGAGGAAGAAGAATAAACGTGATTGAAAAACAGAAATAAAAAAAGGACATAAGAGTGACCTTACAATCACTCTTGTTCTTGTTTTAACTACAGTATTTTGAACTTTATCCGGATCATTCTGCCGGAGCTTCTGCGACTTCGCCCTCAACCTCAGCGGGTTCGAGGCCTAGCAGAGCCTTGATGGACTTTTCGCCGTATTCAACGACCTTGGCGTTGATCTGGACGATATCCGGAGCGATTTCCTTACCGCGCATCATCTTTCTCCTGCGCTGCCCCTTTGTTTTCGGGGTGTAGCCAACACCTACGGCCAGCAGGATCCTCTGTCTCCTGGGCCCGGGCAGGTCCGGCTTCATAACAAAACCGCTGCCGTCACAGCCGCCTGTGATCTTGATCTTGTAACCGGTCAGGCCCATCAGGGAGCCGTCAACGGTGTTACCGATTGCTTTTCCGATAAGTGCGTTTGCTTCAGCATCCTTCACATCGATCTGGTAAGCACGCGCCTCCTTCGGATCTGAAACTACAACTTTGAAATTTGCCATGTGAATCCTCCAATATCAGATTTATCTAATGGTTCCTCAGGTTCCTTTGCCTTAAATCGCCTTGTTACCTGTATCCTTATATTGTCCTGCATTTAGAATTATTAACGGTAATCCGAATCCCCAGCCGTCACTTCGCCCAGAAAGGATTGCCCTTGCGCTTGATTTCAAGGAAACGCTCCAGGGTTTCCTTCTCATCAGAGGACAGGGACTCGTAGATCTCGTGCTCAAGGACTTTTGCATGCCGTTCAGGTACGTTGATAAAGAGAAAATCTTCCTCTTTGATCTGACGCCCCACGGTTGCCCCGTCAATTGCCATTGCGACTTCCATGCCTGCCCTGGCAGAGGGAATATTGTCCCCTGCGGACTGCAGGCCTTTTATCTTGCCTACAGCGTTTCCGTTTTCAAGCATGACATCGGCATTTGTCCTGACAACCCCGCCGAGCACCCTGACCCCGACTACTGCGGGTTTGCTCTGGCGAAAGACACAGCCCGGAAGGATCTTGAACCTGCCCGGACGAATGATCGTTTCGAAAATCTTCTTTTCGGCCTGTTCCTGCTGCTTCTTCGCGTATTCCTGATAGTCTTCGATCAGGCGGTAGATCACATCATTCGTGAACACCTTCACGTTGCTTCCCTGGGTCCCCTGCAAAAACTCCTTCGCATCCGGCGCGATCTTCACGCTGAAGCCTATAACCACCGAATAGAGCGGATCTTCAACCGTTGAAGCCTCAACCGCGTCCCTGTGGGATATATCTCCGACCTCGGCTTTCCTGATGGGAACTTCCTCTTTCTGGAACTCGTGAACAAGGGCTTCAAGAGACCCGATTGTATCGGCTTTGATCATGATCCCCATGGAATCCGTATCAATCCTTACCTCGTCGATCTCGGACTTTACCTGTGCAACGATTTCTTCAAGGGTTTCCTCATCGGCCACCCGTAAGGGAGCGCCTGCAAGGGCATCCTCCAGCCCGGGTGCCGAGATTTTCACACCCACCGCAGCAGTTACTTTTTTGACCTGCTTGAACTTGCTTTCGTAGCGGATCTCGGAAAGTTCCCTGGGTTTTAACAGGGCTCTTACCTTGGTCTGGATGGGGTCACCCAGGCTTCCGATCACAACCGTGTCCCCTTTCTTCAACGTGCCGTCGTAGAGGATCACATCTGCAGTGGCGCCCAGGCCTTTTTCTTCCTTGACCTCCAGCACTGTCCCGACTCCGGGCCCTGTAGCACTGTACTCCAGGCTTGATTCCAGGAACCTCTGGGCCAATCCCAGAAGCACCATCAGGACATCGGGGATCCCTTCCCCGGTGACAGCACTTACAGGAACCACACCGAGAGTTTTCTGGAAGTTCGCAACCCTGTCATAGCGGTCCGCGGCAAAACCCTGGTTGTAAAGCTCACCTATCACTTCATAGAGCCTGTTATCAAGCAGGGACTGGACCTGTTCGCTCTGCTTTTTGAAAGTGGCAGCGAAAGGCATGTCCTTGTTAGGGTTCCAGCCGCTGATCCTGTCAATCTTATTGGCGACAACGACAAAAGGAGTCTTGAAACGTTTTAAGATCTGCAGGCTTTCGTGAGTCTGGGGCTTGAAGCCTTCGTTTACGTCCACAACCACAATCGCAAGGTCAGCCAGGGCGCCGCCCCTGCTCCTGAGGGTTGTAAAAGCATGATGCCCGGGAGTATCTATAAAGAGCAGTCCCGGTACAAGGAATCGATCCAGAAGCCTCGGGTCACCGAGTTTCTTGACAATAATGTCTATTGGGACTTCCGTTGCCCCGATATGCTGGGTGATTGCACCGGCTTCTCCGCTGACAATCGCGGTACCCCGGATCTTGTCCAGTAAGGTTGTCTTCCCGTGGTCAACATGCCCCATTACGCAGACAATAGGAGTTCTCAGGTTTTTCTTATCAGTCATGTGCAAAAACCTCCTCATTCTGGCATCCAGCTGCTGCAGGTTCGGAAGGTCCCGGGTTTACCCTGAAAGGACCCGTTCTGCAGGTATCTTACAGGCAAAGGCGTGGAATCGTGCCCGAAAGGCATCGGGACACGAAAGGCTTTGATGAACCTGTTTTATTCGTACAGACAGACCTCATCGATCCTGGTATATGCCGCGATTTCCGAATCCTTAAAGTGGATTGCAATTTCCTTTGCAGCGGCTTCAGGAGAATCGGAGGCATGAACCACGTTTCTTCCCACATCCAGAGCAAAGTCTCCGCGGATTGTCCCGGGAGCGGCGTCCACAGGGTTTGTGGCCCCGTTTACGGCCCGCATAACTTTGACTGAGTCTTTCCCGGCAACTACCATCGATACCGAAGGACCGGAGGTGATAAACTCGATAAGGGAAGGGAAAAAGGGCCTGGCTGCGTGTTCGCCGTAGTGCTCCTTTGCAGTAGCTTCAGCGATCACGTTCAGCCTCATGGCAATGATTTTCAGGCCGCGCTTCTCGATTCGGGAGATAATTTCCCCTACAAGCCCGCGCTGAACTCCGTCCGGCTTTACCATAACGTATGTCTGTTCCATGTGTACACCTTTGTATGCCTTATAAAATACAGCTATCCTGGTTGTTCTTATGCCTTCTTCAACTGGATTCTGCCTTTTTCGGTCCACACGGTACGTCTCGGAAGCCGTCCCAGCTTGAAGTTGTTTATGCACTTGGAAGAGCACATGTAATAGGTAGAGCCGTCTTTCTTGACATAGAGCTTACCGGTACCTGGCTCCAGCATTTCTCCGCAAAAATAGCATTTTCTCTGTTCCATACTTTCTCACCGCACCGCTTTTACCTGGTGGTAAGTTTCTTGGCTTCTCTTGAGGTCTCTAGAAGCATGAAGATGTCGCCGATCCGGACAGGACCCACACAGTTTCTTGTGATGACACGACCCTTATCCCGGCCTTCAAGAACCCTGCACTGGATCTGGCTTGCTTCTCCATGCATGCCGGTGTTCCCGATTACGTCAATGACCTCTGCGGCAAAGCCGCCAATTGTACTTTCTTCAGCCATTCTTGGCACCCCGCTAATTAGCTCTCTCAAATTTATTTAAGGGCTTGAACTTTCTGGGCGATGTCCTGGACAATTTCAGCTGCTTTTCCTGCATCAGTAATTGCAACAGTTGCACATGCCACACCAAGTCCGCTGGCTGCACCGAGTTCCTTCTGGTTCTTGACATATATGTACGGTGCGTTCTTTTCTTCTGAAAGAGGCGGAATGTGAGCAATGATCTCAAGGGGCTCGACGTCTTCTGCGACGAAAACAAGCTTTGCGTTGCCCCGCTCGATAGCTTTTGTAGCCTCGTTGGTGCCTTTCTTGATCTTTCCGGTGTCTCTGGCAAGCTCAAGGGCTTCCAGAGCCTTATTTGCGAGTTCTTCTGGAACATCGAATTTAACGAATTGTGCCATGTAATAGTCTCCTTCGAAATTGCGGTGTCCGCAATTTTTCATCATTCATTGGTTTTTTAACACATATTCTTCTAGCATTGAAAATCAAATCCGAAAAATGGACTTAAAGTGCTTCAATGCGTAAAGCAGATTAGTTGAAATACAGATGCTGCGAGCTAAATGCCGCAAACAGAACCTTAAAAGTACATGATTGCCTATAAACTTTCTGCTTGAAAAGCGGCTTAAACTCAGAATATACGAACAGAACCTAACCAGTATCCTATATAAATAGGTTCACGTTAACAATAAAGCAACGAAAAAATACCCTTATAACCATAAACCAGTAAATATGCCCTTATAGCCATAAACCACAAATGAAAGATTCATATGGATACCCTCTACTACGAAGCCCACAATAACCTCTATCTGAACGTGACAAACCGCTGTACTGCAGACTGCATATTCTGCGTCCGGAACTTTGCGGACGGGGTATACGGGTATGACCTCAGGCTTTCAAAGGAACCTTCGGAAGAAGAAATAATTCATGGCCTTGGAAAAATCGACCTTGCAAAATACAGGGAAATCGTGTTCACGGGGTTCGGAGAACCGACACTCCGGCTCGATACCGTGCTTGCAGTTACCCGCTGGCTGAAAGCCCGGTCGGAAGGGCTAAAAGTCAGGCTCGATACAAACGGCCATGCCTCTCTTATCTGGCCTGAGAGGGATGTGGTTTTTGAACTGAAAACTGCGGGAATCGATTCCATTTCCGTCAGCCTGAACGCCGAATCCGAATATACATATAATAAGCTCTGCCGCCCAGTACACGAAAATGCCTATCCTGCGGTGCTGTATTTCATCAACGAGGCAAAAAAAGCCGGAATCCATGTAAGGGCAACAATTGTCGAGTATCCGGGGATTGATGTGGAAAAATGCAGGAAGCTTGCAGAGGACCTCGGCGCGGATTTTCATGAAAGGGAACTCTCGAAAACCGCAAAAGAACAGCTTGATGAAGAGCCCTGAAAGAGATATTTGAAAGAAATTATTGAAACCAATTTTTTGAAACAGATTTTCTGAAAGAAACTTTTGAAAGCGAGCAGGCTGGAAAGGGATCAGACAGGAAAAAACTCATTATGAGCTTTCAACAACCTCATCCACCAGCACATCTTCCCCGCTCTTTTTCCTCCGGAGATCCCTCCGGGACTCCCTTGCAAGTTCAGCCTCTGCGCTCAGCTTGCCTCCAACCCACCTGTCCATCACCGTACAGGCAACAAGATCCCCGGTCACGTTAACCGCGGTCCGGGCCATGTCCAGAATCCTGTCAACCCCTATGATCAGGGCGATTCCCGCCGTGGGAATTCCCACACTGCTCAGGATCGTAGCAAGGATCACAATCCCTACCCCCGGCGTGGAGGGAGTCCCGATGGAAGCGCCAACAGTTGTGATCATAATCAGGACGAATTCGAAGAACCCCAGTTCAATCCCGAAAACCTGGGCAAGGAAGACCGCAGCAACTCCCTGATAAAGGGCTGTCCCATCCATGTTCACGGTCGCTCCCAGGGGGATTACGAAATGGGATACCGAAGGTCTGACCCCCAACTTTTCATCAGCGGTCTTGATGGACATGGGCATTACGGCTGCAGAGCTGGATGTCGAAAAAGCCAGAAGCATAACTTCGCGCAAGTCCCTTAAAAACGAGAGAGGGTTGCGCCTTGAAATAAAGGTCACAATCAGGAGATAAAAACAGAGCAGGAAAAACAGGCCCAAAAGCACGGTGACCACGTACAGCGCCATGCCCACAAGAGTGTCGATTCCAAGCTTCATAGTAAAATTCGCCAGCAGCCCGAAGACGGCAATAGGGGCAATGAGCATGCTCCACTTCACAACGGTCATGCACACTTCCTGGATAGAGCCCATGAGGTCAAGCAGGGGCTTTGCCTGCATGGGGACCATGGAAACAAGAGCGACTCCCACAATGATGGAGAAGATAACCACCTGGAGCATCTGCCCACTGACCATAGCATTCAGAGGGTTTTTCGGGACCAGTTCCCCGATAAGCATGGGTACGCTGCCGAAGGTGGGGTCGGGGACTGTCTGGTTATTCGTAACATTTGCCGCAGGAGCTCCAAGCATGCTCTGAACGAGTTCCCCACTGATATAAAGTCCGGGCTTGATAATAAGGGATATCCCAAGCCCGATCAAGATAGCAATGCTGGTTGTAAACAGGAAGTAAACAAGAATCCTGAGCCCAATTTTCCGGAGATGTTCCCTATCAGAACCACTGGCAATCCCCCGGATAATGGAAGCAAAGATAAGGGGCACCACTATCATCTGCAGGAGCCGAAGAAAAATATACCCCGGAAGGGAAAGCCATTCTCCCACTACATAAGCTGTTTGTTCATCAAGCAGCCCCCCGAAAGGCCCGAGTATCAGCCCGACTAAAATACCCAGCACCATCCCGATCATGATCTGGAGCCAGAGCCTTTTTCTCAGGAGATCACGCATAAGGTAGCTGAGCTTCTTAAGGGAACGAGGATGAAGCTGTTCAACGTGGTTGGATTCAGTATTGATTCCAAGCATGGCAAATCGCTGTCTCAAACCTTTTTAAAGATAGGGACTTCCGCCTCATAAAATTGTTTCCATTTAAGAATCAGGACTTTGATTCCATAAGCATGCCATATTCCATAAGCATGCCATTAATCTGACAATCGGACATTGATTTTGTAACCAGGTCACGTATTCAATAATCCGAGTATTGATTCAACAAGCAAGATACAAGCAAGGGTCCGGTTTTTTAGAAGCGGGTATCTTCGTCCACATATTTTACCGCAACCGGTCTTTCGAAAAGCACAGTGTACCCGGCATGGGAGTCCTTTTCTCCTCCGGCAACTCCCTTCTCCACGAGTTCTTCCCCAGCCCGGTCCTGAGCACAGCAGGAAATTCCCGGCCGGGAGCAACTCAAGGATTTTACAGGATTCGACTTCCAGGGGACTTCCTATCAGCAATGTGCTTTCATCCGTCAGGGCCTGGGGGCTTGTGCAGCTAAGAGCCATTCATCCAGGCCTTTCGGGCACAACATGCGGTTTTTCTCGTATATGCAGCTTTTTTTCAATTTATTTCCGGCTGCTTATGTCGTACCCATAGACAGCTTCTCGTAAAAGGGGTACAGTGTGGCCAGGTAGGTCCTGGCTTCGGCTTCCAGTTCCAGCCCCAGTTCTCCACAGTTTTCCAGGCTCAGGGCTTTCAGGACAGCACTTTCAAGATCAACGGGAGCTTTTTCTCCAACTCCTATCCCCCGGACTTTAAGTAAAGGATCGGCAACCCTGTTTGCATAGAGAACCTTTCCGGCTTTCCCTAACCCTGAGTACCGTAGGGCGCTTCGAAGGAAAATGACCCATCCATTTCCCTCTTTTTTTCAGTTCCCCGGTTTTCAGGACTAATGACAAAGCGACTTCAAGGTCCACATTTTCCCGTTTTTGTCCCCTATGAAGTTTTTATTTATTAACTCAACTTCAAATTAACTTTGAAAAGTAGAGCAGGAGATCTTATTCTGCCTTTTTTTTCCCATTTCCAGCCTGTTTTTGTGCAGCGCCATTTCAATGTTGCTGTGCAGGTCTTCTTCTTTGAAGGGCTTCGAGATATAACCGGTAGGTTCGGTCAGTTTTGCTCTGGAGAGTGTTTCTTCGTCCGTGTAAGCGGTCAGGTACAGGATAGGAATCCCGAATTGGGACTTGATTTCCTGGGCCGCTGAAATCCCGTCCATATCCCCTTTTAGCATGATGTCCATCAGGACAAGATCCGCGCTCGTAAGTTCCGCTTTCCTGATAGCCTCTTCTCCGGTGGCCGCTGTAGCCGGAACCGAATAACCTAAATTCTTAAGCTTGTTTCTGATATTCAGAGCCACGATGTTCTGGTCTTCGACAACAAGAATTTTTGCTTTTTTCATATTATTTCCCCTTTTTATCCATACTGTCTTTCCGGATCAGTGTCCACTTTCCAGGAACTTTATCCTGAACAAAGTTCTTCCATTTCCTTCAAGCTCGATCGTACCCTCCAGCTGTTCTACAAGGGTATTTACAAGCTGCAAGCCTAAAGAATCGGTGTTTGTGAAGTCAATATTTTCCGGAAAACCCAACCCGTTATCCGAAACAATCAGTGTGAACTGATGACCTTTGTTAATAATGCTCCCTGTACCGTTATTATTTGTGATGTTACTTATACTTTTATTTCCTGAAATTTCATTCCGGAAAAGTTTAACGTGAATTTCCCCTTTCCTTCCGGCAGGGAAGGCGTGTTTCAGGGCATTGGAGACAAGTTCGTTGACAATGATCCCTAACGGGATTGCCGCGTCCATTCCCAGGAATATCTCCTCTACATCCAGTTTCAGCTTTACGTCCTCTTTCCTGACCATATACGAGCGGAGAAGGTCCGAGGTCAGTTTCCGGAGATAGGCTGCAAAATCAATGGTCTCGGTACCCCCTCCCTTGTACAGCTCTTCGTGGATAATTGCCATGGAAGCCACACGGTTCTGGCTTTCCCTGAATGCCTCGACCACCTTTTCCTCACTGAAGTGGTCGGCTTGCAGTTCAAGGAGGCTGGATATTACCTGAAGGTTGTTCTTGATCCGATGGTGGATCTCTTTCATGCGGATCTTCTCGATCCTTGCAAGGGTTTCTTCCGCTTCCTTTCTCTCCGTGATGTCGTAGATTGCGCCCTCCAGGCGGCCTAATTTCCCTTCGTTTCCGGGAATGTGCTGGACGATTTCGTGGACCCATCTTCTGCTTCCGTCCCTATGCCTGATCCTGTATACCTCTTCGACGAAAATGCCAGGAGTGGAACTTATTTTAGCTATTTGCGGCTGGAGGCGGGCAAGATCTTCGGGCTCTATAATCTGTTCCCATATTACTTCTCCTGAAGTGAATTGTTCTTCTCTGTAACCGGTGATCTCTTCCAGAGCTCCGTGCATGAAGATGTGTACGAAATTCAGGGTTGACTGGAAAGCAATCCCCTTGAAGTTCTGCATAAATGAACGGTACTTCTCTTCGCTTTCCCGTACTTTATCAAGGGAATGCTTGATCTGTGTGATGTCTTTATTTGTCCCGAGCATCCTGCTCATGCGGCCCTTTTCATCCTTCAGGAAGACTCCCCGGTTTTCCACATAAAAATAGCTCCCGTCCTTCTTCCTGAGCCTGTACTCCTCATGGTACCTCTCTCCGGTCTCCAGGCATTTTTTAAACGAATCAACCGCACGCCTGCGGTCTTCCGGGTGTAAGCGCTCTTCCCAGTCAGCCTTACAGTTAATCCCGAATTCTTCCAGGCTATAATCCGTAAGCTCTTTGATAGCTCCTGCCCAGCCGAGTTCATCTCTCAGAAGATCATAATCATATACAAGCTGCCCGGTCTCTTCGGCAACGATGCGGAACCGTTCCTCGCTTTTCCGCAATTCTTCCGTTGCAAGTTTTCTCTCCGTGATGTCTTTTATCACCCCGATCATCCGGTATACTCTGCCCTTTTTGTCCCTCAAATAAGTCCCGCAGTCTTCCACGTAAATATAGTTCCCTGAATTTTGTTTGAACCTGTATTCCTGACAGTAACTCCCTCCGCTCCTAAGGGATTTACCAAAGTGTGAGACTACATTTCCATAGTCTTCGGGGTGAACGTGCTCTTTCCAGAGGTTCCAGGTCGTAAGCTTACGGATTTCTTCATAAGTATAACCGGTAATTTCCTCAATGGCCCCTGCCCATTTTACATGTTCTGAATTAATGTTAAAATCGTATATGAGCTGGCCTGTCTTCTCTGCCGCTACGCGGAACCTTTCTTCGCTTTCCTGGAGTTTTTCCGCAGCAAGCTTTATGAGTGTGATATCTTTTAGCACCCCTATAGCTTTGCGGATATGCCCCTCGTCGTCCCGGAGGTAAACCCCGCTGTCTTCAACGTGGAAATAGTTCCCGTCTTTCTTCCTGAACCTGTATTCCACACGAAAACGGTTGCAACTTTTCTGGAATTCCCTGAGTTTTGCCAGAGTCTCTCCCCGGTCTTCCGGATGGATATGCTCTGCCCACATTTTCCCATCGAATTTCCGGAACTCTTCAATGCTGTACCCGGTAACTTCGGTGATTGCCCCTGCCCAGGAAAGTATGTCGTTCACATGGTCATGTTCAAAGACGATCTGCCCTGTCTGTTCGGCAGCAACCCTGAAGCGCTCCTCGCTTTCCTCAAGTTTCCTCTGGGCAAGCTTCTTCTCTCCAATGTCTTTGATAATTCCAAGTGCCTTGCATATGTTTCCGTTTTCATCTCTAAGGTAGATTCCTTCATCCTCCACGGTAACATAGCTTCCATCTTTTCTTCTGAGCCTGTACTCTTCGAAGAAATCCCCTCCTTCTTTCCTGCACTGTTCATGTGCCGACGTCACCCTTTCCCGGTCTTCAGGATGGATCAACCCAACCCAGCCGTTGACGGTGATTTCCTGGAATTCCTCAAAGCCGTATCCGGTAATTTCGGGGATTGCTCCCCCCCATTCAATTACCCCTTTGGTATAGTTATCATGATAGAGGACCTGGCCGGTATGTTCTGCAATCAAGCGGTACCTTTCTTCACTTTTTTCAAGTTTCTCCCTGGCAAGTTTCTGTTCCGTGATATCTTTTTTCACGCCAATGATCCTGCAAGGGCACCCTTTTTCGTCTTTAAGGATCTGCCCGCAGGATTCCACGTAGAAGTAGTCCCCGTCTTTTCTCCTGAACCTGTATTCTTCTTGAATCCTGCCCCCCTTCTCGAGGGCTTCATTGATCCTTTCGACGGCACGTTTCCTGTCCTCAGGGTGGACGTGTTCTGCCCATTTTTCCACGTCGAATTTCTGGAATTCTTCTGCAGAATAGCCTGTGAGCTCCTGGATAGCTCCTGCCCAGTAGATAACCTCGTTTTTAAGGTCATGCTCAAATACGATTTGTCCGGTCTGCTCTGTTGCATTCCTGTATTTTTCTTCGCTTTCTTCCAGTTTCGGCCGCGCCCGTTTTCTCCCCGCTCTCTCTTTACTACGCCCTACCGATCTGCAAGGGCACCCTTTTTCGTCTTTAAGGATCTGCCCGCAGGATTCCACGTAGAAGTAGTCCCCGTCTTTTCTCCTGAACCTGTACTCCTCAACGAACCTTTCCCCTTTCTCGAGGGCTCCCATGATCCTTTCGATGGAACGTTTCCTGTCCTCGGGGTGGACGTGTTCTGCCCATTTTTCCAAGTCGAATTTCTGGAATTCTTCGGCAGAATAGCCTGTAAGTTCCTGGATCGCTCCCGCCCAGTCGATAATCCCGCTTTTAAGGTCATTCTCAAATACTATTTGTCCGGTCTGTTCGGCAGCCTGCCGGTACTTCTCTTCACTTTTCTCAAGTTTTTCCCTGGCAAGCTTTCTTTCCGTGATGTCTTTTATTACCCCGGCAGTCCTGTAGACCTTCCCATCCTTATCTTTTAAGTAAAAGCCGTTGTCCTCTGCGTAGAAGTAGCTCCCATCTTTTCTCCTGAGCCTGTACTCTTTATAGAAGTCTTCCCCTGTCGCCAGGCATTTTTTATAGGTCTCGACAGCCATCTGGCGGTCCTCCGGGTGGAGGTGTTCAGCCCAGACCTCAGGGATGAATTTCTGGAACTCGTCATAACTGTATCCCGTCAGTTCTTCAATGGCTCCTGCCCAGATACTCCGGTTGGTCCTCAAATCATAATCATAAACAAGCTGCCCGGTCCTTTCTACAACTGCCCTGAACCTTTCTTCACTTTTCTCAAGTGTTTCCTGGACGAGCTTTCTTTCGCTTATGTCTTTCATTACTCCGAGGAGTCTGAATATGCGACCGCTTTCGTCTTTGAAGTAGAATCCACGGTCTTCCACGTGGAAGTAAGTCCCGTCCTTTCTCCTGAACCGGTACTCTTCGAGGTATTTATCCCCGGTTTTCATGCACATTTTATGGGTTTTCCAGGCCCTTTCCCTGTCTTCGGGATGTATATGGTCAATCCAGCAATCCAGATTCATCTTCTGCATTTCTTCAAATGTGTAGCCGACAAGCTCTTTGATCGCCCCCACCCAGTCAATTCTCCCTGTTGCAAGGTCATAATCATATACAAGTTGCCCCGTCTGTTCGGTAGCAATGCGGTACCTTTCCTCACCTTTTCGGAACGTTTCTTCCACAGCCTTGCACTGAGTCATGTCCAGCATCACGCCTGCAATCCCGCTAACATTTCCAGAGCTGTCCTTATATGCGGCTTTGTGGAACAGGAAATCCCTTGTTATGCCGTCGGCACAGACCACCCGGGTTTCGTAATAGTGGGTTCCTCCTTTCTCGAGAAGTTCCATGTCATGCTTCCGATAAATTCCCGCAAGCTCTTTAAGCACCTTTTTATGCAACTCTGCAAAAGACCCTCCAATGACCTTTTCCTTCGGAAGCCCCATGATCTGCCTGGCAAATGTCTCGTTGCAGTTTAAGTATGTTCCATTCAGGTCCCTCTGGAATACGGGGCTCGGAATGTCGTCGAGCAGGGTTTCCAAAAAACTAACGGTGTTTCGAAGAGCTTCTTCTGCCCCCGTAAGTTCGAGATTCCTTTTCCCTGCACTTTCCTCGAACTCTTCACACTTTTTTTTCAGTTCCTCTTCGGCTTTCCGGAAGGGGCTTATGTCAAACCCGTAGAGGTCTACGCAGTTTTCTTCCGGCAGGGAGCAGAATGTGACGGAGTATGTCCTTTTCTCCGTATTAATTTCAAATTGTTCCGGATTTTTTTGAGAAAGTATTCCCCTTATCTTATCGACCATTGATTGAGGAAGTTTTTCTCCTTCCCTGCAGCCCCAGTATTCCGTCAGAGGACTTGCAGCCTTGTTCGCATAGAGGACTGTCCCTCTTCTATCTACTCTGAGGACAGGGTTCGGGTTATTTGAAGGAAACTGGTCCGGCATTTTTACTTCTTCTTTTTCCCCATGCCAGTTGCAGGCTTCAGCGTCTTTAGAATCCCCCATTTACCTCACTTTTTAGTTTGTCCCTTTTGCTTATGAAAATGAGTATCTGTAGAACTTCTTAAGTTTCGAGCTTCTTAAGTTTTACCATTTAAAGTTTCAATTCAAAAAGTCAGTTGGGCTGTGAATTTCCCTTTTCACGACACGTTAAAATTTACAAATTTTTAATTGTTCATGGATATGTCTATTAAAAGTAGGTACATTAACCATTTTCCTGTTACTCCCCCATCATTTAAAAAGTATATGATATGTATCCATTTTTTACAAAGTATCTCCCATCTCTTTAAGGCCTCCCCTTTCTCTCATTCCAAATAGGAGCTGAAGGACGCCTGTGCCCTCCTTATATCGGCGTCCTGATTCAGGTGTCCTGATTCCGGGACCAGTTGTTCCGGAATTAATCCTCGTTTCACTTTCCCGGTTCCCTGAACATGATTCTGAATGTGCTGCCCCTTACTTTTTCAAGTTCGACTGTGCCCTCTATCTGGTCGACAAGGGTGTTTACAAGCTGAAGGCCGAGTGAATCGGTGTGCCTGAACTCGATCTCTTCAGGGAAGCCTGCTCCGTTGTCCGAAACTATCAGGGTGAACCCGGAGGAATCCCTGCTTTCAATGCCATCACTGCTTTCACTGTTATCCCAGCTTTCAATGTCCCTGTGCTTCGAGTTCTCCTCGGAGTTCTCATAATCTTGGTCTCCTGTCCTCCGGAAGCTTATCCGGATTTCTCCCGTCATTTCCGGGGCAAAAGCATGTTTCAGGGAGTTAGAGACCAGTTCGTTGATGATGATCCCCAGGGGAATGGCGTTGTCCATCCCGATGAATATTTCCTCGACGTCAAGTTCAAGCTTGATATTGTCGCTTTCCCGGGTGTAGGATTTCAGGAGGTCTGCGGTCAGTTTCCGGAGGTATACTGAAAAGTCAAGGGTCAGCATGTCCTTGTCTTTGCTTTCGTAGAGTTCCTCGTGGATAATTGCCATTGATACAACACGGTTCTGGCTTTCCCTGAAAGCTTCGAGGACTTCTTTGTCACTAAATTTCTCTGCTTGAAGTTCAAGAAGGCTGGAAATTACCTGAAGGTTGTTCTTTATACGGTGGTGGATTTCCCTCTTCCGGATTTCTCTGGTTTTTTCCAGGGCTTTTTCTGCTACCTTTCTCTCTGTTATGTCCTTGATCACGCCCAGCATCCTATAGATGCGGCCAGATTCGTCCTTCAGGAAAATTCCGTTGTCTTCGGCGTAAAAATAGCTCCCGTCTTTCTTCATGAAGCGGTATTCTTCATGGTACGGGGTGTTGGCTTCGAATGCTTCATAATGCGCCTTTGCCGCCTTTTCCCGGTCTTCCGGGTGGATATGCAGGGCCCAACCTTGCATGTTGCAGTTCTGGAATTCTTCAACACCGTATCCCGTAAGTTTCTCAATAGCCCCTGCCCAGTCGTTTCGATCCGCTTCAATATCGTAATCGTAAATTAGCTGCCCTGTCTGTTCTGCGGCCATCTGGTATCTTTCTTCACTTTTTTGCAAAATCTCTTCGGCTTTTTTGAGCTCGGTGATGTCCTGCATTATGCCGACTATTCCTGCCCTGTTGCCTGCAGTATCGTAGTAGAGGGCTTTTGTGATGAGAAAGTCCTGAATTTCTCCTTTCGCGCACCTGACTTTTGCTTCATAGTGCTGTTTTTCGTTTTCTCTGAACAGTTTGCGGTCGTATTTTTCATATACATCGGCAAATTCTCCGGGTACTTTGTCCTCAAACTCGTGCATAGAGTGCCCGACGAGGATCTCTTTGGGAAGGCCCATGATCCTGCTGGCAAAGAGTTCATTGCAGCCGAGGTAAATCCCGTTCATGTCTTTGTAAAATATGGGGGTCGGAATCGCGTCAAGGAGGGTTTCCTGGAACTGCAGGTTGTCCCGGAGGGCTTTTTCAACCTTTTTGAGTTCGCTTATATCCAGCAGTACCCCTACCAGAATGGCAAAGTCTTCGGTTTCATCCATGTAAACGGCTCTGCTGATGTGGAAATCTCTCTCCTCCCCGTTCAGGTAAGGGATTAAGGTTTCGTAAACGTGTTTGCCTCCTTTCCTCAGGAGTTCCATGTCCAGCTGCTGGTACTCCCTGGCAGTAGCAGGAGGTATTATTGTTTCGAGTTCGGTCAGTTTGAAGCCTCTGGCCCTTTCTTCCGGAAGCCCGATGATCTGGTCTGCAAAGAGCCTGTTGCAGCCCAGGTACTTCCCTTCCCTGTCTTTGTAATATACAGGCGCAGGAATCGTGTCCACCATGGTTTCCATTATCTGGAGGTTGTTCCAGAGGGCTTTTTCCAGCCGAAGATGCTTTTTTTTGCTTTTTTCTTCTCTCTGCACCCTGGAACTGATGTTAAAACCGTAAATGTTTACAGCTTCCTCCTCCGGATCATAATAAAAGGTCAGAAGGTATACCCTTTCCCCAACTTCCAGCTCAAGTTCTTCTGCTCTTTCCCGGCCGCTTGCCTTTCTCACGAAACTTTCCGGGGTTTCCGGGAGTTTTTTTCCCACTTCCACATCCCAGCTTTTCAGCAGGGGGTCAGCTGCTCTGTTTGCGTAGAGGACTGTCCCGTCAATTTTCACCCTTATTACAGGGTTCGGGTTTTTTGCAGGAAACTGTTCCATCCACTTTCCTTCGCCGACGTTCTCTTTCGTCTTTTCAGTACTTTTTATGCTGGACACTTCCCGGGGTTTGTTTTATTTCGTTGATTTTGTTCTGGGTTCAGGGAAAAATGAATTCTGAAAAAATTCAATACTCTAATTTTTTTAATCTCATTTGAATTACAGCTTTTTAATTTTTATGTTTTGAGTTTGTAAATTTATGTTCTACGTGCTGCCCTGGAGATGTAGAGGACGATGTATTAAAATATCCTGAAGATTTAAAATATCCAGAAGATTTGCCAGAGTGTCAACTACCCCTCCCTAAAATCTAAGCCGTATGGCTTAGATTTTAGAGTAAGGGGCTTGCAAAAGCCCTAGTTGATTAGCCTAAGTACGTTATTCTGGTCACGATATTCGTGGATACTCCACTCGTTCACGAAGATTTCGATCTAACTAAACATCTCTTAGAGGTTGGAGAAGTGGAACGATCATTAACAAGCCAGTATAACAGTGGCGAAGTGGACTAACTCCATTCAGGAGGACGAAACTATCAAAGTATTTCAGTATCTCCGAATGATATACGGCATTTCCACACGGCAAGCTAATCATGTAAAAAAAGTAGTGTTGTTTCCAAATTTTGTGGGATCACTATCAATGGCTCCCTGGTGATCCATTGACCTACACCCCCACGTCACTGGTTCAATGGGGGTGGCCACATAGTTACGAATTCTTCATCCGACTCAAAAATTCCTGAAAAATGCAAACTCTTAAAATAATCGGAGTTATTAACCTCGAGTTTTCCATAACATTACACAATCCATTCTAAAATAATAAATAAGTGAGTTTATTTTAGCTGATATGTACAAAAGTTCATAAAGTGATTCGGAGATACTGTATTTGTCAAAAATCTTAATAATGAACCATTAATGCCAACAACCCCGAGGAAGGCAAGAATCTTACTGAAATCTGGAAAGGCAGAAGTGGTACAAAGAAACCCATTTACCATTAGGTTATTATATCCCTGTGGAAACGCTACGCAGGAGATCACATTAGGGATTGATACCGGATACTCCAATATTGGTTTTTCGGCAGTTACCGAGAAAGAAGAATTAATTTCAGGAGAAGTACAGCTTCTTACCGGGATGGTTGAGAGAAATCAGGAAAGAGCAATGTACCGGAGAACCCGAAGAAACAGGTTAAGGTACCGAAAACCTGGATTTGACCAGAACACCAATAAGGAAGGATGGTTTGCTCCTTCAATCCGGCACAAGCTTGATACTCATTTAAGGTTTGTGGAAAAACTTCACGAACTTTTACCGATAACTAAAATAGTGGTCGAAATTGGGAAGTTTGATATTCAGAAAATCAAAAATCCTGACATCAAAGGTAAACAGTATCAGGAAGGGGAACAAAAAGGATATGAGAACCTCCGTGCTTACATTTTGCACCGGGATGGTTACAAATGTCAAAACCCTGACTGTAGTATAACATCAGGCAAGTATACCCGGTTAGACGTTCACCACATTGTTTATAGGAGCAACGGAGGTTCTGACAGTCCTAGTAACCTTATTACCCTGTGCTCTCGCTGTCATACTCCGAAAAATCATAAGGGGTTTTTGTTGATATGGAAACCCAAAACTAAGGGTTTTAAAGACGCTACATTTATGAACACTGTTAAAACGAAAGTGTTTGAAATCTTGAAAGAAACTTATGGAAATGTGAAAGCTACCTATGGATACCTCACAAAAATTAAAAGGTTGAGTATGGGGCTTGAAAAAACGCATTATAATGATGCTTTTTGTACTGTGGAAGGTGATAAGCAGATCAGGCATGAACCTTTTATAATTAAGCAGGTTCGCCGGAATAACCGGAGTCTGTCAAAGTTTTATGATGCGAAGTACATAGATTCAAGAGATGGCTCTACTAAATCAGGTCAAGACCTGAACTCTGGAAGAACTTGCAGGAATAAGAATCTAAACACTGAAAACCTTAGACAGTACAGACAACAGAAGGTTAAGAAGGGTCGTTATAGCATCAGGAAAAAAAGATACCCTATTCAGCCTATGGATTTGGTTAAGTTTAAAGAAACTTTGTATTATGTAGCAGGAACTCAAAACGAAGGAGCATATATTAAATTGAAAAATCTCAAAAAGGTTATTCGATCTGAAAAAGTTAACCTAATCAAGTACGGAAAAGGTTTTTGTTGGCTTAATCCAAAAGTAGTTTGAGGTTAGAAAGTTTACGCATTCATCTCCCACCTGCCAGCCTTCGGCTGTCGAGGAAGGAGTCTTCTGCTTTTGAAGATAAATTAAACGACGTTGTAAATTTTAGAAATGAGTACTCACACAAAAACTCGGGACCCTCTGGAAAAGCAAGACTTGATTATGGACTCGGCGGGATTTGAACCCGCGGCCTTTACGTTGCGAACGTAACGATCTTCCCCTGATCTACGAGCCCTTTTCGGAAAAAAAGGGAAATGAAAAAGAAAATTATGTAAAGGACGGTTTTCCCGGAGAATATCCGGTTTTTCCGTATCCTTTAGAGACGGCCGAGTTCCAGGATCTGGACGTTCTCTGCGCCGGGGACATTTGCGAAAGCTTCTTCCACGGCTTCGGTTCCGCCTTCCTGGTCTCCAACGATTATGGTGACGATCAGGGCCTTTAAACCAAAGGCAACGGGTTCTTCTACGATTTCCCCGTACACTTCGACACCTGCCGGAACTGCGGCTCTGAGCTTCTCTTTCAGCTCGTTAAGGTCGGTTTCAATGGTTTCCGGCATGACCTTCATTTTTGCTGCTACTTCGCCCATTATGACTCCTCTCAATTATCTTAATTTTTCCTCGTAATCAGGGGCCCTGGAATCCGCATTTTGGACATTTGTAAAGGTTACCCTGCTGCCTGCAGCTGATACATCTTCCAACTTCGTTTCCGCACTCGGGACAGGGGAACTTTACGTTGCCCTTTTCTTCCAGGCGGATACCACATGAGGTACAGTATTCAACTTTGTTCTGTGACATTTTATTCTCCAGATAGATTTATTAATATAGTGAGTTTGCAACGAATTTCCAGTGAAAGAGCACCTGCCTCAGGCACCACGTTCTGCTTTTCCCGGAACCTTCTAATTAAGGCCTGTGCATCCGTGAGTTGAACCGAAACAATACTTTCTGGATACGGCTTGCTTCTTTTCCACTACTCATATACAATATCCGATTTAAATATTCCCCTTTACCGCCGTTCCCGGCACAGGCCTCCCGTACACCGCCAGAAGCACCCTTTCCGGATATTTCCCGTTTACAATCATGCAGTCCATTCTGTTTTTCAGGAGAAAATCCGGAAGTGCTCTATCGGTACAGCTCGTTCCTGCAGCTGTCAGGTCAGAAGCAGAAATTTCTTCTAAAAGTTTTCCATCCTGGAAAAACCCGTCCACGTCCGTGGCCTTTACGAATCGGGAGCCCGTTTGCTGCGCAACCCATGCCGCAATAGTGTCCGAGGTCACGTCCCAGGAGTGGGGCAGGGGGTCTTCGGCTTTCAGGAGGCCGTAGGGGAAGAGGACAAAAACCCCCGGGTCCGGGCTCTTTATTGTGTATGTGGCCGCGGCCCTGCTTCTGTCAAGAAGGCAACAGGCGTACTGCTCCATCCCCAGCACCGCCATCCAGTGGGAAGCGTCCGCCCCGAGCTCGAACCTTTCGTCGGCTTCCCGCACCGCGTCCGCAAAGATCCCGCCCCCCGGCACGATAAGTATACATGCAGGGTCTTCTTCGAAACTTTCTTCCCCGGATCTGCCTCTTCCGAAAGCTTCCTTTTCCCGGTCGCTTTCCATCTTTCCGGAGACTACCCTTCCGGAGATTTCCTTTTCCTGACCAAAGCTTCCCGGAGCAAACTCTTCAACGAGCCTGTCAATTATTCCGGGGGCTTCCCTGATAAGGCTTCCTCCCAGTTTGACGACCACTTTCATATTTTCCGGCCTTCTGGCTGAATTGTATCTGGCTTTTATATGGATAATATTATATGTATATTCAAGTTATGCCTTTTCGGCATCAAGCAGGTGGGCGGCCGCATAAGCCGGAAATACTTTTGAAATCTCCTCGCCCCAGTGCCCTGCAACAGAAACGCATTCGAAGCCAAGCCGTTCTGCGGCTTCCCTTATCAGGAATTCCCCGAGCCCTGCGGCTGCAATCCTCCGGAGCCCGTTCTTTTCCGCGACTTCAAAAATCGCTTCTGCCAGGAGCGATACCTGTTTTTCCTTTACCTGCCTGGCTATCTCGAAGACGTCCTCTTCCCTGATTTCGGAAAGGTCCGCACAGACCACCCTGGCCAGTCTCCGCATGGCGTCGGTCCTGTTCCTACCCGCCCCGTCAGCGGTCTCGCAGGTGAACTGGTCTTCCCTGATCTCCCCGAGCAGGAGGTAGGCATCTGCAGTGCTTGCGAAGAGTTCGGAAGAGGTCCGGCACCAGCCTTCTTCAAGCTTCACCTTCTCCAGAAGGGCTGCAAGGTTTGTCCTGAGAGTGCCCGCATATACGAGTTCACTCCGGAGCAGCCTTGAAAAGTCCGTGTGTCCTGCCCTGTGCTCTCCTGCAACAAGGGGAATGATGTCACTGGTGGTGCTTCCCACGTCCACGAAAATGCAGTCTCCCAGTTCCTCCCCGATCAACCGGGCTGAAGCCGCCCAATTTGCAGCTGCGAGTTCCCGAAGCCCGTCACTTTGCTGCCGGAACCTGCCTTTGCTGTTGACGTAAGAGCTTTTACCGGGACCAAATGCGGCCTCCACTGCATCCATTATGAAGCGGATACCCTGTTCTTTGTCTTCGAAACAGTCGGCAAGCTCCCCTGTCATTACTACGGCAACATTTTCGGGCCGGAGTCTCTCTGCAATCTCCTTTAAAACCCCGGGAAGCTGCGTATTTTTCCAGAGGGGCAGGTAATGCAGTTCCACAACTGTCCCGTCTGAGGAAGCAAGTTTGGTATTTGCTCCTCCGATATCAAGCCCGATAACCTTTGATCTCATCTTGATCCCTATTTTTAATTTTGTCCGAAGATTTCTCCGAGTATGTCCTTTGAAAAACGGTATTCTCCCTCGATATATACCGAATCGGGAAGTCCTCCGAATTTGTTCCTCAGGAGCAGGTCTCCTATTTCCTCTTTCATGACCCTGCTGATCCCGAAGAGCGAAGCAGTAGGTCTCGGGTTTACATCAACAACGTAGGGGCGGTCCGCAAGCACGATGTCCACTCCCACATACCCCGAACACTTCAGGCATCTTGCCGCGGAAACTGCGGTTTCGATCAGTTCGGTTTTTCTCGGGGTCTCGTAAGGAGTGAGGCTGCCGTTGTATTTTATGCCGGACCTGGCTTCTTCCTTTCCGCTTTCCCCTGCTGCGCATTTTTGTGTCCCGAATTCGATGAACTGCCGGTTTACCGTGAGAGGGAGCGTTTTTTCACCTGCGACAAGGCTTACGCTCAGGTGTATGCCTTCAATGTACTCGCTTGCGATGACTCCCTCGGCAGGCTCGAATTCCCGGACGAGGTATGTCTCTTCGGCTGCACAGCCGAATCTCGGTTTTATTACGTACTCCCTGCCTTCCTCCGGCTCTGCCGCAAGCTCCGGGGCTCCTATCCCGGCGTTTAGAAGGATTTCCGTGCACCGGAGTTTGTCAGCACAGCATGCTGAGGATTCCGGGGAACAGCCCAGGTTTGCAGTGTTTTCTTCAAGGAGCCTGTTCAGTTCCGGAAGCATCTCGTCCGGGGCAATGAGCAACCCGGCATCACACTCTCCTGCCTTTTTCTCAATCACCTGCCGAAAGTTCTCAGCCGTGGACTCGAGGGATGTGCCTGCGCAGATCCTGGTACTGGCAGTCGGGTAGTACACTTCGTGTCCCAGGCGGGTAAAGCTTTCCGCAAGGGTCTTGAGCATTGCTGCCCCCTCCGGGATCAGGGACTTCTCAACGTCCGTACCGACGGCAAATTCTGCAATCAGGATTTTCATCGGAAAGAAAAAACCCGGTCATTTTATATTACTGTTTGTCCGGTCTCATTTCCCGCCTCCCTGCCCCGGGATCGGGCTGCCCGGGAGGTTAAGGCAGCAGATTTGTCCGGAACTTTGAGAAGAGATAATGCTGCCGGAAAGTTTGAGAAGAAATGAGGCTGCCGGGAAGGTTAGGAAAGGATAAGGTTTCCGGGGGTAAAAATGTATAAATTTATCAGGATGGTTGCGAAGATATAAGATTGCAGGGAATATTATGAAGGCATGAGCTTGCAGGGAAAGTTACGAAGATATAATAAGGAGACAGGCTAAGAAAGAAAAGTGATCTCTCAATTGGCTGGTCGCGAGTAAAAAATGTTGAGCCGTAAGTAAACCTTTATATAATCTATATAGTGTATATCAAGAATCTATAACATTGTAAAACTTCAAGGGTGCCTGGTAATATGAGCAGCAAAAATTCTGATTCTCCCTCGGTATTCGAGAACCCTTTTGTCAAGACCCTCTCAGTCTCGGTCCTTATGGGAATCTTCCTGGTTGACATGGGGCTCGGGCTTTTTGAGATTTTTTCCTCGAAAGCAAGTCCCCTGCCTCTCGCACTCGTGCTTCTGATCTTTGCGATAATGTTTATTGCCGGGATGGTCTTTTACGAACGGCACGGGATGGACCCCATAGAGTCCCTGGTAGGGGGCGGAATCGCGGGCTTCGGGCTTTCTTTCGTGCTCGTATCTCTTGTAGGGGGCGTACAGTTTGTCCTGGGAGGAGGGATTTCCACTCTGGGGTGGGAACAGGTAACTTCGGCAGTTGCCGCTTCAATGATCGCAAGTGTGGTAATGCTCAAAATACTTTCTTATAAACTTGAAGACCACTTTTACTGATTTTTCTTTTTTCATCTTTTTCCCCGGATAAACTGCCTTTTCCCATGCGTAAAGTATTTATAGAATTACAAACAATCACAGAACAGGACGAGCGAAACCGTTACCATTTTTTAATGGGGATACTGCAAATGAAAAAATCCGGTAAAAAGGAAAATAAGGGCTCCGGAAAGGAAAAATCCCGGCTGGATGCTGAGAGTTCCGGAGCTGAACCTTCGAGTTCTTCGGAAGAAAGTTCCGGGGCAGCAGATCGAAGTCCAGGGGAGGAACCTGATGTCTCCGAAGCTGAAATAACTGCTAAAGCCGCCTGCAGGGAAGAAAACGAAAAGCTCAAGGACCAGCTTTCCCGCCTTGCAGCTGACTTTGACAATTTCAGGAAACGGAGCGCCCGTCAGATGGAAGAAAACCGGAAAACCGTGCTTGAGAAAGTTTTGCTTGACTTCCTCGAGGTTTCCGACAACTTCGAACGGGCCCTGAAGTCCGCCAGATCCACGGAGGACATGCCTTCAGTTATAAACGGGCTTGAGCAGCTTTCCAGGCAGTTTGATTCGGCCCTGGAAAAGCACGGTCTTGAAAAAATCGAGTGCGAAAAGGCTATCGAATTTGACCCTCACAAGCACGAAGCTGTGCAGCATGTGGAGACTTCCGAAATTCCCGACAACACGATCTTCCAGGTATACAAGTCCGGGTATGCTCTGGACTCAAAGATTATCAGGCCTGCCATGGTCGCTGTGGCCCGGAACTCCGGTGAAAAAGGGGATGAAAGGCGGGAAGACGAATAAGACCTCTATGGGTCGATAAAAACCTTTAAGCTCCGATCTAAATAGCCTTTTGTCCGGGTTTTGTATGATCCCGTGTCTAAAAGCTGAATCGGGCTCTTTATTCCCTCATAAGCTTGGCTTCACAGACCTGAGAAGCATAAGAAGCTGAGATCCACAGTTTAATTTTACAAATTCAGATTAAGCAAATAAATATTTAAGACATCTTTAAGTTAGCTAATTTATGGTGAGGATATAATATGGCGAAAATACTGGGTATAGACCTTGGTACAACCAACTCCTGTATGGCTGTGATGGAAGGCGGAGAAGCTGTTGTAATTCCCAATGCAGAAGGCGGCAGGACCACGCCTTCAGTTGTCGGTTTTTCCAAGAAAGGGGAAAAGCTTGTAGGCCAGGTTGCAAAAAGGCAGGCCGTTTCGAATCCCGACAACACTGTCAGCTCTATCAAAAGGCACATGGGAGATGCAAACTACAGGGTGTCCCTTCATGAAAAGGAATACTCTCCGCAGGAAATTTCTGCAATGATCCTCCAGAAACTAAGGAGTGATGCCGAAGCTTACCTCGGGGAAGATATCAAACAGGCCGTAATTACCGTTCCCGCTTATTTCAACGATGCCCAGAGGCAGGCCACAAAGGATGCAGGGCAGATCGCGGGTCTCGAAGTTTTAAGGATCATCAACGAACCCACGGCAGCTTCTCTCGCCTACGGGCTTGACAAGGGGGATGTGGACCAGAAAATCCTTGTCTACGACCTGGGTGGCGGAACCTTTGATGTTTCCATCCTCGAACTCGGGGGCGGGGTCTTCGAAGTCAAGTCCACCAGCGGGGACACCCACCTTGGCGGAGACGACTTCGACCAGAGGATCATTAACTACCTGCTCGCAGAATTCAAGAAGACCGAAGGAATTGACCTCTCCAAAGACAAGGCAGTGGTCCAGCGCTTAAAGGACGCCGCAGAGAAGGCCAAGATAGAACTCTCCGGGGTTGCCAGCACCAATATAAACCTTCCCTTCCTGACCGTAGGTCCGGACGGCGATCCCAAGCACCTGGACGTTGACCTGACAAGGGCACAGTTCCAGAAGATGACCGAAGACCTCCTGGAAAAGACCCTCGTATCCATGCGCCAGGCACTCAGTGATTCCAAATTAACTTCCAACGACCTTGACAAGGTAATCCTCATCGGTGGGGCAACCAGAATGCCTGCTGTCGTTGAACTTGTAGAAAACTTCACCGGAAAGAAGCCTTACAAGAACATCAACCCTGACGAAGCCGTTGCCGTCGGAGCAGCCATTCAGGCAGGTGTGCTTGGAGGGGAGGTCAAGGATGTCCTCCTGCTCGACGTAAGTCCCCTTACCCTCGGTATCGAGACGCTCGGAGGCATTTCCACTCCGCTGATCGAGAGAAACACTACAATCCCGACAAAGAAGAGTCAGATCTTCTCAACTGCTGCTAACAACCAGCCCTCGGTGGAAATCCACGTCCTGCAGGGAGAACGCGGGATTGCTTCCGAAAACAAGACGCTTGGCCGTTTCATCCTGGACGGCATACCCCCTGCACCCAGAGGCATGCCCCAGATCGAAGTTACCTTTGACATTGATGCAAACGGGATTCTGCATGTGAATGCAAAGGACCTTGGGACCGGAAAAGAACAGTCCATTTCCATCAAGAAACCGGGCGGACTCTCTGATGAAGAGATCGACCGCATGGTAAGGGATGCGGAACTGCACGCCGAAGAGGATAAGAAGAGAAAGGAAGATGTCGAAACCAGGAACAACGCAGAAACCCTGATCAACGCTTCGGAAAAGACCCTCAAAGAAGCCGAAGACCTGGCTACGGAAGACCAGAAGACAAAAATCAATGCCGCAATCGAGGACCTGAATAAAGTCCTTGAAGGTGAGGACATTGAAGAGATCAAGGCGAAGACCGAGACCCTCCAGGAAGCTGTCTACGAGCTCTCCTCGATGCTTTACCAGAAGGCTCAGGAACAGGCTGCCCAGGAACAGGCAGCGGGCGGAGAAGGTCCTGGAGACGCAAAAGGGCCGGAAGACACGGTTGTTGACGCTGACTATGAAGTTGTCGACGACGAGAAGAAAGCGTAAAGGGTAAATAAAAACGAATTGAGTACATTAAACAAACTTTGATAGTACCGGTCCGGTAAGCTGCAGATCCCGGTTCCGGTATTCCTTATCTTTTTTAATACAACAGGGAATCCTGATGGCCACTAAACGTGATTATTACGAAATTCTCGGAGTCTCGAAAGACACCTCAGCTGATGATATTAAGAAATCCTACCGGAAGCTTGCCTTAAAGTATCATCCCGACAGGAACAAGGATGCCGGGGCTGAGGAAAAATTCAAGGAAATCTCCGAAGCATATGCCGTTCTTTCCGACTCTGAAAAGCGCTCCCAGTACGACCGTTTCGGGCATGCCGGAATTGATGGGCAGTACTCGGCAGAGGATATCTTCCGGGGTGCGGACTTCGGAGGCTTTGGAGATATTTTTGAGATGTTCTTTGGAGGAGGAGGGAGCAGGCGTGGGCCCAGGGGTCCGAGGAGAGGGACGGATCTCCAGTACGAGCTCTACGTAACTTTTGAAGAGGCTGCTTTCGGGATCCGGAAGGATATCGAGATCCCAAGAACCGAAAACTGTTCCGCATGTTCCGGGGTAGGAGCCAAGAAAGGTACAAGCCCTAAACGCTGCCCCACCTGCGGGGGCACCGGGCAGGTACGCACCACCCACGCAACTTTCGGTATGCAATTCGTAAGTACCACGGCCTGCGGCACCTGCCACGGCAGGGGCCAGATCATTGAGTTTCCCTGCCCCGAGTGCGGTGGCTCCGGAAGGGTGAAGAAACGGAGAAAGCTTACCGTAAATGTTCCTGCAGGAGCTGATTCGGGCCTTGGCCTTCGTCTCAGCGGAGAAGGAGAAGCAGGGGAACCGGGAGGGCCATCAGGAGACCTCTACGTCGTCATTCATGTGATGGAACACAGGCACTTCAAGCGGGTGGATTACGATGTCATATCCGAGCTTTCCATTTCTTTCCCGCAGGCTGCCCTGGGGGCTGACGTAATGGTTGAAACCCTGCACGGACAGGTAAAGATGACCATCCCTGCGGGGACTCAGACCCACTCTGTTTTCCGGCTCAAGGGCAAGGGCATCCAGCACCTGCGCGGGCATGGGAAAGGAGACCAGCTTGTCAGGGTTGTGATCAAGACCCCTGCAAAGCTGAACAAAGAGCAAAGAGGTCTGCTCGAGCAGTTTGAAGCCCTTGGAAAGGGGAAGAAACCCGTGGAAGATGGCAAGAGTAAAAGCGAAAAGGCCGAAAGCGGAAAGGCAAAGAAGAGCAAAGGCATTTTTGGGAAAGTAAAGGATGCCTTTGAAGGCTGAAAGCCGGAACTTTCTTTACTAAGGGATCCTTTGTTCCGGAACTTTCTTTCCCCGGAATATTTTTGCCCCCTCCAACTCACTCAATTTATTTCTTTTAACGAACTCACTAGATTTTATTATTCCGTGCCGGCCTTCATTCGGACAATTCATCGTTAAATTTTTTGAATGGATATTTTTAAAAATATTTATATATATATGAACATTTTCTCGAATTTATGGCTTACAGAAAGACCATATTGAAATAATTTGTATGAAATTCCGGGGCATTTAACCCGAGTCCCCAAAGGTTACTTAAATAAGTAGATTTATCTATCAGCAAACAGTCCTTTTTTGAAGGAAAATCGTATGAAAGCGGTAATAATCGGCGCAGGCGAAGTTGGTTATCATATTGGAAAGGCTCTTTCCCAAACACACGACGTAATCGTCATTGAAAAAGACGAAGAAGCCCTGAAAAGGGCGGATGGACTTGACGTGCAGGTTGTGAATGGGAACGGTGCAAATGCCGACGTTCTTGCCAACGTGCTTCCTGACACCGACATTCTGGTCGCTGTCACGGGAGTAGATGAAGTAAACATCGTAGCCTGCATGACAGCCAAATTGATAATCAGGGCCAGACCCGGGTGGAAGGAAACAAAGACCATCGCAAGGGTCAGCAACCCCGATTACATCGATATGCCAGTGACCTCCAGGGCTCAGGTAGGGGTTGACCTTATGATCTGTCCCGAACTTGCCCTTGCATCCGAGGTCGCAGAAGTACTGGCAAGTCCTTCAGCTATCGATGCTGAAATGTTTGCGGGAGGAAAGGTCCAGATGATGGAGTTCGCCATCAGTCCTGACAACAGGCTTGTGGGCAAGCAGATGCAGGACCTCAGGCTTGCAGACTGCTGCATCGTAAGCGCAGTCTTCCGGGACAATGAGATTATTATCCCTCACGGGAACGACTTCATCAAGGGAAACGACCACATGGTGGTCATAGGCAAGCCACAGGCCATGGAAAACCTCGGCAGTGTTTTCGGAGGTGAGGTGACTCACAGGAACAGAATTCTTGTTATTGGCTGTGGGATTGTGGGCTTCTATCTATGTAAAATACTTGACAAAGACAAGAATTCGGACCTCAAGATCATCGAGAACCGAAAAAGCCGCTGCATCGAAGTCGCGGAGATGCTGGAAAATGCCCTGGTCCTGAACGGGGACGGGACGGATGTTGGCCTCCTCAGGGAGGAGAATATCGAGGACATGGACGTTGTCGTCGCGGTTACGGACAGCGATGAGAAAAACCTTCTTTGTTCCCTTCTTGCAAAGCAGCTAGGGGCGAAGAAAGTGATTGCCAGGTCTGACCGCTCGGACTACGTACCCCTTTTCGAGATGGTGGGAATAGACATAGCGGTGAGCCCCAGAGAGGCAACAGTAAATGAAGTCCTGAAGCTTACCCTGGGAAGGGGTATCGAGAACCTTGCAACCCTTGAAGGGGAAAAGGCGGAAATCATTGAGTATACTGCTTCAAGGGAATCAAAGATTGTAGGAAAAGCCCTTAGTAAGGTTAAGTTCCCCAAAGGTGCGATCATCACCATGGTGGTCCATAATGATAATCCCATTATCCCGGGAGGGGATTTTGTGATCCGGGAAGGCGATAGGGTTATTATCTTCGCTTTATCTTCCACGGTTCCGCTTGTGGAGAAATTTTTCAGGTAAGAAAAATTTTTAAGGGAAGGGATAGATATGCAGAGTTATAAAAAAATGTGATGATGTAAAAACAGAGGATCCGCATGAATTTCAAGATTGTTTTTTATGTTCTTGGCGGTTTGCTCCGGCTCCTGGGGATATTGATGGTCATCCCGCTGGCTGTGGCATATTATTATGGTGAAACTCTGACTCCTTTCCTGGTTGCAATTCTGATAACGTCCGTTGTAGGGCTTTTCCTGCATACCTACAAAACCGAGGGGGAATGGCTGCGCAAGGAAGGCTTTGCGATCGTTGGGCTGGGCTGGCTTGCCGCCGCCGTCTTCGGGGCGATTCCTTTTGTCCTGGACGGGATTTCCCCCTTAAACGCCCTTTTCGAATCCATGTCAGCGTTTACGACCACAGGTTCCACCATCCTTGTGGATATAGAGAGCCATTCAAGGAGCATCCTCTTCTGGAGGTCCATGATGCAGTGGCTTGGCGGCATGGGAATCATTGTTCTGTTCATTGCTATCCTGCCCAAACTCGGGGTTGCCGGAAGGCAGCTTTTCCGTGCCGAGGCCCCGGGTCCCACCGAGGATAAACTCAAGCCCAGGATCCGGGAAACAGCAAAGATCCTCTGGATGGTCTATCTGGTAATTTCGGTCCTGGAAGTCGTGGCCCTCCTCCTGGCGGGGCTGTCCCTCTATGACGCCATAACCCACACCTTCACAACCATGGCCTGCGGAGGCTTTTCACCCTACGGGACAAGTATTGAGGCTTTCAACAGTCCCCTTGTGGAGTCCATAATCACTCTTTTCATGTTCCTGGCCGGGGCCAACTTTGCCCTCCACTACCGGGCAATTTACGTGGACAAGAACTACCTTTTCAAGGACGATGAATTCCGTTTCTATACCGCCCTGACCCTGGCAGCGACCGGGCTTTTGACCCTCCTGCTCTGGCGGGACCTCGGGACAGGCTTCTCTGATTCCTTCAGGTTTGCCATCTTCCAGGTAGTTTCCATCATGACCACCACAGGGTTTGCCACGACGGACTTCAGCCTCTGGCCCGAGTCCGGGAAGATGATCCTCCTTATGGTCATGTTCGTAGGCGGTTGTGCAGGTTCTACGGGAGGTGGCATCAAGGTTGTGCGCGTCCTCATGCTGCTCAGGCACGGCAGGGCCGAACTTTTCAAGACACTGCACCCGAGAGCCGTAAGAGGAGTCAAATTCAATAACAAAACCGTGCCTGATGAAGTTGTCAACTCCATCGTTTCTTTTGTCGTGATCTATCTTTTTGTTTTTTTCCTGGGAGCCCTTATACTATCTGTGCTCGGCATGGACATTATGACCTCGATTACGGCTTCCATTGCGACCCTCGGCAACATCGGCCCCGGCCTGAACCTGGTGGGCCCCATGGGCACTTTTGACACCATCCCTTCCCTGGGGAAACTTGTCCTGATCGCAAACATGTGGATAGGAAGGCTCGAGGTCTATACCGTAATCGTGCTCTTTACCCCGGAGTTCTGGAACAAGTGAACCTGAAAGAGTCCTCAACTCCGAAAAAGTACACAGCTTTACGCAGAAGTTCCGGAACAGGTGAACCGGAAACAGGCTAAAAAACAGAAAAATAATGAAAAAGGAAAATACCCTGTTTTCCGGAGAATCAGAGTCTGGTTTTTGCCACTTCTTTTGCCGCGTCTTTGAAAAGCACCCTGAGGTCCCATAGAAGCTTTCTGTTGGCTTTGAAAAGGGCATAGAGCAGGTCCAGAAGGAGCATCCTCTCGAACTTCACGTCTTTCAGGGAGTGTCCAAGGGAGTTCAGTTCCTCATCAGTCAGGTTGATGAAGCAGTTCTTGACGACGAGTCCCATATCGATTTCACGGCCCACGGTATCCCTCCACCGCTTTTCGTAGACCTCTTCAAACATTTCTTCGGAGACGTTTCCTGCGGAGATGGCTTCGTAAGCTGCCTCCCCGGCGATTTTCCCGGCGTCCATGGCGTTAATGATCCCGCCGCCTGTGATCGGGTCGGACTGGCGGGCAGCATCTCCTACAAGTATGAGCCCGTTTGTTGAGGTTTTTTCAATGCTTCCTGAGACCGGAACCCCTCCTAAAACCATTTCGAGAATCCTGCCTTCGGGGAAGCGTTTCTCCACAAATTTATTGAGATAATCGATAGGTCTTGGCTTGAACTTGCCTGTCTTGCTTCCAAGGAGACCGATGCCCACATTGGCTTTTCCTCCACCTTTCGGGAAGACCCAGACATAGCCCCCCGGGGCAAATTCGCTCCCGATATAAAAATCGCAGTATTCCTGATCAATGTCCAGCCCCGCCACCAGGTACTGGGCGCAGGTTTCAATGTCAGAGGGCTTCAGAGACGTGTCGATTCCTGCCCAGCGCCCCACCTTGGACTCAACCCCGTCTGCCCCGATGACGATGTCTGCACGCACCTCATAATTTTTCCCCAGGTGCATGAGCCTGGCCCCTTTCACAAAGCCGTCTTCAATGATCAGGTCCGTGGCCCTTGTCTTAACTCTTACCTCTGCTCCCGCTTCTACCGCTTTTTCAGCAAGGAAGCGGTCAAAAATCTTCCTTTCGAGGACATAACCGACTTCCCCCCCGGAAATTTCCTCCGACATTTCTACCCTTGTACCGTCAGGTGCGTAAATCCTGGAACCCTTTAAGTCAGCGCAGATCCAGCTTTTGTCAATATCCACATGATTTTTGAGGTATATCTTGCTCGCGCCCTCTGCGCAGCGCACGGGATCCCCGATTCCCTGGCGCTTTTCGATCAAAAGCACATCAAGTCCTTTCTCTGCAGCAGTTTTTGCAGCAATAGAGCCCGCAGGCCCGGCTCCGACCACTATGACATCGTACCGGTCTTTCATTTCATAACCTCAATTGCTCCCACCGGGCAAATACGATCACACGTCCCGCATGAAATGCATGTACTTTCATCTACTTCCAACCAGGTTTCTACAAGTTCGAGTGCCCCTCTGGGGCAAACTCCCACACAGGTACCACAATATCCGCATTTGTATCTGTTTACGCTTATGCTCACTAACTCACCTGTTAAATTTGACGGCAAACTAAGGTAATTAATTAGCAACTGGCAGCTTATGAATATTTCAACTTATGGAGCATGTCAACTTACGGAGCATGTCAATTTATTGAACGTATCAACTTACGGAGCATGTCAATTTATTGAACGTATCAACTCATGAAACAAGTCAGTATGGAAATAAGGCAATTTGAAGCAGATAAATAATAATTATCTAACATATAGTTTTTGTTACTTAAGATAATCCCGGCTTGAAGTCCGATTTTTTGCTTCAGCTATCCACTCTGCCGGACTTTCTCCCTGTTTATTCAGGCTTTCTCCCCTACCCGGGAATATTTGTTCCATTCTTTATTAGGAATTAATTATCATCTGTTCTGCCCGGTGCAGTTCTGCCCGATGCACTGTTTTTGGACAGTCCTGTTTTTCCCGGCTGCCCGTGTATCCCTCGTACCCCATATACCTTTTATTTTAAAATTATTTGACCATTACGATGCCTCTGGAGTTTTCTCAAGAAGAAGCCCTTCCGACTTAGCCCTTAGGGTCTTAAAGGCCGGCAGGCCCTTTCTCCGTATTCAAAGCGGAATAAGCCTGACCCTTCCCCTGCTGACTTCAAACCTGAACTTGCTTTCGATGTAGGCTTTTGAAGCTCCTTTTCCGTGGATGAGCAGCTCCACAAGGTCTTCGGGTTCGTCTATATCCGTGCCTGCGAGGAAGGAATCGTAGATTTCCAGGCTCTGGCATGCTTCAGTCGCTAATGAACAGTGGGTCAGGAAACTTGAGCCGTAGTATTTCACCTGGTAGAGGGAAGGATTCCTGATAAAGAGAACATTTGTTCCTCCTCCCTTCCCGGGGACGATGCAGACATCCTTTTCGGTGGAGCTTATCTCTTTTATATGTTTGGGGCTAAGCAGGGGAAGGTCTGCCATTGCGACAAGAACCGGTTCTCCGGCCTGTTCCAGATAAAGGTTAAGGGCTTCGTTCAGGTCATTTTCATCAATAAGCACTCTGGCTTTTTCCATATCCTCGAGCCCGTAGCTCGAAGTGCTGAGAATATCGATTTTTTCGATTCCGGCTTCTTTGAGGGAGGCTATGACCCGGTTCAGCATGATTTCGACAAATTCTTCCCTTTCCTCCAGGCTGAGGACAGAGGACAATCGGGATTTTGCACCGGTTTTCTTATAGGGAATTACGGCTCTCATCTTCACTCCTGCTACTTCTTCATTTTAGCCGTCCGGAAATTTTACACCTTATCTTCTCTTCTCTTTTCTTCGCTTTTTTTCTTCTCAACTATTACTATTCTCTTCTCTTCAATTCTCTTCTTTTTCTCCACCGGGTTCCTTATTCCTTGCTGCCGATTCCTGCCCTCTTGCAGCCCGGGACTGCCCCCTGGCTGCCCGGGCTCCGGGGTTCGACCTGCCTGTACAGGGTGTCCCGCTGTATCGGTATTCTCCCCGCACCTTTTATCATCCACTCAAACTCCTCGGGCGACACGTATTCCCCGTGGCTGCCGCCGGAGGCTGTGGAGATCTGGTCTTCCATAAGGGTTCCGCCCAGGTCGTTGGCCCCGCAGTGGAGGGCAAACTGGGCTAGCTTTTTCCCAAGTTTCACCCAGGTCGCCTGGATGTTCTCTACATGGGTATGCAGGATTACCCTGGAAATAGCCAGGAGCTGCAGGTCTTCAAGCCCGGTGCTGGAGAACTTCCCGGATGCAAGCATTTTTTCCCCGATCCGGTTATTGTAAGGCAAAAAGGACATCGGGATGAGTTCGGCAAAGCCGCCAGTTTCCTGCTGGATCTCCCTGATAATAAAAACGTGGTCAAGACGCTCTTCCAGAGTCTCCACATGCCCGTACATGATAGTAGCATTGGTGGAAATCCCGGTTTTGTGGGCCGCAGTTATGGTATCAATCCACTGCTGGGTTGTGATCTTGCCCGGACAGATGATTTTCCTGACCCGGTCGGACAGGATTTCCGCCGAGGTCCCGGTAAGAGAATCAAGCCCGCTTTTCTTAAGTTTCCCAAGGGCTTCTTCCACGGACATGCCTGAAATCCCTGCCGCATAGTTCACTTCCATCGGGGACAGGGCATGGATGCACATCTCAGGGAACCCGGCTTTTATGGAATCTATGATCTCAAGATAGAACTCCATATCCGCTTCCGGAGTATACCCTCCCTGCACACATACCTCTACGGCCCCTGCCCTTTCAGCCCAGGCGACCTTTTCCAGGATTTCTTCCACGCTCAGCATGTACCCGTCTCCGGTCCTGTAAGCGCAAAACCCGCAGTTTCCGACGCATTTATTCGTAATGTAGATGTTCCTGTTTGCCACATAGCTGACCGCGTCGCCCACGGCAAGGGCGCGCAGTTCATCGGCAAGCGTGAAAAGCTCGAAAGGATTTCCCTCAAGCAGGGTAAAGGCATCTTCTTTTGTACATTTTCCCCGGTACGCCCTTTCAATGACGTCGTCGGAGATTGTCGGTCTTTTACTGTCCATCCCGATCATTCCTGTCCGTTTTTTGTCTAATCTGTTTTTTCCTGTAAGGCCCGGATTCGGTTCCTTTCCCCGGTTTCACTGGAACGCCCCGTATCCGGCCGAATTTCCGCGGCTGGCGGCTGCCAGTTTATTCACTCCCCTGTAAAGGGTATTCCTCTCTTTAGGGACCCTGCCCGCCCCGTGGATCATCCATTCCAGTTCTTCAGCAGAAATGAGTTCCCCGTTATTCGCCCCAGCGGACTTTGAAATGCTCTCTTCCATCAGGGTGCCGCCAAGGTCATTGGCCCCGCAGTGGAGGGCAAACTGGGCAAGTTTTTTCCCGAGTTTCACCCAACTCGCCTGGATGTTCTCTACATGGGTATGAAGGAGGATTCTGGAGATTGCGTAAATTTTCAGGTCTTCCGTCCCGGGGGTGGCGTACCTGCCTTCTCGAATCATTTTTTCCCCTATCGGGTTGTTGTAGGGCATGAACGGCAGGGGTACGAATTCGGTAATGCCTCCGGTTTCCCTCTGGAGTTCCCGGATCGTAAGGATGTGTTCAATCCTCTCTTCCGGAGTCTCAATGTGCCCGTACATCATGGTTGCGCTTGTGGGAATCCCGGTGGCATGGGCCTGCCTGACCACTTCAATCCATTCCCCCGTCCCGAGCTTCGAGGGGCAGATGATTTCCCTTACGCGGTCAGAAAGGATTTCAGCAGCAGTACCGGGCATGGTGTCAAGCCCGCTTTTCTTGAGCCTGGAAAGGGCTTCTTTTACCGGGATTCCGCTGATGTGAGCGGCGTGGTAGACTTCCATGGGGGAAAAGGCATGGATGTGCATCTCCGGGAATTCGGCTTTTATGCCCTCGACCATTTCCAGGTAAAAATCCAGGCCCACGTCAGGCAAAAGCCCTCCCTGGATACAGACTTCCGTGGCTTTTTCCCTGGCTGCTTTCCTTGCCCTGTCAAGGATTTCTTCAAGGCTCAGGATGTAGCCGTTATTGTCCCTGAATGCGCAGAACCCGCAGGTTCCAACGCAGCGGCTGGTGAAATTGATGTTCCTGTTCACAACGTACGTGACCTCGTCTCCTACGGCAAGGGCGCGGAGCTCGTCCGCAAACCTGAATAGTTCGAAAGGCGAAGTCTGCAGGAGCAGGGTTGCGTCTTCTTTCGTGTTCTTTCCCTGATATGCACGTTCGATGAGGTCGTCTGAAATTCTGCTGTCCATTTTTTATTCCTCGACATACTCGTTTTTGGGGGTTTTCCTGTAACCTTCCCTGTCGGAAAGCCGCTCAATCAGCCCGCTTATCCCGGACGAGTACCAGCCCTTCCTGACGTACTGCGGGTAGATTGGCAGGCGCTCCCTGAGGGGGATATCCCCGAGTTTTGCCTGCAGGCATCTAACGTCCGGCCATTCGGCTTCCGGGTTGATCCAGTCAATGGTAAGCGGGGAAATTCCCCCCAGGTCCGAAACTCCTTTTCCAATCAGGACTTTCGGGTCGATAAGGTTCGGAGCTACCTGCAAGGCAACGTCGGAAGGCAGGACCTGCCGGGCAAGGGCTACGGTATCCATCATCTCTTCTACTTTCGGCTCAGGGTGCTTTTCCATAGGGGTCCCGGGTTTGGGGGCAAAGTTCTGGATGATGACTTCCTGGATGTGCCCGTACTTCCCGTGCAGGGCCGCAATCGTCTCCAGGGACTCTATCCTGTCTTCCCGGCTTTCGCCTATCCCCACAAGCAAACCCGTGGTATAGGGGATACGGAGCTTTCCGGCTTCCCTGATAGTTTCGATTCTCCTCTCAGGCTCCTTTCCCGGACAGTCCCGGTGGGCGTCCAGAACCGCAGTGGTCTCGAGCATGAGTCCCATGCTGGCGTTAAGGGGCTTTAAGGTTTCGAGTTCCGAGCGGGTCATGACACCTGCATTCGTGTGGGGCAGGATGCCGATTTCGAGAGCGATTTCGGAGAGCCGGATAAGGTAGTCCAGGGTGGAAGAATACCCCAGGGCTTCGAGCCATTCGCGGTACTCGGGCAGTTCTTCGGCGTATTCCCCGAAGGTAAAAAGAGCTTCCGTGCACCCTGCCTTCACTCCGTTTTCAAGGATGGGGATTACCTCTTCGGGTTTCATGAGCCTGGCTTCAGGATGTCCGGGGTCGCGCCTGAACCCGCAGTAAGCGCAGCGGTTCCTGCAAACGTTGGTCAGGGGGATAAATACGTTTTTCGAATAAGTTACGAAAGGGGGGTTTTCCTGTTGAATGGTAAAACACCTGCCATCCGGGATCTTTTATTATGTATAGGAATGTTTGATTGGTAGGGATATTCAGTTGATAAGCTTGATTAGTAGGGATATTCAGTTGATAAGCTTGATTAGTAGGGGTATTCAGTTGATAAGCTTGATTGGTAGGGATTTTTAGCTACAACTTTGATTGATATGGATTTTCAGTTGATAAGCTTGATTGGTATGAATTTTTAGCTACAACTTTGATTAGTATGAACCCCCACCTTAATCTCCATCTCTGCCCTTTATCCGTATTCTTAATTCAAATTCAGCCAAGAATTTTATTCATTGTCCTGGAAACTCCGAGGGCTATTCCTTCGACTTCGATTCCTCCTTCCCCTTTGGCTCCGTCTCCTACGACGTAGAGGCCTGGGATTGGGGTTTCGTTGCCCGGATCAGTTCCCGAGGACGCCCTGTTTACGGGCCAGCTATCATGATAGGACTGGATGAGCAGGACTTCGTATTTTTTGCCAGGGAAGATCTCTTTTAAGTCCTGGAGCCCCATATCGATTTCTTCCTCGAGTTTCCCTACATTTTCCGGAGCCACATGCTGGTGGGACATGGTCAGGTGTTTTCCGGGAGGGGCAAGGGAAGGGTCCACCTGGGTGACCTCGTTGATCCCGTTAACACGCCTCGCATAAGGGGTCAGTAGCACTCCGGAGTGCCCTATAAGGGGTTCTTCTGCGGAGAGGCAGATTTTTATACCGGCTGAGGGCCGAAGGCCTTCAAGCATCCTGAGATATTCGGCGTGTTTTTCATCGGAGAGGATTTCACTGCAAAGCCCGGCAGTTGCGGCATGGCCTGTGTTGCTTATCACAAGGTCGGCTTTATGTTCCGTGCCGTCCACCACAACACCTGCCGTATTTCCGTTTTCCACCAGGATTTTCGAGACTTCGCTTTTCGTATGGATTGTCCCGCCGTTTGCCATGATCACCTTTTCAAGGGCGTCGATTATCCCTTTGCATCCGCCCATGGGTACGCCCGGGCCCCCGAAACGGTAGAGGTTTTCAAAGATCTCGAAAACTTCTTCCACGTATATCTCATCGCTTCTCATACTCAGGGACCAGCCGCAGAAGGAATCGGCAAGCTTCACCAGCCATTCGTCCTTGACCTGGGATCTTATCCATTCCTGAAGAGTGCTCCCTTCGGGGGGGTCCTTTCTTGTGCTTACGATCAAATAAGCGCTTTTCAGACGGTCTTTATTGGAGAGCGGTTTCTGGAAGTCGTGGAAAGGAATGTCCCTGAACCCCTGCCTGTAGTCAGTATCCCCTTTCTTCAGGGGTATGCGGATCATAGTCTTTTCGGAGCGTACGATCCGGACGTCATCCCCCATTTCTTTGAGTAGCCGGGCAAGGGGACCTCCGGGACCGTGGGGAAGCATGTGGAAAGCTCCGCTGGAAAGCTGGAATCCCTTATACTCAAGATTTGTGAACCTGCCTCCTGTAATCGGGAGGCGTTCGAAAACTTCAACGGTATGCCCTTCCTTCGAAAGCCTGGCAGCGCTCAGGAGCCCACCCAATCCGGCACCGATGACTACCACTTTCATACCGTCACCTCTATGGCTTTTACGGGGCAGTAGGGGGAACATATCCCACATTCCACACAGGCATCGCTGATCCGGGCTTTTCCCCTGACCTCTATTGCGTCCTGCCTGCAAAAGGATGTGCACTGTCCGCACCCTACACAATTATCGTTAATTTTCATACGGGTTTCCACCAGCTTTCCTATCATGAAAGGAGTTATTATAATGTATTGGTATGATGTACTGTATCGTTTTTGTCCGGATAAGGCCTGAATGCCGGGATAAGACTTGAATGCCGGGATGAGGCTTAAATGTCGGGGTACGTTTTAAGTTTCTGACTGCATTTTAAATGTCCGTTAATACGGATTGTCCAAGGACCGTTTAGCCTGCCCACTCTTTGAAAACGTCCCAATTGCTTTACTTATGTTGTCGATGATATATCATTTATTTATACCATCTTGATTATGATATCTTATTGATTATTCTGCCAGATTATAATATCTTTTATAGGTTCTCCCGCCGGATTCCTGTAGGTTTCCGGCAGGATTGGCGGTTGAAGCTTTATGATTTGCTGCCCATATTATAACTGCCGTGCCTTTCAGCGGCTCAGGAATGAAACCATTGAAGTGTTGATGAAAACTATCCTCTTTCAGAGAGGGAGTGTCGGGGTAACACAGTAAATGGAAGATTCTTTATTATTTTCAGGCCAGGGATTCTTCCGGGCACAGATTTGTCATTATTATTTGTAAAGTATTGGGAGGTATTTTATGTCCATTAAAATAATTATTAACTATATATATTTCTCCACCGACTCTTTGAAAAATTTCAATAAACTCATAGATTTATTTGGGCACTATGGGGGGAGATCTCTCTGTAAATAAAATATTCAGGTTGTACATATAATTTCGGGAGCATGATATTGTTTTCCGGATGTCAATTATGCTCGAAAATTATTTTTTCATACTGTCTATTAAATATTTAAACTTAATATTTATATAATATTAATTATCTAGCACATACCATAATATCCCCTGATTCATTGCAGAAATGAATAGTGGTTATTTGGAATCTTAATCATTGATTATACTAATCTCATGACAATTTGACTACTTTGACGGAGTGGGGATCTTCCTTAACTTCCGGCAATTTATTTCAAATAATCGGGCCCTGAAAAAGAGATTTTCACAGCCCAAAAATCAGATGCCTGTTTCGTACCGGTCAGGGCTTTATCAAAACCCCCGGTCCGAAGTACAGGTGTATTATTATAGGCCCTGTGATGGGACCTGCATTTGGTTGAATTCGGGTACTCCAACCCTCTCCTGAAGCTGCAGGTTTTTCTCAGGGATATCGAAAACCCTATAGAATCCAGGTCATAATATGCTGCAGTTTCAGATTGCCGCACTTAAAATGGTGATACAATGTCTGGAATAATCGATAGCTACATACCGGTTGCAATATTCCTTGCCGTGGGGCTGATTATGCCTCCCATGACAATGTTTATCGTAAAGCAACTGAGTCCGAGGAGCAAGGCAGCAAACAAATACACAACATACGAATCGGGTTCCGTCCCTACCGGGACTGCCAGGATCCAGTTCAATGTTGAGTATTACCTCTATGCGATTGCTTTTGTTCTCTTTGATATTGAGGTGCTCTTCCTCTACCCCTGGGCTACGGTCTACAAGGGACACGGGATCACTTCAGTCGCAGTAATCGAGATGCTTGTCTTCATCTTCGTGCTGCTCTTCGGATACCTCTACCTCTGGAAGAAGGAGGCCCTTACATGGGTGAAGTGAAGGCGAAAAAAACGAGTGATATAGAAGGCACTCCGGATGACGAAATCCCGGGGGTGATCACCACCACCACCAGCGCGATCCACAACTTCCTCAAGAAGACCAAAGCCCAGGACCTTATCAACTGGGGGAGGAAAAACTCGCTCTGGTTCATGACCCAGCCCATGGGCTGTTGCGGGGTAGAGATGATTGCTACGGGCTGTGCCCACTACGATACGGACCGCTTCGGGATTATTCCGAGGAACTCCCCGAGGCACGCTGATGTCATGATCATCAGTGGCTACGTGACAAAGAAATATCTCCCGGCTTTGAAGAGGCTCTGGGACCAGATGGCTGCTCCCAAGTGGGTCCTCTGCATGGGGGACTGCTCTATCAGCGGCGGCCCGTTCTACGAATCCTACAGCACGGTACAGAACATCGATGAGATGTTTCCGATCGATGTGTTTATTCCCGGCTGCCCTCCGCGGCCTGAAGCCCTTATCCAGGGGTTCGTGGAGCTCCAGGAAAAAATCAAAGCCAAGAAAGACCTGGGAACGGATTATTGAGGTTTTTCTAAAGGTTTTGAATTATTCGAGGGAAAATAATGGATGCCAGAACAATTATCGAATCACTGACCAGTGAATTTCCGGAGGCAATTTCCGAATCCGAGGTCGAATCCGAAATCCGCGTAAGGGCATACGTGGCTGCGGGAAAGGCAAAGGAAACCTGCCAGTACCTTAAGGATTCCCTTCAGTTTGACCACCTCTGCAGCGTCTGCGGAGTTGACTATCCGAAGCGGGGGGAAATCGAAGTTGTCTACCACATCGCTTCATATGAGCACCCTGTGGTCCTGACGCTGAAGGCAAAACTTCCCAGGGATTCCCCGGAAATTGAGTCAGTCGTGCCGGTCTACTGGAACGCAAACTGGTACGAGCGGGAAACCTATGAACTCTACGGGGTCATGTTCAAAAACCACCCGAACCTGAAGCCTCTGGTGCTTCCCGAGGAGATGCTGGGCGAATGGCCTCTCAGGAAAGACTACAAGGGTTTCCCGAACACGACCGCTAGAAACCTGGTGTGAGGGGTAAAAAATGGAAGAAATGCTTGAACTTAATGAGATGATCATACATCTGGGCCCCCAGCATCCCATGCAGCCCGGACCTTTCAGACTGAACCTGAAGCTGAAAGGGGAAACCGTGTTGGATGCTGAAGTGGAACTGGGTTTCATTCACAAAGGTATTGAAAAAATCCTGGAGAACAAGACCTACCTCCAGGGAATCCCGATCGTGGACAGGATCTGCTACCTGGTAGCCCTGACCAACGAGGAATGTTTTGTGGGTTGTGTGGAAAAACTTGCAGGAATAGAGGTTCCCGAAAGAGCCCAGTATATCAGGGTCATTATAGAGGAACTTTCCAGGTTGCAGAGCCACCTGCTCGGTATGGGCGAGTACGGGGAATTCATCGGCTTTGTTTCCATGTTCATGTACACGATCAAAGAAAGGGAAGATATCCTGACCCTTATCGACATGGTCACCGGAGCCCGGGTTACACACAGCTACCTGAAGTTCGGAGGAGTGCGCGACGACCTGCCCGAAGGTTTCAAGGAAAAAACCCTTCCTGTCCTGAACAAGCTCAAGAAGGTCATTGACGATTACGAGGAAATGTTCGCGACGGACTCTATCTACAGGGAACGCGCTGTTGGCGTGGGCGTCCTGACCGCGGATGTTGCAAAGAACCTGGGAGTTTCCGGGCCGCCACTCCGGGCAACGGGCGTACCTTTCGATATCAGGAAGAACGAGCCTTACCTGGTCTATGAGGACCTGGACTTCAAGGTCTGCACCGAAACCGCAGGAGACTGCGCTGCAAGGGTGCAGGTAAGGCTTAACGAGATTCGGGAAAGCATCTACATCATCGAACAGTGCCTTGACCGGATCCCTGACGGCCCGATCTTCCCCGTAAACTCTCCCTACGGAAGGAGGACTCCTGTTATGAGAGTGCCCCCCGGAGAGGTGTTCCACAGGGTGGAAGACCCCAGAGGAGAAATGGGGATGTACATGGTCTCCGACGGCACGGACAAGCCGCACAGGGTAAAGGTAAGAGGGCCATACTACCCGACTCTGCAGGCCCTGCCCCCGCTTATCATAGGCACTACGGTTGCGGACGTGGCGGCGATCTCTGGAAGCATGGACGGATGTACCAGTGAAGCAGACAGGTGATTTTAATGATCGAAATTCCTGAATTAATAGTGCCTTTCCTTCCCTGGATCCGCGGGGTTGCGGGCCTGGCTCTTGTTGGTGCCATTTTCCTGGGCGCGATGGGTGCGGTCTGGATTGAGCGTAAACTCTCAGCCGACATCCAGTTCAGGTACGGCCCTATGAGAGTAGGCAAGTTCGGGCTTCTGCAGCTTGTGGCTGACGCAATCAAGCTCTTTACTAAAGAAGACCTGAGGCCGAAGAACGCTGACCGTCTGCTCTTCGACAATGCCCCTATTTTCCTGATGAGCTCGGTTTTCCTGATGCTTGTTGCAATCCCTGTGGGAGCGGTCTTCATAGGCGGAGTCGAATACCCGCTGGCAGTCACCGAAATGGACATCAGCATCCTTTACATTGAGGCAATGTCCTCGATTTCGATCTTCGGGGTCTTCATGATGTCCTACGGTTCGAACAACAAATATTCCCTCCTGGGAGCCTTCAGGAACTTTGCCCGGATGGTCGGGTATGAAGTCCCCCTCGGAATTACGGTTATCAGTGTTGCTGTTATGACCGGGTCCCTGAACATCGTGGAAATCGCTCAGGGCCAGGGGCTTGTCTGGAACATTTTCCTGCAGCCGATCGGATTTGTTGTTTTCTTTATTGCCCTTATGGCTGATATGGGAAGACTCCCCTTCGACCAGAACGAGTCTGAAGAAGAACTGGTCGCAGGATGGATTACCGAATACAGCGGAATGCGCTTCGGGCTCGGGTTCTTTGCCGAGTACATCCACATGATACTCGGTTCTTTCCTTGTGGCACTTCTTTTCCTTGGCGGCTGGAACGTACCGGCTTTTGTTGCAAACAACCCGGTGCTGGGCCTGATTGCCCCCACAGGTTTCCTGCTTCTTAAAGCCGTCCTTGTCCTGTGTACCATTGTCATGCTGAGGTGGGCAGTCCCGAGGTACAGGATCGACCAGGTGGTTGACCTGAGCTGGAAAAAACTGCTGCCCTTATCCCTTCTGAACCTTGTCTGGGCAGTGGGCCTTGGGCTCTATCTGGGAGTGTGAAAGCATGGTTCTTAAAAATATCAAATATGCGCTAAAAAACATCCCGAAAGAACGCGTAACCAGGCTGTGCCCTGAAGTGGAAACCCCGCTCTCCGACAGGTTCCGGGGGCTCCAGATCCTCGATAAAAGCAAATGCATTGGCTGTGGGATCTGTGCCAACACCTGTCCGAACAACACAATAAGGATCGTAAAAGCTCCTATTGCACCGGGCAGCAGTAAACAGCGCTGGTTCCCTGAAATTGATATTGGACACTGTCTTTTTTGTGGGCTCTGTGTTGACCAATGTCCGAAAGATGCACTTTCAAGCGGGAAGGAATACTGCAAGGGCGTTGTTAAGTGGACTCACAAAGACCTTCTGATGTCCCCTGACAAACTCGCCCGGGAAGTTGACCTTGAGGAAGGTGATGAGAGATGATCGGACTTGAAACGATCGGGGCCTTTGCTGAAATGGCTGCCTTCGGGCTTCTTTCCGTAACCACGGTCTTCTTTGCAATCTTTGTGGTTATCGCAAAGGACGTTGTCCGGGCCGGGCTTGCCCTTATCATGTGCATGTTCGGTGTTGCAGCGCTCTACATCCTCCTGAACGCCCAGTTCCTCGGAGTTGTCCAGGTGCTGGTCTATATCGGAGCTATCGGGGTGCTGATCCTCTTTGCCGTGATGCTTACCAAGCGTGAACTCGGAGGTAGTTCCAATGCAGATTAACCGGCCTGCAGCCCTTGTAGTGACCATGCTCTTCCTGGCCGTAGTGGTCCTGGGAGCTTTCGGGACTTCCTGGAACACCGTGTCCGAACTACCCGAAAACCCGGGTGACCCGAGTAACATTGAGGGCCTGGGAATGCTGATCTTCACCCAGTATGTAATTCCCTTCGAGATCATGTCAATCGTCCTGTTAGCCTCCCTGATAGGGGCAATCTATATGGCAAAAGGGGAGGACAGCAAATGATTCCCTTAAGCTTTTACCTCGGCCTTGCAGCCCTGCTTTTCTCCATCGGGCTCTACGGCGTAATGACGCATAAAAGCGGTATCAGGCTGATCATGTGCATCGAACTCATGCTCAACTCCGCAAACCTGAACCTGGTGGCTTTCTCAAGCTACACGGACACCCTGAACGGACAGGTCTTTGCCCTGTTTTCCATTGCTCTCGCAGCCGCCGAGGCAGCGATCGGGTTTGCGATCTTCATGGCAATCTACAGGACGCATGACAGGATCAACCTTGACGAACTTAAGCTTCTGAGGTGGTAAAAATGGCACTGGAAGAACTTGCATTTTTAATCCCGGTGCTCCCTGCACTGGCTTTTGTAATCACCTTCTTCTTCGGGAAGAAGTTGCCCTCCGGAGGGGCAATCGTTCCGATAGCAGCCATTGCCGCCTCCTTCGTAATCTCTCTCGTGATAACTCTCGGACTCCTGGCAAACCCCGAAGAGGTTGTCAGCCAGTCTATTCCCTGGTTTGCAGTGCTCAACCTGGGAGTATTAATAGACCCCCTGGCAGCCGTCATGCTGACCATGGTCACCTTCGTGAGCCTGTTAATCCACATCTACGCAGTGGGTTACATGTCCCACGACCCGGCAAAACCCAGGTACTTCGCAGAAACCGCCCTTTTCACCGCGGCAATGCTGTCCCTGATCCTTTCGGACAACATTCTGCAGCTTTTCGTTTCCTGGGAACTTGTAGGGCTCTGTTCCTATCTCCTGATCGGGTTCTGGTTTGAAAAGCCCTCGGCAGCATCCGCAGCCAAGAAAGCTTTCCTGACCACCAGGATCGGAGACGTGATGTTCCTTGCAGGAATTATCGTGCTCACCGCCGACCTCCTGAAACTTGCAGGCGGGTTCACGGAAGGAGTATACCTGCTCCGCTTCGATGAGATCTTCAGCTACATCCCGGAACTCTCGGCTATGCAGGCAAACATTCTCGGCTTTGAAGTGAGCCACCTTACTATTATTACTCTGCTCTTCTTCGGAGGAGCCGTCGGGAAATCCGGGCAGTTCCCGCTCCATGTGTGGCTGCCTGACGCAATGGAAGGCCCGACAACCGTTTCAGCCCTCATCCATGCAGCAACAATGGTTACTGCGGGGATCTACCTGGTCGCAAGGACCTTCCCGATGTTCATTGCAGCTCCTGACTCTTTGATGGTAGTTGCTTACTTCGGAGGCTTTACAGCGCTCTTTGCAGCCACCATGGCCATTGTAATGAACGACCTCAAGCGTGTGCTTGCCTTTTCCACCATCAGCCAGCTCGGGTACATGATGCTCGCCCTTGGCCTGGGAGCAACAATCGGGCTTGAAGCGGTGGGCGTGTCCCTCTTCCACCTGATCAACCACGCCTTCTTCAAGGCGCTTCTCTTCCTCTGTGCCGGAAGTGTGATCCACGCAGTGGGCACCCACGACATGAGGGAACTCGGAGGCGTTGCGAAAGTCATGCCGATAACCGCGGTTACAATGACCGCCGCAGCCCTTTCCCTGGCAGGTTTCGGGATTCCGGGGACTTCAATCGGAACAAGCGGTTTCTTCTCCAAGGACCCGATCATCGAGGCTGCATACCTCTTCGGGGAACACTCCCAGAACTGGCTGCCCTACTTCTTCTCCATTGCAGCCGCGCTCCTGACTTCGGTCTACATCTTCAGGCTGATCTTCATGACCTTTGCAGGAAAGCCAAGAAGCAACTACGGTGGGCATGAGTCCCCGTCCGTGATGACCATCCCGCTCAGCATCCTGGCAGTTTTCGCCCTTGTCTTCGGCGCCTTTACCAGGACCGGTTTCATGAACTTCCTTGAGGAAACCTTTGCAAACAGCTTTGTAAATGTGGACATCGCAAATCTTGCAGAGCTTGGAGGATACGAAATTGTCCATGCCGCAGGGCACGAGCCGCTCATCATCCTCTGGCTTCCGGTAATCATTGCCCTTGCTGGCTTTGGGATTTCCTTCGTGCTCTACTACCTCAGGGGATTGGACCTCGGAGTTGTGGCTTCCATGAAGAACCCGGTCTATAAGCTGCTCTACAGGCGCTATTACCAGCACGAGATCTACACCGAATTCTTCTCAATCGGGGTGGTCTATGGCGTTGTTGCCTTCCTGACACAGGTAGTTGACGTTATAATAGACAGCATTGTAGAAGCAATCGGAATCGTCACGACTGAAGCTGCAGAAACGCTCAGGCGGGTGCAGACAGGGGTCGTGCAGACCTATGCAAGCGTTGTGATCGCGGGTGTGAGCCTGCTGATAATACTTGTTAAGTTGATAATGGAGGTGCTCTAATGCTGCCTGTAGCATCGTTGCTGATTCTGGTGCCGCTGATTTTTGCAGCAGTGACCTTTTTCACAAAAACGAAAGATCAGGCTGCAGGAATGGGCCTGCTCGGTTCGCTTGTGACCCTGGGAATCACCCTCTACGCTTACATGAACTTTGACAGCGGGACAGCTGCCATGCAGTTCTTTGAGTCGATGGAGTGGATTCCCTCCCTCGGGATCAGTTACACCGTGGGGATTGATGGCATTTCCATGCCCCTGATCCTCCTGAACGCGATAGTGATCCCGCTGCTCATAGTGTACTCCTGGTGCGAGGAAAGAGAGGCCCCCAACAGGTTCTACGGACTGATCCTTGCCATGCAGGCAGCAGTGATAGGGGTCTTCGTGTCCCTTGACTTCTTCATGTTCTACATTTTCTGGGAACTCACCCTCATCCCCCTCTTCTTCATGGTGAACATCTGGGGAGGAGAAAAGAGAGCCCATGCGTCCTACAAGTTCTTCATCTACACGCATGTGGCATCCCTGGTGATGCTCCTCGGGATCTTCGGGATCTTCTATGCCTCCTGGCAGCAGACCGGGGTGCCCACCTTTGACATCAGGGAACTGATCTCCCAGTACCAGTACTTCGAGTCCGGAATGTTGAAAGACGCCATTTTCCTGGCGCTCCTCTTCGGCTTCCTGGCAAAGATCCCGACCTTCCCCTTCCACTCCTGGCTCCCGGATGCCTATTCCGAAGCTCCCACCGCAGGCAGCGTGCTTTTCGTCCTGCTCAAGATCGGAGGGTACGGGCTCTTCAGGATCATGCTCCCCATGCTCCCGAACGCCGGCAGCCCTGACCTCTTCATTGTCCTGCTGGGTCTGCTCGGGTCGGTCAGCATTCTCTACGGAGCTCTCCTGGCGCTCAGGCAAAAGGACCTCAAGAGGATGATCGCTTACTCCAGTGTGAGCCACATGGGCTATGTGACCCTTGGGGCTGCAGGCCTGGTTACCCTTTCGGTTTCAGGAGCAATGTTCCAGCAATTCTCTCACGGGCTGATTATGGCAATCCTGTTTATGTCAGCAGGCGCCATCCACAGCAGTGCAGGGACAAGGATCATCAACGAGCTTGGCGGGCTTGCCCAGAAGATGCCAAAGCTGACAGTAATCATGATGCTTGCCTTTATGGCATCGCTTGGGCTTCCCGGGCTGACAGGTTTCATTGCCGAGTTCCTGGTGCTGACCTTCACTTTCGTGAACCTGCCAGGCTTTGTGATTATAGCCCTGCTGGCAATCGTGATTACCGCTGGCTACCACCTCTGGGCAATGCAGCGGGCAATGTTCGGAGTGTATAATGAAAAGCTCGGGGACGTGAAGGACATAAACTCCCTCCAGGTCTTTTCCATGGCTGTGATCGCCCTCCTGGTGCTCTACTTCGGCCTGAACCCGAGTCCGGTGCTTGATATGATGATTACGAATTCGGAAGCAATAGTCAGCCTGGCGGCTATGGCGGGGGTGTGAAAAATGGTAGACCTTATGTTACTTGCACCTGAAATCACAATTGCAGTTACCGGCCTCTTCGTCCTGCTTGTGGGGCTTTTCATGTCCCCTCAGGCAAAGAACATGCTCGGCTACCTGGCAACCTTCGGCATCCTGGTTGCTCTCGGCCTGACGGTCGCAAGCTTTGGGACCGACGCGGCAATGTTTTCAGGCACGGTCAGTATCGACGCCCTTTCCCAGTTCTTCAAACTGGTCTTCCTGGTAGTCGCTCTGCTGGTCTCGGTAGCTGCCATAAAGTATAATGAGGACAGCGACCACACCGAAGAGTTCTATGCCCTGGTGCTCTTTGCAACCTTCGGCATGATGTTCGTGGCTTCAGCCAATGACCTGATCGTGCTCTTCTGCGCCTTCGAACTTGCAAGCCTGGCTACCTACGCCCTTGCAGGCTACGAAAAGCAGAACGCAAGGTCCCTTGAAGCCGCAATGAAGTACTTCGTGATCGGCTCGGTCTCGGCGGCCCTGATGCTCTTCGGGCTTTCCTTTGTCTACGGGGCAACCGGCACGACCAGCATCCCCCTGATCGCCGCAAACTGCGGGCTTCTGGTGGACAACCCCATCGGGCTTGTGGCAGTGGTCCTGCTGATCGCGGGTTTCGGCTTCAAGATGGCTCTTGTCCCCTTCCACATGTGGGCTCCGGATACCTACCAGGGTTCTCCCTCGGTTGTGTCCGCCCTCCTGGCAGCAGGATCCAAGAAGATGGGCTTCGTGGCAGCTTTCAGGGTCTTTATCGTGGCTCTCATCGCCCTCCAGCCTGACTGGCAGCTCGCCTTTACGATCCTGGCTGTTGTCACCATGACCTTCGGAAACGTGGTCGCAGTGGCTCAGACCAGTGTCAAGCGCATGCTCGCCTACTCGTCCCTTGCCCAGGCAGGGTACATCGCAATGGCTTTTGTGGTCATGACCCCAATGGCCCTTGCAGGCGGAATCCTCTACGCTCTTGCCCACGCCTTCATGAAGGCAGGCGCATTCATAGCAGCAGGGGCCGTGGTCTGGATGGTGACCTCTGAAAAGAGAGGCAACCTGGAAATCCCCGACCACCTGGACAACTTCAAGGGCCTCGGGACGAGAATGCCAATCGCTGCCTTTGCAATGATGGTCTTCGTCTTCGCCCTTGCAGGAATCCCGCCAACCGCGGGCTTCATGGCCAAGTTCGTGCTCTTCTCCTCGACCATCCAAGCAGGCATGACCTGGCTGGCTGTAATCGCCATCCTGAACAGTGCTCTTTCCCTGTTCTACTACGCACGGCTCGTGAAGTACATGTACTTCCTGCCCCCCGAAGGCGAGAAGGTCAGCACACCCTTCCCCTACGCCCTCGCCCTCCTGCTCGCAGTGGCAGGCGTACTGGTAATCGGAATCTGGCCCGAACCCTTCGTACAGTGGGCAATGGAAGCAGCAAGTGTACTGGTCTAAGGAAATAAGGAGGAAAAGATATGACAGATTGTGATCTATGCGGACGCGGAATCCCCACCGTAAACCCGGTGCGGGTATACCGCCCCCTCCTCAAATTCGCCTACCCCGAAGGAGTCTGGACAGGCCTCTGCGAGCCCTGTCTCGAATCCGCCGACAAAACCCGCGTAAAAGTTGAAAAAGAAGAACTTGCAGGCAAAAAGGGCAAATGCAAGCTCTGCGGTTCAAAAACCGACCTCTACCCCGTAGAACTCCGCATCCCCAACTTCTCAAAAGGCGTCATGACTGAAAACACAATGCTCTGTGAGAAGTGCTTGAAGGCAGCTGGTGAAGCTTACGTGAAGTTTAAAAGAGAACAGTACGCGGGGTATGGGCACGGGCATCATTAAGTGAAATTGAAGCTGCTTTTTAAAGTGGCTTTCCTTTTTTTCTTTTTTTAATTTTTTGGTGGGTGCTGGCTTGTTGGTGGTGCCTGTTAGCTGGTTTTTTATTTCATTTTTTCGACTGACTCGTTTTATTATCAATATATAAGACAATTTTATAATTGAAATTTCTATATTTTATGACATTTTACTAAAAAAAGAAGCTTTTATCTATAATTATCCCACATAACAGTATAATATATTTCAGTTATTATATACAGATATTTTATATGTGTAATGTGGATGGTTTGATTAATGAAAGGGATCGACAAGTTAGTCTGTCTATTCATCGCCTTTATGTTTCTGGGGATGAATTTCTGTGGTACGGCATCGGCCGCTGATGTCGTAGTTGAAAATTTGGTAAAGTTGACGAACAATCCTGCAAATGATCGTAATCCTGTGTGGTCTCCCAACGGTAATGAATTTATTTTTGGAAGAAATCAGGACATCTATAAGTCATCTAAAGATGGCAGCGTTGAAGCCCAATTAACTTTCGGTGGGAACGATGAAAAGAGATTTTCGTGGTCTTCAGACGGTAGTAAGATATTGTATTCCCAGGGTATTGGTGGCTGGTATGATATCTGGGTAATGAATGCTGATGGCTCTTCCCAGAATAAGTTGACAGGATCAGATGGAGAAAACGAATATTGTGTTTGGTCCCCTGACGGTTCTAAGATAAGTTATGCCCATGGAGCGAATTATAACCTGCCTCTCGACCTCATGTTTATGGGTCTAGACGGGTCGAACAAACATAAAGTCGTTAGCACGGGGTTGACTTATGCATTCTTTACTTCCTGGTCTCCTGACGGTTCCATGGTCGTTTTTTCAGGAGACCGTTATGGCAGTTCTGGAAACAGAGAGATATGGGTCGTAAATTCAGACGGTACTGGCTTTAAGAAGCTTGCAGATGGTGATATACGTATCCAAGTTCAGTCCTGGCAGAGTCAGGTCTGGTCTCCAGACGGTTCAAAGATTGTGTATCAATCCAATGAAAATGGAAACTGGGATATATACACAATAAATGCTGATGGGGCCGGAAAAACTCAACTTACCTCAGATGCATCAAATGAATATCAGCCATATTTTTCCCCCGACGGAAGCAAAATTCTCTTCGTATCCGATAGAGCTGGTAGCAATGATCTCTGGATCATGGATGCTAATGGGGACAATAAAGTACAGTTAACTACAGACTCTGCAGATGATATCTCACCTGTATGGAGCCCTGATGGTACTAAAATTGCTTTTTGTTCTGACAGGGCAGGAAATTACGATATCTGGGTAATGGAACTTGTATATACTGCAGGTTCAATCTCTGCAACTGAAGTCAACGATGGTGTCATCATAAAAACCCCAAGAGTCAAATACCACCTTGCAAATGGTGGTTTTGCAAGAGAACTATGGGTGGATCACGACGGTGATGGAGTTTATGATGAAGATATCGGGTTTGAGGATGAAACTGGAGAATACAAGGCTCATGCATTTGGTAGCTGGCTTTCTACATATAATGAAGGTGCTGGCAACATTTATGAAGGCAGCGTCAGCAACGGTGACTATTCGTGGGAGATTCTTGAGGTTTCAGAAGATAAAGCTATTGTAGAATTCACCAATAAATTTGATCATACAACTGCGAAGACCCGATGGGAAATATATCCTAACGGTGATGCAAAAGTTACTCCATGGACATTAGAGCCTATGGATTATACATATGGCCTTGGTTTTACGTGGTGTGTATCTCCACAAAAAGATGATGTTTTGGGGATGCGGCTCAGCCCGGATGTGGAGGAAACCAGTACTGTTACATTTACCGGAACTTCTTCAGAAATAATCTGTCCTGCCGAAGGAAACTCGATGATCAGGCCAGAAGGTGATTTTTCAGACATTTGCTTTACCAATCCATATCAATTTTATCAGGACAAGACCCATGATTACACATGCTTGATTGTAGAACCAAAAGCCACTTCCGAAGATGATTGGGAGTGGATTGAATGTTCAGAAGCAAACGATGCAATATGGGGTGGCAGGCATTCTTATGATGATCCGTCTAACCCTCTATATTATTCCGCTGGACTTGTTGATTGGTGCTGGTTCTATGACTGGTCGGCAGAAGATGGAACCATGCCCGGTCCTTGTGAATCTCCAACCACCCAGCCTATAAACCAGGACCAGAAATTCTCTTTCTACGTGCACTGGATGTGGGATGATACCACTGAAGCAGAGAGGTATGAGGCTGCGGGGGAGATTGCTGAAGATCTTGCGCAAAGAGAAGAACCTGAAAATAATCCTCCGATTGCAGATGCCGGTGGTTCTTCAGAAACAAATATACAAAAGGTTGGCAACTGCGAAACTATACATGCAATGGATATTCGCCAAATAGGAAAATATGCGTATGTGGCTGATTACCTAAATGGATTGGCAGTTCTTGATGTAACAAATCCAGAGGAACCAGTATTAATAGGAGATTTTCCAACAGAAGACCGGGCTATAGGCCTTGATGTATCCGAAAATTATGCATATGTAGCAGCAGATGGTGAAGGACTCGTAATTTTTAACATAACAGATCCATCAACGCCTATTCAGGTTGAAACGTATGATACTCCTGGAGGTCATGGTTGTGGTGCTTATGACGTTGTTGTTTCAGGAAATTATGCATATGTGGCTAATCATGGGTATGGACTTATAATTTTGGATATATCAGATCCAAAAATTCCTAAATATGTCAGTCAATGTGATTTTGATGGATATGCCTGGAATATTGATATCTCGGAAGACTACGTATACATATGTAATGATATAGGTGTTGGTCTTGTTATTATCGATATAAGTGATCCAACTGCACCATCTGTGGTAGGAACTTATGAAGTACCAGGATACACACGGGGACTTGAAGTCTGCGGGAATTTGGTGTATTTAACGAATGAAAATTCAAACCAGCCAGATAAAAGTGGTCTTTACATAATAGATATAACAAGCCCTTCTGCACCTTCTCTCGTAGGTTTCAAAGGGACTTCGCGAGCCCACGGAGTTAGTTTGATGGGAAATTTAGCTTTCGTGGCAGATGTAACAGACAGTCTAGTTGTTTTTGATGTGAGTTCTCCGTCGAATCCTGTTAAAATAGCCAACTATGATATAGGGTCAGCAAATGAAGCTTTTGTTTCTGAAAATTATGCGTACATAGCTGGCAGTGATGGTGTTTTTATCTTTAAAAATGAGGGAGGATATGTTGGTTTTGAAGGCTCACCTATAAGCTTTGATGCTTCAGCTTCTTCTGACCCTGACGGCGATTTACTCACTTATGAATGGGACTTCAACAATGATGGCATATTTGATTTCTCATCTTCAGAACCTTATGCCACTTACACCTGGGCAGACGATTATACGGGAACTGTCCTGCTGAGAGTGACAGATGAAGAAGGTCTCAGTGATACTGCTACTGCTGAGGTGAAGGTGAACAACGTTGCACCGGAAGTAGATGCAGGTTCAGATCAGAGCATGGATGAAGGCTCTTTTGTTGCCTTTTCAGGTAATTTCGAAGATCCTGGAATTAGCGACACCCACACAATCGAATGGGACTTTGGTGACGGTCTTAATGCTTCCGGTTTACTTACTCCATCTCATACCTATGCAGAAGATGGAGTTTACACTGTAACTCTCACAGTAACCGATGATGACGGTGGTGTTGGAACCGACCTCCTTACAGTCACAGTAAGAAATGTCCCTCCACAGGTGGACGCAGGAGATGATCTCTTTGCACTTGAGGGTAATACAGTTGATTTCTCTGGAAACTTCAATGATCCGGGAATTTTCGACACACATGCTATTCTCTGGGATTTCGGAGATAGTTCAACGGCTACTGGAGAACTCATCACCTCACATACCTATGCAGATGACGGAGTTTACACAGTCACATTAACTGTTACTGACGATGATGGTGGAGTTTCCGTTGACAGCCTTAATGTTACTGTAAATAACGCTCTCCCAGAGGTAGAAGCAGGTGCTAACGTATTTGTGAATGAGGGAGGTCTTGTAGATTTCTCCGGTATCTTTACAGATGCAGGCAGTGTTGACACTCACACAATTGTGTGGGACTTTGGTGACGGCAATAGTGCATCAGATTCTCTAACTCCGTCTAATACTTATGTTGATGATGGTACCTACACTGTAACTTTGACAGTAACCGATGATGACGGTGGTGTTGGGACCGATACACTCACAGTTACGGTCAATAATGTTGCACCAACTCCAGAAGCAGGAGCAGACAAAAACGCTGATGAAGGTGAGACTGTTGGCTTCTCTGGAAGCTTCACAGATCCCGGTACTGCAGACACCCAAACCTTTGAATGGGACTTTGGTGATGGTTCAACGGCTACTGGAGAACTCATCACCTCACACACCTATGCAGATGACGGAGCTTACACAGTCATATTAACTGTTACTGACGATGATGGTGGTATTGGAACCGATACAATCACAGTTACGGTCAATAATGTTGCACCAACTCCAGAAGCAGGAGCAGACAAAAA
>JAENYU010000004.1:99208-149791 GCA_016841625.1 Methanobacteriota archaeon
TCACAGTTACGGTCAATAATGTTGCACCAACTCCAGAAGCAGGAGCAGACAAAAACGCTGATGAAGGTGAGACTGTTAGCTTCTCCGGAAGCTTTGCAGATCCAGGTACTGCAGACACCCAAACCTTCGAATGGGACTTTGGTGATGGCAATAAGGCAACAGGAACCGAAACAACACATGTCTATGCAGACAATGGAGACTACACTGTAACTTTGACAGTAACCGATGATGATGGTGGTATTGGAACCGATACGCTCACAGTTACGGTCAATAATGTTGCACCAACTCCAGAAGCAGGAGCAGACAAAAACGCTGATGAAGGTGAGACTGTTAGCTTCTCTGGAAGCTTTGCAGATCCAGGTATTGCAGACACCCATAACTTCGAATGGGACTTTGGTGACGGCAATACGGCAACAGGAACCGAAACAACAAATGTCTACACTGATGATGGTACCTACACTGTTACTCTCACAGTAACCGATGATGACGGTGGTGTTGGAACCGATACACTCACAGTTACGGTCAATAACGCGGTTCCAGAGGTAGACGCAGGTGTTGACTTATTTGTGAATGAAGGAGACCTTGTAGATTTCTCCGGTATATTTACAGATGCTGGTGTTGTTGACACTCACACAATTGAGTGGGACTTTGGTGATGGTAATAATGCATCAGATTCTCTAACTCCGTCTCATATTTACGTAGATGATGGGGTTTACACAGTCACATTAACTGTTACTGATGATGACGGTGGTGTTGGAACCGATACACTCGCAGTTACGGTCAATAATGTTGCACCAGCTGTTACTGCAACTGGGTCTGAAATCTCTGAAAATGGTATTGCAACAGTTTCCGGTACCATCTTTGATCCGGGAATCATCGATACTTTTGAAGTGGCAATCAGTTGGGGTGATGGAAATACTAATACAGTCTCCTATCCTGCTAGTAGTACCATATTCAGCGAGACTCACCAGTACATGGACGATGACCCAAGCGGCACATCATCTGATGATTACACGGTGAGTGTAAAGGTAACAGACGATGATATGGGCGAAGGGACTGCATGTACCTCAGTTACGATCAATAATGTTCCTCCTGAGGTTAATGACATCAATTCCCCAGTTGATCCGATACAAGTTGGAACACCAGTAACGGTTGATTCTACCTTTACAGATGCTGGAACCCTTGATACCCACACAGCAGTTTGGGATTGGGGTGATGATGCTTCGGATGAAACCGTAATAGAAATCGGTGGAACAGGCACAGTTAGTGGGACGCATACATATTCCTCTGCAGGCATCTATGAAATCAAACTGACAGTTACCGATGATGATTTGGGATCTGATTACTCAGTTTCCAACTACATAGTCATCTATGATCCTGAAGGAGGATTTGTTACCGGTGGTGGGTGGATTAATTCTCCAGAGGGAGCCTATGCACCTGACCTCACTCTCGTAGGCACTGCCAACTTTGGTTTTGTTTCAAAATACAAGAAGGGAGCCACTGTGCCAACAGGTGTTACCCAATTCAATTTCCAGGTCGCAGACCTGAATTTCCATTCGGACGAATACGACTGGCTGGTAATTGCCGGAGCACGCGCACAATATAAGGGTACAGGCACAATCAATGGAGAAGGCGTATATGGCTTCATGTTAACTGCCATTGATGGTGAACTTATTGGTGGCGATGGCACTGACAAATTCAGAATCAAGATCTGGGACAAAAACACTGATGCAATTGTGTATGACAACATGCTTGACGCAGAGGATACTGCCGAGCCAGCTACGGAACTTCAAGGAGGGTCAATAAAAATTCATCAGGATAAGTAATGTTTTTGCTTTTTGAATTTAAAAAAGGAGAATTTTGAAGTAAAGGGAGTTATTCTCCCTTCTTTTTTTAATTTCAAATTTTTTTCTTTTTATCGACATACTTTTTTGACATTTACAGTTCTTCAAACCGCATAACCTCAAATCTAAAATAGCTTACAACCGCATATTCTAATCAGGTGCAAGCTTATGACCTGAAAGGAACGCATCATTATTGACCCTGCAGTTCTTGCAGGCAAACCGATAATAAAAGGCACACGCCTTGCAGTTGAATTCATTATTGACCTGCTGGCTCATGAATGGTCTGAGGATGAGATTCTGAGGAACTATCCCGGTTTGACTCATGAAGATATTCAAGCGTGCCTTAGCTATGCAAGCGATTTGCTCCAGGGAAAAAGAGTTTATTTACTTTGAGGCTTGAAGCGATCGTCTATTGAATTACTTTATTTGAAAGAAAGGCTTTATTTGAAGTATTTTTCTTCCAGTATAATTTCAATCTCTTTTTTCAGTTCAGGCAGCCTTTCATTTGCGGTTTTCCACACCACGTTCAAATCCACACCGAAATAAGCGTGTATCATTACATCGCGAGTTCCTGCAATTTTTCTCCAGGGAACAGAAGGATATTCCTTCCTGATCTCATCAGGAATATGTTTTACAGCCTCCCCGATTATTTCAAGTGCATGCCTTACGGCAAAAGTCGTTTTTTCGTCGGAAACGAACTCATCAAAATCCATTCCTTCAATAAAACTTTCACAACTTTCAATAGTATCAAGGATATCCTGCAGATAATCTCTGATAGTGCGCTCTGTCATACCTGCACGACCTCCTCTATTATCCTTTTCCCGATCGTCGGCTTCAGCGCACTTTTCATTACAAGGTCCACTTTCACTCCCAGCATATCCGAAAGGTCCTCTTTAAGCCCGATGAATTCAAAGAGATCAGGTGTTTTAGAAAATTCTACAAGGACGTCGAGGTCGCTATCCTCTTTTTGTTCCCCCCGGACGTAAGACCCGAAAATTCCCAGATAGCTGATGCTATATTCATTTGAAAGTTCCGGGAGATGCTGCCTTAGAATTTTTGTGAAATATGCCGCATCGTTTGCTTTTTCGCCTTCTGGTTTGGGGGTGGTCCTGACTGTCATGTGGAATCAGAGGTTCTGGCTTTTAATTGTTGTTCGCAAAAGTGTTCCTGTAATATATTTTTATGTTCAGTATTTAAAAGTAAGTCTTGATCATATCCTGAATTACTCCTTTTATCAAAAACACATGCCTCGCGGTCAGGTAAATATACAAAAAAGGTTATACCTGAAAGGAAGATAAATGCATATAAAAACAGGTTTCAGGTTTTTCCCGGAAAAGGTGATTATGTGACCGTTACGCATGGACAATACATGGTTGATGAAAATGGGGAAAAAGTGGCGATTATTCTTCCAATAGAGGAATATGAAAAAATGAAAGAGGATCTCCACGATCTGGCTATCGTTGCAGAAAGACGTAACGAGAAGACCATTAGTTTTGAAGAGATTAAAAGATAATTGTAAAAGTAATTTTCATTCGGTTTCTTTCTTCTCAATATATTCCAGCACATACCCCGCAAATTCCTCAAAATCCCCAAGTTTTTCGGTCAGAAATTCTTCCAGAACCCCAAGGTCAACTTCATCATACATGTGGACGAGCACATTCCTGAACCCGGCGGCAGGTGCGAATTTTTCTGCAAACTTTTTCGGGATGATCGAATGTTTACCCAGGACAAGGAAAGTACTCCTATAATCTGCAGGCCTTTCGAATCCTTCTTCCGAGATGATGATTTCCCCGATATCTATAGCACTTTCTATGGCAAGCTGGAAGTTTCTCTCGACTGCACTTCGTTTCTCGTAGTCGTATTCCAGGTCCATGGTTTCGGGATCAAGGGACTTGAGGTAATCAACGCACCTTTTCATGGAACTTAATTTTCTGAGAATCGCGTCCGAACTTTTCATTTCAGGAAAATCCCCTTTCTTTAAATCGCTTTACAAATTCCCTGTTCAAAAAGTCCTCATGGTACTTCCGGTCATAGTACCTTGACATAATATAAGGCTCCACTTCCAGTTTCAGCGCGTGATCCCTCTCAAAAAGAAGGCAGTTAGGTTCAATGATTTCAAAATTAAGGACCGGTGTGGCGTCGTTCATGACTACCAGATCTACTTTGTTGGTTTGCAGGAAAGTGGAGAGGGAAGCGGTTAGTTCGAGCCTTTTTTCGAAACGTTCTTTTTTACTGAGACTTCTGGAAAGATATACTCCGATATCAATATCGCTTAGGGGCCCTTCTGTGCCTTCGGCTGTCGAACCGAAGAGATATGCAAGTTCTACATATTCCCGTGCCTTAAAAAATTCCGGGAGCACGGTACACAGAACCTCTTTCCCTACCTTTCGCATTGTAAAGCCCATTACATTTTTCTCTATGTCCTATTCTTTCAAATACATTATGTTGTAGAACGGTTTAAATCTCTGCTCTGGAGATCTGGATCTTCATACGTTTTTTACATTTCTGCTTTTCAACTTCAAACTGTTTGGTTTTTTATTCACTTTACATTCTACAATTTCTAATTAATTCTGCTCCGTAAAGTTTTACTTTTTAGGCCTTGATGTTTGTAGAACCTTCAAATATTTTTATTTGAATTTTTCAGGTTTCACTTTGTGTTGATCTAATTTTCAAAAATCTGTATCCATACTTTATTTCCGTTTAGTTTGGACATATATTTTCTAAGTTATATAAATAACTTTATAAGATTATCACGGAATAAACTCATTCAATGTAAACCGTTTATGGAATATGAACTAAAGGTAGGATATATGAATACAAAAGTAAAGTTTCTATTGATATCGGTTTTATTTTTCTCATTGGTTTTGTCAGGTTGTGTAAGTCCTTTTCAACCGGAAGAGTCTTCCAGTGACGAAGCGCAAAGTGAGGTCAGCCAGTTGAATGACTCCCTTACTTCTACCAATTCGTCGGGCGACTCACCTGAAACTTCTCAAGCCATAGGCAGCGGAGAAGAGATTTCAGGGAATGCGGATAAGGAAGAGTATGGGGCATTTCCGAACCTAAAGTCGGAATCAGACACAGTACCTTCACTTATTCGTTCCGTTAAATTGTTCCCGGCTAATGCCACTGCGGGAGCTGCCATCGACATTAGTGTGGAAACAGCACCTGAGGTTGAAGAGGTTGATGCAAATGGGGGAGATGTCCTCTTTGCAAATAGCAATGGTATATGGAAGGGCAGCATAACCGCTCCATCCGGGGTCGGTAATTATGTCCTGGAGATAACTGCCAGGGATGCTGATGGGAACAGCGCTGAAGTTTCCGTTCCTTACAATGTGTTCCTACTTGAGGGTGGAGCTAACATAGCTGTACTGCCAAGGGCAAATAACGTTACTGCCGGGGAAGAGGTCTTACTCAATATCAAAGTCAAAAATACTCAGAACATTGATGACGTTTTCAGGATTTCTCTTGATGACAGTGCCAGTGGAGTTCCCGTCGGCTCACAGGCAGATATTGAGTGGTTTGAATGGACAGAAAAAACCGTGGAGCTTAGAGCCGGGCAGGAGGTCCTTTTTCCCCTGAGTATTCAGGTGCCTGAAGGAGTCACTTCCGGGTACAGGCTCTTCAGGGCAAGAATGGTGTCAGAGACTTCACCGGTGCAAAGCCTTGCTACGGGCTATCTCGGAATAACTTGATGTGTAGAGTTTATTAACTAATTTTCATTTTTACTTTTTTTATTTTTCTTTTGATTTCAACTAGATACAATTTAAAATTTTATTTAATAAATCAATAACAATTTTAAGAAACTTTGTTTCCTAAAGTTTTAGGCATTGAATTATTACTGTTATAGAATATTATACAAAATAATTGATATATGAGGGAATATATAAACTAATTTCCGTTTAAACTTTTGAAAAGAAGAGAAATTCAGAATAGTTTATCAGATACAAGTTTTACAGCTAAACTGCCTGTATTCATCAATTGATCTTCCACTTTATAGATGATTTGATGCTTCATTCCACAGATTTTGGTCACATAAATTTGAGGTGGTATTTGTGCTAAAAATAAAAAATTTAGGGTTTGGAATCCTCGTTTTGTTGCTGATGGTAAATACCTGCTCTGCTGAATTTTCACTATTAGTCAGTCCTGTAAATACAGAGCTTGTGAGCCCCGGAGAGTCAATAAGTTACAATGTAATTGTAAATGATAGTGATGATGGTGAGTTTATTGTAACAGAAAATGTTAATCTCTCAATTAATAGGACAATTGAATGTCCTTCCTCGATTGATGAGGATTATTGGAGTCCTGATTGGGAATATATATTTAATCCTTCAGAAGTCAGAATAGACCTCCCAGGCTCCAATTTTTCAGTTTTAACACTCGAAGTCCCCGCTGACGTAGTTCCAGGAACTTATAATCATATAGTTGAAGCAAAAGTATGGAATGAGTACGATACTTTAGAACCAAGTATAATCCAGACGGTCGTGATTAACACAGATGTCAACAACATTCCAGAGTTCCCTACTGTAGCACTCCCAATGCTTGCGGTTTTTGGTCTTGTGGCCATATTTGGAAAGCGGAAGAACAAAGTTTGACGAAGATTTGATGCTCTGGAATGCGGGATACCATTTTCTTGTACATTTATTTCGTGTGATTAGTTAAGGATCTTGCAAACGTTCGATATATTTTCACCTACAATAAAATCCATAACCCTCTTCACGACCAACATCAATACCGTTTCTATGATTATCACCCATCTGAATACTTATGATGAAGGATCATCTATTTTGATTAATTCCACTGTTTCCTAAATATCTGAACTAATTTCAATTAAATTATGAATAATGAAAAAATATAGTTAAGTGTAAATACATTGAAAAACATTTTTACAATTTATATATTTGTAGAGCTACTCGATAATGTGGGAACAAATATGAAAAATAAACCTCTTAAAAATTGTTTTTGTTTACTAATATTGTTGCTTTTAGCACTTGTTTCTCCGGTTGGAGCAGTTGTTGATTCTTCGTGCAGCATAGTTCTGGAACCGAACGCAAAATACGTATATCCCGGAGATACGTTCACTGTAACCATAAGTATTGACCCACAATCTGTAGAAGTTTACGGGTTACAGTACGAAGTTGTATTTGATCCAAATATCTTTGAAGCATTGTCCCAGTCTCAGGGATCTTTCCTCTCTTCGGATGGTCAGCATACGTATATGGTTCCTAAAACATATCCTGAAAAAGGTGTGGTTCTCTACGCAGAATCAAGATACGGGGTAAAGACTGGGGTTTCCGCACCTGGTGTCGCTTCAACGATTCAATTTAAGGTGAATGACACAATCTCATCCTATGGAATTAAAGAGATCCTCCTTGATAATGTTCTAATTGTAGATTCAAATCTTCTATTTACTAGTTTTGATTCCAGTACCGGGACAGTTGTCTTGATGGAGCCGGTTGTTTCTGATTTCACTGCCAATGTCACTGAAGGTGAAACTCCATTAACAGTTGGGTTCACCGATACTTCTATGAACGCTGTTTCGTGGCACTGGGATTTTGACAGTGACGGTTTAGTGGATTCTGGGGTGCAGAACCCCGAACATACGTACACTGAATCTGGTGAGCATACTGTTTCCCTAATTGTAGCAAATGAACTCGGTACCAACGACACCTCTACAAAAACCATCACTGTTTACGGTGTTCCTGTTTCTGATTTCACTACCAGTATCACTGAAAGCGAAGCTCCATTAACAGTTAAGTTCACCGATACTTCTACGAACGCTGTTTCGTGGTCATGGGACTTTGACGGTGACGGTTCTGTGGATTCTGAGGTTCAGAATCCGGAATACACATACAATGAACCCGGTGAGTATATTGTTTCCCTTACCGTAGCAAACGAACTCGGTACCATCGATACGGAAACGGAAATCATCACGGTTAAAAGTCAGCCAGTTGATGAGCCTCCTGTCATCAATTCTGTAAATCTGTTCCCTGCCAGCACGATTCCAGGCACTACAATACATGTAAATGTGGATGCCATGGATGAGCTTGAAGTGATCAAAGTGGATGCAGGGGACGTTTCACTTGTTAAAAAAGACGGTATCTGGCAGGGCAGCATAACCGCTCCCAATGAACTGGGAGACTATTCCCTGTCAATAATTGCCAGGGACGCCGTCGGCAACACCGCTGAAACTTCAGTCCCATATCATGTTGTCCGAGTTGAGGGTGGTGCCAGTATATCCGTATCGCCTAGATTCAGCAGAGTCAGTGCAGGAAATGATGTTTCCTTAACTATCAAGGTAAAAAATACCCAGAACATCGATGACATTTTCAATGTCAGGATAAACACTGACGGGCTACCAGAATCATATTCTGCGAACCTTGCCGGTTTCAGCTGGACTGAAAATGAGGTCAAGCTCAGAGCAGGAGAAGAAAAGGTATTCCCGCTAGAGGTGAATGTTCCTGCAGGGGCTCCTCGGGGTTTTAAGCTCTTCAGGACGAATGTGGATTCTGAGACCACATCAATATATGGGACCAGTGTGGGGTATTTATTAGTATCGTGAAAAAGGAAATGAAATCCGTATTAAGAGGGGATTTCATAAACAGGAAGTTTTGGAGGAGTTTTCACAACTTCTCCTATTTTGTTTTCAAATCCCTTTTTGACCTTGTTGAAAAATCATAAAAGTTATTATGTAAACAGTTGATTCTGTACCCACGAACCGCAATGAGTTATCTCCCATTTTAGCTGCGGAATTCTGATCGGTATTATCGTTGGGGTTGTTTTTGCAGGTTTCATTCAGGGAGCCGATTCCGAACTGAACCTGAAAGTCGACGGATCCGATGCCGTAAAAATCGTAATCAAGAACCAATCAATAAAGTTCCGTTCTCCGGTCTTCAAAAACAGGAATCGAGTCCCTAACCTCTTCTTTGTGGTTAAGATCGAGCTTTGAGACTATTACACATTCCTTATGCCCGGCGTCGGCTTTTACCTCCCCCCAGGCATCAATAATCGCCGAGCCTCCGAAATAGCTCGCATCAGGGGCTTTTCCTGTCCGGTTGCAGGCAATGTGGGGGATCTGGTTTTCGATTGCCCTGGCTTTGATGAGAGTCTTCCAGTGATCCGATCGGGGGTTAGGAAAAGCAGCGGTGGTGATAAGGAGGTCGGAACCGGCAAGAGTGAGTTTTCTCGCAACTTCGGGGAAGCGCAATTCGTAACAGAGCTCAAAACCGATTTTCAGCTTGTGTTTTTTCAGGAGGATGGGCTCGATTGAGTCGCCCTTGGAGAAATAGCTGTTTTCGCTTTTGAAAGGATGAGTTTTCCGGTAGGTGCCCACAAGCTTCCCGGATTCGATACAGAAACCAAGGTTATAATAGAAAGTGGAGTTTTCACCATCTTTTCGATCCTTTGAACCTGTATTTTCCGGAGAAGATTTTTCTGCAATATCTCTTTCTGCAATACCTTTTTCTGAGGTGTCTTTTACTACAACTGCTTTTTCAATTAAGGAGCCCATGAGGATGCAGTCACGGGTTTCGGAAAAACATAGTAAATTCTCAAGGGTAGGGGAGGGGAGGCTTTCCGCAATCCGGTAAAAGTTTTCATAGCAAAAACCCGTAGAAAAGACTTCAGGGAGCACAATAAGTTCGGCTCCTTTTTCTGCGGCTTCCGCTGCCATGGAGAGAGCTTTATTAAGATTTTTTTGCTTCATGCACTGCTGCACGTCCATCTGGACGCAGGCTACTTTCATGGTCAGAACACCGCCAACTCTAATTAATTTCTAAATAGTTAAAGTCGAAACTTAAAAAAGAATTCGGTATTTTAAGGAAAATACCGGATTTTCAGGGAAGGAGAGTTGTTTGCTTGCTCTTTGCTACAAGGCCCTCCAGGTCTATCCTGTGCTTGATTATCCCGGCAAGCACTTCATTTGCAAACCTGGAAATCTCTTCGCTGTCTTCCCGGATTTCGTAGCCAGGGTCGTCAGGGGGGATTTCTATCCGCGTGACCTCGGAACGGTATTTTTTCAGATGCGTGAAGGAAGCTTCGCTTAAAACGCCGGATTTTTCACAGTACTGGTCGAGGTGTTTGCTGGTAATCCCGACAAGCTTCAGCTCCTGGTGGAAGCACGGTCTTTCGAACAACTTCGAGATTACATACACGCCCACGGGAATCCGGAGGTCCAGGTCAATTTCGATTAGTTGAGCCCTTATAAGAGCGTAAATGTTTTCGGCGTTTTCGGAAGCCACAGAAGCCCCAGGCTCTGCATATTGGGAGTCCCCGGATGATTCGGGCATGGAATATATCTTGGAAGGAGGGACTTCAATTTCCTGCAGGACTTCCAGGTCCCTGAGCGCCCTCAGGTAGCCTGTCAGGATCAGGCGGTGTTCGTCCACACCTCCGGCTTTAAGTTCCCGGGTAAGCCCGCTTATCGAGAGCTGTTTGTCAGCCAGCAATTCAAGAATTTTAAGGTGAAGCTTCTCTACCATTTAAACCGACATAAAGGTCAATTAACAATAATCAGATAAGGGCATTCCCGATAAGGTATTCAGCCCTAAGCTTTTTTATTCTGCACATACCTGCACAGCCGGGGAGTATACGGGAAAGATCCCTTTAGATATAAAGATCAAAAAGGCCAGCATTAAGCTGCTTTACCTTTTGTCCCTCAAACATGTGAGAAACTGCAGGGAGTGAACACAGTAACGATTAATTCTCCTACAAGATATAAAGTTTGTGAGAGATCAGGAAAAAAGAGAAGAAAAAAGGGAGGAAGAAGAGAAAGAAGAAGAAGAGGAAGAAGAAGAAGAAGAAGAAGAAGAGGGAAAGAAAAGAAGGAGAGAAGTGGAGAAAGGCAGAGAAAAAAGGAGAAGAAAAGGTACCAAATCGAGAGATAAATAATTATTTTAGACATATTAACAAGTGAATAAAAATTTGAATCCAGCAAATTCCTAAAATATGCATTAAAAAAATTTATACATATGAAAAAAACCCTTTAAAAAAGATAATATATAATATAAATAACTTATAGCTAGTATTTGCCAGAATAAACAATAATTGACTCTTTTTTTGCTCCAATATCAAAGGGCAATGCTTAAAAATGATAATTGCTATCTGAAATCAGTTTAAATTGACTATAGTTCAAGGATGTAGAGATGATCACGAAATTAATTCCCAGGAAGGTGCTTTTTGTAAGTGGAGTGGGTACCCACCCCGAACACTTAGAATCATTTGAAGTTGCACTCCGGGATGCAGGTATTGAAAAGTTTAATCTTGTGACCGGTAAGTTCGATCTTGCCCCCAAAATGTGAAATTGTATCCAGAGAAGAGGGTTTGAAATAGTTAAGTCCGGGAGAAGTCGTCTTTTGTGTAATGTCCAGAATATCTTCAAACGAACCGAGAAGGATGCTCAGCACTTCTGTCGGATGCGCTCTTCCGCAAGGCATAAATAAGCATGGTTATATTTCAGAATACCACGCTTATGGAGAAACTGCGGAAGACGTAGGGGAACACGCAGTAAAGCTTGCAAAAAGCATGTACAGCACCTGGACCAATGAGGCGCCCCTGAAGACTTACAGCATTCCCGAATTATCCTTTGTTGAGGAGAACGGAGATTGGAAGACCGTAATCTCCGTAGCAGTTTTTGTAATCTAATAGGATCTGTTATTAAACAGGATCCCTTATTCGGCAGACAAATCCCTTTTCCGGAGATTTCATACATTTGAAATCCCTGCCAGCTCTACAGGGCTGAATGGGGTCTGCATACTTTAATATTTGATAAATAATATATAAAATCGAGAGCTAATAGTACCCCCAACCCCTGTTGCCGAATGTGTGCAGGTCCGGAAACTGTTATCATTCAGAAGAGACTAATATAGGAGATCTTATTAGCCGCTTTATAGAAGATCTATTAGCCCCTATTCATCAATCAACTACTCATTGCGGAGAGTGGCATGCATCACAATGTATTTACCGATACCCCAACCGTTCCCATCGATGTAAAGGACAGGTCCGTAAGCGATATACTGGACGAGATGCTCAGAACCGGCTTCCAGGGCAGAAAACTGGCAGAATCAGTCCAGGCCTGGCACAACATGCTCAAGGAAGAGAACATGACAGTCCTCATGGGCTTATCCGGAGCCATGGTCCCGGCAGGCATGCGCAGGATCATTTCTTACATGATCCGGGAAAGAATGATTGACTGCCTGGTAAGTACCGGAGCAAACCTGTTCCATGACTGCCACGAGGCCCTTGGCAGGAAGCACTACGTGGGTTCACATCTGGCAAATGACGAAAAACTTTTCGAGAACGGTGTGGACAGGATCTACGACGTTTTTGCAGTAGAAGAAGAGTTCAGGGTAGCTGACAACCTTATCGCGGACTTCGCAGAGGAAATCGGAGAGATGTCCTGTTCATCAAGGGAGTTTATGTACCTGCTCGGAAAGGAGCTGGCAAAGCGCGGAGCCCCCGAAGACTCGATAGTCGTGAGCGCATACAGGCACAACATCCCGATCTTTGTCCCGGCAATCTCGGACAGTTCCATAGGAATCGGACTCACAATTGCAAGGAGAAAAGGAATAAAAATCGAAATCGACCAGATAAAAGATGTGGACGAGATCACGGAAATTGTGGAAAAATCCAGAAAAACAGGCGTAGTCTACGTTGGCGGCGGAGTTCCCAAGAATTTCATCCAGCAGACGGAAGTAGTAGCTTCCATCATGGGAAACGATGTTGGAGGGCATGATTATGCAGTCCAGTACACATCCGATGCCCCCCACTGGGGAGGACTCTCAGGCTGTACTTTTGACGAAGCAGTTTCCTGGGGGAAAATAGCAGCCCAGGCAAAAAAAGTACAGGTCTTTGTGGATGCGACCATTGCTCTTCCCATAGTTGCCCATGCCCTGCATGAGAAATGCCGCGGAATGAAGCGTTCCCCCCCCATTTTCAAGTGGGGAGGACCTGAAGGGCTTGAAATCGGTTTCGGGGAATAATCATCTTCGCAAATATTTATTATATTTGAAACCTTATAGTTAAGGAGAGAAGGAGAGGAAATAAATGGGTAAACGAACTCGAATAATCAACGATCCTTCCTATTTAGTACCATTACTCAGAACTTTCGGGTCCAGAACTCACAAAAAAGTTTTTGATGCACTTTCGAGCAAATGGATGGTAAAAACCGAACTTGATGAGTTTATGGGCACTGACTCGGGAAGAAGTCTCCAAATTCTGAAAAAGGCCGGACTTCTTGAGAGTCAGTGGAGAGTTCCCGAGGCGGGGCAGAAGCCCTCGAAGGAGTTCCATACTTCTTATTCCAAAGTACAGGTAAATTTTCAGTGTTCTTTTGAAGATTTGAGCGATATAATCATGCTTACCTTCAAACCCTATGAAGAGGTCAAAGACGCAATCGAAGAACTGGAAAAACTGGTCGGAGAGGGTAACAATTCAATGAGTAACCTGACCCGAACCCTTAACAAGAACCCATTCTACATCTGCTCTGTTGCCCGCAGGTCCGAGCACCTTTCGGTAATGGGACAGAGATTAAAGCTAATCGAAGAAAACGAGGAGAATTACGATTGATGATTAAAATCCTCCAGACAAAGAGTGGAGTCACGAAGTTCCAGGTCCTGATCGAGGTCGCAGCCCACCAGCCGAATGTGAGGCAAAAGGAAATCGCCGCCAAGATAGGGATAACCCCCCAGGCAGTTTCCGAATACATCAAAGAGCTGGTTGCTGACGGACTGATCGTCACCGAAGGACGGGTGAGATACAGGATTACAAAAGAAGGCGTTGAATGGGTCCTTGAAAACGCCGGAGAACTTAAACGCTACGCCCGCTTTGTCATGGAGGACATCATCAGCCATGTCTCGACCTGGACAGCCATTGCAAGGGAAGAACTCAAGGAAGGCCAGGAGGTCTACCTGAAAATGGAAAGCGGACTCCTGTATGTTAGCAGCACTGATAAGACAGGGGCAGCCGGAACCGTCATCTCCGACGCGGACGTTGGGGAAGACGTTGGAGTAACCAATCTCAAAGGTCTCATTGACCTGGAAAACGCAAGCATTTCGGTCTGCAAGGTCCCCAGGGTAGAAAGAGGGGGCTCAAGAAACGTAGACATAGAACGCCTGAAGATGCTTGCAGCTTCAAAACCGTACATTGCCGCCATTGGCGTGGAAGCCCTGATAGCTCTTCGCAAGATCGGGGTAACCCCGAATGTCATGTTCGGCACCAGCGAATCCGTAGTAGAGGCAGCATATCACGGGCTTTCTTCTCTTGTCGTGTCCGTTGACGAACAGGTTGCGGCACTCCTCAACCGGCTCGAGACCGAAAACCTTGAATATGAACTCGTGGACCTGACCCTTGAATCCTGAATAAGTTCCCGGGACATTTCCCGGCGGCTATTTTTTCATTCCGAAGCTTCGACCCGGAAGACGTTTTTTTGTCCGAATAAGCCCTGTACCCGAACCTGTCACTTAATTTTTCAGGGTCTCGTGCCAACTCCGGGCTCTACGTTTTTATCTTTTGCACGTTTAATCTGTAAGGACAGACTTTATCTCAGCATTGTGAAGTTAAACTCCCGGGAGTTTAAAAAGTAAAGAGCAAAAGAGGTCTTCCAATGAAACTTATCGTACTCTCCGACACTCACATGAAAACCGGCAATATCCCTCCGCAACTTCAACCCATTCTCGCGGACTGCGACCTGATAGTCCATGCAGGCGACTTCAGTTCTCTCGAAGCTTACAGAGCTTTCAAAGCCACAGGGAAACTTAAAGCCGTTTTCGGGAATACGGACCCCTTCGAACTGAGGCAGCACCTAACTGAAAAGCTGAAATTCGAAGTAGAAGGGGTAAAAATCGGAGTCGTGCATGAAGGGGGGCTCTCCATAACGGACACAACTGCCCAGGGCTATCTTGCAAGGGAAATGGGAGTGGACGTTTTGATTTTTGGCCACCTGCACCGCCCCCTGATAGAGAAAAAAGGAGTCATGCTGATCTGCCCGGGTTCACCTACCAAACCCAGGATGTCAAGGCCCAGCGTCGTGGAACTGCTCATCGAAAAAGGGTCCGTGACCGGCAGGATCATTTCCCTTGAAGGAGATATCTGCGGGTTCATGCAGTTCAGGGATGCCCTCAAGGGGCTTGAAAAAGGCAAAGAAACAGGGAAAGAACCCTGAAATGATTCTGGTGAGCCCGAAGAAAAAGAAAACATGCTGAAAAGAACTAATTCAAATTCAGGCACATATTGGTAGCCCGGACTACAGTTCCAGAACCATGCCTTCCAGGGACTGATTTTGCGGGCTGGTTTTTGCCGGAAACAGCAGTGACCCGGCATCTGGAGTCTCTATGGCACCTATGCCTCTGCTACCTCTTTTTGCCCACTTCATGAGTTCATGTGGTTTACATTGTCGCGCGGTTCAAACAGTCGTGAGTTCACATAGTTTCCAGTTTGAACATAGCACCCGTACCATGAAGGCTAAGGTACACCTTGTCCCCAAGCTCCAGGACTTGATCGAGGCTTGCGATGCCGTTCCATTGGAATTCGAAGTCGTAACTGCCCTTGGTGAGTTCAAAACCGAGAGACATAAGTCTCCTGTTGACCTCGGAAGGGCGCTCGCCTTCACTGTTGAACCAGACCAGAAGATAAGTTTTCACAGGATCATCTCGTGATGCTTTTTTATTTATAAGCATGCTTCTTTTGTTTATCAAGATTTTGCCTTTAACCCGATTAACAAACTAAATCAAAACAGGTCCGGAATATCAGGAAATCTGAAAAAGCAAACACCAAAAAAAGAAAAAGCTGTTCTCCATGTCTGAAAAGGAAAAAAGAGGGAAACGGCAAGAAAAAGAAAGAAAAGAAAGAGGATGAAGGTCGTACAGGGAGAAAACAAGAAGAAAAAGAAAAAAAAAAGAAAAAAAAAAGAAAAGAAAGAGAAAAAGAGAGAAAAGGAAAAGAATCTCCTGTTCTCCGGAAAGGTTTTCAATCACACATTTTCCTTCAGGGACTCAAGTGTTTTCTTAACCACGGAACGGTAAAAAGCCGCATCCGTTGCATAGTGTTCCTTCGCAAGTTTTGCGTTGGGGTCTTCTCCCGCCTCAAGATCCTTAATCCGATTAAGGGTATCTTTTGCCGTTTCAAGCACCCAGAGGTCCCGGGTCAGTTCGTCAACCTGCTGGATTGATTCGGGGCGGATTGACGTAAAGACGTTTCCATCATCTGTGGTGTAGGTACTGGTCTTCCCCACCACCGCCACGAAAGCGGGAAGTTCGCACTCCGACAGGAACTGGGCGCCTTCGGGCTGGTACTGCCCTGCGTAGACAAGGAAGGAACCCGTCGGGTCCGATATCCTGCCTCTCCAGTACTCGGAGTCCGTGCCGATATCCTCTTTTTCGATAAGGGTACCCACAAGGAAGATGCGGTTCACTTTTGCCCCGGTCGGGGTCAGGAGATACTGTGGAGCGTACTGGTCGCTCTCGTCCCTGAAAGTCAGGTTCGAATCCTTCAGTTCCTGGGCAAATACCCTGCGTGCCACTTCTCTGAAAAAGGCAGCCATTTCACTCCACCTCCAGTTCCGCAAGCATTGCCTCAAGGAGTTCACTGTCCAGAGAATCCTTCAGTGCAATCGATTCCACAAGGAGGTAGCGGTCAAGTTTCGGGCCGCTTGCAGTGTAATACTTTCCTATGAGTTCCTGCTTCAGCCGGTCCAGCACAACCCCCGGATCAAGGGCATCTGCAGCCATGGCGATTGCCTCATCCAGAGAGATCCCGACAAGCTCTTCAGTAATTTCACGGTTTATCAGGGCATCCTGGGTAGAGGTTCCGGAATCCAGAACCGCCTTGATCCTGAGGTCGTATTCTCCCCTGACCTTCCCGTGCTCGGCACAGGCACCTTTTGCCAGGGCACGCTTGCACTCAGGGCAGCGCTTGATCAGCCCGGAACCGGTCTGGATGTCCACCATTGCTCCGGAATATGTGAAAGTTGAGGTCCCTACTTCAATATCCTCATCAAGCTCTTCAATGGAACTCCCTTTGTTAAGCTGGATCTGAGCTCTGCCGTTCCACTCGCTTACCACCACGTTTTTCAGGAGGTAACTTTTGCCTTCTTCCATGTCCGAAAGTTCGGAACTTGCCCAGTTAGTAAACTTGACAACCCCTGTCTCGTCCCCTATAAGCCCTGTCTGCTCTATTGACTCGTGGGAATTTTCCCAGAGCTGTACCACTTTTCCCCTGACCGTAACCCACTGGTTATCTCCCTCAAGGTCGACAATATTCCTGAGTTCGGATTCCCTTGGACCTGGAGTGAAATCGCCCCCCTGGACTTCCACTGGTTCGGAAAGTTTCTCTGCAGAACTATTCCGGTTGAGCTGGACCTGGAACCTGTCGTTATATTCACCCGTCACCACACTCCGGAAAAGATAACTTTCTCCTTCTTCGAGGTCAGGGAGTTCAGCGTGTTGCCACTTAGTAAACTTTATGATGCCAGTCTCATCCCCCAAAAGCCCGACCTGGGAAATAGACTCATGATTGTTTTCCCAAAGCTGTATGACTTTTGCATTAAGATTTGCCCACTGCCCATTTTCAGAAATATCAGCAATTTTGGAAAGTTGAGGCTCGGCCTGTCTCACATAAAACTCATTTTTAGGAATGGAATATTTCTTCAGGAAATAATTGACAACGCTGCGCTGCGCTTCATTGTCAGGGACTTTGAATTTCGTAATCAGTTCGTCTAGTCTTTCTTCGATGTCCTCCATGGGCACATCGACGCCAAGTTTCAAAAACCGGTCCTTAATTGATTCTGCAATTTGTCTCATATTTTTACCTCAGGCCTCTTGGTTGTCATCTTATAGAGAGGCACTTTAAGGTATGCATTTGGAATATTTAAAGCTGTACAAAGCAGGGTGAAAGTATTCAGAATTTAACCAGTCTGCTAACCCCACAGGAAAAAATCCAGGAGAAGAAAATCAGAGTGACTATCCCCTTACGTGCATGTTTTTCACATCCAGAAAAATCACTCTTCTTTTTTAAGCCTGAATCTATAATGCCAAATTATTTTCGCAGTTTTTCTATTTTCAGGAAGTATACTGTCAGGAACTATAACTATTAAGAACTTTGTCAGGAACTATAGGTATCAAGAACTATACCTTGCAAAATATTTAAAATTATTTGTGAAGTATGTCCGCGGTGATCTTGGCAGCATCTCCTTCTCCGATCACGGTTACGATATCTTCATATTCAAGCACAAGGCTCCCGTGGGCGATGATGGAATCACTGCCCCGCTGCACCATAACCAGAAGGCTCTTTTCAGGGAAATGGATATCCTTGATGGCTTTCCCGACTACTTTCGGGTTTGTGACCTTGACTTCCATCATGTCCCCTTCGCCCCCTACCTCGCACATGGAGAAGAGGTGAGGCCTTCCGATCATGTTGTCAAGCACAACTGCCGTAGTCGTGGCCGGGCTCATGGCGCGGATGCCCAGATCCCAGAAAGCCTGCAGGTTTTCGATCTCGTTTACCCTGGCTACGAGCTGGTCGCCCCCGAATCCGAAAGAAGCTTTTGCGATCTGGCAGAAGAGAAGGTTCGTGTTGTCCTTATTGGTTGTTGCAACCACATATTTGGCATTTTCTATTCCTGCCTTTTTCAGGACATTTACATCCCCGGCGTCACCCTGGACGATCCGGATCCCGAGTTCCATGCATTTCTTGCAGTTATCCTCGGAAATATCTACCACAACAACATTTTCTCCTCTTCTGTCAAAGCGTTCGGCAAGAATCCTGCCTACCTTTCCTCCACCAATAATAAGGATTTCCATAGGGATTACCTCCAGCATCTCTGCCACTCTTTTTGACAGGCTGCCACTCATGAAGACCGTAATGATAACCGTGAGGAAGACCAGTCCCACGAGGGTCTGCCCTCCGGGAATGCCCATCGAATCAAGCTTGATTGCAAAATAAGTTGCAACCGAAGTGGGTACAACGCCCCTGGGCCCAACGAAGGAAATGAAAAGTTTCTCATTCGTGGCGATCCGCGAGTTCCACATCGAAACAAAGACCGCCACCGGGCGGATAAGAAACACAAGAAGCAGTACAAGGGCTATTCCGTTTACCCCTATCCTCTGGATATCCTCGAATTTAAGCATTGCCGCAAGCAGGATGAAGAGCAGGGAGAGCATCACAATCACAATGTCGCTCTTGAATTCCTTGATAGTCTCCTTGTAAGGGAACTCCGAAGTCCCAAGGATGATCCCGAAGACAGCTACCGCCAGAATCCCTGACTCGTTGCCCAGGTATTCGGAAAGGACGAAGCAGGCAAACACTGCGGTCAGGGAAACCAGCCTTGCGGTCTGTTTGCTGATCACCGTCCCTCGGGTAAAGAACCAGCGGAGGGCAAACCCGCTGAAAGAACCAAGGGCAATTCCTATTCCCAGCCTGTAAAGGATAAAGACCACCGCATCCGTCCCGGAAAGTTCTGCTGCGACCCATTCGAAGACCATGGCTGCAAGGATCACACTGGCAGCGTCATTCAAGACTCCCTCAAGTTCCAGGATCTTGCCGAGCTTGTGGCTGATCTGGATATTCCTTACAATGGGAGTGATAACTGTCGGCCCTGTTGCCGTGACGAGGGCTCCGAAAAGGGCGGCGAGTTCGAGAGGGATCCCTATCAGGAGACTGGTCAGAACCGTGGTTCCCAGGAAGGTCACAAGGACCCCGATTGTTGTCAGCTTCAGGACGCTTTCCTGAACCATCCTGATATGCTTCAGGTCAATGTGAAGCCCTCCGTCAAAAACAATCACAGCTACCGAGATTGCCACGATAGCACTGAGTCCATCGATGTAGACGGCGGGATCCAGCAGGTTCAGGACTTCGGGCCCTACGATGATTCCTTCGATCAACAGGAAAATGATAAAAGGAATCCGGAAATAGCGGCTGAGAGCCTGTGCTACAAGGGACATAACAAGCACTGCAACCACTAGCCCAAGTAGAAGTATCGGATCAACCATGAGATTCCCTGTCAATGATGCGTTCTCTTATTAAAAATATCTAGTAGATGTCCAAGATAAATTGAACGGTAAGATATGCCGGGGTGTTTTTGCCAAAAAAGCACAAAAATGCTTAGTAATGTATACATAATCATACAATTTTTATATAAATTTGACTCCTGATTATTAACCCCCTGAGGACTTACTGTCCGATTACTCGCATTATATATAAATTGCAGCATATAAATGGGACCTATGATTGTTAACCCTCCGGGAACCTGCTGCTCGATTACTTCTATCACATATAAATGAGAAAGACAATCCCCGGAAAGGAATAGTTTTTTTACAATACCTGCCAATCTCTTTTCAGGGAAGTATTACCCGGAAATTCCCAATTTGAACGCTTGTTACTTGAAATCCGGTTACAAAAACCTGTCTTTGGAGTGGAAGGAATGGCAAAAGCAACATGGAAAGGAAAAGTACTCGCAGAGAGCGATGAACCTAAAATCATCGAAGGAAACCTCTATTTCCCACCCGAATCCGTAAACAGGGAATATTTTAAGGAAAGCAACACCCACACTACCTGCCCCTGGAAAGGGAAAGCAAACTATTATGACGTGGTTGTGGAAGGAGAGGTCAACAAAGACGCTGCCTGGGATTATCCGGACCCAAAACCTGCGGCAAAGGAAATTAAAAATCACATGGCTTTCTGGAAGGGTGTGGAACTAGAAGCATAAGCTGCTGAGACACAAAAGAATAGGCGAAAAATTATTCTGAAAAGACTACCCGATCAAAAGACCATTCAATATAAAGATATGAAAACCGGAAAAACAAATTTAAAAAAGAAATCTCATTTGTAAATATCATTCTATTGGTCATAGGTTAAGGAATTTAAGCTACTTAATTGACCAATGAATATCATTTTTAAATATCATTTTTAAGGTATTCCGGGGTTAACCGGCGTTCCAGCACCGAGAAGGAGAAGTCAAGGAAAAGGGCAATGCCTATGACCGGAAGGGTTCCTGCCAGGATTTTTGCGGTATTGAAGTTGGTAAGCCCTTCGAAAATCATTGACCCGAGCCCCCCACCTCCTATAAGAGCTGTAAGCACGGCTATGCTGTTTGCAAGGATGGCGGCAAACTTGATCCCTGCAAATATGGCAGGATAGGCATTGGGCAGCCGAACATTGCGGATGATCTGGAATTCCGTCAGTCCTATCCCTTTGGCAGAATCAATTAGAGCAGGGTCCACGTTGAAAAGTCCTATGTAAGTGTTCTTAACAATCGGGAGCAGGACCCTCAGCATAATGGCAATGACTGCCGGGGTAAATCCGATCCCGATAAGAGGGACTACCACTGCTACCACCGCAAAACTCGGGACTGCCTGAACGAGGTTTGAAAACTTCATGACCATTGATGCCAGCCTCTCACTGTACAATGAGAGAAGGACCAGAGGGACAGCAACAATAATTCCTGCAAGGAGTGCCGTATAAGCCAGGAAAAAATGTTCAAGGGTGGCTTCCAGGATTTCCGCGCTTATGACCATGTCCCGTACCTCACCTTTAACCTGTTTTCAATAACACCGGCTCCTCCGTCAAGGATTACCGCCAGCAGCCCGACCCAGGCTCCTGTGACCAGGATTGTCCCCATGTCATAGAGCTGTATCCCGTTCTGGAGAGCTGCCCCAAGGCCCCCTGCGGCGATCAGGCCCCCAAGGGTCACGACTCCCATGGTGAATACAACGGCGATCCGGATTCCCCCTGCAATCAGGGGGAGAGCCAGGGGAAAACGCACCCTCATGAGAACTTCCCCGGGGGAAAGCCCCAGGGCTTCGCCGATCTCTACGTATTCCCTGGGCACGTTTGCCAGGCCCGTATACGTATTTCTGGCTATGGGCAGGATGGAATAGAGGATTGAGGCAGCAACCGTGGGTCCTGTACCGATCCCGAAAATAGGGAGCAGGAGTACCAGGAGCGCAACATCGGGAATAGTTTCCACAACGTTCAGGCCGTTCAGGACCGGGTCTGCAAGTTTCGGGTTTCGGTAAATAAGAACTCCTACAGCTATACCTACCAGGATGGAGACAGAAAGCGCAATTGTGAACATGTATAGGTGCTCAAGGGTGCGGAGCGAGAGGAGCTGGGAATTCCAGACCCTCTGGATTTCCATTAAAACTTCATTTATAGTCGGAATTTCACTCAGGTAACCACCATTCCATAGCCGGCCTCAAGTTTAAATCACCCCTTAGATCAGACTCTTAGATCAGACTCTTAGATCAGACCATTAGATCGGACTATTAGATCAGACCCTGTAGAACCCTGTCGGAAAAAAGAAGACCTGCCGGCATTCCCTCCTCCAGGACCAGCGCCATGGACTCCCCTTCCTCTTTGAGCTGCGTCAGACCTTCGAAAAGTGAAGCATCCGCCGGAAATACAAGGAGGGGCTTTGAGATTTCGTTCAGGTTTTTCCCGGTCTTTCCGGCCTTCAGGACTTCATTTAGGGAAATTCTCCCCGCAGCCCCGGATTCCTTAAATACTAGAGCGACTTCAAGCCCGCCATCTACCATTTTTTGAAGGGCAATTTCGGCAGGCAGACTTCCTTCCAGGAAATATCCGGGATCAAGGGGCTGCATCATATCCCTTACCTTCAACACTTCCATGTGCCTGTATTTGCGCTTCGAGTCAACAATTTCAGAGACAAGCTCACTTGAAGGCTCAAAGATCAGTTCTTCGGGAGTCCCCAGCTGGACGAGAGAAGCATTATCCATTATGGCAACCCGGTCTCCCAGTTTGAAAGCTTCATTGACGTCATGGGTAACGAAAACGATAGTCTTCCCGAGTTCCTTTTTTATTTTGCAGAACTCGTCCTGGAGCTGTGTCCTGAGAAGGGGGTCAAGCGCCCCGAAAGGTTCGTCCATAAGGAGCAACGGAGGGTCCATGGCAAGAGCCCTTGCAAGCCCGATCCTCTGCTGCTGCCCCCCGCTCAACTGGTGAGGATAGCGGTCCATGAAACTTTCAGGAGGCAGGGATACGAAATTCAGAAGTTCGGTTACCCTTTCCCGGATTTTGGCTTCATCCCACCCTTCCAGTTTCAGGATGAGCCCGATGTTTTCCGAGACTTTCAGGTGTGGGAGTAGCCCGATGTTCTGGATCACATACCCGATGCTCCGCCTGAGCCGTACCGGGTCAAAGTCCTCCACATCCGCCCCGTTTATGGACACCCTCCCGGAATCGGGGTCTATCAGACGGTTGATCATCCGAAGAGTAGTGGTTTTCCCGGAACCGCTGCGCCCTATGAGGATCATGAGTTCCCCCCCCCGCACCTCAAGATCCAGGTCCCTGACGGCAAAACGGTCCCCGTACCTCTTCGTTACTTTTTCGAGCCTGATGGACTCGATTCGGTTAAAAAGTTTTTTGAACTTCATGAATTACAATGAAACTTTGCAGAGATTCTGAAAACGATGCCTGAACCCGATGCTGGAGCCAGGAGAGCGTTTTACCTGATAGAGTGTTTAACCCGATAGAACACTTATCCTGACAGAGTGATTACCTGAAAAAGTGTTTACCTGATAGAGAGTAACCCGCTAGAACGCATAACCTTAAAGAAATCCAGAATCAAGCAGGAGTTTGGAACAATCCGGGATGAAAAAAATCCCCGGACATCCAGAACCCCAACAGAGTATCAGAATCATCAAGAGTCCTGAAAATCCTCCATATTACCTTATAGGCAAGAAATTCGGAATCAGCCCGATATCAGGCCTTCTTCCACCAGGAAGTCCCGGGCAATGTCCCTGGCTTCCCGTTTTTCGATGTCGTACTCCCCGTTAAGCTGCCGCATGGTGTCCGAATCTATCCTGCCATCGAGTTCTGCAAGGATCGCCATGACCTCGGGGTTCTCCCCCTCAAACTCGGCCGAAACCAGCACGACCGCATCGTAAGGAGGCAGGGCGTTCTTATCGTCCTCAAGCACCTTCAGCTCGTAAAGGTCGTTTCGGGTGTCCGTGGTGTAGGCACTTATGGCATCCACTTCTTCATTCTTGATGGCTTCGTACATTATACCCGGAACCATGGGATTGTATTTCTTGAACGTGAACCCGTATATCCGGTCGATCTGGGGTAGCCCGTCTTCCCGCGTGGCAAATTCGGGATCAGTCCCAATTTCCATATCAGGGGCATAGGATGCAAGGTCACTGATCGTGGAAACCTCGTTGCTTTCCGCCCATCCTCCATCCACGGCAATGGCATAGGCGTTCTCAAAGCCCAGGCTGGCAGCAATTACAATTCCGTCCATCTCAAGGAGTCCCTGCTCGGATTCCTCGTATACGACCTCAGGGTCCCATTTCTCAAGGGGAGGTTTTTTCAGGATCTGGCTGTAGATTGTCCCCGTGTAATCCACGTAAGAATGGATGTCCCCTTTTTTCAGGGCTTCGTAATTTACAAGCGTGCCCCCGAGGTTCTCTTTCACATCGGTATTGTACCCGCGATCTTCGAGCAAAAGCGAAATCATGTGCGCTGTTATGTAGGATTCCTGGAACAGTTTGGTTCCGATTACGATGGTTTCGGAAGTTACCGGGGCAAGCTCGTCATCAGTTTCACCTTCAACCCCATCTCCAGGCCCAGCTTCAACCTCGCCTTCAATTTCTCCTTCCTGCTCATCCGCACTATTATCCGCACAGCCACTGGCCAGAAGAGAGGCAATGAGCATAAAAACTACCAGAATATTCAATTTCATCCGAATCTTTATAAAAATCCCCCCATACAATATGATTAAGATCAAGCTCTTAACCGAGTAAAATCGATCCCTTAGGATTGAAATTAATCCCCCATAACGATTAAAATCAACCTCCGAACTGATTGAAATCAGGCTTCTAACAAACATTCTTTTTTATCTAATTATAACTTTGTATGGGATACTCAAATGCGTAAAAACAGAACCCCAACACTACATAATTATTAAGGGGCAAGTCAAACCGGTCGAGCTGGAAACTCAAGGCGTTTGAGTTATATTCCTTGTCGCTGTTAAGGGGTGCCATGGATTTACTTTCGATCTTTCTTTTCCTGTTGAGCCTTGCGATGATCAGCAAGGGCTCGGACTGGTTCATAGAATCGGCCGTTGCAATCTCAAATAAAAGCGGGATCCCAAAAATGATCATAGGGGCTACCATCGTAAGCTTTGCGACCACGGCCCCCGAATTTGCCGTATCCGCAACTGCAGCGTATATCGGGCATACCGACATGACGATAGGCAATGCAGTAGGTTCTGCAATCTGCAATACGGGCCTTGTTCTGGGCTCGATCATAGTCGTAAAGGCAATCCCGGTCCGGGACCACACATTTCCAATAAAAGGCGGCCTGATGCTCCTCTCAGGAATCGTCCTGATCCTTTTGAGCCTTGACGGGGAAATTTCCGGGCCTGACGGGCTGATCCTCCTTCTGGTCTTTTTCGCGTTCCTCTATCACGCCTCGAAGACCCAGTACAAAATCTTCGGAAAGGAAAGAGCAGGGGCAGGAAAGGTAAAAATCAAGGAAATGCAAAAGGACATTGCCCTCTTCATTATAGGAGCTCTCTCGGTTGTTATAGGGAGCAGAATCCTGGTCGATTCGGGAATAAAAATCGCGGAATGGCTGGGCGTCCCGGAAGTGATCATAGCCCTGACAATGGTTGCAGTAGGAACCTCCCTTCCCGAACTTGCAACGGCAATCGCGTCCCTTAAGAAGGGCCACCAGGACCTCTCCATCGGAAACATACTGGGGGCAAACACCATGGATATCGCCATGATCCTCGGGGCCTCATCCCAGATCCGGATGCTTCCGGTTTCTGACCAGTTAGCAGGGTATGATTTTCCCTTCATGCTCGTAATCATGCTCGCCCTTATCATCTTCGGGTTAACTGGCAAAAAGCTGGAAAGATGGGAGGGCGCCCTTATCCTGGGAGCTTATCTTGTGTATGTGGCAGGGCTCTTTATCTGGTACGGCTGACATCAACCCTTATGTATCTCCTGCTACTTTTTTTTCATAAACCCTTTTTCAGAAACTCTTACAAAAAACCCCTACAAAAAACCCCTACAAAATAAAAGAACAGATTCAAAATATTAAATAGAAACTATATTTCCCCAGAAATTTTAACTATACTCTATATACCGGCAAGTACCGGTCTGGAGGCAACAGGGACTTTTGAAGGCAATGTATAAATTCTAAAAAAGATTCTTTACATTATGAAAGCCATCATCCTTGCAGCCGGGGAGGGACTGCGCTGCAGGCCTCTTACCCTTACTCGTTCTAAAGTGATGCTTCCGGTAGCCAACAAGCCTATCCTGGAACATGTCATAACTTCACTAGAAGAAAACGGGGTCAAAGATATCATACTGGTTATCGGATATGAAAAAGAACGCATAATGGACTATTTTGAAGACGGGTTGAATTTCGGGGTTAACATAAAATATGTGGAACAAAAAGCCCAGCTAGGGACCGCCCATGCAATCAAACAGGCACAGAATTTAATCGGTCCCGATGATACCGAGTTTCTTGTCCTGAACGGGGACAACCTGGTAGAAGCCAGGACTATCGCAAACCTCCTTTCGAACTGCGAAGGGGATGCAAGCCTCCTAACCGTAAAAATGGAGGAAACCGCGGGCTACGGGGTCGTGCTAACCGAAGGGAAAAAGGTTACGCAAATCCTGGAAAAAAGACCGGGAGACGTAAGCCGCATCGTAAATACCGGAATCTACGTCTTTACTCCACAGGTTTTCGAGACCATAGAAAAAACTCCCATATCCGAATATGGGGAATATGCCATAACAGACACCCTCCAGCTAATGATCGATGAGCGGAAAACGGTTACCGCTGTCCCCACTGATTTCAAATGGCTGGATGCGGTCCACGCCTGGGACCTCCTGAAAGCAAATTCCATCGTACTGAATGCTGCAACAGAGGTGGAGATGGAAGGAAAGCTGGAAGAAGGCGTGGTTACAAAAGGGAAAGTGTCGGTTGGGAAAAACACGAGGATAAGGTCAGGCACCTACATAGTGGGCCCTGTTATGATAGGGGATAACTGCGACATCGGGCCAAACGTCGTAATCCTTTCTTCGACAACCATAGGAGACAACGTCTCAATCCGACCTTTTACAGAGATCCAGAACAGCATTATAATGAACGACTGCAGGATTTCATCCCACTGCTGTGTTTCGAATTCCATAATAGGCAGCAATAACACCCTGGGCTCTTACTTCGTTGCGGAAGAAAAGGAAAACCTGGAGATCAACATGAACGGCGTCATACACAATGCCCCGAAACTCGGAACGATTGTGGGCGACGACAACAACATCGGATGCAGGGTTCTCATAAAAGCCGGAGTGACGATTGCCGTCGACTGCCAGGTCGAGGCGGGAAAGACCTTATACAGGCACCTTCCCCGTGGTTCGGTGGTCCTGTGAGGTCAAAAGGAGGATAAAAAATGTGCGGAATTGTAGGATATGCGGGAGAAAAGCCTGCTACACCGATGCTCATAGAATCTCTCAAGAAACTTGAATACCGCGGATACGACTCTGCGGGAATCACTGTCCAGAACGGAAAGCTTGAGACTTACAAAACCGTAGGAAAAATCGTAAACCTTGAAGCCGAACTTCCGGAAAACCTGGGAGGCAATGTGGGGATCGGGCATACCCGCTGGGCAACCCACGGCCGTCCGAGCACCATAAATTCTCACCCCCATACCTCGGGAAATGAGGTGAAAATCTCGGTAGTGCACAATGGGATTATCGAAAATTACATGAAATTGAAGGAAAGGCTGATTGAGGAAGGGTACGAATTCAAGTCCGAAACCGATACCGAGGTAATAGCGCACCTCCTGCACAGGCATATCTACGGAAGTCCGGAAGCAAGCGAAAAACAGTGTGACCTGTTAACAGGGCTTCGCAAGGCCCTGTCTGAGATTGAAGGGTCTTATGCAATCGAAGCTCTTTCTTCTGACGAGTCCGGGAAACTTTTCGTTGCCAGGAAAGACAGCCCTCTTGTCATAGGGATCGGAAACGGGGAAAACTTTGCAGCCTCGGATGTTACGGCTTTCCTGAACCATACAAGGGATGTTATTTACGTAAATGATTTTGAAATGGCGATACTGACTCCGAAAACCGTTGAAATATATGACCATGAGGGAAATCCCCTGGAAAGAAGAGTCGAAAAGATCGAATGGAATATCGAAGCTGCTGAAAAAGCCGGGTACGAGCATTTCATGCTAAAAGAGATCCACGAACAGGTTAACTCTATCCACAATACCCTGGCAGGCAAGATCTCGGAACTCGAAGGAGATATATTCCTGGAAGAACTGAACATGAGCGAGAAAGAGATCCGCTGGCTGTCTCGAGTCCAGGTCCTGGCCTGCGGGACTTCCTGGAACGCAGGCCTGCTCGGAAAGTATCTCTTTGAACAGCTGGCAGGCATACACTCCGATATTGATGTCTGCTCCGAGTACAGGTACCGGAACCCGGTAATGGACGAAAGGACGCTTGCAGTCGCAATTACCCAGTCAGGGGAAACCGCTGACACCCTTGCAGCTGTCAGGGGCATCAAATCATACTATTGCCCCACTCTCTCGGTCACGAACGTTGTAGGAAGCACCATCACCAGGGAAACGGACAGTGTGATCTATACCCGGGCAGGCCCTGAAATCGGGGTTGCAGCCACAAAGACCTTTACGGCCCAGTTAACCGTACTTTACCTGCTTGCCATGAAATTTGCCCAGTTGAGGGGCAAAATAAGCCCGGACTACGTCAAGGACTTTATAATCCAGATGAGAAAGATTCCCGGCCAGATCCAGCAGATCCTGAACAAGAAAGAAAGCATAAAGGAATGTGCCGAAACCTTTGCCGATGCGAAGAGCTACTTCTTCCTGGGCAGGAACCTGAACTACCCCGTAGCCCTTGAAGGAGCCCTCAAACTCAAGGAAATTTCATACATACACGCAGAGGGCTTTGCTGCAGGGGAACTCAAACACGGGCCAATTGCCCTGCTGGACGAGAAAACACCGGTAGTCGCCATTGCAACCAAAGGGAATACCTACGAAAAGATGCTCAGCAACATAAAGGAAGTAAAGGCAAGGGACGCCGTAGTTATTGCGGTTGCGGACGCGGAAGATACCGAGATTGAAAAATATGTGGATATGGTCCTCAGGGTTCCCAGCACCGACGAACTCCTATCGCCGATTCTGAGCACTGTTGTCCTGCAGCTCCTTGCATACTATACCGCCCTTGCCCGGGGATGCTCGATAGACAAACCGCGAAACCTTGCAAAGAGTGTCACCGTTGAATGAAGGAAAATCCATATAGGAGGAAGAACCATCGCTTTTTCGGGAATGTCGGAGGGGAATACATGAAACTTTTCGGATCATCAGGAATCAGAGGAATTGCAAATAAAGATATCAGCCCCGAACTTGCCCTGAAAGTAGGGCTTGTACTGGGGAGTCGGAAAAAAACAGCAGTAATCGGGAAAGACCCCAGGACCGCTGCGTCCATGATCGAGCACGCCCTGATCGCAGGGCTAACTTCGACAGGCTGTGCCGTTACAAGGGTCGGGCTTGTAAGCACTCCCACCCTCGCCTACGCAGCCCGGGACTACGATTGCGGGGTCATGGTTACTGCCTCCCATAACCCTTCGGAGTATGTGGGAATCAAGCTCTGGAACCCTGACGGGATGGCTTTTGACTCTGCCCAGCAGGAGGAAATCGAAGCCGCAATTGAAAATTCCGACTATTCCCCCGCTTCATGGGACAGGATAGGGAAAATTACGAAAAACGGGGATGCTATCCGCAGCCATATGGACATGATAGAAAAGCTTGTGGAAGGCGCACCCCTTCGCGTGGTGCTGGACTGCGGCTGCGGGGCCGGAGGGACCATTACCCCCTACCTCCTGCGGGAGCTAGGCTGTGAGGTCATAACCCTCAATGCCCAGCCGGACGGATATTTCCCTGCCCGGAACCCGGAACCTTCCGACGAAAACCTCTCCCTGCTCAAAAAAGCCGTTGTAAGCTTTGAAGCCGACCTCGGGATCGCCCACGACGGGGATGCGGACAGGATGATGGCTGTGGACGAGAAAGGAAATTTCGTCTCCGGAGACGAGCTGCTTGCAATCTTCGGGCGCTATGAATGCGGGGAGAAAGGGGGAACTGTTGTGGTGCCTGTGGACACTTCCATGATGGTTGACGACTCACTGCCTGCTTCCGAAATGGTGAGGACAAGGGTAGGGGACGTCTATGTGGCGGAAGGCATCAAGCAGCATGGAGCCGTATACGGGGGAGAACCATCGGGAAGCTGGATTTTCCCGCGCATCTCCTACTGCCCGGACGGGATTTATGCTGCTGCGAAGCTGGTTGAAATCGTGAAAGAAAAGCCTCTTAGCGAACTCCGGGAAGAACTTCCCCATTATGCGACAAAGAGGAGTGCCCTGCCCTGTGCAAACGAAAAGAAAGCCGAGCTCATGGAAAAAGTGAAGGCAAAGCTCGAACCCCTGGGAAAAGTCCTGGATATCGACGGCATCCGCGTGGAACTGGAAAACGGCTGGGTGCTTGTCCGCCCCTCGGGGACCGAAGCCAAGGTAAGGATCACGGCCGAAGCCAGGGAAAACGTGGACGGGATCTTTGAAATGGCTGAAAAAATCGTAAAAGAGGCACTTTTATGAAAGCGGTTGTCCTTGCAGCAGGGAAAGGAACCCGGATGGAGCCCCTGACTTCCGACTGCCCGAAAGTCATGCTCCCGGTTGCGAACAAACCCATCCTGGAGCACATAGTAGACGCTGCCGTGGAAGCAGGTGTAGACGGATTTGTTTTCATTACCGGCTATATGGAAGAGCAGATCAGGGAATATTTCGGGGACGGAAAAGCCCGGGATGTCACCATCGACTATGTTCACCAGAAAGAACAGCTTGGGACTGCCGACGCAATCGGCTGTGCCCGCGGGCACGTCGGGGATACATTCCTGGTGCTCAATGGGGACATGCTGGTCGGGGCAGATGACCTGAAAGCCCTGGCAGCAAGGAAAGAAGAAGCAGTCATCTGCGTAAAAGAGGTCGAGAACCCCTCAGACTTCGGGGTGCTTGAGACCGAAGGCGAAAAAGTCGTAAGGGTCCTGGAAAAGCCAAAAAATCCCCCCACAAACCTTGCAAACGCAGGGATCTACCTCTTCAGGGAATCCATATTCGAATATATTGACAGGACCCAGCTTTCTGAGAGGAGGGAACTGGAAATCACGGACTCCATCCAGATGCTGATCGACAGCGGAGCGCCCGTGGGCTACATGCCCCTTGCAAGCGAGTGGATAGATATAGGATACCCCTGGGACCTCCTGAAAGCTACCGAATACCTGCTAAAAGACCTTAAAGGAAAATGCGAAGGCACCGTGGAGCCAAATGTCACCTTGAAAGGGGAAGTTGCAATCGAGAAAGGCACCCTTATCCGGAGCGGGTCCTACATTGAAGGGCCCGTGGTAATCGGGAAAGACTGCGACATCGGCCCTAACTGCTTTATCCGCCCATCCACCGCAATCGGAAACCACATCAGGATAGGAAACGCCGTTGAAGTCAAGAACACGATCGTCATGGAAGACACTCATATAGGACACCTGAGCTATGTGGGAGACAGTATAATCGGGTGCAGGTGCAACCTCGGAGCCGGGACAAAAGTCGCAAACCTCCGCCATGACGGGAAAAACATAAAATTGATGGTAAGGGGGCGGGTCGTGGACACAGGGAGACGGAAACTTGGCGTGATCATGGGCGATGACGTGCACACCGGAATCAATACGAGCATAAATACCGGCGTGATGATGAAAAAAGGAAGTTACACCTACCCCGGGGAATTTATAAGACACTGACCTGAAAAAAATAAGCTCAAAAAAGAACAGGAAACCCGGTGGTATAGTGGAATATTCCGGGCATTATCCGGGGTACCGCCGGTTTGAACTGCCTGCCGGGGCACATCCTGCCTTCAAAAGAAAGCCCTGGGTTCCAGCCCTGACAGGGAGTTCCAGTTCTAAAAAAGAGATATTCCTGATTTCCATCAGGAGTAGAGCTGCTTTATTGTCCAGAGGACAGTTTTTCTGAAAAAGCCCTCAACTTCCACTACAAGCGTCCCTTCATCCATACTCTGGACAGCTTTTTTAAACGGGTCTTCCGAGTCAAGAATTTGACGGACCGTCTGTTCGTCAGTTTCCACAGTCATGGAGGGACCGAATTTCGAGTTAGGGTCATTGGGTGTCTCGTAACTGTAAAACTCTCCCACCATTCCACCCCTCATAATCGCGGTCGTATAGAGCATATCGCCGTCATCCTGTTTAATCCGCAAAGCAATTTCCTGGCTTCCAACCAGCCTTTTAAAAAGCATGGGGACTTCATCAAAATGCTCATTGTAAAGTTCGGCATCCACACTCAGTTCACTGAAGAGGTCATTGTCTCCGTTCGCAGCGTCTTCAGGAGCTTTAAAGAGTTCCGCTTCCCGGATGTTCCCGGAATCCGATACCGCACCTGCCACCTGCATGAGCAGAAGAGCCATAAGCAGGACAGCCAGAAACTTATTTTTGCCCGAAAAGTGCATGTTGAGAATAAAGAAGTAGGGTTATAAAAATGTTCGTGAATTACCTATTTCCTTCCGTGTAAAGAGGGATCATAAGCCTCAGACTGCATTATTTTAGTAATTAATGCAGGAGTAACAAAATAAAAGCATGATAAACAGTAAGGAAAAAAGAAAAGAATTAAATGTAAAAATTTATATTAAGTAACGTAAAAAGAAATTAGCTTACATGGGATTATAGCCCAAGAAAATTTAGAATGTCGTTGATAAGCAATAAGATGTTAATATCGAGATCTGAGCTTTCAACAACCACGGTCTTCTCATTTAATGCCAGTCTCAGGGTGTCAAAGGGATTACTGGAGTTCATAATTTCACGGACTGTGGATTCATTGCTCTCGACGCGAAGGGCATCTTCAAGGCCTGAAGTATCGTCTATCTCCTCAAAAAGCACGAACACCCCATTTTCATCAGTAGAACCGTGGACATTCATCTCCGAGCCATCATCAAGAGCAATGATGAAAAGGATTTCCTTGTCATTGATACGATTCTTCACAAAATCTGGGACAGAGCTGATGTTCCCATTATAGACATCTATATTGCTTTTCATCTGGGCGAAAAGATCCGATTCCTGGTTCGCGTTGTCATCAGGGTCCCCCTCGTCGAGCGTTGAATTTTCAGCTAACGCAAGGGTCGAAAATACCAGTGAAAAAGCAAGAGCCAGTACTAAAAACATAAAGCCATTTCTCGAAGCCATGAGTATGTATAAGAAATAAAACTATAAAAAAACATCTTAAGTATTGAATAGAACGGCCAAAAAAATAGAAGATGTAAAATGAAAAATTGAAGAAATGATGGAAAAAAGAAATAGGATGTTCGTAAGAACAATCCTGTCTCCCTCACGGGAGAGTTTCAGAGTTTAAGAGAAGGCCTGAAGACTTCAGTACAGTACCGATCAAAGACCTGATCTTCGATCTTTTCGTAAGTTTTCTTGTAATTCATAGATTTCGGATCGTGTTTACTCATGAGTTTCTTAACCTCTGAATTCATCCTATCAAGAGTAAACTGATCGAAACCTTCCGTGTTCTGCATTGTAAACATAAAAATCATACTCTGACTTAAATATTCGATAATTTTATAATATAGTTTTAATATATTACTTTTTGCTTTCTTCCGATATTAGCTATGTGCGGCATTAGTTGTACGAGATTCAAATTAATGCACGTTAAACGAAGAAGTACCTGAAGTACCATATCATATAATTTCTTACTCATATATAATATTTTACATTAGTATTATTATCCTGCGACACATAAGCATCTATTATTTGAATATATGCCTATATAATTGTTACTTGCAAGGGCTTCTTTCAATTCAGACGCGGGGATCATTAGCAAAAAAAACAGTATGAGAAGCAATTCCCGGGAGAAGAAAGCACATATCCGGCCAGGAGAGAATTTAAATAGAGACGAGAGATATAACCCCCATCCCCGCAAATCAATAAAACTCCCAAACACAAAAACTGTTTCCGGAAAATGTCATAACATCTGGAACATAAAACCGGTTTCCGGAAAATATCATAACTCCAGAAAGGTAAACCCGGATTTCGAAAAATAACACAACTCCTGGAACATAAACACAAATTCAGGGATGCAAACAACTTCAAAAGCAGATCCTATCTCTGAATGTGGCAGGGGAAGCCTTACCCGGAATGTAAATTGCTTTAAAGGGTTAATTTTATTAGCTCCCTTGATTTACATATTAGTTAAAGAGAAGCATTCGAGTTGATAACAAAGTGAGAACTGTCTCCCACCGAGTAAACACGAAAAAGAGTTACGGAAGCAGTACGGAACTCGGAAAATCTACTTCAGAGCTGCTGATCCTGAAGCCTGAAGGGTACCCATTGAACGGAATGATAGAAGAGTATCCCGTAGTTGAAAACAGAGACGTTTTTGAGTTCTATGCCCGGGAACAATGGAACGGCTGCATTGCCCGCAAGGGAGATTACCTCTTTGACCGGAGGATGTTTCCGGACTTTGCGTACAGGATAATCGATGTTGAACCTGCCGAGTCGGTGATCGGGATTACCACGTCCATCGTCGTAACCGAGGAGGAAAGCAGCCTATTCCCCACAACTGAGATCAATAGCGACGTTGTCTTCGATGACGTGATAGGGCAGGAAAACGCAAAAAGAAAATGCAAACTAATCGAACGCTTCCTTGATGAGCCGGAACGTTTCGGGAAATGGGCTCCGAGGAACGTCCTCTTTTTCGGCCCCTCGGGAACCGGGAAGACCATGCTTGCAAAAGCCCTTGCAAATAAGACCAACGTTCCCATTATCCCCGTCAAAGCCACCCAGCTGATCGGGGAATACGTAGGAGACGGTTCCAGGCAAATCCACCAGCTATACGACCGGGCGGAAGAAATGGCGCCATGCATCATTTTCATCGACGAACTGGATGCCATAGCCCTTGACAGGCGCTTCCAGGAACTCAGGGGAGACGTAAGTGAAATCGTAAACGCCCTCCTGACCGAAATGGACGGGATCGAAGAACGCGAAGGGGTCTGCACCATAGGCTCCACAAACAGGGTCCACTCCCTGGACGCTGCGGTAAGGAGCAGGTTTGAAGAAGAGATCGAGTTCGTGCTTCCCAAAGAAGATGAGATAAGGCAGATCTTCGAATCCAACATAAAGACCTTCCCGCTACCCGTGGAAGACTGCGATTTCGAAGCTTTCGCAAAGAAAGCAAAAGGGCTTTCAGGCAGGGACCTGGTCGAAAAGGTCATGAAAACCGCCCTGCACCAGGTAATTATCGAGGACAGGGAAACAGTCAGGGCAGAGGACTTTGAAAAAGCCTTCTCGAAACTCGGTAAAAATGAACCGACGAAGGACCCAAGCGGGCTCTATGTATGAACTTTACAGGACTGAATTTTCTGTGCGGTATTGAATTCCTCATGCGCAGTGAGTTTTTTGTGTGGGGATGAATTTCCCACACATTAATGAATAATCTGTGCTTTGATGATTATTTTTGATTCACCGCCAATTCTGTTTCCAAAACCTTTTTTTATAAACTAAACAAGCAGCTTTTTAAGAGATCAGCCTTTACGCTCTGGGAATAGCTTTATTTAGAAAAATCGGCATCTTATCAGCATTGAGATCAGAAATAAAGATTTAAATAAAGATCTGAAGTAAAAGGTCTGAACCAGACCTGAACCAGATCCGAAATGAGATTGAAAAAGGTCCGTAAAAGAGACTTGAAACAAGCGTGTGAAGGGATCCCCATGAATGAAATACGAGAAACCGACCGATTTGAATGCATGGTTTTAAGCGTAATGGAAAACTTGATATGGAAAGGCATAATAGTCGAAGAAAAGGACACGAAAGGCAGGGTTTACTTCGGAAGGGTAAAAGGGGAACTCAACATTAATCAAGGAGATACCCTCTACCTGGGAGTCAGGCCGACTTACGATATCGAAGACAAGACCATGAAAGTTTTCCTTTACGACGCAGAAGACAACAAACTGGACTGGACCCTTGTCTGAGTTCCCGGATCTCTTTTCCGGGAGTTTTTCTCTCAGGCCTTTTTTTTCAAACTTTCAAAACCCCTTTTTTGGCTTTAAAGAGAAACTTCTCTGGAAATGGAGTTCTCGATTTATCAGGCATCAGGAATTATTTCGGGTGTCAGGAATTATTTCAGGTGTCATGAATTATTTCAGGTGTATAGATTATTTCAGTTATTGGCTATTCTTTGAACGTCCAGGACTTTTTTAAGTTCCCGGTCCCGAATGTTTATTCCTGCCTGAAAGGGATTTCGATTTCCATCAGGTCTTCTGCTACTATGACATTTTCGAAAATCTTCTCAGAATCTGTAACTATGGGCTCCACATCATCGGAGTAACGGGAACTGATATGGGTCAGAACGAGCTGCATGACTCCGGCTTCTTTTGCCAGGGCTGCAACTTCCCCTGCCGTGGAGTGCATGGACTCTTCAGCCCAGTCGGCCATCTCGTCGGCAAAGCTCCCGTCGTGAATCAGGAGATCGGCATCCCTGCTGGCTTCAAGCACAGCTTCACAGGGCCTGGTGTCCCCGGTATAAACGATAGTCCTGCCTGGCCGGGGTTCGCCCACGACTTCCTCGGGCTTTACGATTTTTCCCTCCACTTCAACGGGTTCTCCCCTGTGAAGCTTTGAAAAAAGGGGGCCAGTGGGCACTCCCAGTTCGGTAGCCCTCTCCCGGTTGAAACGACCGGGGCGCATGTCTTCGACAAGGGCGTATCCAAGGCTCGGGACACTGTGTTCGGTTTTTAGGGCGCGGATTACAAACCCGTCTCCCTCAACGACATCCCCGGGCTTCAGTTCCACGCCCCTGATTTCATACTTCAGGTTGAAGTAACCAAGAGCCTGGAAAAGTTCCGTGAATTCCCGCGTATGTGTAGGACCATAGATGATGAGGGGCTCCCTTCTACCCATGAAGGACATGGTCTGGATGAGGCCCGGAATCCCCAGGAAGTGGTCCGCGTGGAAATGGCTGATAAAAATAGAGGACAGGCTCATCATTCCTGTCTTTGCCCGCATCATCTGCTGCTGGGTACCTTCCCCGCAGTCAAAAAGGATGAGCTCCCCTTCCCGGTTGACCATCACCGCGGATGGGTTCCTGTTGCGGGTCGGGAGGGACCCTCCTGTACCGAGAAATGTTACGCGAAGCATGATTGATTCACTTAATATTGTCAGGAGTATTTATGGATTGCCTCTGTACCGTGACTGTTACTCAACCATTCCCGAACCATTAACTGACCATTCCAGGGCTATTCCTGTATTCTTTTCGAGGCGATTCCTGAAACATTCCAGGAGCATCTATCCCGGCAGCAGTATGCCCGGGCACGGAACTGCCAATGCCTGCAAAGCGGGATTAGTTCAGTAATATATAAAGTATATGATATAAAAACTGTGAAGACGGTATACTATTTATTATAAAAGCTCTTTAAATCCTAGAAACTATACAACCTGTAAAATATACGCTTCTATCAAAACCTTGTTTCTGCGAAAGAGGCTGCAGATTCAACGGATTTTCTTCAAAGCAACAAAGAAACATAAAGGAATCATTATCATATGTCAGGAAATTACGGAAAAATTTATCTAGTGGGTTCGGGTCCGGGGGACCCTGAACTCCTCACCCTGAAAGCCCGCCGGTTAATCGACACGGCTGACGTCATCATCTATGACCAGCTCCCGGGAAAAGCGATCCTGAGTTCAATGCCGGATAATGCGGAAAAGATCGATGCCGGAAAATTTGCAGGGAAGCACATCCTCACCCAGAACAAAATCAATGAAGCGATTGTGCAAAAGGCAAAGGAAGGTAAGATGGTTGTCCGACTGAAAGGTGGAGACCCTTACGTGTTCGGGAGAGGCGGAGAGGAAGCCGAGGCCCTCTTGCAGGAAGGAATCGAATTCGAAATAGTGCCCGGGATCACCTCCGCAATCGCAGTACCTGCATATGCTGGAATTCCTGTGACTCACAGGGAAAGCACTTCCATGGTCACCTTCATAACAGGCCATGAAGACCCCACAAAGGAAGAAAGTGGGCTCGACTGGGACGCCCTGGCAAAGTTCGGGGGGACCATCGTGATCCTGATGGGGGTAAAGATGCTCAGGCGGAATGCCGAAGAGCTCATGAAAAACGGGAAAGACCCCAAAACCCCTGTCGCACTTATCGAGAGGGGGACCCGGCCCGACCAGCGGGTTACCGTGGGCACTCTCGCAAGCATCGCAGACCTGGCAGAAGAAAGAGGGGTAAAAGCGCCTGCTATCACAGTGGTAGGAGACGTTGTCCGCCTCCACGACATCCTCGGGGAACAACTTGTTGAAACGGATTTTTAAACCGGGACTCCGGAGGAGATCAGGTATATGACAGGAAAAGCGACAGAAAAAACAAACGAAGCAAAGGTCCCCGTACTTGCGATCATGAGGCCCGAGAGTTACCGGGAAAAGTCCGAAGCCCTTGCCCGGACTTACGGCTTTGAACCCTTTTGCGCCCCCATGATCCGGCTTGAAGGCATGAAGGACGAAGGCTTTGACCCCTTCGTGCGGAGAGTCCTGGAAGGAGTCTCGGATTATGTGATCTTCACCAGCGCAAACGGTATCACCTTCACCCTGGAAAAGCTCCCGGAAGGCAAAAGGGAGAGCTTTATCGAAGCCCTGAAAAAGAGCAGGGTAATTGCAATCGGCCCTAACACGGAAAAAGAGCTCGTGAAAATAGGAGTTGAAAACCCCTTCCTGCCCGGGGACTACAGTTCGGAAGGAATTGTAGAAGCCCTCTGTCCCGAAGTTAAGGGAAAAACCGTGGACACCGCAAGGAGCGCATATGGCTCAAGCCTGCTCATCGAGGGTCTGGAAAAGTGCGGAGCTACGGTATTTGAGACAAAGGTATACACCCTTACCATACCCGAGGGGGACATCCAAAAAGAGCTCATCGAGCGCACCCTTGACGGGGAAGTAAGTGCCTTTGCCTTTACAAGCTCCATGATGGTCCGGGGTTTCATGAAGCATGCGGAAAAGATAGGAGCAGGCAGAGAAGTCAAAGAAGCCCTGAGCCGGGCAGTTGTAGGGGCTATCGGGACCCCGACTGCAAACACCCTGGAAAGTCTCGGGGTAAGCGTGGATGTGGTTCCCGGAAAATTTACCTTTGAAGCCCTGCTCGAAGTCCTGAAAAACCGGCTCTGAATCCCGAAAGCCGGCAGGAAAATATATGAAACATTACCCATTTTAAGAAGCCGGTTGAAACCGGAAACACACATTATAAAAACCGGTTTCAAAAAACAACATTTAAAATTTTGAAAGATAATGTTTATTCCGAAGGATTAACATGATAGGCATTTCAAAACTTTACTGCGGAACCGTGGAACCCTCCGACGCCCTGCGCTACGGCCGGGACTCAAAGAGGCTACCCTCCCACCTACTGCAGTTTTCAAAGGACAAGAAACCGGTCGTGGTCTGGAACATGACCCGCCGCTGCAACCTGAAATGCGTTCACTGCTATGCCCAGGCAAAAGATGTAGAATTCAAAGACGAACTCTCAACAGAAGAAGGCAAAGCCCTGATCGACGACCTTGCAGCCTTTGGCTCTCCCGTAATGCTCTTTTCAGGAGGGGAGCCGACAATGCGAAAGGACCTCCCCGAACTTGCGGCCTACGCAAGGGAAAAGGGAATGAGGGCAGTAATTTCCACAAATGGGACCCTCATCGACAAGGCCCTGGCAAAAAAGCTGAAGGACGTGGGTCTTTCCTACGTGGGCGTTTCCCTGGACGGAGTCAGGGAAACAAACGACAGGTTCAGGGGCATGAAAGGAGCTTTTGATGCCGCCCTTCAGGGCCTGCACAACTGCCAGGAAGAAGGCATAAAGGTCGGGCTTCGCTTTACCATCAACAAACAAAACGTCCTGGATATTCCCGCCATTTTTGACCTGCTCGAGGAAGAAAATATCCCGAGGGTCTGCTTCTACCACCTGGTCTATGCCGGACGGGGTTCGACGATGGTGGATGAGGACCTCTCCCTGGAAGAGTCCCGGAAAGCCGTGGACCTGATCATGGAGAAGACAAAAGCCCTGCACGAAAAGGGCTTCCCCGCAGAAGTCCTGACCGTGGACAACCACTGCGACGGTCCCTACCTCTACCTGAAGCTCCTGAAGGAAAACCCGGAAAGGGCAGCTGAAGTCTTCGAGCTCCTTTCCATGAACCAGGGCAACTCCTCGGGGATAGGCTTTGGCTGCGTCTCCTGGGACGGTTCAGTGCACGCCGACCAGTTCTGGAGGCATTACTCCTTCGGAAACGTTAGGCAGCGGCCATTCAGCGAGATCTGGACCGACCTTTCCGACGAACTGATGGCCGGGCTTAAGTACCGAAAACCCCATATCAAGGAGAACGGGGACCGCTGTGCCCACTGCAAATGGTTCGATGTCTGCAACGGGAACTTCCGGGTGCGAGCCGAAGCCGTATACGGGAACGTCTGGGCGGATGACCCTGCCTGCTACTTAACAAAAGAAGAGATCGGATACGACGAGGCCTGAAAAGGCTTTTTCCGGTCTATTTATTTATTTATTTATTTATTTATTTTCCTTTTCAGGGACTCTTCCCCTCTTATCCCTGGGCTTTCCTAGCCTTACCTATCCTCCAGTCCTTAAGAAAGGATTCACATCCTTTTGAAGTACTTGATAAGCACTTGATAAGCACTTGATCAGGCTTGAATTAAGGCTTGATTTAAGCACTTGAATTAAGAGCTTGGTTTCGGATGTCCTTTCCCCCTTGAGTTGAAGCCCTGAAAAATTTCTTTCCTGAATAAGGCTTTATCCAAGCCGGAAGATATATTTTTAGCAAGAGAAAAGCGAGGGAAGGCAGGGAGATAATGAAACGAATTCTGCTACTTACAACCTTAGTACTCGTAATCATCATTTTTTCAGGCTGTGCTTCCGAAGATCAGCAAAAGCCCGGAGTCTACAATAACGAAACAGAGACTACTTTTTACGAGGGACAGGGATTAACGCCCATAGCCGAACAGCGCAACAATGCCATAAAGGGAACACAGTATATCGAAAGGGAGAGCTACCGCCTGCAGGTAGACGGCCTTGTGGAGAACCCCCGGGAGTTCAGCTATGAAGAGATTACGGCACTTCCCCGGACTTCGAAGATCGTGGACCTGGACTGCGTGGAAGGCTGGGGTTTTACCGGAAAGTGGACAGGAGTGAAAATAGCCGACCTCTTTGAAGAAGTGGGGGTAATGGAAAGTGCCAGCACGGTTATATTTTACAGCGCTGACGGGTATTCCACAGCCCTTGAACTTGACTACCTTCTGGATAACAACATAATCCTTGCCTACAAGCTAAACGATGTGGCCCTCCCCCCGGACAGGGGCTTTCCTCTGCAGCTCGTTGCCGAGAGCAAGTACGGGTACAAATGGGCAAAATGGATCGTCAGAATTGAACTCAGTGATTCCGAATACAGAGGATACTGGGAAAAACGGGGTTACAACGATAGGGCAGATGTCGGGGGACCTGCGTTTGAAAGATGAGCTTAGGATCAGAAAATGATGCCATCCTGATAAATCAGTCATCCTGATAAATCAGTCATCCTGATGAATCCGCCATCCTGATGAATCCGCCATCCTGATGAATCCGCCATCCTGATAAATCGGGACATCGGCTTCATCCGGAACCGTCCTAATTGTTGGCCAACATTGTTTCCAGAATTTTAAATTCATAGATTTTACCACAGCAGACTCCAGATGCCCCTCTAAGAGCCAAAAACTCACAATGTATATAAGTAATCTGAACTATAGATACGTAGTCGTCATAAAGGAAAATTTACTATAAAGGTAGATTTGCTACCGGGTATTCTATATCGCTGGGGAGCGCTATGAAAAAGAGAGCGCTATTTAAAAAAATAGAAGGGGGTAATTTGAGTGGCAGAGTGCCATGTAAATACACTGAAACCAGGGGATCCTTTCAGGGACTGGCTCGTTGAAGAAGTGATGGAGCACAGGGTCCGGGACAAAAACTGCTGTGTTAAGGTCTTCAAGAACGGCTCTTCATCCCATACCGTCTGCAGGTATCACTTTGAAGGAGAAAATTTCAGTGTAATGGCAAAATTTTTTGCCGAGCCCACGGGAAGACTCAAGAATTACAATGCCTGCAAAGCCATGAAGAACGAATTCAAGAAGCTTGAACTTGCTGCATCCCTGATAAATGTTGCAAGGCCCCTTGCGATAAATAAAGAGTTTAACTGTGCCCTTGTAACCGAACATATACCCGGCAAACCTCTCAGCTGGTATTTCAAATCCGAAAAAAATCTTTACGAGAAGCTAACCGGGATGTCGCATATGCTCCGCAAACTTCACGACAACACCCGTTCCTCCTACAACAAAGAAAATGAGTTCAAAAACTACCACGGCGTCCTGGACCACCTTACGCTCGACCACAGCACCCGGGAAACTTTCAACCGCCTTCTGGGGGAATGCTGGTACAGCGACCTGCTTGACCGAAAGCACGGCTGCATGATTCACAGGGACGTGCACCCCTCAAACTACATCTTTTACAAAGGCCAACCCTATGCCCTGGATTTCGAAAGCTCCTGGTTCCATGCAAACCCTGTCCGGGATCTCGGGATCCTCTCCGCAGAACTTAAGAACTATTTCGAGCAGAACAAAGGAGGAGGGGGGAAGGCCGAACCCTATATAGGCCATTTTCTCTGGGAATACAGCGGAGGGGATGAGAAGAATTTTATGGAGATTACGAAGGTTCTCCCCTTTTACATGAGTCTGGGACTGCTCCGTTCCGCAAGGCTACACCATGAAGTGTACCAGGGTTATCTGGTTAGAGAGGCAATGGCATGCCTGAAAGCTATCAGGTAAAAGGTCAGTAAAATTGCGTCCCAGAGCCCAATAATCCGCAAATAATTAGCAAATAATGGAATCTGTTTTTACAAACATGCATCTTGCAGGAGTTAGCCTGATGATACCTGAAAGGCTGCAAATGATTGCCTGTAAGGCTATAAATATAAGCCAGTGCTATATAATAAGGGGAGGATATTTTGCGGGAGGAATCTTGAGGATGGCCACTGGATTTGACATAATACAGGTTAGTACATTAAAACCGGGGGTTCCTTTCAGGGACTGGTTAGTTTCCTTTTCAGGGCACATAATTCACGACAGCACTTCTCTGTTCGGTTCTTCAAATACATCCCTTCATCCCATACCTCCCACAATATCGAGATTATCTTATCAAATAACCCTGTCAAAGAAGCCCTGGCACGTTTGAAGGCTGTCAGATGAAAGGGGAAATTGGGAGGCGAAAACATTTCTGAGATCTACGAACCGGAAATAACGGGAAGAGGGAGCGCATTCCTGAACTATCCCTCCGAAGAACCGGGAGAAGGAGAAGGAAAAGAAGAAATATTCGAAAGCTGCCGGATCAAAGGGGTTATCTTTGACTGCTACCAGACCCTTATCGACATTGATACCGATGAACACAGTCTGGAAACCTATGAGACGCTGAGTAGGTGGCTTGCGTACCAGGGAGTCGGAATCGAACCCAGAAAACTCAAGGATACTTATATGCTGAAAGTAAAGGAGAGGATGGACGAGTCTCTGGAAATATACCCTGAGATCAGGGTCGAGGAAATTTTTGCCGAGATCTGCAAGGAAAATGCAGTCTGGAGAATAAATGAAAAACGCCTGGGAATAGACACTTCAAGGACTTTCAGGGCTGCTTCAATCCGAAAACTCAAGCCCTTTCCCCAGAGTATAAAGCTGATCGAGCACTGTATCAACATCCCTAAATGCATCATCTCCAACGGGCAGCGGGTCTTTTCCGAACTTGAACTGAGGTACCTGGGGCTCTATGACTACTTCGACTTCGTGATCTTTTCCTCGGACGTCAGGTACAAAAAACCGGACCTGAGGCTTTTCATGGACGCACTAAAAAGGATGGGCCTGGAATTCCAGCCCAAATGCGTGATGTCCATAGGTGATTCCTATGAAAACGAGATACTCCCCGCCAGAAAGCTGGGGATCCGCGCCATGAACATTGAGGAAGCCTGGGAGAAGTTAGGGCTGAAAGAGTGAATTTGCAATACGGGAGTTGATCCCGTAAATTCTTTTTTGAAAAACCTTTGAACATTTTGAAATTTTTGAAAAGGCACGTAAAACTATATTTTTGACATTGATATTTACTTCTCGACTTCTTAGAAATTTGCCGATTTATTGGAAAAGAAACTTCACCTATAAACATATAAGGAAACGTGAATAATATAGTTCGAGAAGAGGATATTTTACGGGAAGACATTTTAAGGAAAGAGATTCTGTGAGTGGGCACTTCAGGGAGAGGAAATATGTTGGAAAGCTATAAGATACAGGGGGAAGGAATTGAAAGCGTGCTTAAAAGCTACCAGATGGAAAAGACCCGGGAACTCAGTGCCCCACCTGTGATAGAAAGGGTTTCGGTAACCAGAACCGTATGTGAGGGCAGCCCTATTAAAGGAATCATCTTTGACTGCTACCAGACTCTTATCGACATCCACACCGACGAAGATGACCCGGAAACCTATAAAAGGGTGAGTATGTGGCTCGCTTACCAGGGCGTAAAGATCAGCCCTGAAAAACTGCGGCATATTTATGAATTGAAAGTCAAGGAAAGGATGGACAGGTCCGAAGAAGAATACCCGGAAGTAAAGGTAGAAGAGGTTTTCAGTGAGATCTGCAAAGATCACGCGGTCTGGAGAATTGATGAAAAAAAATTGGGAACCGAAACTGCAAAGGTATTCAGAGCTGCGTCTATTCGAAAACTCCAGCCCTTTCCCCAGAGCATAAAGCTGATCGAGCACTGCATAAACATCCCCAAATGCATCATCTCCAACGGACAACGGGTCTTTTCCGAAATGGAACTGAGGTACCTGGGGCTTTACGACTACTTTGATTTCGTAATCTTTTCCTCGGACGTAGGGTATAAGAAACCGGACCTCAGGCTCTTCATGGAAGCTCTCAAGAAGCTGGGAATGGAACTCGAACCAAAGTGTGTGCTGTCCATCGGAGACTCTTATGAAAATGAGATCCTGCCTGCCCACAAACTCGGGATGTGCGCCATGCATATCGAGGATGCCTGGGAGTTTTACGGGGTAAAAGATTAACTTTGGAAAAGTAAGAAGTTTTCTCACAATTCAAGCCTGTTGAACGGCCCGGATAGCCCGACTTCTCCTGTATTGCTGCCATCTCCTTTTTTGCCTACCTCAATTTATTATCTGATTCCCATAACCATTCTTTCAATACCCATACCTCTCCGCCACATTTCTCTCCACTCTTCCAATTTCCGGAAAAATTCCGAAATCTTTTTTAATATATTTGGTATTTTGGTTCCTGTATTTGGCTTTTGATCTGCTTCTCAGGATCAACTACCCCTGAACTGAAGATCCTGAACTGAAGATTCGGAGATTTAACATTGAGGTTTTATGACCGAATCTTATCAACCTTCTATTTGAATGAATCATCATATATATAGATATATAAGAAGTATATAGATACTTGCATAAGGGATATATTCAATCGTATTATTTTAGATATTGAGAGAAAAAATAATAGACAAAACGAAAAAAGAAAAAAATTGAAAAAAATTAAATGGGAGGGCCTCAATGCTACAAAACGGAAAGATAAAAGGCTTGATTTTTGACTGTTATAAAACCCTCGTCGATATTAAAACCGATGAGAGAAGCAGGGAAACAAATCAGCGTGTCAGCCACTGGCTGCTCTACCAGGGTGTGAGGATAGAATCCGAACGGCTCAGAGAAGTATATAAGTGGAAGGTCGTCGACAGGCTGGGTAACTCTGGACAGCAGCATCCCGATATCCGTATCGAAGAGATATTTGGAGAGATCTGTGCCGAAAACGCTTACCGTGAAATAGATCCCTACTGGCTGGGTATCGAAACTGCGAAAATATTCAGGACAGCATCCATCAAAAAGCTGGAAGCTTATCCCCAGAGCCGGGCGCTCCTTGAAAAATACAGGCAGGTTCCCAAATGCATCGTTTCCAATGCCCAGAGGGTCTTTACCGAACAGGAATTACGTTTCTTAGGCTTATATGATTATTTTGACCATGTAATCCTCTCCTCAGATCACAAAATAAAGAAACCGGATACCCGGCTTTTTCAAATGGCTCTCGACCACCTCGGCCTCGAACCCCATGAAGTACTCTCCATCGGGGACACCCCCGAAAACGATATCTATCCACCCCAGAGCCTTGGCATGAATGCAATGCACATCCATGATGCCTGGCGCTATGCATAACGAAAAAAATCAAGGGACAATCACGGAAAAAAATCACGGAAAAAAATCACGGAAAAAAATCACGGAAAAAATTTCAACTAACAGATTCTCATATTTTCCCATCATTCCTGAATCATCCCTCTACGGGAAAAAGCAAGGCAGTAAAAAGTTATTTAGGAATCTTCCTCTTTTTTAAAGTTCCAGACCTTCGACCCGTTTTCTATTTTAAGAGTGGAAGGTTACAGTGATTCCGTGTTTTAGACTGGAACTCCCGTTTCCGTCCCAAACCAGATATATTTAAATAATCGCAAGCACTCTAAAACCCAAGAAATTCATACACTATTTCCCAATCATCGGAGTGTTTTTACATGACGGAATCGGAAATTCCAAAAGAATATAACCCTCATGAAGTTGAACCGAGATGGATGGAGCAGTGGGACCTCTCCATGTACCACTTCAACTGGGAAGGAGACTCCCGTCCCCAGTATATAATTGATACCCCCCCACCTTATCCTACGGGCAACTTCCACATCGGAAACGCCCTTAACTGGTGTTATATCGACTTCGTTGCCCGTTACAAAAGGATGCGTGGGTACAACGTTATGTTCCCCCAGGGCTGGGACTGCCACGGGCTGCCCACCGAAGTTAAGGTTGAAGAAATCCACGGAATTACGAAAAACCAGGTCCCAAGAGCTGAGTTCCGGAAGATGTGCAGGGAACTCACTGCCGGAAACATTGATAAGATGCGCCAGACCATGCTGCGCCTGGGCTTTTCCGTGGACTGGAGCAACGAATTCGTCACCATGGAACCGGAGTACTTCGTAAAGACCCAGAAGTCCTTTGTCAAAATGTACAACGACGGGCATATCTACCACGAAGAACACCCGGTCAACTGGTGCCCACGCTGTGAAACAGCTATCGCTTTTGCGGAAGTCGAGTACGAAGCAGGGCAGACAAAACTTAATTTCGTACACTTCGATAAGGTCGACATCGCCACTACCAGGCCCGAACTCATGGCTGCCTGTGTGGCTGTGGCCGTTCACCCGGATGATGAACGCTATAAGGAGTTCGTGGGAAAAACGACCAAAGTCCCCCTCTTCGGACAGGAAGTCCCCTTAATCACAGACGACGCAGTCGAATCCGGGTTCGGGACAGGCGCAGTTATGATCTGTACCTTCGGGGACAAGCAGGACGTACGCTGGTGGACCAAGCATCACCTGCCCCTTATCAAAGCCATCGACAAAGAAGGAAAGATGACAAAGGCAGCAGGCAAATACGAAGGTCTGGGCATTAAAGAGTGCAGGCAGGTCGTCATCGAGGACCTGAAAGCAGGAGGTTTCATCTGCGACCAGAAACCCCTGGACCAGAACGTGGGACTCTGCTGGCGCTGCAGCACACCCATCGAAATCCTTTCCGAACCCCAGTGGTTCGTCAAGATCAACCAGGAAGGCATCCTGGAAAAAGCTGACGAGATAGAGTGGGTCCCCGAGTACATGAAAGTCCGGCTTGAGAACTGGACCGGGACCATGGAATGGGACTGGTGCATTTCCAGGCAGAGGATCTTTGCAACCCCGATTCCCATCTGGTACTGCAAACAGTGCGGAGAAGTACTGATAGCCGAGGAAAGCTGGCTCCCGATTGACCCTAATGAGAACGCACCAAAGAGGACCTGTACCTGTGGCTCCACCGAATTTGAACCCGAAACCGATGTGCTGGACACCTGGATGGACTCATCCATCACCGCGCTGCACGTCGCGGGCTGGGAAAGTGACCGGGAACTTAGGCTTCCGACCCAGATCCGCCCCCAGGGACACGACATCATCCGGACCTGGGCTTTTTACACGATCCTCAGGACCCAGGCCCTGGAAGGCAAGCGGCCCTGGGACTCCATCATGGTCAACGGGATGGTGCTCGGCCCTGACGGGCACAAGATGAGCAAGTCGCTTGGAAACGTCATCTCTCCTGAAGAAGTCCTCAAGGACTACAGTGCGGATGCCTTCAGGCAGTGGGGTGCCGTTGGGGGCTCCACAGGTTCGGACGTTATGTTCAGGTGGAAAGACGTGGTCTCAGCGTCCAGGTTCCTCCAGAAGATGTGGAGCATCTACCGCTTCTCCATGTCCCACCTGAAAGAATTCGGAGCTGAAGACGCCGAAAACTTCCCGACAGAAAACCTGCTTGCAATCGACAGGTGGCTGCTCAGCAAGCTGAACAGGCTCATACAGACCGCCACCAGGGAAATGGACGGCTACCAGTTTGACTCCACCTTCAAGGCTATCAGGGGCTTTGCCTGGGAAGTCCTTGCTGACAACTACCTGGAGCTCGTGAAAGGCAGGCTCTACGGGGACGAGCCCGAAGGCAAAAAAGCCGCACGGTACGTGCTCTACCGGACAATGGACACCCTCTCCCGCCTGCTTGCACCCTTTGCACCCTTCTTTGCAGAAGAACTTTACTCCAGGCTCGGCAGGGAAAGTGTCCACATGCAGCCCTGGCCCGAAGCGGACGAAAGCCTGATCAGCGAGGAACTCGAAGCTGCAGGAGAACTTATCAAAGACATCACGAGTGAAGTCCGCAGGTACAAGTCGGACCGGAAAATTGCCCTGAACGCCCCCCTGAAGAAGATCGAGATCTACAACGCAAACATCGACACGGGGGACATTACAGGTGCCACGAACACGGAAGTGGAACTGATAGAAGGCGCTCCTTCCTTCGAACACGTACCCGTTGAAGTCAAACCGGACATGGGCATCCTGGGCCCCAGGTTCAGGAAAGAAGCAGGAGCAATCGTAAAAGCCCTCAAGGCAGCAGACCCCGCAGCCATTGAGGAACAGGCAAGTTCCGGAAAAATCGTTGTGGACGTAAACGGAGAGGCAATCGAACTCGAGCCCAAAGCCGTTGAGATCAGAAAAGAAGTTATTTCTGGCGGCAGGGAAGTCGACGTCCTTGACGTAAGCGGGGCTGTCATTGTAATCGTCAGGTAAGCTCCGGCTTACCTTCCCTTTAATTTTTGAAAAATGAATTTTTTGTGATATAATTTTGCAGTATTTACCGGAACTTTCTGGAATCATCCCTGTTTACCTGTTTTTCTTTGCTGGTTTTCAGGTAGGTTTTTTTGATAAAGTTTAGTTTTTTCAATTATATCTTTTCTTTAATTTCAATTTTTATTATACCCCTTATTTCATTGAAAGTATGGGTGTCCGATAGTTTCAAGCGATAAAGGAGCCTGTATCAGGGTTTGCAACGGCCGGAGTTTAATAGGGGATTTAGATTTCCAACGGTTCAAAAGGTTTAAAGCAGAAAAGGTATTCATTACTTAAGGGTTTGAAGTGGTTTGGAGTTCATTAGCCGAGACATTCTTGAAGTTCATTAGCCGAAACCTTCAACGTTGATTCAATTTAACTAAAGGGATCTAGAGGATCTGGAAAGAATTTGGGGCTACAGATCATGTAAAAGATCCTTATCCATTAACAATGAAGTAAGATTATTTAATAAAAGTAGAACGAAATTTATATTTTTATAATTTCAATGTGAAACTTTATATACATCAAAGTAATCTGTTTCAGAAAAGTATTATTCAGACCATGGGGTTTTTATGACAAAGGTCAAAAAGGTATTACTGCTGCTCAAAAACATGGTGTACGAAAGCACCAGCCCGCAGGAAACCCTCAAATTTGCGAAGTACTATCGGAGTAAGGAGCTTGATGTACTGGTAATCCTCTGGGGGCCCATGGGAGTTTTACTTGGAAAGAAAGACAAGACCAGGGGGTCGCCCAAATATGACGTCACGATGCAGGAGTGCATCGAGATGGGAGTGGAGTTCCGCTGCTGCCAGCTCGCATCAGACATGATAGGGCTTAAAAAAGAGGAATTGATTCCCGGGATCGAGTTTATCTGCTCCAGAGACGTTGCTGAAGTGTTTCTCCAGTATCAGGAAGAGAACCAGCTGATCATCAGTTTCTGATGCTACTGATCAATTTTTGACCCTGCTGCCTGTCCCTCGACTTCAACTCTTTTACAATAATCCCCGGGCTTCCGGCAGCTCCGGAAAATTCGTTCCTCAATATTTTAGATTAAACATGACCTGAAGCTATCAAGGTTTCACCCTCTTCCCGGCTCCTTACCCTGAACTATCAGGCTTCGTGTCTCAACGGTTTTTGACCGGATATAATCCGGCTTCAAGCTGGCTACCAGGCCGTGCAAACTTGCAAAGTTTTTTATGTCCCCTTTGCAATTCACTTGTCCTTAGCAAAATAAAGCCTGAAAAAGCCGCTTTCAAGGAATGGATTATATGCTAAAATGTATATATTTAGCATAAAAATGCCTAATTTGAATTAGCATACCGAATTTTAGAATTATGAATTAATTTAGTCTGATTGATTTAGCATTAAAAGGTAATTTAGCATTAAAAGGTAATTTAGCATTAAAAGGTAA
>JAENYU010000005.1:0-83342 GCA_016841625.1 Methanobacteriota archaeon
ATTTATATTATCATTTTATTATAAAAAATTACCCATATCATATGACGAAGAGCCAAAATGAATAACAAAATCAATAAAAATCAAAATAACAAAATCAAGTAACTGAAATCCAATTCCCGAAATGAAGTGAAGTAAAATAGTAAAAAGTCAAAAAGAGTTTGAAAGGGTAAATCCCTTCAAATCACTTGACAAGGGCTTTCGGGGACCTTCTCATGAAGCGCCTCTTGTGCCCTGAGGAAGTGAAGCGCTGTGCAGGCCCTGGGTGTGCCTTATGTGCCTTTGACTTTTCGATCTTGATTACTCTGCCTTTTCTGCCTTTAGCCTTTATCCATTCAATACTGCCGGTTTTGCCCATTATCATGCCTCGTAATTTTTAATCTGGATTTGTTCCGGACCCTATGATTTTCGGATCCTATGATGGTTTCTTTGTAACCTGTTGTACTTTATTGCTCACCGCTTCCGAGTACCGCGGATTTCTATTTCCTCATCAGCGTTTCTCTAGCAATATAAGTATCTTAGTTCGACTAATCTTGATGATTTTTATGATATTGAAGAGAATTTTTGATTCTCCGTTGAAAGCCTGAAATTGCGAAAATATAAATGTTATCAAGCCTTGAGTTTACCATAAAATGGAATGCTAGTAATTAAATGTTACGGAGATTTGTCGGAAATTAGGGCATGTATCTCCTTATGAGAAGTTTTTGATGAGATATTCCTTATGAAAAGTTTTTGAAAAAGGTGGTCAGCGTAAAAAACAAATCCATTGAATCTGGGCTTGCCGAAGCTAATGAAGAACTCGAGGGCGTGAGTAGTTATCCTGATTCTGATTTTGCCTGCATCGTCAAAGAATTGGGCTTTAAATGCGAACTTTGCGCTCGCTGCTGTACGAAGGAGTTCAACGACCACATCTTCCTGCTCGATTCCGATGCAGCTGTAATAAAAGAAATCGATCCTGAAGCTCTCGAACCTGCTCCTTACTATGAGTTTTGTGACCAGAAAGGTAGGTTTTACGTATCTGGATATGCCCTTAAAACAAAACCTGACGGGTCATGCGTCTTTCTCGAAAACAAACGCTGCAAGATCTATGAGAAGCGCCCCACAATCTGCAGGGTCTATCCCTACATGCTCCACAGGGAGGCTGACGAATCAGGAAAAGTTGACTGGCGGCAGATTAGCGGCCTGAATGAGCACGGGAGCTACCACTCGGAGCTTGAAGATTCCGAATGTGAAGAAATCGTCCGGGAAACGAAAGCATACGAAGAAGCCTACCTCATGCAGTTGATTGATTTCTTCAAAGCCGTGCAGGCCCACTTCGAGAAAAACGGCATGAGGCATGTCCAGAGGACCTACGATAAAACGATTAGGGAATTCCTGAAAGGTGGAACAGAAATCGAGGTTTTCGTGTACTACGAGGGACGGTTTGAAAAGCACATGCTGCACTCAGGAGAGGCTTGACTGAATCCGAAACAAAAAAGTTGAATTGACGCAGGAAAACTTCAGTTCTTTAACTTTCTTTTTAGCTTCCTTTCTTAGCTTCCTTTCTTAGCTTCCTTTCTTAGCTTCCTTTCTTAGCTTTCTTTCTTAGCTTTCTTTTTTTAACTTCCTTTCTTTAACTTCAGTTCCTTTTTCCTTTGACCTTCCACTTCAGGAGCACGCCTTCTTCTATCGGCTCTGCCGAGAGCAGTTCAAGTTCCAGGAGTTCGGTTTCCGTAAAACCTTCTCCATCTGCAAAGGTAGGAGCGGTCTTCCCCCCGATGATTATGTTTCCTGCAAAGGTATATATCTCGTCCACGAGGCCTGCGGAAAGCATGCCCCAGTTCAGGGTGGCACCGCCTTCTACCATCAGGGTGCAGATTCCCATTTTTTTCAATTCCCTTGCGAGTTCGGGGAGGTCTACCTGTTCTTCACCGGTTTTGATGACCTGTGCTTTTTCCTCGAGAGCCCTGATTTTTTTGGCAGGAGCTGCATTTGAAACCGCAATGATCCTTTTCCCCTCTCCTTTTTTGAAAATATCCGCGTCAAGAGGGGTTCTGGCAGAACTGTCCACGATGATCCTTACAGGGTTTTCGTCCCTGCCCGTAGCTTTCCTGGCGGCTCTTCTCTCCGGGGATTTTACGGTGAGACTCGGGTCGTCTGCAAGCATGGTCCCGATTCCGATCATGATGGCATCGGCCTCTGCCCGGAGTTCATCAACCCGTTCAAAATCCTTTTTTCCTGAGATACGGACCTGTTTGCGCTCTTTTGTCGAGAGCTTGCCGTCTGCGGACATAGCGGAATTAATAAAAACAAAAGGCTTATCCATGCTATGGGCTCCTTAAAAAAGTAATTAGGCGGAGGCATTTTGAATAATTGCCTCCGTTTGAAAGAGCTTTATTCGGCGTCAATCAGTGGTTTCAGGAGGTCGCGATCCCTCAGGAGTCCCTGCAGTTTCCTGTTGGAGTTGATGATGGGAATCTGGTCGATCCTGTTCCGTTTCATCTTCCTGGCACAGTCGCTGACCGAAGTTATGTATGTGGCGGTAATCGGTTCCCGGATCATCACGTCTTTTGCAATGATGTTCGGGACTTTGATCCTGGAAACGCTGTAGTAAATACTCATGGTGTCGCGCATGGATTCCCAGGTCCAGGCGTCGTCGTCCGAACCTGCGGACATGTCAGATACCTCTACACTGTCTTCGATCACGCTGGCACTCACGACGTCCCTGTCCGCGATAATTCCCACGAGTTCCAGGTTCCCGTCAAGCATCGGGACTGCCTTGACACCGGCAAGCTCCATAATCCTGGCAATGACAGGTAAAGGTGTTTCGCTGTAAGCTGCAACTACCTTCTTGTCCACATAGTCTTTGATAGGGGCCTCGATGTTCATGTCGGCAATGGTGCCAATCACGTCTGACACCGTAACAAGCCCGACGAGTTTCCCGTTATCAACCACAGGTAACCTCCGGATCATGTGTTCCAGAAGTAGACGGGCAGCGGTTTGCAGGTCCGACTCCGGGGTGATGGTGATAGGGTCTCTTGTCATGAGGAGTGCCAGCTGCTCCTCTTCGGGATTGCGCAGTATGTTACTCCTGGTTACGAGCCCGACTACCTTCGAGTCCTTGAGCACGGGGACCCCTGAGATTTGCTTGTTCTTCAGGATTTTAAGGACCTCGTCTCTGGAACCGGGAAGAGTTGCGCTTGCAACGTCCCTCACCATTATATCTTCAATGAAAATGTTTTTTGGCATTTCATCTACACCTTTGTTGTCGTATGATCCTGGAATTTTCCTGGATAACCACTTTTTGTTAAAAGGTAACTCTCTACTGATAGCACAGGCTTCAGGTTTTCCACTTAATTCCTGACAACCATTACCGGGATCTTTGAGTTCCGGACAACTTTCTCCGCAACGCTGCCGAGGAGGAACCTGTCAATCCCGCTTTTTCCGTGTGTTCCCATCACTATAAGGTCCACGCTGTTGTTTTCTGCGAAATCGATTATCTCGTTGCTTGGATGTCCTTCTTCGAGAATTTCTTTGACTTCAACCCCCGCGGCTTCTCCGGCTTCCTTTACGTAGGAAACCGCTTTTTTCCCTTCTTTCTTCAGGATTTCGTACATTGCTTCCCACCCGGCATCCATGGGTATTGAGGAAAAAGAAGATGTGTCCACCACGTAGAGTGCATGGAGTGTAGCCCCGCTCATTTTTGCAATCTCAATCCCATAAGAGACCGCCCTGTCACTGTTCTCAGATCCATCGGTTGCAATCACAATGTTCCTGTAAAACTCGCTTGTCATGTTATGTTCTCCATCTGCTTTGAATGAAGCACGGATAGTATATCGTCGGGTCTGGCCCTCCTGACGATTCCGTTTATCGGGTCTTTTGTCCCTGTAAGATTATTTGAATTTCCGTTAAGGATCATCAAGTTAGCTTTATGCCCCTTTTCTATCGAACCCGTGGAATCAAGCCCCATTACAAAAGAACCATTAAGTGTACAAATTTTAAATACTTGTCTGTCATCAATCGAAAATACTTTGGACATAAATTCCATTTCGGCAAACATATTTACAGAATTTAACATTACATTATCAGTGCCGGCAGCTACCCGAATACCCGCTTCGAGCATTTCGGCAATAGGTGCCATCCCAACTCCTGTTACAAAGTTCGATCTTGGACAGACAACTGCCGGAATTCCGGCGTCTGCTACCTGGTCCAGGTCCTTTTTTTCTGCTTTTGTAAGGTGAATGAGCAAATCGGGGTTCAGTGAAAGGGCTTTTTCAATGTCGTCTCTCTTTTTTTCTCCTGCATGGATGGCAAAGAGTCTATTCCTTTCCCTGGTGCAGGCGACAATTTCTTCCAGGCGTTTGAAGTCCAGGTCGTTTGCTCCACTCATCCCTAGCCCGTCAGAGTGCAAAAGGATCCTTCTAATCTCATTCATAACGGTTCCCATAGCTAATTCGGGTTCTTTTGGTCTTCCAAAAATAAGAGATTGGAGGTCAAGGCCTTCAAGAGCTTTATTCAGTGCGGCAACCCCCAGAAATCCTCCTTCTCTGAAATCCGCAAAAGCAAAGGTGCCCGTTTCGATCATATCAAGCAGAGACCTTCTGATGCTTTCTATGAGGGCCGGATAGGATGTTTGTCGGAGTATCCGGTGTTTCAACCCCTCAGGGGGCTTTACAAGTGAATCGAGTTCTTTTTCAACCCTGAAACCGGAAACTTTCCCGAGAGATGGATCTTTGAACACGGAATCCCCCAGGTGGGTGTGGGCATTGACGAAACAGGGTGCTATAATGTTGGAAGAATTAGTGTTTTCTTCTCCGATTTCAGTAATTATCCCGTTTTTTACGCAGACGTAGCCTCTGATAGGCTCAAGTTCGGGACCTGAAATTATAGTTCCGGAGATGATCTTTTCAATGCCGTACATAGAAAAGCAACCCTCTTGGTATGCAACGCCTGAGTCCAATTATTGATGTCCAGATATGGGCATTCTATATAACTTTTCCTTAAGAATCTTATATCATTTGTGAAATTGATTCTACAGTTTGGTTCCGGACGGTTTATTTTCCTGATTTTTCCGTGTATATCCTATTAAATCCTCTTCTTACGCTAGAGTATATCCAAACTATTCTTCCTGGCATGCCCTCTCCTTAAATATGGTATATGGTATATGCGTGTAGGGGGCGCTATCTTTATATCTAAATACATATCTATGATCCTCAGTCGCATTGTATAGGTCCTTGCACGAGGAAATGGAAATTCCTGCCTGTGAATGTACAGACAACCCCAATGCGATACACCTATAGTGTGAGAATGCCCGGCACGAGGGTAACCGAAAGTGACTGCGGATTGCCAGAGGATGAACTTTCGGAGTTAGTGCGCTCGGGCTACAACACTATTTTCTCCTTCTTCGTTTGTTCATAATTTGCATTTTCAGTTTTGCAGCTCTTCAGTTTGCGATCTTAAGGTTCTCTGATGCCGTTGGTAAGCCCTCTTGTAACAGCTATTTAAGGTTCTCTGATGCCGTTGGTAAGCCCTCTTGTAACAGCTATTTACTACCTGCACTGATAATGGTTGCATGTACTTGATCAATTGCAGATCAATTCGTTATTGATTTATAGGATCTCCGGAAAAAGCTAACAAACATGTCTTTTGAAGACGCAATAAAATCACTGGATTCCGGAGTAAGTGTGGATATAGAGGTCACACCCGGGTCAAAATCCGTGTCTGTTCCAAGTGGTTATAATGAATGGCGTAAGAGAATAGAAGTCAAACTTACTAAAAATGCCCAGAAAGGAAAGGCAAACGAGCAGTTGATCGAAAGCCTTGCGGAACTTTTTAGAATCAGTAGTTCCAGCATCATGATTAAAAGTGGGGCTACAAGCAGCAAGAAATCCGTTTTGATAAAAGGTGTTTCTTACGAGCAGGCTGTCTCTGTTTTTGGGGTCCGTTTGAAATAACATGCTGAACCACAAAAGAGCTTTATTGGGTTGAGGTGGATTGCCTACTCTGTCGGGGCTATCTCATAGGAAATGGTTGGGGTAAACGTGGTTGATGTCGAAGTATACAGAAAAAGGCTTGAGAGGCTTGAAGAGCTGCTTTCCGAGCTTTCCGAGTACGCTGAAAAAGGTGCTGTAATAATAGTGGAAGGCAAAAAAGATGTTCTTTCGCTAAAGAGGCTCGGGATAGAAGGTCATTTTGAGCTTGCCACCCAGCACCCTCTTCTCAATTTCTCCGAGAAAATCGCAAGCCAGAACAGGGATATTGTCGTGCTAACTGACTGGGACCGCAGAGGAGACCTGCTGGCCTCAAAACTAACTGAATATTTCGGAAATCTCTGCATAAATCCCGAACTTCAGATCCGGCATAAGCTGAAGCTCATTACTCAGAAAGAAATAAAGGATGTGGAAAGCCTTCACACATATATCTCCAAGCTCAGGGCTTTAACAGGCTCATACCCGGACTCCGATCTAAATCCTGAATTTGATTTTTTTAGATGAATTCCCCTTGAAAAGTCTTTGTGGAACCTTGTAACTCCCTGGAGATCCGAGGCAGACTTACGAGGATATCAATAAACTGGAACAGGCAAGCTAAGAAAAGTAAACTAAGAAAAGTAAAATGTAGTTAAAATTCCCCTCCTACTAAAAAATTAATGAGAAATATATGAAAAGTGAATTTATCTTGGAAGAGGAATTATCAATTTCTATTCATTTTGTATTGCTTTGTCAGTTTCCCCTTCTTCCTGAACCATAGAGAGGTTATCAGGGTGCTTTTGCTGGTTAAATGTTCTGTCAAATTCCGGATACTTCTGGAACTGACCAGCCAGTTCCTCGAACATTTTGTGCCTTGGACTGATGATTATTATGTGAGCCGGAGGATGAATTTTCTTCAATCTGCTTATTGCTGCTCCAGCATGGTTGTTCAGTTCTACAAGTGCTGCAGAGTTGCATTCTGACTTGAGAGGCACTCCCATTACGTTGACAAGAAGCTCGTCGGCCAGGTTTGGCTCGATGCATCTGGGAGTAGCTGAAAACTGAATGTGTCCGTATCGCTCTAAATCATGTAGTGCTATTTTTACTTTGTCCGAGTCGTCTGCCCGGACTAACGCGAAAGATTTCATTTTTTACACACCACCAATATACTGAAGTTTTCCCCATTTCCTTATTACCTTACACCTATAATAATCTTTGTATCTGAGAGCGGGCAAGTTGTTAACCGGCATTTCCTTTTTTGAAAAAGACACGCTGAAGCGTTTTTCACCTTTCTACTCTGTCTGCAATTACTGCTACAGTACGTCAAATCCGCTTCTTACCTTCATATCGATGAAGTTCAAAAATTACACAGGCTCACTGTAAGATCATTTTCCAGTATGTCGTATTCCCTCCGTTTTACTGGAGTGGCACTCTATAGTTATATTCTCCGATTATATATTCGTTTTGAAATAATATTTTTGGAAAAAGCAAATTCACTTCATTTTTTCTGCTTTCTCCTGAAATTAAAGAATGGTTGAACTTCTTTTCATATACCACATAAGATCTGCGCAGTAATCCTGTTAACAAGGTTAACATTGCATATTATATTAATCCTGTTAACTCTCTTGATCTTAATAGACTGCTCCCTCTAATTAATGTTTTTGATCTGATAAAAAGCTTTAATCCAGCTCTTAAATATGAGTTAAATTGGGGCTGTTCCTTCAATCTATTGCTTTCAAATTATGGCACGATAAAGAGGTTCAATACCAAATAATATTCCAAAGTTTGCTATAATGCCTAATTATTCTTCCCGAGTTTTAAATACCCACCTTCAAGAATGGTATCTTTTATTTAGGTCCTGTCTGTATCATATACCTGAATAGTACACAAATTAGTACAATAAAGTATTATTTGCGTTATACATTTCACAATTATAATTTGTTTCTATACTTATGCAAAAGGTGCAGTATGGAAGGCTTAATACCTTTATGGATATATGTGTGATGTGATTTGCCCTATCAATTTAGAGGCTGTTTTTCCTGCCTCTCCGGCTTATCTACCGGGTCATAATTCTGAATGGTTATTGCATGGAACTCGTTACGTTTAAAGGTCATTCCATAAATCAAAGTTTAGTTCATAATTCGGTGATTATATGGCTGAGGATATTGAAAAGAAGGTAATTACGGCAAAGAAAGCGTCAATCGAGCTTGCCAGCGTGAGCACGGAAATTAAAAACAGGGCTCTTGAAGCCATGGCAGATGCTCTTGACAGGGAAAGAAAAGCAATTATCGAAGCGAATTCAAAGGATCGTGAATATGCCGAAGAGCTGGAAAAATCCGGGAAGCTTACCCAGGCTCTTGTAGACCGGCTGAAGGTCAACGATTCGAAAATCGATGGGATGATTGCAGGAATCAGGGACGTAATAAAACTGGAAGATCCTGTGGGAGAAACACTTTCGACCCTTGAACTTGATAAGGGGCTGAACCTCTATCAGGTGAGCTGCCCTATCGGCCTGATCGGGGTTATCTTCGAGTCTCGACCTGATGTGGTGCCCCAGGTCATGTCCCTTTGCCTGAAAAGCGGAAACGCAACAATTTTCAAGGGTGGAAGCGAGGCGAGGGGGTCGAACCGCGCGATTTTCGATATTCTCGTAAAAGCCATTGAATCCACGGAAGGGGTGCCGAAGGGTGCGTTCCTGTTGATGGAGACCCGGGAAGAGGTCATGGACATCCTGAGCCTGGACGCTTACATAGACCTCCTGATCCCGAGGGGTTCCAACGAATTTGTCAAGTTCATCCAGGACAACACAAAGATCCCGGTTCTGGGACACACAAGCGGCATTTGCCACTACTACGTGGACGAGTTTGCGGATCTGGAAACGGCCTGGAAGGTCTGTTTCGATGCGAAGGTGCAGTACCCTGCGGTCTGCAATGCAATCGAAACCCTGCTCATGAACCGGAAACTCGTCGAAGCTTTCCTCCCGAAAATGGCGGAAATGTATCTTGAAGCCGGAGTTGAACTGCGTTGCGATGAGGACAGCTATGCCCTGCTTGCAGGAAAAGGTCTCTCTCCGCTTGCAAAGGCTACGGAAGAGGACTGGGGCCTTGAGTACAATGATCTTATTCTTTCCGTCAAAATCGTGGACTCAATCAAGGAGGCCATAGACCATATCAATACCTATGGCTCTCACCACAGCGACGGAATCATCACCACAAGCGATGAGAAGAGAAATAAGTTCATCGGGCTTGTAGACTCTTCCAGCGTCATGGTCAATGCCTCTACTCGCTTTGCAGACGGCTACCGCTATGGAAAAGGCGCTGAAGTAGGGATTAGCACGAACAAAATTCATTCCCGGGGCCCGACGGGCATGGAAGGGCTCCTGATTTATAAGTACGTCCTTATGGGGAATGGGCACATTGTGGCGGATTATGCCGGAAATGACGCAAAACCTTTCACCCACAGGAAACTTGACCTTAAGTTTGAAGATATTTCCTGAAACAGTTCTGAAAGAAGCAGGCGTTAACTGGAGTTGGTATGGACTAAACAGGTTTGAACTGAACCAGTGTTAACCTGAATCCCTAAATCGGGCTGAATTCACAGAATATTTATGAAATACTTATATATTTGAAATGTTAAGTTTGCGCCGGACTAAGCGAAGAGGCGGTGTAAATCCCCGATTGCGTCGTGAAACCGTGCGGTTGTAATGAGATCCCGGGTAAGCGCTGCAATCCAAAATTACCTTAAGAGGCATTACTCTTGACAGATAGAAAACAGTTTTTCCACGATGTAAACAAGATTGTTATCAAGATCGGGACTTCCTCTATAACCAAAAGGAACTGTGATGAAAAGAAGGAAAACTGCAGTGTAGACCCTGTTTTCATGGAAGGGGTCGCAGCCCAGGTTTCCGAACTTCGAAAACACGGAATAGAAGTGATCCTTGTAAGCTCGGGTGCCATAGGTGTGGGGCTCCACGAAATGGGTGTTGCCCCCAAACCCCGGGAAATCCCGGTCCGGCAGGCTGCGGCGGCGGTGGGTCAGAGTATCCTGATGCAGGACTGGATCCGGGCATTTTCGAAGTACGGCATGAAGGTTGCGCAGATCCTCCTTACCTATGACTTCTACTCGGATCGGGTGACCTACCTGAATCTTCGGAACAGTATCTCCACTTTGCTCGAGTACGGAGTCGTTCCGATCATCAATGAAAACGACTGTACCTGCACGAATGAGATTGAAGCTATTTTCGGGGACAATGACAAGCTCTCGGCAATGGTTGCCAGCAAGATCGACGCCGATCTTCTGGTCATTCTCTCGGACATTGACGGGCTCTTTGACAGGAACCCGAAGATGAACAGCGATGCCCGGCTCCTTTCCCTGGTGGAAAAAATTACCCCTGAAATCGAGAGTTATGGGGGAGACCCTACCAGCTTTAAAGGTGTTGGGGGGATGCGGACGAAAATCAAGGCTGCAAAGATCTGCAGCATGGCAGGCTGCTATGTTGTTATCGCAAACAGCGAAATAGATGATGTTGTCCTCAAAATCCTTTCAGGTGAAGATGTGGGGACCCTCTTCCTGGCAGAAAGGCACATCCAGAAAAACCGCTCTCGCTGGATCATCCTCTCGAAAGCTTCCGGTACTATCCGTGTGGACGCCGGAGCAAAAGCTGCAATTCTCGGGAAAAATAGTCTTCTTCCTGCGGGAGTTGTAGGTGTTGAGGGGGATTTTGGCAGGGGCGATGTCGTGAAACTCGAATGTGAAGACAGGGTTTTTGCAAAAGGGATCACTGACTATACTTCCGAAGAACTGATGGAAATAAAAGGAGCTCATACCGACCGGATCGAGAGTATCCTTGGTTATAAAAACTATGACAATGTCATAAAGAAGGAAAACATCGGGCTTATGGATTCGTCGGAACATCCGGAGTAACCGGGGTATCTTTCATGCCCTCACTCCTTTAAAGATTCTGATTCAAACATTCTTACTCACAATTCTGATCCAAATATTCTGAATCTTTATCGGACTCACTATCGAATTCACTATCGGACTTTCACTATCGGACTTTCACTATCGGACTTTCACTTCGAACTCACTATCAGAATTATTATCCTAATCACTATCCGAATCGTTATCAGAGCCATTTTATTTTAACATGGAGACATCAGGTATGACAGTTAAGAACAAAAAAATAGGATTTATCGGGGCAGGGAAGATGGGTTCTGCCCTCATGCAGGGCATCATAAAAGCCGGGATCGTGGATCCGGCAAGTGTAGGGGCAAGCGACGTGTACGAGCCTGGCCTGAAAGCCCTGGAAGAACAACTGGGAATCCGGGTATCGACTGATAACAGTGTAATTGTCGGGGCTTCGGATGTTCTCATCCTTGCCGTGAAGCCCCAGATCCTGGACGCTGTGCTTGCAAAGCTGAGTGCGATTCTCACTCCTGAAATGCTTGTGATCTCGATTGCCGCAGGAGTGCCCCTCTCCACTTATGAGGGTGCCCTGCCCGAAGGCACGAGGGTCGTGCGTGTGATGCCAAACATCGCGGCTACCGTTTCGGAGGCTGCTTCAGGGATCGCCCCCGGGAAAAACGCTACGAGTGAAGACCTTGAAACAGCCCTTGAAATCTTCTCTGCAGTGGGGACTGCTGTCCGGGTTCCGGAATCCCTCATGGATGCGGTAACCGGGCTTTCCGGAAGTGGACCTGCCTTTATCTTCCCGGTAATCGAGGCCATGGCTGACGGAGCTGTCTTTGAAGGGCTGGATCGGCAAAGCGCCCTCTCTCTCGCTGCCCAGACTGTGCTGGGGGCTGCAAAAATGGCTCTTGAAACGGGCATTCACCCCGGAGAACTCAAGGACATGGTCACATCTCCGGGAGGAACCACCATTCAGGGTATCCATGCCCTCGAAGAAGCCGGGGTAAGGGCTGCCTTCATGAATGCCGTTATCAAGGCAAGTGAACGCTCCAAAGAACTTGGGAAAAAGTAATTTTTCTTTTTCCTGCTCATTTTTTTCATCCTTTTTTAACGATGTTTACTTTTTTGATCTTCTATACTTGATTATTTTTAATCGAATTTGACTATATATTTTATATACATGTAATTCCAATATTAATTATACCTAAAAATTAGAACGAGCTGAGCATGTACTATCTGGGGTTTGGGGGTCCAATCCTATATCTTACGTGCTAGGCTTTTCCGGGATTTCAGGCATAATTGTGATAAACCGGCGGGGGTTGGAGTTTTGGACCTTCTCCAGTCATCCGCTTTTCGGGATCTCTTATGGGGGTCAGAGATCCCTTCCTACTTACTTTTATTTGTTTTCTTTTTTCTTGCTTTGAACCTCAAAATATTTTGTTTATATCTTACCATAAATCCATTTTAATTTTGGATATGATCTTGTATAAAACCAGTATAACTGAGGATTCTATACGTTATTAAGTTACAATTCCAGAAGTTTAAATCCGAGTTAAAAGCAAAAGAGGTCTGAAGAAACTCAGAAACTTAAATAAACAAACCTTTGAAAACGAAATTAAATAACTCCTCAAAAAAGTACCTCAAAATAAATCCGGCAAATAAATGGATGGCAAATTTATATTTGGTTGATATTATATATCAGTAATTATATATATGGCACTCATGGTAAAAATAGGTCCAAAACCACAATTTACCTACTGTCGCGTCAATCATCAAGGATTGACCAACTCTGAATATTTGTAACCGATTTTATGCGACATTTTGCTGTTGACGCGACACTACGTTGCTATTGAATTTTTCAGAATTTTTTGAAAATTTTTCCAGTTTTTCGGGATGGAGTAACGAGACTTCTATACAGCAAACATATGTGGGCAGTTTCCGGACGTTTCACTGATCACCCCCCTCATAAATTATTTTCATTATTATATACCTTGCGAAACCCCCTGAAAATTTTCTCCTTGCGGGGTGAATGATTTTTAAGTTTTCCCAAATGAATCTTCGATTCTTATCTAAAATCAGTAGCAGTTGCCCCTATTTTTTGGAAAGCAATTTATGTGATCAATTCCATCCTTTTATGGGGGATTTTTTATAAGGGAGTTTGTTAGACCGAAAGTCGTGGTCAGCAAATGTCTGGGGTTTGACCACTGCCGCTACAACGGAGATATGATAACCAGTCACATAGTGGCAAAACTCAAGGATTACGTTGACTTCCTGCCTGTATGTGCAGAGGTGGAAATTGGGCTTGGGGTCCCCAGGAACCCTGTGAGGATTGTTCTGGATGAGGGTGAGCAGAGGCTGGTGCAACCTACAACTGGCAGGGATTTCACGGAAGATATGAATGCCTTTGTCGCATCTTTCCTGGATTCTCTGGAGGGTGTGGACGGCTTTATTTTAAAAAGCCGCTCTCCTTCGTGCGGGACAAAGGACGTGAGAGTCTATCCCTCCACCGGAAAATCGGGGGCCGTTGAGAAGACTTCCGGGTTTTTTGCCCGGGAACTTATGGGACTATATCCTTCTCTTCCGATTGAAGATGAAGGGAGGCTTCGAAATGACCGGATTAAAGACCATTTTTTGATGAAACTTTTTGCTTTTGCCAGTTTTCGTAAAGTTGGAAACGAAGGCAGGATGAAAGATCTGGTAACCTTCCATACGGAGAACAAATTTCTTCTCATGGCTTACAACCAGACAGAACTCAGGAAAATGGGGAGGATTGTTGCAAATAAAGATCACAGGTCCTTCGGGGAACTGATTCCTGAGTACCAGGAACATCTCTATAAGGCTTTTTCAAGGGCTCCCAGATACACTTCGAACATCAACGTGCTCATGCATGCAATGGGGCATTTTTCGGAAGACCTGTCGGACCAGGAAAAAGCCTTCTTTTTTGAATGGATCCAGAAATACAGGGAAGGGAAAGTCTCGCTTTGCCCTGCAATAAACACAATAAGGTCCTGGATTATCCGCTTTGGGGATGAGTACCTGATGGGACAGACCTTTTTCAATCCTTATCCCGAAGGTCTGATGGAAGTGGACCCTGTGCATTCCCATGTAAGGGAAGATCTCTGGAAGTGAGAGCTGCAAATTATATTGATTTGAGATATGACCTCTGGAACTGAGAAGCACGAATTATCTGATTTGAGATGGTCCCGGAAAAGAGAATCTGCCAGCTGCACTGGAATGGCTTTCCGGGAATAAGCATATGAGAAGCTAATGGGGGTTTGAGATGCTGACGGGCCGGGGAGGGGGCATTCTATGAGAGTAGAATCCAGGTTTTTTTTACTCCTGTTTATGTTTTTAGCCGGATATTTCTTCCTCTGGCCAGTTACTGATTATTCTCATAATACGGACCTTCCTGATGTGGGATTTTCTGATATTGAAGTTCCTGATATGGAACTCCGTTATGGAAATGAGATACTTTCCGGGGGAAGTGGGGTGCATTCTGATCCTTCAGGGGTAAAGATAACTGAAAAATCCATGGAATCCGGAAAATCTTCAAGGACCTATTCCTGGAACTATGACGGCTACCGCTGGCATCTTACGCTTCTGCTTGACGACGAACTCTATGGTGTATACAAGTCAAGAACCAGGCAGAGGGATTATGACCTTTTTGCCTCGGACCCCTATGATGATCCCCTTGTCAAAAGCATAGCAAAGACCCTCCTTTCTCTTTCCGGGGATTACGGGCTTGAAGAATCAAAGGTCCCGGGACTTTGCATCTCTTTTGTCCAGTCCCTTAACTACAGTTCGGATCTGCTGAGTGCGGGGTATGACCAGTATCCTCGCTTCCCTTACGAAACCCTTTATGACAGCGGGGGGGACTGTGAAGACACGTCCATCCTTTCCGTGGCAATCCTGCAGGAGATGGGTTATGATGTTGCGCTTCTGGAACTTCCCGAGCATATGGCCCTGGGAATCCGCTGCGATTCCGGGACTGAAGGCAGGAGTTTTGAGTATGGAGGGAAACAATACTATTACCTCGAGACCACCGGCAGTGACTGGAGGATCGGGGAGATGCCCGAAGAGTATCAGGATCATCCAGTGCGTGTTATTCCGGTGTATAAACACCCCCTGATACTTCTGGATTTCAGGGCACAGTGCGAATACTCTGATGAGGAAGGGGTTGTGGATGTCAATGTCACCATGAGGAATGTGGGGTCCGAAAGGGCTGAGAACACCACAATCTACGTTGCTCTTCAGGCTCCGGACGAACCTGGGGTCTGGGACATGGTAGAAAGTACTCCTCTCGGGGTTGAACCGGAAGAAACCTTCTACTACAAAGCAAAGGGGCTTCATGTTCCCGGTAAGGCAACCTTCAGGGTATGTGTAAGGGCTTTCGGGGAGAATGTGCTTTCTGAGGAAATCATGAGTGATTGGGTGTCTCTTTGAACATTCCGGGTCTTATCAGGACTTCCTGTGTACACAACCCGGGTATTGCCCAACTTTTTTAAAGGAAGGAAAAAAGTTAAATGATGAGTCCTTAACTTATTACTCTTCAAGAGAAGCTTTAAAATCCTGACCTATTAAAATATCTTTAAGTCGAATCTGAGGCTAAAAACTTAAAAGAAGTCTTCAAAAACTTCAAGCTGATATCAATCTCCCGGCACTCTCGGGCCGGGTCTCAATAACTTAAAAAAATTGGTGAAACAATGAAAAAACTGTACCGATCAAGAGACAACAGAATGATTTTCGGAGTCTGCGGCGGCATTGCGGAGTATTTTGATGTCGACCCGACCCTTGTAAGGCTTTTATGGTTGCTTTTTGCTCTCAGCATGGGGTCCGGAATATTGGCGTATCTTATAGCCTGGATTATAATCCCTGAAGAACCCTGAAATGCATTCCTTTAGAATCAGTTATGCAAATTAAGAAGTTGTGTCAGAGAGGTATTCCCGGATGCTCCGGGAAATACCGGATTTAGGGTGTTTTTTTATTCAAGCGGCGCCCTGGTTGAATAGCTGGTCCACAAACCAGTCGGACTCAAACTTTTTCAGGTCGTCGTAGCCCTGTCCAACCCCGAAGAAAAGTATCGGCTTGCCCGTGATATAGGCAATTGATATGGCTGCTCCTCCTTTGGAATCAGCATCGATTTTGGTCAGTATGGACCCGTCAATTGGCACGGTCTCGTTAAACTGGGCTGCCCTCTCGACTGCGTCGTTTCCTGCAATGGCTTCGTCTACAAAGATCACAAGGTCAGGGGGACTCACCCGGCAGATTTTCTCCATCTGCACCATGAGGTTTACGTTTGTGTGCATGCGCCCTGCAGTGTCCGAAAGTATGAAATCGATCCCATGGGACTTTGCATACTGAACCGCATCGTATACGACTGCAGCGGGGTCAGCTCCGGCCTGGTGCTTAATCATCTTTACCCCGAGCCTGTTTGCATGGATCCCGAGCTGATCGATTGCACCTGCCCGGAAGGTATCCCCTGCGGCAAGGACCACGGAGTAGTCCGAATTCTGGAGGTACCTTGTGAGTTTTGCAATGGAAGTTGTCTTTCCTGTTCCGTTTATACCCACGAAGACGATGTGGACGGGCTTTTTCCGGTCCTTCACGAATTCATCGAAATCGAAGGTATTCGCAGATACCACCTCAAGAATAGCTTTTTTCAGGGCTTCTTCCACAATCCCCCCTGTGTTGTTCCCTATGCGTTTTGTGGTGCCTGTGAGCTGGTTTTTCACGGATTCCACAATGGCCTCGGAAACGGTAAGGGCAAGGTCGCTTTCCAGAAGTGCCATCTCAAGTTCCCAGAGGGGCTCTTCAAGATCCTTGGAATTCAGGTAGACTTCCCTGTTAAAGACCAGGGCTTTTGCTCTCTTTGCGAACCCTACTTTCGAAGCTTTTTTGAAAAAAGATTTATTTTCTTCTTTTTCTTTCACTGCGGGCCTTGAGGGAGTTTCAGTTGCAGTTTCCGTCTCGACATCGCAAAGCTGTTCTTCAGGAGCGTATTCGGGAATTTCTTCGCCGGAAGTTCCAACTACCGTTTCAGGGGCTTCAGGAATTTCCTCTACTTCAGCTGCGTTTTCTTCTTCAGATTCGAAAGCTACCGCTTTTTCATCAATCGTTTTACTGAGTGATTTTTTAAAACTGCCAAGTTTCTCTTTAAGTTTGTTAAACACAGGATCAATCCCGAAAAAAATCAGTAAAAAATAGGTGAAGATTCAAAGTTTTTGAATCCGGATTTTAAAGCTTTAAGCTTGTTGCTTTCCCTTAAAGGGCCTCTGTCTCAGGCTCCTTCAGGTTTAAATTTTGCAGCTTCAGCTTCAAGAGCCTGCATGCCCTGCACAAATTGAGTCAGTGAAGCGTTCATCTGCTCGAGAATCTTTTTAAGTTGCTCCTTGCGACGGTTGAGGGTCTCGATAGCTCCATCTGTACTTTTTTCAGCGCTGAATCCGGCACCCAGGTTTACAACGACCTTGTCCACGTTTTTGATTTCGGCGTGGACGAATGAGCCAAACCCTACCGGAACCATTGTTTCGGCTCCCTTGCCTTCTTCTCCTGCTTTTTTCAGCTCGTTGATGGTCGCGATAGCCTGGTCGCAGCTTGCAATGGAAGCCTGCACCATATTCATTTCCTGCTGGAGGGCTTCGGCCTGCCTTTGGAATTCCTGGTGCCTGGCTGCCAGATTCCTGATCTCTTCACTGACTTCTGGCATGCTTTTTACTCCTCAGCAACGCTTTCGATCTGGATTTGGCGTCTTTTGACTCCGTGCTTGCTTCCGAAGATCGAATAAACCTTATCCTCTGCATTTTTTTCGTTCTGGCTTTCAATCTTCTTTGTGAATTTTTCCCAGGAATGTCCTGCTTTGAATTGGCCTTTGACTACAAAATTCTTCATCATAGATCACCATGCTCTAACTGTAACATTGTTCCGGAACAGATGGATGATATGATGCTTATTCAATGAACCCGAGGGAATCTTCAATTCTTCCCATCTCGGGTCCTGTGGTCTCGGAACCTACAACATACCCTTTCGAGTTTGCAAGTAGCCCTGAGCCCAGCATCTGGGTACCAAAGTTCGTTGTCCCGATCTCAACAGGGAGCCCGAAGATTTCTTCCAGAAATTCGCTTTCCGAAGGAGTAACTTTCGGATGTACCAGGAGCCCTTTGTTGGTTACAACTCCTGCCATTCCCACATTTTTTATTCCTGCAATCGTTCCTCTGTACACTTCCACTTTTAGAGTCTTGCCAATGGCTTTCAGGGAATTATCGGACAGTTCAGGGTGTACAAGGGCTGCAGTGTCATTTGCAAGCACGATGTTTCCCACCGCATTCAGCTTGTCCGGGATAGGTTCCGCAGGAATCCCCGTAAGTTTCTGCAGTTCCTCAGTCCCCGAACCTCTCGGAAATAGGAAGCCGTTTGAGTTCCCTCTGGAAAGGGCTCCCACAACAACGCTTCCGCCAACAAGAGTCTCAACGACCCTTACACCCAGCGATTTTTCCAGCCGGGCGCAGGCTTCGGGCTTCGTGCAGGGGGGGACGAGAACAACGTCTTCGGTGCAGGTTGCAAAGACCCCGATTAACGGGGTTTCGTAAATATCCACTGTTCGGATCATGTCTTTTAACGCTTAAAGGTTCCTCTGTATGTTTACTGTGCAAGTTCTGCTTGAACTTCGCCATCCGCGAATTTAACCGCACGGATCCGGATGGAGAGTGGGGGCTTTTTACAGCCTCTCTCCCAGAGGCGTTCGTTAATTGATTTGTCCAGTTTGACCTGGGTCGGCTCCACCTTCAGGTGTTTTACAAGAAAGCCCCGAACTTCGCTTACTGCCCTGTTTGCTCTTTTCCAGGACGGGACTTTCTTTACTTCTCTGAGAGGTATAGTATAAATCTGTTCTTTTACCACGTCGTCTGCCATTTTACCCACCTATGTCGCTTACTTTACATCCAGGCTTCTTCTTCTCCAGTGCCTGCGCTTGGGATGAGTCACTACCTTCCTGTTTGTCTTCACAATAACCCACACTGGGACTCGCGTGTTCTGCCTGTGCGCCTTTGCCAGACGCTTCTTCTGTCCTTTCATATTATGACTCAAATGAATCACACCTGTTAACCTGTAAACTATAATCTTGTTAATTTGATGATTGTTTCCGGTATTTGATGATTGTTTCTGGTATTTGATGATTGTTTCCGGTATTTGATGATTATTTTCCGGTATTTGATGATTGCTTCCGGTATAATATGTTGAGATATAAACCTGAATTTTATTGGGATTGTACCCCTGCCTGGTCTGAACGGATTCGAGTCATATGCAACAAATCCGGTAAGAGTTTCTGGTTTCCCCTTGCAGTATCAGGGGTTGAATATACTTGATTATTGTATAAATCTTTAATCCAGATTTCTTCCATCCAGCTAACTTTCTGAATTTAAACGCTCCCTGCCTGCTTTTTTCCCTCTTTTCGGGAGAGCACATGGGACTGGATGTGGGCCGGAAACAGTTCGCGGATTTTCTCTCCTCCCTGAAGCTGTCGGATCAGTTCCCGAAGCTCGGTTTCGTAATCGGCTTTCTGGGTGGTTTCGCTTGGCCCTTCCTCAATTATCAGGTGGCGCTCGACAAGAATGTCCACGGCTTTTCTGCTGTACCCCTTAAGGGGGCAGATATACTGGACCCCGAACCTGTCTTCAATGCTCCTTATTCTGGGGGGTGAAAGCACAGGGACCCTGTCGTCCCGCCTAATGCCGTCCACAATGAATTCCACTTCCGTGTCCGAGGCAAGGGTTTCGACGGCTTTTTCATGGATATAATTAATTGCGTTTTTCGGGAAACCGTCGTGAATTATCATCCCGCATGCCTTTTCCAGAATCTCTCTTCCAAGGGGAAGTACCCTGTGGGGGAAATGCAGCTCTTTGGCAGTTTTTCCCGCAATCTCTCCTGTAGGTAGCAGTCCGAAGTTGCAGGTTACAAGTTCGATCTCAAAAAACGGTTCCATCAGGAGGGCTGAAAGTGAACTGTCCTTGCCTCCGCTAAAAAGAACTGAGGCTTTCATTCTGCTTAAACCCGGGTTATGGAAGTCTTGCGCTTTTTCGGTTGCATCTTCATAAGGAGCGTCTTCAGCTGCTCGTCGTCGATCTTGGACTGGAGCCGCCCGCTCTGGGCAAGAGAGATCAGCTGTATCTCGAGCTGTTCCCCAAGGGCTGACCTTGACATCTTCAGGGTTGTCAGGCGTTCCCTTGCTTCAGGGGTCAGGATCTGCCTCAGGATAGCCTGTTTCTGGGCTTCCATCTCGGCATTGGCCTGTTCCTGCTGGTAAGCTGCCTGCATGTCCGTCGGTTGCTGCTGGGCCTGCTGCTTCTGAATTTCTGCAAGCCGTCTCTTTCGGATTTCTTCTAGTTCATTATCCATCGCTGACAAGGCAATCACCGAAAAAACCGGTTTTTTTCAACATCCTGATTGTTGTATAAAGTTAAGGTCAGGGAAGGGGCTGCCGGAATTTTTACTGGGCCCTTTCGTAAGAACTTTACTTTTTTAGTACTTCATTCAGTACTTTGCGAGTCCCGGAATCGTTTCAATTAGTTCCTGCTTGAGTTCGTGAGAGGCGTTGTCAAGCATTGAGCGTCCCTGGGGGGATATTGCGCGCCCGTCCCTTACCTTCTGCAGGAAGCCTGCTGCTTCGAGCTGCTGGACTGTCTTCCTGGCAATTGAACCGCTTCCCTTTGCTCTGTGGTAGGGCTTTGAACCGTTGTCCTTCTTCCCACCGTATACGGAGCGAAGCCTCTCGATCCCGATAGGCCCGTCTGCGTAAATCTTTCTCAGGATTGCGGCGCACCTGACATACCACCAGTCTTCGTTAGCTGGAGGCATTTCCTTGTGAACGCCTGTTTTCACGTTTTCTGCCCATTCCGGGGGAACAATCTTTTCATTTTCCTTAAGTATTCCTGCAACCTTTTCGATCAGTTCTGCTACAGGGACATCGTATACAGTTGTCATACTATACTCCTTTTACGAATTACTTTGCTTTTTGAGGTATCAGGGATTCTGGCCGATTTTCTTCCCTGAATCTGGTAGGTGTAACTCATTTTCTCTCGAAATTACGATATTCCTGTCCCTTCCGAGAGTTTGGATAGCTGGTTTACGTATAGGACTCGATACGTATTGACTCAATGAACTTGAAAGGTTGGGGGCCTGCTGGCCCTATAACCCCGGTTAATATAATTCTAGTCTAAACTGAGACGAGATTTATAAACTTATTGGTTAATATATACCCTTTTCGGTAAGTGTCCAGGGTAAGCTTACTACATGGCATTACTGTTTTTTAAAGGTTTGTGCCCTTCCCGGCCCTACAGAGATATAGCGGATTGGCACTCCCATAAGTTCTTCCAGCCGGTCAACGTAGTTTCTGGCGTTTTCCGGAAGGTCCTCGAAAGCTTTCACTCCTGTCAGGTCGGCATCCCAACCCGGAAGATCCTCATGGACCGGTTCACAGTCCCGGAGATCTTCTGCAAGTTCGGGGGGGTAGCTCACTGTTTCACCTTTAAAACGGTATCCTGTGCAGATCCTGACCGGGTCCAGTCCCGTGAGCACGTCCAGTTTTGTGAGGGCGATTTCCGTATACCCGTTGAGAGCTATGGCTTTTTTCAGGAGGGGCAGGTCAAACCAGCCGCATCTCCGTCCCCTGCCGGTTGTGGTCCCGAACTCTCCTCCTGCTTTCTGGATCCTTTCCCCGGTCTCGTCTGTGAGTTCGGTGGGTAGTGGCCCTTCTCCTACCCTTGTGATGTAGGCTTTTACGATTGCCGTTACGTTGTCCACCCTTGTAGGCCCTACCCCGAGGTTGGCGCAGGCGGACCCTGAAATGGTGGAAGATGAGGTTACGAATTTCTGTGTTCCGTGGATGACGTCAAGGTGAGTGCCCTGGGCAGCTTCGGCCATGACATTTTTCCCTGCATCGAGAGCTTCGTTGATTTCCCGGGAAACATCCGTGATGAACGGTGCAAATTTCTTGCCAAGTTCCAGGTATTTTTTGATCAGAGACTGATCCCTGACAATTTCCGGATTTCCACCAAGTACGGATATTTCCTTCTCTTTCTGGGAGGCAAGCTCTTCAAGCCTTGCCAGGAAACGTTCCCTGTCTGCAAACTCGGCAAGGCGGACTTCGTCCCTTGCAACCTTGTCAATGTAGGCATAGCCGATTCCCCTCCGTGTGGTTCCGATCTTTTCGGTCCTTGCAGCTTCCCGTAACCCGTCCATCTCTATGTGGTAGGGCATAATGATGCTTGTCTTGGCATCGATTCCGAGCTTTGAGGCATCCACTTTTACCCCATGCTTTTCGAGCATTTCAATCTCTTCGGCAAGAACCTCCGGGTCCAGGACAACTCCTGGCCCTATCAGGACCCTTGCTTCCAGCAGGATGCCGGAAGGAATCAGGTGCAACTTGTACACTTCGTCCCCCACTTTGACGGTGTGACCTGCGTTGTTTCCGCCCTGAAAGCGGGCAACAATATCATAATCTTTAGCGAGAAGGTCTACAATCTTTCCCTTTCCTTCGTCACCGAACTGTGCACCCGTGATAATCGTAAACATAACGCCCTGATTCGGGCTTAATCAATAATAAGGTTTTGATCGAGGTCAGGAGAAGCCGGAAGCTTCCGGGAAATTCGGAGGAAATCATACTGGCGCTTCATCCGGAATACCAAATGTCCAGAATATGATCCAGAATATGAAATGCCCTAAATGTGAAATGTTTCATCAATAATTACGGTATAATTTTTCTTAACAATCGGGAATGTTCTGGTCAAAGTATTACTATTACTATCCTATTACTATATCTATAAGGGCTCCTGGAAATTTCTCTTTATAATAAGATGCATTTTTGAGATGTTAATCCTTTTTTAGAAATGGGCACCTTATAAGGGAATTATCTTTTTTAGAAAAGGGAATCTCTAAACATAATCAATGTAAGAAGCATCATGAGGATTGCGAGGACCATTGCAGTCTTTGCACTTTCACCGTCACTTCCGAATATGATGGGGATCGGGCCGAGCATTATAACTCCTCCACCCTTAATCTTTGAAGATGATTTTCTTTCGAAGTTGTTTCCCGAAGGGTTTCTTCCGGAATCTGTCCTTTTTTCAAAATCAGCTGTGTTTTTGAAATAATCTTCTTTTTCTGAATTACTTTCTTTTCCATATGAATAATATCTTTCCTGTTCTAAACCCGGGCTTGCCCCAAATGTCATGCCAGCTATAATAATCAGGAATCCGATGAATGTGATCAGAATACCGAAGAGAACAAGCATATTTCCGATCATCTTTGAGTTTTCCACAAGAAGAGATACATAATCGTTATCAGTAAACCAAGTCCTAACATATTTGTTGTTATTTCAGGAGACGAGCCAAAGGCGATCGGGATGGGTCCAAGCATGATCAATCCTCCCATATGACTGCTCCCAGGATGCTGTAACATTGTCAGGATTACACCTAACATCACTACAATAAAACCAACAAAGGTAACCGTTGCGCCTACTTTTAGAAAATCTTCTGAGGATCGCATGTGAAATGAGATATTATGCTTTTATTATTAAAGGTATCCATTCAATTTTTTGTACCTTTGTCTACACTATTCTTTTTTTTATATTGGTTATAAAGTTATAAATTAAGTATATTAAAACTAAATAGAAAACGAAACAACTATCTTTTTATTTTATTACTGTGGGAGTTTTTACTTTTTCCGACAAAGGTTTTGCGCACTTCACGAGGGTAAGTTATATATAGAGGGTATTTCAGGATTTAAGGGTATAAAAAAGATGCTGCATAATGTCTCCTGCACTGCAATGTTTCTACGATACCGTATCTACTATACTGTACTATGTTTGTTGTACTATGTATGGAAATCTTGCGGTTCGATCAGTTAATTCATTCCTTCCGGTTTTCCGGTCAGATTCTTTTCCAGAAACCCTGAAACCATGGATTCCAAAATATGAGATAAACGTTGTATAATCAGGTACATTTTACCTCAAAGAGAATACAAAAAATCGATATATATTAATTGGATACCGGACCATTATTTAAGTAACGTGCATAAGTAGGGGGCAGTCGCCACAGGAACTTATATATATCCTTTTTATAATTACTGTGGTATATTTATTGTCGGTATGTTAATATATTCTGGGTCAGGATAAGAACGTTGTTTAATCCGGTGTCTTTTAACCTGCAATCATTTCATTCCTGCAGTACAATAAATTCGATACCTTTATTCCGCAGGTCCGGATAATACTACAAATCAAGGCCATGCGTTTGAACCAGACTTATACAAACGAATCAGAGCCATACTCCAGATCAAGATCACATGATGAATCAGGATCATACAACTAATTAAGATCATATTTCAGATAAAACCGGTGTTTTTCAATGTCAGAAAACAGTAACTTGCAGTCTTCTCTTGAAGAGGTCAAAACCAGGGTCGAAACCCAGCTTGAGTGTGGGGAGGTTGAAGCTGATGATGTTAAATCTCTCCTGACCGAAATCGAAATTCTGAAGGTTCAGAACGAGAATATGAAAGCCCGTCTCCTTGAGGCAAGCGTGGCTACGGGGCGGCACCTTCAGGAAATAAACAAGTTAAAAGCTCACCTTGAGCAGCTTACCGAGCCTCCTCTCTTTATTGCTACCATTTTGGAAGTGAACGGGGATATTGTCCTTATCAGGCAGCATGGGAACAACCAGGAGGTTCTGACCCAGATCCCGGAGGAATACCGCGGAAAGATCGATCCCGGAATGCGGGTTGCGGTAAACGGGGCTTACTCAATCATCTCCATAGTCAGCAGGGCAGCCGATGTAAGGGCTCAGGTCATGGAGCTTATAAACTCTCCGGGTGTGGACTACAGCATGATCGGAGGGCTTGACGAAGTGCTCCAGGAAGTCCGGGAAAGTGTGGAACTCCCGCTTACGGAGCCCGAACTCTTCGAGGACCTGGGAATTGAGCCGCCTTCCGGCGTCCTGCTCCATGGCGCCCCGGGTACGGGCAAGACCCTTGTTGCAAAGGCGATTGCTTCCCAGGCCAAGGCCACCTTCATCCGGATGTCCGGTTCGGATCTTGTCCAGAAGTTCGTAGGGGAAGGTTCCCGGCTTGTCAAGGACATCTTCCAGCTTGCCCGGGACAAGTCCCCAAGCATCCTCTTCATAGACGAAATCGATGCAGTGGGCAGCATGAGGACCTATGACGGGACCAGCGGTTCGGCAGAGGTAAACAGGACCATGCTTCAGCTCCTTGCGGAAATGGACGGCTTTGACCCCAAGGGCAATGTAAAGGTGGTTGCCGCAACCAACAGGATCGACCTGCTTGACCCGGCTCTCCTTCGTCCGGGCAGGTTCGACCGGTCCATTGAAATCCCGATTCCGGACGAAAAAGGCAGGGTCGAGATCCTGAAGATCCACACCCGTAAGATGAAGCTGGCTGATGACGTGGACTTCGAGAAACTTGCAAAAGTCACAAACGGAATGAGCGGGGCAGAACTCAGTGTAATTACCAAGGAAGCTGGAATCTTCGTGCTGCGCAGGCGCGGGAAACAGATAACAATGACAGACTTCATGAAAGCCTACGACAAGGTCGTAAATGTTCAGGAGCCCTCAATCCCTCAGGCCATGTTCGTGTAAGTGGCTCTCGTGGATTGAATCTGCACAAAATTTCGATATCTCTGATATCTCCGATTCGAAAATAACTATTTTCGGCCGACTGCTGGCATGAGCGAAATCCGCTCTCCGGCAGTTCCAATATTCTTTTTAAACCTCAAACGAAAGCTTTATATTAAATAAATCAGTTGAAGGTATGCTGTCTCAGTGGCAGTGTTTAATAAACAGCGTGCTCCGATAGTGTAGCTCGGCCAATCATTCAGGACTCTCACTCCTGCGACTGGGGTTCAAATCCCCATCGGAGCACTTTTCCTTTTATATCTTTTTTCACAGCCATCCCACAGCTTTTTAGCTCGTTTTATTACTCCTTCATAGGGTTCTTTTAACTTTTTCACAGTTTTCCCATTGGCTAAATTATGCTTTTTTCTTCATCATATAGATGCCTTCTATTTCGATATCAGGCTCCTTATGGCTATACCACTCCCTATGTTGTGGGTCCCAGCGCATCCTGGCCTTTTTGAGAAGTTCTCTTACCGGGTAGGTACTCCCTCTTGCAACCCACTTGTAGGATACGTTTTCTCTGCTTTTTCCAGCCAGGGTCCTATTTTGTGGAATATCTCCCTCTTCAGATTGATGAGGTGCTTGCTGGTCAATCGGTTTGGATTGTTTCCCGTTCAATGGCCCCGGTTCTCTGGACTTAGAGGTCTTTGCTGGTTCGATTCCGTTGCTGAAGTCATTCCCCATTTTTCCACTGTCTTTTGATATCGGAACTGGTGGATAACTAACGTATTGTTTTATTATCGGGTCTACAATTCCAAAAATATTTTCTTCTCCTCTTCTGCTTCTTATCATTTCGTCTGGATCAAATCCTCCGTCTGACACTAAATTTCCCCCCATTTTCTGCATCCATTATTCTTTATCCATTTTGCACTCTTTATATCTCTTTTAATTCGAAGGTATATCCTGTTTATGTTCGTGGGGTGAAAGTATTAATTAGTGGGAAGTTAATCTGAATTAAATAAAAATTGATCTGGCATGGAACTCGAACTTTCCGATCTCGAAAAAAAGCTCAGGGGCTACCTCTTCGGAAGTGCCTGCGGCGATGCCCTGGGGCGTCCTGTAGAACATCTCACCCTTGAGCAGATTAAGGCTAAGTACGGTGAAAAAGGGATTCTTGAACTTCCTCCCGATTCTCCCTGGACCGACGATACGCAGCTTATGCTGGTCCTTGCAAGGGCACTGGTCCTGGGGGCTGAAAGTGAGCCTTCGGAATTGATGGACCTTCTTGCAGGGGAGTTTGTCAAATGGCTGGATGAACCTGACCTGGGGGCAGGAGCAACCTCAAAAGGGGCAGCGCTTCGCCTCAAAGAAGGGGTTTCCTGGCAAGATTCAGGCCTCGAGTCTAAGACTTGCGGAAGCCTCATGCGGGTGGGGATAATCGGTTTCATCTACTGCAATGATCCTGATAAGCTGCTGGAACTCGCTTCCCGTTCCGGGAAAATTACCCATACCCGCCCCACTTCAGATGCTGCAACCCTCGCGGGGGCCTATTCAGTAAAGCTGGCCCTTGACGGCATGGATCCCGCAGATATGTTCGGTCCTCTTCTTGAAGTTACGGAGGGGATCTCACGGGAATTTACGAATGCCCTGAACGGTGCCTATGAACTGGCTTTCGGGAGCCTTAGTGACGAAGAAGCCCTTCGAAAAATCGGTCAGGGCTGGTATGCTGAAGAAACCTTTGCTCTTGCATATTTCTGCATGCTGCGCTATCCGGATGATTATAAAAAAGCGCTCCAAATAGCCGTAAACATTACTGGAGACTCCGATTCCGTAGGCTGCGTGGCCGGCGGGATCCTGGGGGCAAGACTGGGAATCGGCTCTGTACCTCCTGCCTGGGTTGAAGCTCTGGAAGGAAAGGCAGAGCTTGAAGCAATGGTTGGGCCTTTGCTTGAAAAATATCTCGAGGTATCGGGCCACATCTCTGAAGTTCGCGGATCTTAAGGTATGGTTCTAATATGAAAGCCGATGCTTCGATAAATCCTGAAGCTTCAAAGGAACCGAATTTTTCGGATACTCATTTTGATGGCGCTAATTTTGACTTTTCCCAAAAAGGTGTTTACTGCCTCATATTTGAGAACCGTAAGTGTGCCTTGCAGGTGGGGAAGAAAGGGGAGTTTTCTTTCGAAAAGGGCTATCACATCTATGTGGGGTCGGCGCTTGGTCCGGGCGGGCTTAAGCGGATGCAAAGGCACATAAGGCTTTCCAGGGACAAAGACAAAAATCCGAAGTGGCACGTGGACTATCTGCACCTAGGGCTTGCGTTTCGCCTGGTCTCGGCGGTCTGTGCAGCTACGCCTGAGCGTTTTGAGTGCAGGCTGGCGGGAGCAGTCGGTGGGTCTTGCGTCCCCGGCTTTGGATGTACGGACTGCGCATGCAGGTCGCATCTTTTTTTCAGGGGGAAATATCCGCTTTCGGATATCCTTGAGGCTTTTGTAGGTCTGAAGCTTCTACCTTTCGTGCTTGAATTTTGAACGTTTCTTTCGGGATGCAAGATTCGGGTTTTTCCTGATACCCGGCTATAAAGGTCCTTTTTTTTCAGATTTTATTTTTTTCAGATTGCTCTCTCTTTAACAATATTACACAGGAAAGCTTAAGGTTTCTAGATTTCTATAGAACATTAAAGGGAAGAACACAAATTATTATTCGGTCAGGAGATCTTTTATGGAACAGTTCTCGTTTATCGCCTGCATGCCAGACAAGCCGGGAGCTTTGCACAGGGCTGCCGAGATAATCAAGAGGCACAGGGGAAACATTGGCAGGATCCAGTACGATCGGAGGATAGACCAGCAGACTGTCTTTTTTGAAGTTAAGGCTTCTCTCGGAGCGTATGGAAAAATCCATGAGGAACTGGAAAAGATCGGTTACCTTCAGACTTCCCTGCATCCGGTTGCATTCCTCAAGTTTCATGTTTATCTCCCTAACCGGCCGGGGGCTCTATTCGAGCTTCTCAACTTCATCACCTCGGCAGGGGCCAACATCACCTTCCTGGACTTTGATGACCGCGGGCAGCACCCTGAAAGGCTGGTTGTGAGCCTGAACATTGAGAAGGCGGAACTGATTGATTCTCTCCTGAACCAGCTCAAGTCCGGGTACAGGCTCGATATCCTGGAATACGACACTACAGGGGAAAAGCTCGATGACACGGTTTTTTATCTCCGTTTTGCCCAGAAACTGCGGGCCTTTATAGGGGATGCAGAGGACGGGTTTTTGATGAGGTTCCTGCACGACATCAACCATATTGCCCAGGAACTTTCAAACCTGGAAAAAGATCCCAGGGAAGTTTTCGAAAATATCCTGAAGGTGGGGGAAACCCTGAACCGGACTTCCGGAACCGGCTTTTATGCTGATGTGCAGAGGGTTCGGATAAGAGACGGTGTCGAACTCTTCAGCTTCCAGCCCCCTTGCGGGGGCAACATTTACCTCTTTGACACTCCGGAAGAGCGGGTGATGATCGATTCCGGGTACGGGATATATTTCCCTGATCTTGTGAACATGTTCCAGCACTACGGGCTTGGGGACATGTCCCGGATAAAAAGGATCTACATAACCCACGCGGACGCCGACCACTGCGGAGCTGCCGGGTATTTCTCTGCTTCATCTTTCCTTAATAAGGATACTCTGAAAGTTGCAAGGGAAACAAACAGGGCTTACGGTTCAACTCATCAGGAATGCATCCTCGAAGAGGTTTACACAAAGATGATCAATCTTTTTTCCAGGTTTAATTCCCCCACTAACGTCGAAATCTTTCCCGGCCTCCCTTCCCGGGAAGCAGATATTGAAAAAAGGGGAGCTTTCCCGGTGATTGCCCGTTTCCGGATAGGGGGCCTCGAATTCGAAGCCCTCCAGGGTCTGGGCGGGCATATGTACGGGGAGGTCCTTTACCTCTGCCCGGAAGAAGGCCTGCTCTTTCCCGAGGACGCCCTTATCAACTTCAAGAGCCTGAGTCCTGAGCGGACCGGGTACAACGTCCTGGCCGATTACCTTATGACTTCGGTAAACGTTGACAGTCGCCTTGCCCGGGAAGAGCGAAAAGCCCTTCTCTCCCTCATATCCGAGCTTGATGCGAAACTCGCTCCAAAAGGAAAAAGGTGCATTGTCTTCTGCGGGCACGGTTCGATTTCAGTGCTCGAAAACGGAAAACTGCTTGCATACGGGAGTTCAGAGCGGTATACAGCCGGGAAATGAATGTGCGTCATGAAAGTGCTGTATGAATGTGCGGCATGAACACGCAGTAATGTATAAAATTGTGAAGGTACTTTATCTCCGAAGGCGGGAAGACTCCTTCCTCGGAGGCCGCAGGCCGACAGGCGGGAGATGGGAGTCGTCAACTTCCCAACACTACAATAAAATAACTCTCTATTAATAATATAAGAATTTCCTTATATTATTTCAAAACAATTAGCAATGTCATGAAAATGGGAAACGTGTACCGGATATACCCGGATGATGAACAAAAGACGCTTATCGAAAAGCATATCGGATGCGTTAGATTCATCTATAACCGCTTCCTCCACATCAAAAAGGTTTTCTACGACAAATTCAGGATCAACATTTCCCTGAGTCAACTTGACAAGTACCTTCCCATGTTCAAGGAAATCTATCCCTGGCTCAAAGAGGTCAATTCACAGTCTCTTCAGGAAGCCAGAAAAAACCTGCACGATGCCTACACCCGCTTTTTCAAAGGACAAAACGGCTTTCCTCAACGGAAAACGAAGAAAGACACCAACAAGTCTTTCCAGATCCCGCAGAGGTACAGGCTCAACCTGACCACTTCGCAGGTGTTTCTTCCGGGAATCGGCTGGATGAAAATTAAGATGCACAGGGACCTGTTCAGTCCGGAGTTTTTCGAGAACCTGATAGAGACTACCGAAGTTAACGGGGAAGTCATTGTCGAAAAGGACATTAATGCCGAATTTTTGAGAACGGCAACCGTGAAAAGGACCCCTACAGGAAAGTACTACATTTCCATCCTGACCGAAGACAGGGAAGAGTACCCGGAAATGCAGGAATACTCAGAGGATACCACAGTAGGGGTTGACCTCGGGATCAAGGACTTTGCGATCCTTTCCACCGGAGAAAAGATAGAGAACCCTAAATTTCTGAAAAAGTCGTTGAAACGCCTGAAAACTCTCCAGAGGAGGGTCAGCAGGAAACAGAAAGGGTCAAGGAACCGGAAGAAAGCCGTAAAACAGCTTGCCAAACTTCATGAGAAAATCTCCAACCAGAGACACGATTTCCAGCATAAAGAGTCAAACACTCTTTTGAGCGACAACCAAGCCGTTGGAATCGAGACGCTAAACATTAAGGGGATGAAGAAAAACCATAAACTTGCTCAGGCTATCAGTGATTCGGCATGGGGAAGCTTTGTTTCGAAACTGGAATATAAGGCTAAAAGGCTCGGCAAAACCGTTATTAGGATCGGGATGTGGGAGCCTTCCACAAAAACCTGTAACGTTTGCGGATACCACAACAAGGACATAACTCTGGCTGTCCGGGAGTGGGAATGCCCTGCCTGTGGAACGTTCCATGACAGGGACATTAACGCCGCTATCAACATCAAAAAGTTTGCACTGGCAACTTGATTCAAAATCACCCGTGGGACACGGGGAAGAGCCTGTGGATTCGTGGAGGTTGCTCCGGGAAATGAAGCAGGAAGCCCCTTCCTCGCTTTCATCAGAAAGCAGGTGGGGGTAGTTCACGTCCTCTGTAATCCAAAAAAAGTCTCTTTCAATGCTTCAATGGAGGGTTTTAAGGCCTTATGTTTTCGGAATTTGATTTTTACATTCTGCAGTTCCTGAATTCCCTTTCTTTTCTTGACCAGTTCATGCTCTTTATAAGCCTAAAATTCGATTACTTCCTCTTTCTGATACTCGCAGCCCTCTTTTATTACAGGGGGAGGGACGAGGCAATTCTCTACCTTTTCCTACTTGTCGCAGCCTGGAGCCTGGCAATGGCCCTTAAACCAATTTTTGCGGTTCCGAGACCTGAAGATATCCGTTTTGTGACCTGTACTACTGGTTACTCCATGCCCAGCGGCCATACCCTGATGTCTTTTGCCTCTGCGGTCTTTTTAAATCCTCGGGCAGGGAGGTTAAAATGGCTGATATGGGGTTTTGCCGTGCTGGTTAGCCTGAGCCGGGTTTTTATAGGGGTGCATTATCCTTCGGACGTGCTCGTGGGAGCCCTGCTGGGCTGTTTGCTGGGGCTGCTCTGGCTCTATGTGGAAAAATGGCTGATAAAGTCCGGACTTTTCAGGAATCTCTCTGGCTCGGAATAAAAAGCCTTGTTATCTGAAAGTAGCCTGATTATCTGAAAGTAACCTGGTTATCCGAAAGTAACCTGGTTATCCGAAAGTAACCTGGTTATCTGGAAATGGTTTTCTCCATCTTTTTGATATTTCTCTCTTACTAAAGTCTTGTCAAAATCCAGAACCATGTCCTAATATTTAAGAAGCTAAGGTATTTTGAGGTGAAGAATCAGGTTTTCTTCTTCGCCACCAAAATTGCACATGTTAGAAGCATCAACAAAGTGCCAATTCCCGGAGCCGGGCTTTTCTTTTCTTCGGTTGCTGGATTTTCATTAGCTTTTTCCATTTCCGAAAAAATTTCCTCTGAATTCTCTGTGCTTGCTTTATCATGTTTCACATTACTCTCAGGGGTCGGCAACATTGTTATTTTTTGTGTAAGTACATTTTCATCTGTGTCCCCGGTTATTGCAAATGGCGAAAAACCAGGAGTTTTAGCTTCTAAATATATGTATTTTTCGTCCTGCATAACTTTTGAAGTCGGAAGGGAGTTCCATTGGTCATCACTGAAATGTTGAAGGGATGTTGAGTTGATATCAATGTCTTTTTCAGCAATCCAGGTCATGTTTACCCTGAAGCCCACGGTGGCATTGGCAATGTTTTCCTGAGTTGCGAAACCTTCGTTTCCTACCCAGATGTTCAGATACCTGTAGACTTCTCCTTCAGGTTCGGCGGCGGTCAATACGGACTTTCCTTCCAGTTCTTCTACAATGGTTGTGGTTTTTCCTGCAGTTCTTCTGGCATCGAATTCCACAGAAACAACGGAAGTTGCTTCCTGCGTGAATGCGAAGCTGATGTGGTTCCTGTTTGTCACGAACTGCTGAGCCAGTTCCTTTGCCTGAACGTTACTTGCAGGTTCTGGGGAGCCGCCTCCACCTCCACCGCCCCCTCCGGAGGAGCTTCCTCCATCATCTTCGGAAGAGCTTCCTCCAATCAAAGGTCGGGGCTCTTTTCTCGTAACGTTTACTGATATACTGTTTGCGTTCCCTGCAGCATCAGTGGCATTTGCATAAATTGTGTTAACTCCCACGGAGAGTGGCACTGTTTTTGTAAAAGTTCCGCTGAAACCGTCAAGAAATGTTTCTGCAGAAATTTTGTTTACGGTTACTGAGGGCAATGTGCCTGTGCCATCTACAGTTCCATTCACTGTTATTGAGTCCGAACTTGTCGAATCTCCTTCCAGGGGGGAGTTTATGTTGATTATTGGGGGGGTCGTGTCATTTATGATTATGATGACAGTATCCTGTTTGCCATAGTTATTAGCACTGTCGTTGTACTGTATGCTGTAGTTAAAAGCTCCAAGTCCGATATTGGTATCTACCGGGACTGATATTTTTGTAGAATTCGTCCATTGCACAAAGGGTGTGAGCTGTTTTCCGTCCCGTAATATCTGGTAATAACCCGGATTTATGTCAAAAAGTTTCCACCCTGTGAAGTTTACGGTGGTATTTGCAGAGAACCCTACATCTTCCGGGGTTGTAGATGTCGGAGCTACCGTGTCCACGACAAAGGACCATGAATAAGTGGCCAGATATGTGAGATTGTCCGTAACGTTTACCGATATCCCGGTCATACCTTCAGGGTCCGCCCGGGCCGCAAGTTCTTCAACTCTGTATCCGCTAGCAATTCGGGTGGTATTGACTTCCACAGGCAAACCGTTGATTGTCATATTAATGGAAGCCGGATTTATTCCCCCGTCTCCTTCAGTAATGTTTACAGATACCTTTGTAACATTGTTATTCAGGTATGAGCCGTTAAGCGGGTATTCTCTACTGAATGATGGCGGCTCACATACGTGCACAAGTGCTGTTTCATTTATTTCCCCACTTTCTGCCGTAATCGTAGTTTCACCCGGTTCCAGGGCGGTAAACACTCCTGTAGTCTCATTTATGGTTCCAACAGTAGTATTGCTGCTAGACAGTTCCGGAACCGCATCAAAATGGTTTCCATACTGGTCCAGGGTACTTACATTAAACTCAATTGTGCTTCCGACAGCAATTCCCGAGTAGGCAGGGGAGATATTAATTACTTCCAACCTCGGTGATTCGCCCGTTGCCCCTGACAATACCAGAGCAAAAGGCTGTGGGCCCTGTGGGATATTGAACCCGTTTACCCTTACGGTGTACAACCCTTGTTCCGGGTTTTGTATCTCAATCTGTTCGACGTTGTTATTGTGGTCCTCTTCCCTGTATTGTGTATCACCGGGTCCGGTCACATAGAGGTCCAGGTCATTGACGAGAGTGGCGGCAGCCGCAAGATCTGCCGGGTAATCGGTCCATACCAGCGTCACCTTGAGGGGCTCCGAGCTGTTGTTGATGTAATATCTGTTCTCATAGTTTTCCCCTTCCCGAATTACCAGGCCTTCGGAAAAGTGTACCCTGCGTTCTCCTGCCGGGTAGAGGGCTTTTCCAACATCCAGCCTGCCCCATCCCTGTGAAAAGTCCGGGCATCCGTTAATCTCCCGCTCGCTGCCTGTTCCATACTGGCCCGGCGCCATATTGTGGGCTCCGTTTATGATTGTAGCTTTTATCAATGCGGCAGAGGGGGCCGTATTCAGGTTGTCCGCATAGTTCTGTCTAACAAGGGCTGCCGCACCTGCAGTTATGGGTGTTGACATGCTGGTGCCTCCCATATACACATAACTCTCGTTGATACCTCCCCACCCATTGGAATTTGCCAAACTCGACCGTGTGGACGCTATGTATGTACCCGGCGCCACGATATCGGGCTTTATCCGCCCGTCGGCAGTCGGGCCTCTGCTGCTGAATGCTGCAATTCCCTCTATATTGTCTGATATGCGATCTTCTGCGATCGGATTTGCTGTATAATCCTTTGGCCAGTAAGCTCCCCAGGTTCCCTCTATCTCTGGCCTGTAATTTTCTGAGGCCCCAACTGAAATACAGTTCTTTGCTGTCGCCGGGAAATTCATTGACTCGGGGTCAATAATCCCGTCTCCATTTGAATCGGTTCCGGCGTTGCCTGCAGAAAATAGGATTAGCATGTCTGGATGGTCCCACATAAATTGATCCACATATTGTGAATAAATAGTATAGGTTCCTTTGGCATCACCACCCCAGCTGTTTGTATGTATTCTTGCTCCTTTATCATATGCAGGCTGGAATATTTCTGTTAAGTCACTAGGTACAGAAAGGTATTCTGAATCGTTTATGCCAATAGCTTCAAAAACCAGTTCAGCTTCCGGGGCCATGCCTCTTACCTTTCCGCCCGAAGCAGACCCGTTTCCGAGGACAGATCCGGTTACATGGGTCCCATGCCCATAATCCGGATCCATTGCACCATCTCCGCTAAAATCTATAATGTCCAGAATTCTTCCCCGGATATCAGGGTGCATCGATGCGTCATTTGCTCCGGTGTCCAGTCCCGTATCTGCAACACAAACAATCTGCCCTTTGCCGGTCAGGCTGTATTCCTCATTTATCCCGGAAACACCTATGATATTTCTTGCAACGTCGTTGTAAAGCACGGGATGAACGTATTTTTCTATCCACTTCACTTCCCCGAGGGCTACAATGCTTGAGATTTTGGCCGGGTCCAGGGTTGCCCTGATCAACTTTCCTGAATTCTCGTGAATTATCCCCCCGGGGGCTTCAAGGGCCTTAGAGACATTTGCATTGTCTTTTGCTTCAAAAAGAACGACAATGATCTCTTCTGTTTCTCCATATGTTCCTGAAAGTTCAGGGCTGATCTTATATTCCGGGATGTAGTCCCCGACCCAGCGAACTTCTTCAAGGGCTTTAACTCTGGCTCTTTCCGAGGAATTCATTCTTACGAGATAGGCATTGTTCGGAACATAGCCAAGAACCTCTGCTCCTTCCCTGTTCAGGTTTTCTTTCCATTCTTCCTTTATGTGCCCATTAAACTGTACTATAAAGTAATCTTCTGAGTAGTAACTTTCTGAGTAGTAACTTTCTGAGTAGTAATCTTCTGAGTTGTAAGTTTCAGGGGTTGAGGAGATTTTTTCCACTTCATTAATGCCCGTTTGAAGTTCTCTTCCTTTTTCAGGGGTTTCAAACCGGGCGTTTTTCAACAAAATTCTGTGATTGTTATTTTCAGAATGCTCTAACACTGCCAACCGGTCCGTGGAGGCTGTAAAATTCTCTTCGATGAACCTGTTATCCGAAAATCCCGCCTTTTTCCTCTCCGGGCCGGAATCCGAAATGCCTGAAGCGGTACTTAGTACCAGGGAAGCAATTATCAAGACTACAAGCAACAAAAATCTGTTTTTCACCGTACACTTCCTCCATCCAGAATCACAATTTTCTAGATGTTGGATTACATTGATACTTTATTATATTTTTCTTATTTTCTGCATCTATAAGTAATCCGCTTAAAGGGTGAAAAGTAGCTTTTTTCAGAATTCCTTCCTGGCAAAGTTCTACTTCAGGTTCCATGATTGCAAAAAAGGAGGGTTTAGAAAAAAAAGAGCTTTATTCTGTCAATACATGTGCTCTCTTGAAAGCGCCATGAAACAAGGCTCTTCAATGAAATTGCTTCGATGTAAATATGAAATTTTCATATTTTCCCTAAGTAAACTCAATTCCAAAATAGGAGATGCGAGGGGTGCGATTTGAACGCACGAATTCCTACGAAAATGGGTCCTAAGCCCATCGCCTTTGACCTCTGGGCAACCCTCGCACTTTGTGGTACATTCTCTTTGGATCTACCTTATTGCAAAAATAAGAGAAATAAAAAAGGTTTGAATTGATTTGAAAAAGATTGAAATGCGCCGACCGGGATTCGAACCCGGGTTTTGGGCTTGGAAGGCCCAAGTCATAGCCACTAGACCATCAACGCAAACTGCAACACATCTAGAGGTATTTGTCAGATATAATGTTTTCGCTTGACATTTCTTATTATTTTCCGGCCTTTTTTCTTTTTATCGGAAATCTTTAAAATTCCAGGGATTTTTTCCATCCCTGTTTGTGTAATTCCTTCATATCAGTCTGTTTAACCTTCAAGTTGTGTGGATTTTTCTCCCGTGGGCAAAACCCATATGTTTCTCCATCTTCGATCTTTTTCTTTTTCCCGCCGCCTTTTCCCATTTGCTGCAAACTTGGTGCCCTGTTCCGGCAACAAAGAAACCATGCCGTGTTTGTTGACATGGTACATGATGAAGCTGTTATGTACTTTATGTTGAAGCTGTCCTTCCTATATGGCTTGAATTGTTGGGTCGAATTTTTGGGTCGAATTTTTGGAATTGGGTTGTCAGTTGAGGTTTCCATTTCGAATTGAAGAATCAAATTGTCAGGTAGAGTCGTTGTCAGGTAGAATTGCCAGTTCCAATTTTCAGTCAGAATTAAGGTGAGGGTCCTGGTCCGTAAACAAATGGGCGTAAAAGGAATTGTTTGGGGGTAATCGTGCCGACAGGGCAAAACTTCACGATTATTATGTTTTCGGTTTTATTATACAGTTTTTATTGTATTGTCAACCATGTTTACATAAAAACAGATATTTTTACATAACATATTATAGAGTAAATCCTGCAGAATATATTCTTCACTACATAATATTACTGATCTAGTTAACAGGGGATTTTTCGAGTAATTTCCCCTCATTTCGTTCCTTTACAATTCTAAATATTTATTATCTTGTATATTGTTAAACATATGTTTGGTTAGATTATGTTCAGTCGAATATACTAATACTGTAAAAATAATATTTGTATACAAACACCATATATTATTATTTTTATTTTGACTGTAGGGGTGGGGCTCGTTTACATTTGCGGTCCGTTTTTATCTGTTTTTCCGGGGGAATTTTATTTCTTGGGTAAAGAATATATATCCTTATATAGGGCTAGGCATACAAAGTTTTCAAAATAAGCTTTTCATCGTTCGTGTTGCCCTGCATTCGGGGTAGGAGTTCTGAAGAAAATAAGGTAACTTACAAAAGATGTGATAGGAATGGGACCTTTTATTCTAGCATTCACAATAAGCTGGCTCCTTATTTTTGCATATATTTTTGTGCTGCTAAAGGCGCGTGCAAGGCTCAACAAAAAGTTAATGTAATGATCACGTTATACGGTGTTTTGGATGAATAATAAAAAAAAGAAAACATTATTTGCAATTGCTTTCATTTCCGCCGTGGCCATAGTAGGGCTTTATGGCGTTGATTCTTCAGGGTACCTCTCGGTATCCGAACTTCTTTCTGACCCCCCGGCCCACTTAGGGCAAGAAGTAAATGCTATGGGTGTCGTGGAATACGGGAGCATTGAAATGGTCCCTGGGATGACCCTGTTCGAGCTCAGGGATGAGGATGTTGAAAACCTGAAGGTCCGTGTCAAATACACGGGTGACCTGCCCTCCAACCTTGTGGAGGGGGTGAAGGTTAGCATTAGCGGGATCATGGTTTCCGAGGATACCATTGAGGCCAGCAAGATTGTTACGGGGTGCCCATCCAAGTATACGGAGTAATTCCAATGAATATTGAAGAATGGGAAGAATACAGATATGTCGAGGCCGGGATTGAAGCCTTCATTGAGGATATGGGTGACTCCCGTCTGAAAAAAATGGTGGAACATGTCTGTCATTCCGGAGGGAAACGGGTCCGTCCGATCCTTCTGCTTCTAGCGAGCGATGTCTGCTCCGGCTCTTATGAAAAGAACCTCAATGCAGCCCTTGCAGTTGAAATGATGCATTCTGCTTCTCTTGTTCACGATGATCTGCTGGACCAGGGCCTTATCAGGAGGAACATGCCTTCGGCTCCTGAAAAGTTCGGGCCTTCCCGGGCTCTCCTCTGCGGGGACTACCTTATTGCCAAGTCAATCGAGCTTATTTCCCCTTATGGGGAAAAGGTGGTCAGGGTTTTTGGAAAGGCCGGGATGGACATGGCGGAAGGAGAAGTCCTTGACCTCAGACTGGACGAAGAAGAGTTCGGGGAAAAGGCTTATTTCGAGTGCATATTCCGGAAAACGGCATCTCTTTTTGCAGTCAGTGCCTCCATAGGGGCTTATGCCGGCGGGGCAGATGATGCAGGGGCTGAGAAGTTTTCCCTCTTTGGGAAGTATCTGGGAACTGCTTACCAGATAGTGGATGATCTGCTAGAGTTCCTTGAGGTGCTTGAAGAAAAGGATTCAAGGGTTACATCCGAAACCCTGCCCCAGATCTACGCTTCGAAGGTTACCAGGGAAGAAGCCGTAGAGCGGTCTATCGAAGAAGTTAAAAAATATGTCCGGGCCGCAAAAGAAGTCCTGGGGTCCTTCAGGGAATGCCCTGCAAGGGATAAGCTCTTCCTCACTATCGATTACATAACACTTGACCTGCTTGAAAAATCCTGAAAATTCTGTTGCCTTTCCTGAAAAACACATAAGCCGTCACAACGTAAAAACCATCACAACGCAGAAAATAAGACAAAACCAGAATTGATTTCATTCAGTTTTTTACTCTATATCTCAAGAAGTTTCTAACTACACTCTAATTTTTCTTACAACTCTACCAGGTGAATCCATGCGAGTATATGACAGTCCGGTGCTCAAAGTAAATGCCAGTACAGAAAACGGAAAAATGGTGCTTGATACGGAGGGGCCTCTCTCCCAGCTTGCTAAACCCTTTATCAAGCGAATTAACGGGATCTTTGAAGAAGAAAAGCCCATCTCTGTGGATGAGGACGAAATTATTTTCTCTACATGGATCCCCCCTATCCCGGGTCCGGTCTTCAGCCGGGTAATCAGTGCGGAAATTGCGGCTATCAGGAAGAAAAGGGTCCCTGACCAGTTCTCAATAGGGATAACTGCCCGTTGCCCGAACCGCTGTATCCACTGTGGAGCCGCGGATATCAAGCCCGAAAAAGAACTCACGCTGGACGAGATCTGCGGGGCTGTGGACCAGAGTCTGGATCTCGGAGCCTACCTCGTTTCCTTTGATGGTGGCGAAACCATGCTTCGAAACGATCTCGTTGACATGGTTGCCCGCGTGGACAAGTCTCGGGCAATTGCAACCTGCTTTACTTCCGGCTACAAGCTTTCTGAGGAACGGGCCCAGGCGCTAAAGGCTGCAGGACTCTATGCTGCCCGCATCAGTATTGACAGTCCTTTCAGGGCTGAGCATGACCGCGTCCGCGGACGCGAAGGTGCATACGAGGACGCGATTTCCGGAATTAAAAATGCAAAAGCTGCGGGAATCTTCACGGATATGTTCGTTGTAGTTTCCCCCCACAATATTGATGACCTGGACGATTTCTATTCGCTTGCAGTTGACCTGGGTATGCATGAACTCTCTATTTATGAGATTATCGCTATCGGGCGCTGGCTCGATCACGAAGATGAAGTGATAGGCAAAAAGGACATAAAGAGGCTTGAAATATTCCAGAAAGCAATGAACAGCAAGCTGGAAGGGCCCAGAGTAACGGCTTTCCCCTATTTCATGGGGCCTGATCTCTTCGGGTGCTTTGCAGGCAAGCGCTGGATGCACGTAGCTTCGGACGGGGAGGTAATGCCCTGTGCTTATACGCCCCTTTCCTTCGGGAACATCTGTGAGGAACCCCTGGAGGCAATCTGGAAACGCATGGGAAAACACGTTGCCTACAAAAAGGATGCTTCGTACTGCATGATGCGCAATCCCGATTTCCGGAAAGAGTATATCCACACTATTCCCGAAGGGGCAAGGATTCCTGTCAGAGTTAAATAATTTTTCCCAAAAATCGTTGTTTGGAAAATCTACTTTACAGGCTGTCTCAAAACCATTTTAAATTCTACAATTGGGTAACATCCCATTTCAATTTCATTTATTTATGGTAAACTCACAGATTAATCACACTTTTAAACCCCAATTAACTGCATCTTGCTTAGTTTAGAAAGTGTCGATTTTTACTGTGAGGAATAATTCGAAAAAGAGATTAATTTTCATTGATCAACATAACTTATTTGCATTTCCTGCTACAATTCCCCTTTTATTCCAACTTTTATCCCCTCTCCCAGTTATCATTTTTAGAGTTTCTTTCAGGCTTTTACCTTCTCTTTTCATGAAATCTGCTATTTTCTTTATGTTGTGTACAGTACACATCATAGTAAACATCATAGTAAATTCAATTTTTGCCTTCCTTTTCCTCAAAAGAAATCCTCTGAATCCTCTATCCTCTTTCATCTGACCAAATACAGGCTCTACAGTACACATTCTTTTCTGATATTGTTCCGTTCCTTCTTCTGTGTTCAGTTTAGCCCTCATATCCTCCATTAGGTATTCTCCTGGATCTCTTTATATTGTCCTTTTTTCACTATCATTACATGCATTTTTCAACACACATAGAGAACAATACTTACAGATATAATTCCGTAAATCTGGCTTATCTTTCCTTTTTGGGATTCTTGTAAATGGGATCTCAAATGATGCTTAATTTTTTTAACTTTTCTTCGTCAAGTTTTTTCTGAGCGGCTTTAGGAAGCTCGTAGTTGTTCAACAGATTTATTCCAGCAGATTTATTCCAGTAGTTTTTGGCAGATTTATTTCAACAGGTTTTTTGCCTTTTTTGGGGGGTCGATAGGAATGCGAGCTTTTTTTCATTCCTTGCCGGGTCACAAAAATGAGTGTCTCTCTGAATTGCGATTAAGGATGGGATACAGGATTCATGAAAATTTAGGGTTATGAAAGGTACAGAGAAAAGGGCACCAGAGGACAAACTACGAGGGGCAAGTTGCAAGAAATAATATTTCAGAGAAGAGTGACTCAGCAAACAAGGTTTGGAAAACAATGATTCGGTAAACAAGGTTTGGATAACAATGACTCAGTAAACGAGGTGCAGAGAACAAGGCGCAAGAGGTGAAATAAAAAAGGGGTATCTGCATTATTGCTTTTTTGTCACTGCTTCTTTTTTCTATTTGCTTTGTTGTTTGTCCTTTATTCCTGCATTTCTGATAAGAGCTGGGGCAGGAATAGGGCTTATTGTTAATTATTTTATTTAGTTTAAGTGCAATTAATTTTTACTGTATTATTTAATCTTTGTGTATTTTATCTTTATATTTTACTATTTATATTTCATTATTACTTAAAATATTCTTCAATAGTACATATCTAACTATTAATCGTTACAAATGCCTGTATCTTCTTTGACAAAACCGAAGCTGTTATATAGTTCTATCACGAAGGATTTGTTAACTACATCCATCGGAGTAGGAATTTTTAATTATTAATTTATATACTAAATTTTAAGAGACGGAGATCACATGGCTAAAAATGAACTCTTATCTGAAATAAAAAAAGCAGAAGAGAATGCGAAATCGGTGGTCGATCAGGCTATTGATTCCAAAAACAAGCGCATCTCCGATGCTAGGGCTGAAGCCAGGGAGATCCTGAGGCAAGCCGAAATTGATTCACACAAAGCTGCACAAGATTCTTTTAAAGCTGGTGATGAAAAGATCCTAGAAGAGAAAAATCATATAGTCAATGATGGTGAGCAAAACGCATTAGCCATGTCCCAAAAAGCTCAAGCTAACATCGACAATTCCGTCAATTACCTAGTACAGGAGTTTGAGAGGGCGGTCCTTAATGAGTAGACCTAAAGTGATGACAAGGGCCGTTATTGTCGGACATAAAAGCATCCTTAAACAGACCATCGAAGCACTGTATGATACTAATCTCTTTCACATCGAAGATTTTGTTGAAGACGAATCTGGTTTCAAGATCGACAAGCCATTCGAAAACGCAGGTGACATCTCTAAAAAGCTTGTGAAGATCCGTTCCATTGCCAATTATTTGGGGACTACAAGTAATGAACCTGTAGTCCAGAAAACTGGCACTGTTCTGCGCGAACTTGATTCGAATCTGGATGAATTGGACAGGGGAATCTCTGAAAAAACGGAATCAATCATTAAATTCCAGAACGAGTTGAAAGATCTGGATTCCCAGAAAAAGGAACTTTTACCTTTCCTGTCTATCAATCTGGACTTTGACTATTTCCGTGGCTACGAAAGCATTAAGGTTTTCGCAGGCACGATCAAGGGTAGCTTGGAAGAGAGTCAGATTTCAAGCATCACAAAGGCTTTTGAACTGTACGTTGATCCTCAATCAAAATCAATAGTACTGTTTGTGGCCAATGCTGATGCCGACAGAGTCTACGAGTTAATCCAGGGTCTTGGATTCAGAGAACTCAGAATTCCGGAAAGAGGTGGTGTCCCAAGCGAGACATTAAGGTTAATCGAACAGAAGGAAGCTGAGGTCAGCAGGAAGATCGAGTCCACTAAGGCTGGAATCGACTCCATGAAGTCCAAGTATGCTGATTTCCTCCTTGCCAGCGACGAGATCCTTAGTATCGAGAGTGAGAAGGCAGAACTGCCTTTGAAAATCGCGACATCTGCAAATGCATTTATTATAGATGGATGGACTCCCAGCGAGGACTACGATACTGTGGTCAGCGCTGTAAACAGTGCCACTGCCGGTAAGGCATACATCTCCAAACTCGAAATCGAAGAAGAGGAGGAGGAGCATGTCCCGGTCGAGTACAACAACTCGAAAGTAGCGGCACCGATGCAGCAGATCATGGATCTGTATTCCAGACCCAAATACACCGAAATTGACCCATCGTCAGTGCTCCTACTTACTTTCCCACTGATATATGGTATGATTCTCGGGGATATTGGGTACGCACTCATTCTGGGAGTACTTGCACTGGCAGTCAAAAAAGCTGTAAAGTCTGAAGCAGTGCAGCCTCTTATGGATATTCTGATCTATTGTCAGATATCTACCTTTATATTCGGAATTATATATGGCGAGTTCATGGGATTCTCATTGGCAAGCTTGCATACTGCGCACGGTACGATTCCGGGTTTGATTCCGGGATGGGAAACCATTGTTCTTTTCCCCGGGCTCAGTGGCGAGGAAGTTACCTTCCCGGTCCATAGGACTCACATGATAATGACTATGATTGGTGCAACTGTCACCGTAGGACTCCTTCACTTAAATCTCGGTTTTTTGCTTGGATTTTCAAACATTGCCAGGCACCATGGATTTATGCACGGACTCCTTGAAAAAGGCAGTTGGATCATAATAGAGATCGGTGTACTTATAGCAGCTATAGGACTACTCGGCGGTAATTCCATCCTGACATACGTTGGAGCTGCTGTCTTTTTAATCGCCGTTTTGATGCTTCTCAAAGGAGAAGGAATTCAGGGCGTTGTTGAGTTGCCATCGCTGATGGGTAACGCGCTGTCTTATTCCCGTATCATAGCGGTAGGGTTGTCTTCAATATACATCGCATCGACAGTCAATGATATTGCATTTGAAATGATCTGGCCTGATCATTCCCAGATTGGTTTCGCAGCAATAGCCGCAATAATCGTGTTTATACTCGGACATGGTCTAAATACCGTCCTGAGTATTATCGCTCCCGGATTGCACGCACTCAGGTTGCAGTATGTAGAATTCTTCGGAAAATTCTACTCTGGCGGGGGCGTAATATACAACCCATTCGGATTCATAAGAAAATACACGGAGGAATAAATAACATGGTAGCAGGAGAAGCAGTAATGATGAGCGGTCCTATTCTGGACGCAGCAGGAATGAAGGCACTCGGTGCAGCACTCGCAATCACAGTAACTGGGCTTGCATCTGCATGGGCAGAAAAAGAGATCGGTACTGCAGCAATCGGTGCAATGGCAGAGAACGAAGGCTTATTCGGTAAGGGTCTGATTCTGACTGTCATTCCAGAAACTATCGTTATCTTCGGTCTCGTCGCTTCATTGCTTATCAACTCTGCCTAATTTAAGAGCATTCCGCTCTTAAATTTCTTAGGGTATTTTCGCTCTAAGTTTCTTAGAGCGTTTTTGCTCTAAGTTTCTTAGGGTATTTTCGCTCTAAGTTTCTTAGAGCGTTTTTGCTCTAAGTTTTTTAGGTATTTTTTCACTCCATCTTATTGGAGTGTTTGCTCTAATGATTAGGGCAGTTTTTTGCTCTAAATTTATTTGGAGGTGTAAGCATGGGACTAGAGATCGTTGTAAAGGATATCCAGAATGGTGCGCAGAGTGAAGCGTCCCGCATCAATGCTGAAGCCGAGGCGAAGGTCTCCGAGATCTTAAATGAGGCCAAGAACACCCATAAAAAGATGCTCGGAGACAGCCTGGCTAAAGTTGAAGAGGATCTCCAGAAGCTGCACCAGCAGGTTATATCCAGTGCAAATCTTGAAGTAAAAAGAATCGCGCTAAACAAGCGTAAAGAGCTTCTGGATGCTGTTTATAATCAAGCCGTTGAATCAATAAAGTCGATGTCAGCTTCTAAAAATGAAGAATTATTAAAAATTATTATCGGCAAGTACGAAGCCAGCGGTGCCAAGATCTATTCTTCAAAGGATTCAGAAGAACTTGTCAAAAAGTTGTCCTCATTAACCTACGCTGGTAATATCAATTGTATCGGCGGCGTTGTTCTTGAAAATGAAGACGGAACAATAAGGTTTGATTTCACGTACGATTTAATCCTGAAAAACGCGTATGAGCGTTCATTGAAACAGATATCAGATATCTTATACGGGTGATGTGCAATGAGGCTGCCGTATTTGGACAAAATCTGGGGTAAAAAACCCAGAAAATCCGATAAGAAGAAAAAAGGCACTTCTAACTATGCTTATGCCGTTACCCGTGTACGCGCGATGAAAAGTAAGCTGCTTCCAAAGGAAACATATCCGCGGCTTATGAACATGGGCGTTGATGAAATTACCCGCTTTATCCAGGAGTCTGAGTACAAAAACGATATTGACGAACTGGCAATGAAATACAGTGGTGCAGATCTGGCAGAACATGCACTTAACAGGAATCTTGCGCTCACCTATGCAAAATTGCTTTTAATAACCGCAGGAGAACCCAATTACCTCATTTCAGAGTACCTCCGGAGATATGATATCTGGAACATAAAGACCCTCCTCCGTGGGAAACAGTATAATGCATCTTTAGAGGAGATCCTGGAAACTCTGATATCTGCCGGGGAACTCACCTATACCACCCTGTCGGAACTTGCAGCAATGGAATCATATGAGGAAATTATTGAAGCCCTTAATGAGACCGATTATTACCCCCTGCTACAGGAAGAATACGACGGGACAAACCTGGCATACATTGAAAACGAACTTGACAAGATGTATTATTCAGGTCTGTTCGGTGTAATCGGGAAACCAAGATCCAAGGACCGCAAACTCTTTGCAAGGTTCATTAAGCTGGAAGTTGATGCCAAGAACATGGGTACCCTGTTCAGGCTTAAAAAAGCGGGAGTTGAGCAGCTTGATGAGATCATGCCTTTGATGATCGAGGGCGGGCTTGAATTAAACACCGAAAAACTTGCATCTCTCCCCTACGAGGAGTTTGTTGAAGCTCTTCGAAAAACGCGGTATTGGGATGCTATTTCAGGTGTAATGGTTCCTGACATGGATTCCCTGACTGGCCTGGAATGCAGACTACTGAAATTCTCTCTTGAATCTGCAACTACTTATTCGCACGTATCCCCGATCTCAATTGTGCCTATTATGGATTATATTATCTATAAGAACAATGAGGTCAACAACCTTCGGATTATCTTCAGGGGTAAAGAGGCTGGCCTCGAAGATGAATTAATCAAAGACCAGTTGGTGGTAATCTGATGGAACTAGCAGTGATCGGAAAGAGCGAGTTTGTCACAGGATTCAGGCTGTCCGGTATCAAAAAAATATATGAGGTTGCTGATGCTGCTGAGACTGAATCTGCGGTAAAAGAGGTGCTTGATGATAATAACGTCGGGATTATTGTAATGCACAATGATGACATTGGTAATCTGCCGGAAATTTTAATGAAAAACTTGAACGAGTCAGTACAGCCAACAGTTGTAGCCCTTGGAGGTTCTGGCGAAGGCTCAACGAGTTTAAGAGATAAAATAAAACAAGCGGTAGGTGTTGATCTGTGGAAGTAAAAAGTGAAATTTATCGTGTGGCTGGGCCTGTCGTTACCGCCATTGGCTTGGATGCAAAAATGTATGACCTGGTCAAAGTCGGACACGAAGGGCTGATGGGCGAAGTCATCCAGATTAGGGGTGAAAAGACCGTCATCCAGGTATACGAAGAGACAGCCGGCGTCATGCCCGGTGAACCCTGTGAAACCACAGGTATGTCTCTTGCCGTGGAACTTGGCCCCGGACTCCTCTCCAGTATTTATGATGGTGTCCAGAGGCCTTTGCACGTTTTGCTTGAGAAAATGGGCAGCTTCATCCAGAGAGGTGTCAGCGCAGACGGGCTTGACCACAAAAGAATCTGGGAATTTAAGCCTGTTGTCAAGAAGGGTGACGTCGTAAAGGGCGGAGAAGTGATCGGAGTAGTTCAGGAAACCGTGAACCTCGAGCACAAGATCATGGTGCCCCCGAACGTCTCAGGAACAGTTGCCGACATTAAGAGCGGAAACTTTACGGTTGAGGACACAGTCTGTACCCTCACTGATGGGACCGATCTGCAGTTGATGCAGAGGTGGCCTGTCAGAGTTCCCAGACCCGTGCACAAGAAACTCACTCCTACAAAGCCGCTGGTTACGGGACAGAGGATCCTTGATGGGCTCTTCCCTGTAGCAAAAGGTGGAACCGCTGCAATCCCAGGACCTTTCGGTTCCGGAAAGACGGTTACCCAGCAGCAGCTTGCAAAGTGGAGTGACACTGAAATCGTGGTCTACATCGGATGCGGTGAACGTGGAAACGAGATGGCTGATGTCCTGAGTGACTTCCCTGATCTCGAAGATCCCCAGACCGGAAGGCCGCTCATGGAGCGTACTGTCCTTATTGCTAACACTTCTAACATGCCTGTGGCAGCAAGGGAAGCTTCCGTGTACACCGGAATCACCATTGCGGAGTACTTCCGTGACATGGGATACGATGTATCCCTTATGGCTGACTCCACCTCAAGGTGGGCAGAGGCAATGAGAGAAATCTCCTCCCGTCTCGAAGAAATGCCTGGTGAAGAAGGTTACCCGGCATACCTGGCAGCAAGGCTGGCAGAATTCTACGAGCGTTCCGGGGTTGCCGTGTCCCTCTGTGGTGAGACAGGTTCCATTACGGTTATCGGAGCAGTATCTCCACCTGGTGGCGACTTCACTGAACCTGTTACGCAGAATACCCTGCGTATCGTGAAAGTGTTCTGGGCTCTTGACTCCAAGCTGTCTCAGAGGCGTCACTTCCCTGCTATTAACTGGCTGAACAGTTACAGTCTGTACAAGGAAGGTCTAACTGACTGGTATGGCGATAATGTGGCTCCTGACTGGGTGGCCATGAGGGAGAAAGCAATGGGCATGCTCCAGGTAGAGTCCGAACTGCAGGAAATCGTGCAGCTAGTCGGTTCAGACGCTCTGCCGGAAGACCAGCAGCTCCTGCTTGAAATCACCCGTCTTATCAGGGAAGTTTTCCTGCAGCAGAATGCATTCCATCCGATAGACACCTACAGTCCGTATACCGAACAGTACAAGACCATGCAGGCTATCATGAAGTTCGGGGATGCTGCAAATGAGGCTCTGGCCGCCGGTGTTCCGATGTCGGAAATCCTCAAGTCGGAAGCCATGAACGAGCTTGCCAAGGTCAAGTACGAAGAGGACTTCGACGCTTCTCTGAACGCTGTCCTTGCCAAGATGGATAAGGAGTTTGCAGCCCTGGGAGGTAGGTGAGTATGGCAAAAGAGTATAAGACAATCACGGAAATCGCAGGCCCTCTTATCTTTGTCGAGAAAACAGAGCCGGTGGGTTATAAGGAAATCGTTAGCATCAATCTGCCTGACGGAACCACCCGCAGAGGGGAAGTTCTGGACACTTCCGCAGACATTGTGGTTGTGCAGGTCTACGAAGGTACGGGCGGTTTGAACAAGGATTGTGGTATTGTCTTCACAGGGGAAACCCTGAAACTTGCTGCATCTATTGACCTCCTCGGCAGGATCCTGTCCGGTGCCGGTGAACCTCTGGACGGTGGGCCCAGAATCGTGCCTGACAAGATGATTGACATCAACGGGGCCGCAATGAACCCGTATGCAAGGTTGCCCCCTAAGGATTTCATCCAGACCGGGATTTCCACAATTGATGGGACCAACACCCTGGTTCGTGGGCAGAAACTGCCTATCTTCTCTGCATCAGGTCTTCCGCACAACGAAATTGCCCTGCAGATCGCAAGGCAGGCTTCTGTGCCTGGCTCTGAAGGAGAGTTCGCTGTGGTCTTCGGAGCAATGGGTATCACCAACGAAGAAGCCCAGTACTTCATGGAGGACTTCGAAAAGACCGGCGCTCTGGAAAGAGCTGTTGTGTTCATGAACCTTGCAGATGACCCTGCCGTGGAACGTCTGGTTACCCCGCGTATGGCCCTGACTGCAGCCGAGTACCTGGCATACGAGCACGACATGCACGTTCTCGTTATCCTGACCGACATCACCAATTACGCTGAAGCTCTCCGTCAAATGGGAGCCGCCCGTAATGAAGTGCCTGGTCGTCGTGGGTACCCCGGTTACATGTACACTGACCTTGCAACCCTGTATGAAAGAGCAGGTATTGTCAAGGGTGCCAAGGGTTCCGTTACCCAGATTCCTATCCTTTCAATGCCCGGTGACGATGTCACCCACCCGATCCCTGACCTGTCCGGGTACATTACCGAAGGCCAGATCGTGGTTGCCAGGGAACTGCACAGGAAGGGTATCTACCCGCCAATCAACGTGTTGCCTTCCCTGTCCAGGCTGATGAACTCCGGTATCGGAGGCGATAAGACCAGGGAAGACCACAAGGCTGTTTCTGACCAGATGTATGCAGGATACGCTGAAGGGCGTGACCTGAGAGGTCTGGTGGCTATCGTCGGTAAGGAAGCACTGTCCGAAAGGGACTTGAAGTTCCTTGAGTTTGCTGACCTCTTTGAAGAGAACTTTGTTACTCAGGGCAGAAACGAAAACAGGACCATTGCGGAAACCCTGGATATTGGCTGGAAGATCCTCGCACACCTGCCAGAAAACCAGTTGAACAGGATTGACAACAAATACATCAATAAGTACCATCCGGCACACAGAAAGGCAGAGTGATTGCCATGGTATTGCAGGACGTAAAACCAACTCGTTCAGAACTGATCAATCTCAAAAAGCGGATCAAGCTCTCGGAAAGTGGGCACAAGCTCCTTAAAATGAAGAGAGATGGTCTTATCCTTGAGTTCTTCAAGATCCTGAATGAAGCCAGGAACGTCAGAACCGAGCTGGATGCTGCCTTTGAACTCGCTACGGATAAAATCAACCTAGCCAGCGCCGTGAACGGAGTGGTTGCTGTCAAGTCAACTGCCTTTTCAACGAAGGAAAATCCAGAAATCGAGCTATCAGGGCACAACATCATGGGTGTCTTTGTGCCTAAAATCAACTCCACAGGGGTCCGAAAACCCCTCTATGAGAGAGGGTACGGGATAATCGGGACCAATGCCTACATCGACGAAACCGCCGATGCCTTTGAGGATCTGGTCGAAAAGATTATCACCGCTGCGGAACTCGAAACAACTATGAAGCGGCTTCTCAATGAGATCGAGAAGACCAAGAGGCGTGTAAACGCTCTCGAATTCAAGGTCATTCCCGAACTCATTGATACTATGAAGTTCATTCGCTTCGCCCTTGAAGAAGTAGAAAGGGAGAGCACCTTCAGGTTGAAGAGGGTCAAGGCGAGAATGAAGTAAGCTTGATTTAAACATGGCAGCTCATAGGGATCAACCGAATCTGGTTGAAAAAGCAGTCATTAAATTGGGTGAACCCCAAAACCAGATCCGTCTGCTACAAATGGCATGGCGGATCTCCCTTATTATGCTGGTTTTTGGGTTCATTATCATCTTCAAAACGATTGTGCCAGAATTTCTGTGAATGGAATCTCTGAGATGATTTATCATCTCCGAGTTCTGGCCTAATTTGCTATTTTGTTTTATCATTGTTTTGTCATTTTGTTTGTTCCGTATTTTTTAATGGAGATTATCGAGATCTTCGAGTTTTCTGTTATTTCCTCACCTACCGGCGTAAATCAGAAAGCTATTTTAACGACAAAACTCAATCCTAAATCCTCTATGCAAAACGAAGCCAGACTTCTCCATGTGACCGGGACGGTGCAGGGTGTGGGTTTTCGTCCCTTCGTATACCGGCTTGCAAAAGCCAACGGGCTCTCCGGGTATGTTAAAAATCTCGGAAACCATGTGGAGATCCTTGTGGAAGGAAGAAGGGATAGTCTTGAAGCTTTTCTGGAAGATCTTCCCGGGAAAAAGCCTCCACTTGCACATATTCTGGATATCAGGACAAATGACGTGCCTTTTTCAGCTCATTCCGAATTTTCAATCGTTCAAAGTGAAACCGGGGATTTCCGGGATTCCATCATTCCTCCGGATACCGCCATTTGCGAGGCCTGCCGGGGTGAGATTTTTGATCCCGGGTCCAGATATTATCACTATCCTTTCACGGTCTGTACGAACTGCGGGCCCCGGTATACAACGGTCCAGAACCTGCCTTACGACCGCAAACACACCACAATGGCGGATTTTCCTCTCTGCGGGGAGTGCGAACTTGAGTACACGGACCCCCTGAACCGCAGGTACCATGCCCAGCCGGTCTGCTGTCCCGAATGCGGCCCGGTTATCTGGCTTTCGGACTCTGAGGGAAACGTGCTTGCAAAAAACTACGAAGCGATAGAAAGAGCTTCGGAACTGCTCTGTCGGGGTTCCATCCTTTCGGTCAGAGGTTTCGGAGGTTTTCACATTGCCTGCAGTGCCCGGGCAGAGGGGTCTGTCCGGGAACTTCGAAAACGTCTGGGACGCCCGGCACAGCCCTTTGCGGTGATGGCAAAAGATACGGATATCGTGGAATCGTTTGCCGGGCTTGACGCGACCTCCCGGGAAATTCTCAGCTCTTTTCGCCGTCCCATCACCGTGCTTCCCAAATCGGAAAATTTTGCCCTGGCAGAATCTGTGTCCCCCTACCTGCACAACATAGGGGTCATGCTCCCCTATACCGGGACCCAGTATCTGCTCTTTGATAGGGTACCTGATGCTGTCTATGTAATGACCTCTGCAAACCTGCCCGGGAAGCCTATGCTCATCGAAAACCGGGAAGTGCTTGGAAGGCTCGAAGGGATTGCGGACTTCCACCTCCTCCACAACAGGGTCATTGCGAACAGGAACGACGACACGGTGATAAGGATCGTGAACGGGCAGAGGGCCTTTATCCGCCGGTCCCGAGGCTTTGTGCCTGAACCTATCGAACTTCCCTTTGAAATCGAAGCTTCTCTCGGGGTCGGAGCCGAACTTAACACGACGGTTACGGTCGCAAAAGGAAACCGCGCTTACCTTTCCCAGTACATAGGGAATACCAGCCACGTTGAGACTTTCAAATATCATTCCGAGGTGGTCCGGCACCTGGTCCGGCTAACGGGCATTGAACCCGAAACCTGGGCATGTGACCTCCACCCCTCCTTTTCCACCACTCGTTTTGCAAAGCGGGAAGGTGGGGAAAATACGCTCCAGGTGCAGCACCACCACGCCCACATCCTGGCTTTGATGGCCGACAATTCCCTGCCTCCCGGGTCAAAGCTCATCGGGATTGCCCTTGATGGGGTAGGGTACGGAGCTGACGGGACTGTCTGGGGTGGAGAGATTTTCGAGTCTTCTTATTCAGGGTATGAGCGTTTGGGCCATTTGCTCCCTCAGCCAATGCCCGGAGGGGACCTTGCAGCCAGAACTCCTGCCCGCATGACTCTGGGCATCCTTTCGGGGGTTCTCTCGGAAAACGAACTGAATAAACTCCCCCTTTCTTTTCCGCGCGGAGGGGTGGAATTTACTGCCGTTTTGCAGCAGCTCGAAAGAGGTGTGAACGTCGTTCAGGGTAGCAGTACGGGCAGGGTGCTGGACGCAGCGGCAGCCCTCCTGGGGATCTGCAGTGAGCGTACATACGAAGGTGAGCCTGCAATGAAGCTTGAGTCCGCTGCGAAGCGGAGTGCCCGCAGGGTGGAGCTTCCCATCTCTTTTACGAATTATGGGGTATTCGGAGTCCCGGTGCTTGATACAACGGAACTTCTTCTGGGAGCTTACGAACTTTTCGGAACTTATTCCCCCGAGGATCTCGCTTTCGCGGTTGAGGAAAGTCTTGCCCGGGGCGTATCGGAACTTGCGGTTACCCTTGCAAGGAAAAAAGGTCTTGATATGGTCGGCCTGAGCGGCGGGGTTGCCTATAATGAACATATAGCAGGGTGCATCGCCGAAACAGTGAATGAGGCAGGGCTTGACTTCCTTTCCCATAAAAGGGTCCCTTCCGGAGACGGCTGCATATCATTCGGGCAGGCTGTAGCAGCCGGTTTCAGTGGAAAACCCGCCGATTAAGCCAGATCCTTCCGTTTTAAGTGGGCTTTCCCTGCTCAATGCTCAAGTTTGACAGTAATACCGTTTAACTCGTTTTTAGCCTGGTTTTTTTCCGTTTTCCGGAGTTTTGTCCGAAGGGTCCCGGATAGTACTGAAATTTGATCAGAAATACAAAACTACAAAATTAAATAAATGATCCGTGCTTACATATAAAGGGGAGCAGATGATGGGGTTCAGAAGTGTCCGTATTCGTGTAGTCACCAGCAGGGATGAGATCCCAGGCCTGAGCCCTGGGGAAATGGCAGTCCACCTTGCTTTTCGTCCCTCGGATAAGGATTTCTTCAGTTTGCTTAAGGCCTGCCCCGAAATAGAACTGCTCCAGCTTCCCGCATCCTCTTATGAGGGCCTTTCCAAGTTTATTAAAATGTATCTGCGCTCCTCGGGGATCCACCTTGTAAAAGGGGATGTAAGCGGGCACTGGCATGACCTGAACAACTATTTTGTAATCCCCGCTTATGTTGTTGAGAAAATAAACGAACTGAAAATTCAGGGTATGTCTGAGGATGAGATCATCACTGAGGTTACAAACCTGAGGAAAATCAGCCCTGACCTGATCCTGCACTTCCTGCAAGTTTCCATGCCGTGTCCAGATATGGAAAAGGCCCGCCTGAACAAAGCTTGAAAAGTGAACTCCCCCTACCTGAAACCTTCGCCTAACGGCTCAGATTTTTGAGGAAGGGGGCTTCAAGTCTGCGGAGCTAAACTCATTTAGCAGAAGAATAACTCCTTCCTGAAATTACAAAAAGTAATGACTATAGATCTAAAGCTACTGTTAACCAATTGGTGATCTGCCGCTACACTCACAGATAAAAAGGGTGACAACTATCAAAGCTGAGTCTTAATCTCACCAGTAACATCCGGTCGTGAGAGCGAGTCACTGGCCATATCTTCAGAAACAGACCCATTCGATTTATTCTGGTGGATTTGGGACCCCTCCTTTTGTTTATGGTTTTCAGTAACTAAACCCGCCGACTCCGCGTCCAGCTTTTTAACAACTCGAGCCGGAAAACCCAGAGCCAAGCTATTTGGTGATATATCTCGGCTAACTACGGACCCTATTCCTATTATAGAATTTTCCCCAATTTCGACCCCCTGAGTGATTATACACCCCGGATTAACAGAAACACCGCTTCCTATTTTGATTGGATCCATACTTCTGGGATATGCATCTCTCGTAGTTAAACTGCCTCTTGTGTGGGCAGATAAAATACATCGGTCCCCAATTTCAGCATAATCTCCTATTGTGATTAATTCAGGGTGAAGCCTATCAAAAATTACATCATAACCAATGTACACATTCTTCCCGATATTTACGCCCCTCATTTTATGAAATTTGGCTCTCCAGGAAGGGATAGGAAAGATTGAGGCAAGTCTTTCCAAAACCCAATTCTTGAAATATTTCACCCCAAAAAGGATTTTATTACTCTGATAATAATCAGCTACTTCACGATAAGTTACTTTATCCCTGTCGGATATCACGGTAGTGCCCCCCCCATTTTGCGTTGAAAATCACATGTCCCACTTACAATAATACTCTTACAACAATAAATACATATTTCCTGTCCCCCTCTTTATTAAGTCTATCAAAATGACAGCACCATTGATTTTGGGACAAACTTTCTACTGGTTTTTACCCCCTGTTTACAATCTTTACAAGCAGTGATTTTTTGATTTCTACCGCATCGTTTGGACACAGTTCGCGGCAACAATAACACTGGATACATTTTTCATTGTTGATCTTGAGTACATCATCCACTTTCTCAATGGCATTTGCCGAACAGTTCAAAACGCATGCTTTGCAAAGTGCGCACCTTGAAGTGTTGATGAAAGGCCTGACCGTTAAATGCCTCCTTAGAGCCTTTCGAAGAAACGGAGGCATCAGGGCACCGATTCCGCCGGTTGGCTTTTTGAAACTGACCTTTACCTCTTCCAGAGGGGTTCCTACAAGCTCTGGATGCCTGGTACCAAATCCCCTCGCAAGTGCTGCTTTGTTTGTCGGGACCTGCATCGGGTCAAACCCTATGAGTTCCGATGCCACCATATCCAGTGCCACACAGTCATAACTTGCCATGACCACTCCCGCATATGCAGGAGTGCCTCCCGCCGGGCCATCCCCCTCCATTCCGACCACGCCATCCATAACAGCAAGATGAGGTTTGATGAAAGAGTAGATATCAACAAGTGCCTCTCCGAAAAGTTCACGGTCTTCGAGGAAATGCGCCTGTTTTCGGATTTTCCGGGGCACAGTGCCAAAAAAGTTTTTGACCGCTCCTGTATAGAGTGTGAGCTCATGGGTCTTGAGCTTCGGAAGAGAAATTATCACATCCGCCTCAAGTATGGCCTTTGATATGTACAGGCGTGAGAACTGCCTGCCTCCGGGCACATCAACCTCGACAAAACCCGAGGTCTCAAAATTGATGAGTTCCACACCGCAAGCTGAGGCAACAGCTTCAATTCCCGACACCCGGAGTGCTTCCGCAGTGGCAGTGGAATCAGGTCTTGTAATTCCGGACCCATCCCCTATGACCGGAATACCCCCTGCTTCTGAAACCAGTTCACACAGCGCAGATACAACTGCAGGGTGAGTGGTGACTGCATCTTCCGGGGGCCGAATGGCAAGTACATTGGGTTTGAGCAACACACGGGAACCCGGAACGATTATTTTCTCAAGCCCACCGATAAGGTCAAGAGCTTCTTTGATCTCATTTTTTACGTCTGAATAATCGGAGCAAGGCACGATGGAAACTCTGGCGTTCATGATCATACATCAACATTAAGTTTTGAAATCTTTTGTTTTGCAATCTGTTTATAAAGGCCTCTTTTTACAGGCTTTATTTTTGGAAGCTTCTTTTTTATAGACTTTTTTTCGGTTCTGCATCATTTCGCGAAAGAATGTGAAACCAGTAACAGCACTATGATGAAAGCATGAAAGCAATAACGGCATCATGAGACCAGTAACAGCACTATGATAGAAGCATGAAAGTCATAACGGAACCATGACCAATATAAAGCCTTATTGTTGACCGCATCACAGCATCTGACAGCCGTCGACCACAACGACCTCTCCGCTGACATACCCCCCGAGATCCGAGCTCAAAAACAATACCACTTTTGCAATATCTTCGGGCGTACCGATCTTTCCGAGGGCAATACTGGAAATAATTTTTTCCCGAATTTCAGGTTTAAGGTCTTTGATAAGGTCAGTTTCAACGAAACCGGGTGCAATGGCATTGACAGTTATTCCATACCTGCCCAGTTCCTGTGCCGCGGATTTTGTAAGTCCGATAACAGCCGCCTTGCTTGCAGAATACACTGTTTGCCCGGCATTCCCGTAGAGCCCTATAGTTGAGGATAGATTGATAATCCTGCCGGACCCCTGCTTCTTCATCAGGTTCGATGCGTACCTGGCACACAGGAAAGTCCCCTTCAGGTTAGTCGCAATGGTACGGTCGAAGAGTTCCGTATTGCTCAGCATCAGAAGGTTGTTTTGCATGATTCCCGCATTGTTTACCAGCACATCGAGCCTGGTATGTTTCTCCCGAATAACCCGGAACATGGCCCTTACATCATCTTCGGATGAGACATCAGCCTTGGCCAGTGAAGCCTGGAGCCCTTTCTCGTGGATCATGTCCGCAAGTTCAACTGCCTTTTCCTCACTCCCGTTGTAGTTTATGATCACATGTGCGTGGTTCTCTGCCGCCAGCAGGGCTGTAGCTCTTCCAATCCCCCTACTTGCGCCTGTTACCAGTACCACTTTTCCTGTAAGCATTTTCCTTCCTCTGACTTAAAGATAGATGGCTGCCTGTGAAGCAACCATCCAGAAAAAAAGCTGCGGCTTAACTGTCCAGGGAGCAGATCGGTGCGGCTACCCGCACATATTCGGTAGTATCTTTTATTCTATCAATATGCCTTTGAGCCTTGAGTATGGTCTCTCCGGACAGTCCGGTGTTCTTCTCAATTACTTCCAGGGGCAGTTGATGTTCCTGACCATACAGTAATTGATCCATGACATGGATGGGCATGCGCCAGTAGAAGTCCTCATCAGAGGTGTAGTGGCTCCAGGTGTCAGCACTTGGAGGCCGCCGTATAATCTCTTCGTTGACATTGAGATATTTTGCCAGAGCATAGACCCTGGTCTTATAGCAATCCGCCAGGGGTTCGATATCAACGCCCCCGTCCCCGTATTTCACGAACTGACCAAGAACCATTTCTGTCTTGTTGGTTGTACCGCAAACGGCATAGTTCATCTTCTCAGCGTACATATACTGGACTATCATTCTGGACCTCTGTTTGACGTTCTGCAGTCCGATCAGTTCCAGATAATCGTTTGCCTTCAACCTGTATTTTCCAACTGACTCTCCGTCTTTTATCAACTTTATATACGGAACGTTCAACAATCCCTGGTTCAGGAAATCAGGCAGTACCAGGGACGTTTTGTGGATTTCGGGGTCATATTCGGGGCAGGTCCTCTTTATGATCTGGTCCTTCTTCTCATAGATATCAAGTGATTCCAGTATAGGAGAGATAGGAACCTCTTCATAAGACACTCCCAGGTTTTCACAGATTTCTGCCCCAAGAGTTTTACTCGAAGGAGCCGATTCTTTTTCAGGAAGGAGCAGGCCGTAAACGTTGTCCTTTCCAAGTTCCTGTACGGAAAGCGTAAGAGTTACGGCTGAATCAACTCCTCCCGAAACTCCTATGACCACCCCCTTTTTCTTAAAACCGACAACATGGTCTTTGATAAAGCCCCTTAGCTCCATTGCAAGTTTTTCAATGTCCCCGTTAAGTTTGTCCATTATTTGCGTGTCCATTAATTGCATATCCATTATTGGCATGATATTGCCCCCACAATGGTTAGAAGATTCACATTAGATTACAAAGTAAGTAATTTAACCCGTTGATTTTGAGGGGATAGCCCCCGTTAATTTAAAGGGAATAGCCACCCTCGATTTTGAGGAAATAGCTCTCATCAATTTTAAGGAAATGGCTACCAATGATCCTGGAATTCTCTTTACTCAGCCAGCAAGAGCCATATTTTTAGTCACCTGTGTCCAGATCTTGAATGGCAACGGATCAGATATCAGATCTCTGGTAACAGACTTCTGGTAACAGATCTCTGGTAACAGATTTTGAGAGCTACTCACCTGTAATTTAGTTTATTTGCAGCTTCCTCTATCAGGGGCTGTGATAGCTCCTGGTGGAGTTTTTCCAGGCCTTCCTCCCTTGACATATCCCCGCTTCGGACAATTCCTGCTATATCAAAGCCATACGGGTGGATCCCGTATTTTTCCAGATGGTTATAACAGGCAAAAGAATTCAATGTACAGTTGGTTGAATTGCTGTCATTGAGATCCGGAGGGTTCCACCCGAGCTCCACAAGCGTCTCAATTATTTTACCTTCGTTGTAGTCCCACAGACACAGAGGATGAAGCATCCTCGGACCCTCCTTGCCCATATTATCTATCACATCGTTTTTAACCAGGAAGTTCTCACCCCTATCATCGATGCCAATTTTTTGAAGTTGCTTCTCAAAAATATTTCTGGACCACCGTATAAAATTAGCCTTCAGGGGAATTATGGGATTAGGAGACTGCCCCGGTGTGAAGGCAAACATAATGAAAGGTGCATCCTGAACAATAGCTTCTTCTATCAACTTCTGTTTGATGATACTGATACAGGTGTTGCATATGTCGCTGGCCCTGTATTTGGCAAACTTGGGGAATGCATCGCGGGATTCCGCGGCTTTCCGGAACGTTTCGTACAGGGTCTCAGGTTCCATCGTCAGTTTAAAATAATCGGACCCTGTGAGTTCACAGATCTTTTTCGCGTTTTCTACTGCGTTGTCAGATATAAACCCATTATCAAACTGGACCGCCAGGACCTTCAGGAAAGGATATTCTTTTTTGAGTTTGTGAAGCGTGTATGAAGAGTCCTTGCCCCCGGAAAGTGCAAAGACCACGTCGTAGTTACCCTTGCCCCCGTATTCCTTGAAGAGTTCTTCCATTTTCGCCAGATATTCACCCTTTTCCTGCGCAGAAAGAGGGACATACGTCTCGCAAAAATGACAGAGCCCGCTTTCCTCATTGATATCTATGCCTGGTATATCCGAGTCCAGAACACACTTTTTACACACTATTCTTGACATTTTGGTACTCCCCTATAATTGACCGATTGGATATCTTCCCATTCTCGCTTAATGGAAGATGGTCGATGAAAAGTATCTCCCTGGGACACAGGTACCCGGGCAAATTCTTCCGGCAGAATGAAAAAAGAGTATCAATTTCTGTCCCTTCTTTCGGGATGACCATGAGACTGATCGCAGTCCCCATCAGCTCGTGGGAAACAGGTACGACAAAAACCCTGGAAACCACCGTGTTATTCTCTATGTGTTTTTCAATTTCCCTCGGATTCACACGATGATCGCCTATTTTAATGAGGTCGTCCTTTCGGCCAAGCAGGCTGAAATAACCGTTGGGCAATTTCTGTGCCAGGTCCCCCGTGTGCATCCATCCATTTATGAGCTTCTTTTCAGTTGCGATCTCGTCGTCCAGATAACCCAATAAAATATTCTCGCCCCTGGCAACCAGTTCACCCCTGATGTTCGGCCCTACCTGCCTGTTATCATCATCGAATACGTCAAGCATAACACCGGGAATCGGCCTGCCTATCGTATCAACGAACTCGCCCACATCCTCTGACGGCAGGTAGGCCAACCGTGCTGTGGCTTCAGTCTGGCCGTACATCGGCAGGATCTCAATACCGGGGCTCAACTCTTTTATCTCTTTCACGGTTAATGCGTCCATTCCCCCCCCTGCGGACGCGGCAGTCCTGACATTTTCAAATGCCCTTTTGAACCTCTCAGGATAGCGGAGGAGGATCCGATAGGTACTTGGCACTCCGTAGAATATGGATACTCCCGATTCAACCAGACTGAAGGTAGATTCCATAAAATTCATGTTTCCTATTCTGACGGCCCCCCCTGCCATCAGGTGGGAATCGATTATGGAATTTCCAAAAGCATGGTGCGGAGATATTACCAGCGCTCCCTTATCACCGGAACTTATGCCGAGTACCTCTATTATCGATTCTGCATTTGCTACCAGGTTCCGGTCACTTAACATGACCCCCTTTGGAGTCCCTGTCGTGCCGGAAGTGTAGAGCACCAGCCTCAGGTCCGGATTGTTGACCTCATTTACTCTATTTTTACGCAGGGTCTTTACTGAACTGTCATTTGAAACAAGAAGAACTGTTCCAAAACGCCCAAAAAAGTCCTCCCCATATCTCGAGTACTGTGCTTCTGTTGCAATTATATTATTGACATGGGCATTATCAAGAATTTGCTCCAGACTGAATTTCGGAAATTCGATCGGAAGAGGTATTGCAATGTTGGCTGACCGGTATACTGCCATGAGAATCTTTATATATTGTATGCCGGACTCCGCCAGGATTGCAAACCTGCAATGCCCGAAGTCCCCTACAGACGAAGCAATGGCATCGATATCTTCATTGAGAAAGCTGTAGGAGATGGAGTTTTTGCCTTCTTCCAGGGCAATTTGCTGAGGAGTTTTCCTGGCGTATTCCGTGATATAAGCATCGATTCTCATATCTCTCACTTCGCCAGTTTGACAATCAGGTCAGTGATCCCCTGCAGTGAGTCAAAATTTTCCGGCGTCAGCATGTCTTCGGGAATTTCGATGGAATACTGTTCACATATATAGTCCATCAGTTCAAGCAGCCCGATCGAATCCATGATGCCGTTCTGGGTTAGAGAATCATTATCTTTCAAGCCAATGTTCGCGTCCATAAAAGAACTGTCTTTCAGATAATCAAGTATGTCATTCTTTATATGTTCCATTCGACCTTAGCCCCCCAATTTCATGTCGTGGATAAAACAATAGGAGTAGTATACACTTCAGTATATCATCGTGTTAATATTCTCATAAATATTTGAGTAATCCCCATTAGTATTTACGTATTTTCAATTATTTATATTGTTTCTCATATAAATTATTTGTATTGTTTCCCGTATCATTTCTTACATTGTCCCCCGTGTCAATTATTTATATTATCTCTCATTTCTTAGCTATGTCCCCCATTATATTGTCCCCCCATGACACCTGGCAATGCTAATTATTATATTGTTCCCATCTTTCATTTTACAACAGTATCTGCCACAACTTCTTATCAAACGCTAGAAGGATAAACAGCAACTACGGGGAGACTTCTCCTGACAAACTTATACCCCTGTTCCACTCAATATTGAATCAGTCATGTTTCAATAATCTCAGGCACTGAATAACTGCACTCCAGAACAGTTTGCCACGACAGTAAATCTTTTATTATTTTTTTCAATAGGCTAACTTCCAACTATTTTTTGTAAAATTTCTGCCTGTGAGGAAAGGTATCTATAGCCAGACATCAGCAAGTGCTATACAACCCCAACAAATAAACTAATATTGAAATAAAATTCCTGAAATGGGTTGAGGAACAATGGTTCTTAAAATGTTTAAAGACAGTTTTATAAAAGGTTCTGTACAGAACCCCCGCAAAACTCAGAGAATAACAAAGAAAAAGATTACTCCAGGCATTCAAAAAGCATTGTTTTCGTATGTGATTTGAACATAACAGTATCAAATGAATGGAGTAGGAACATGAACAAGGTAGGAACATGAACAGGGTAGGAACATGAACAGGGCAAGTAAGGGGGTTCAAAAAATCGGAGTTCTAAGGTTTAGAACCAGTCTCATAAATAGGCTATTTTCTGAAGACGACTTATATTGATTGCATGCCGGTCGTCATCAGTAATGATAGAAAGTATGTATTTGTTGTCTATTATATGGCTTGAATGGAAGACATTGTTAAGGTCCAATTCCCTGTGAAAACTGGAAAAAATGTTCTCATTTGAAAACTTGCAATACGCTTCATTCAGGGTCCACGTAGTTAAAATATCGAGCTCATTTGCGGATTTGTCGATTTGCAAAGTTTTTTTGTGCAGGTATTTTGAAATGTTTGAAAGAGCCCGCTTTTTTCTCAACTCCACATCAACCCCCACCTCAACCTTTGATATTACAAGGGTAACAATATTTTCAGTATATGATATACAGATGTGTAATTCTTCATGGCTGCTTACATGGACTTTTCCGTATTCGTCCTTGTATGTAGCTATATCGGAGGCGGACTGTCCTTTAAGAATGCGGCAAAGAATACATTTCAGGACCATTCTGGAAGTAATGTACCTTTTCCTGAAATACCCGGTTTTTAATCTCTCCAGATATTCCGTTTCGATTTCATCAAGGTATTCCGTACTCAATGTGCCGTAATCGTCCAGGTCAACTAGAAAGATCAGGATATCATTCTGTTCCCATAAGTCTGGTATATTTTCCAGAAGAGTATGTTCCAGAGTAATGGAAGATGCTACCTGTAAATTTTTAGTTTGCATGCCTGTTCACGAGATACCTGTTACAAAATATCTGTCATAACCCCTATAAAAGCGAGTACCTGCAAATCAGTGAGTTAACCTGTGTCTCAGGTAAATTGCAGATAGGAGTACGGCTATCATTAAACCGATAAATTCAATTATGAAACAGGGGCAAAGAGACGGAACATACCCGATCCTGGCCATCTTCAGGAAGTAATCCAGCACCCCGCCGTAATAGCAACCCACAGGGAATTCCCAGCCAAAAGCCGGCCAGAAAAAGGTATAGGGCGTATTCCACATGCCGTCTTCAAGCAGGTGGAAAAAACAGGCTCCCGATATAAGGAATATACCTGTGTCCCTGCTCTTCCCATAGCTATAGTAACCCAGCAATGCAATAAAAAGACAGAACACAAGCGTATGCCCGACAATCCGCCCATTTGCGAGGGTCTCGGCAAAGATCACCCTGCCGACCAGTTTGTCAAGGATGTCCGGCAGCAGGGCTCCGAAAGCTATGTAGCGATAATCAAGCCTGCCCCTGAGTGCCGGAAGAATGCGCCCAAGCATGAAGAAAATCCCAATCGTAAAAATGAGATGCCCGAAAATTAACATTGCAAACCCACTGACCCATTTGTATAACGAAGCTTTAACCCCAAAAGCTTACCCCGGAAAGCTTATACCCGGACGATTTTTTTTAATTTTTGAGCAGAACTTGCCCGTGAAAACGGTCGATTACCTCTGTTTAGTTAGAATTAAGGGAACTGCTCAGAAGAGTCTGACCTCATGAAGAACGGTTGTTCCGGATTTGTGTCTTCACAATTTAATAAGAAGTAATAGTTAAAAATAAGTAAATAGTTTTGGAAACCGAGTTCCTTAAAAATGTTTCTGGAAAGTTATGACGACTGGCTTGATAGCGGTCGTGAGAAAGCTTATTTCAGTCGAATAACCCACCAGCTTGCTGCGGGGATGGATAACTTCCCCGAGAACCGTTAATGATAATACGATTTATCAATTCCATTTTTTATTTGTTAACTTCTGCTCGAACTAAATCGTATTAGGGTTATTGTCTCCTTTTACGGAATTTGGAGCGGTGGCGCGAACATACCCCGCCAGCTTGCTGCGGGGTGCGCCAGTGCAACTTTGATTTTGACAACACATACTGATTTTATACTCCAATATAAACAATCCTCAAAAAGTAATCCTAAAATATATAAACGATAAGGATATAGGGTATTCGATTCTCATTACCCTGAAAGGCAGGTTAAATACCTTTATAGCTAAGAATCAAATAGTAATTATAATATAATCCGGGACCAATAATAATTCTAATTTATCATTAACTGAGGTGTCATAAACTGCAGACTACGGAAGAAAGGGTAAGAGCGAGATTAATTAAGTATCTCGGCAGGGACGATAGCGGGATACGCAAGGTTGTGCTCAATCTCTTCCTGACCGGAGACAAGTTCACCACCGGTGAAGTTTATGAGTTCCTTGACAGCGGGGAATTCGAAGTAAGCTACCGGGGGGTGTCGGCTATGGTCGGGCTAATGAATACGAGGTTAGGAATCCTGAGCATTAACGTGACAGGAGACCATAACGTTTACTCCCTGAAAAACAGTTACAAACCTATTGTCGGCTCCGTGCTTGAAAACTACTGAGCCGTACTTGATATCTTTCCTTTTAACGGGGTTTATCCCCTCTTATTGTCATTCTTTTCTGTGTGAATTTCTTTGAACTTTTCATTTTATTCTGCCAGAGGTGCTGCTCGGCTTCATAAAGACCATAATTAGTTTGTCTTTCGATAAAAGGAACTTATATGAGAAATTAAAAGAGAGTTTATATGGAATTAAAAGAAATTAAAAGAAATTAAAAGAAATTGAAAAGAAAATAAAAAAGTAGTTCAAATAAAGTATTTCAAATTTCAATGTAGAATTTGGAATAATTTCACAAAGCTTATTTTTACAGAGATCCCCTACCAAAAGAAATATTAAATACATTGAATGAAAAAGGGTAGTGGAGTACATAAAGGGATAAACATAAAGGGATAATAAACGATACAGATTTTCCTGCCATCTATATTTAGGGGGAAAACGCATAAGAAGCTTAAAAATGACATCAATACGCTCCGGCTTCAAGGTGGGGCTCAGATTTTTGAAAAACCGGACCTTCAGTGTATTTTACCGGGAATACGAGCGGAGGCTCGCAAAAGAAATTCACCATTCGGAGATTCCCGCGCATATCGCCGTGATCATGGACGGGAACCGCAGGTTTGCGGGAAAGTTCGGGAAGGCAAAAAGTTACGGGCATTCCATGGGAGCGGAGACCACCGAGCAGGTGATAGAGTGGTGCCATGAAACAGGGGTGCGACAGCTTACACTTTACGCTTTTTCCACTGAAAATTTCCACCGTTCCGAAGAGGAGGTGGACGGGCTCTTTAACCTCATAGACCGGAAGTTCTGGAAGCTTTATAATGACCCCCGGACCCATGAAAAGGAAATGCGGGTCAGGGTTATAGGAGACAGGAGCAAACTGCCTGACTTCCTGAACGAGACCATTGACAGGATTGAAAAGGCGACCGAACACTACGACCGTTTTTACCTGAATATAGCCATTGCCTACGGCGGGAGGCAGGACATCATCCAGGCCGTGCGGGAAATCGCATGCAGGGTCTCAAAGGGAGAACTTTCCCTTGAGGAGGTCAGCGAGAAACTGATCTCAAACCACCTTTATCCGTCCCCAGGGCTGGCAGTCCCGAACGTGGACCTTATCATCAGGACGGGAGGAGATGAGCGGGTCTCCAACTTCCTGCCCTGGCAGGCCAACGGGAGCGAATGTGCAGCCTATTTCTGCGCCCCGTACTGGCCCGAGTTCCGAAAAATCGACCTCCTGCGCTCAATCCGGGTCTACCAGGTAAGGAGGGCCGAAAGGAAGCGGGAACACTCGGTCCGGGCTTCAAAAATCGTAAAGATGTTCAGGGCCGGAAAATACGACGAAAAATTAGAAGAGCTCGGAAACCTCCTGCCGATAAAAAGACAGGACTTTTCCTGAAGAATCTCGGACGGGCTTCCCGGGGATTAACTGAAGAGCCGTTATTTCAATCATTTAAAAATTTCCAGGAATTTTCAGGAATTTTCCGGAAGGGGGCAGCTGAAAGCGAAGGTTCATATCTTTCCGGCACATAATTCCCCTTATATATATTATATTTATTTCGGGGGGTTGAAAGGATATGAAATACAGGGATTTTGTCCGTTCCTTGTTAGGGTCATTTTCAAAAGTGCCTCCGCTTCCCTTTAAAGAGCACGCGGGAAAAGGGGTGCTCGTAGCCGGGAAACTGAAAGAAGGGGTGGAGGCGTACTGTGCAGGGAACATGGAGCTTGTGGAACTCAAAAGTTCCGAAGCTGACCTTATAGAAACCCAGGCAGATGTCATAAAGCACGAGATCCGGAAAAGCCTTCCGTCTTCCCTGTTACTGCCGGTGGACGCAAAAGACCTTCTCTTTTTTTTAAACCAGCAGGACGAAATCCTGAACAGCTCCCAGGGTGCCGCTTACTGGCTGACTCTCCGGCCCGATTCCCTCCCGGAAGATATGAAAACGGGTTTCTTGAGGCTTGCAGGGGCTGTTCTTGAGACAGTCAGGGTCTACGAAGAGCTCGTTTCCAGTTTCTACGAAATTTTCGACAATACGGATAAAGATAAAATCAGGCAAACCCTGGCTCTTATCCCTCAGGTAGAAAAACTGGAACATGAGGTGGATCTTATAGAGAGTGAACTTTTGAAAAAGGTTTTCGCAAACGAAAAGATCTTCGGAGGTGCCGGGATCTGCCACCTTACTTTTCTCGTAGAGAAAATAGGCGATGTTGCTGACAGAGCCGCAACAGCCGCTGACAGCCTGAGGACAATGCTTTTCAGGCGTTGAAACATCGAAAACCGGGTATTAAAGGTTTGAACTTTTAAAAATATCTGAAAAATACCTGAAAACTCATTGAAATATCGGCAAACTTCCTTAAATACCGATATATTGATATTCAGGAGATTACTATCTAAAAAGGGGATTTTATAATCGAATTTTTTCAGTTTTACTTATTAACTTAAGCGTTGGGACGGAGCTCGATCGGAAGAGATCAATCATAATTAACGGTCATAATTTCATTTAACCAAACGGTTTCATTTAACCAAACAATTTCATTTAGCGAATGTGATTTCGTTCGTAGCCGATATTCATGAAACTATTCGGGGCCAGCATTCATAATTATTCATAACCATTATCCAGAAATCTAATAGTAGGAACCTTGATAATCCAGAGATAGAAAGCTGGATAGAATCATCTGTGTGAAATTTGGGGGAGTTGGAACGGACATTATCTTTGAACAGTTAAATCCCTATTCCTGCAGGACCCTCCTGCAGGGGGTCAGGGTATCGGGGAATGTCGCACTCGTGGGCCAGGGGCGGGAGCACTTTCAGGATTATGTAACACTGCCAGGAGATAGGGAGTTCAGAACGGCCGCCCTGCCCCATATCCGGGCGTGTTTTGAGAAGGCGGAAGTCCTTAAAGGCGGGATGCTTGCCTTGAAGGAGACAGCAGCCTGAAAAAGGGGGAATTGAAATGGGAAATGAAAAGAAAGAACATCCAAACCGCCTTATCCATGAAAAGAGCCCTTATCTACTTCAGCACGCCTATAACCCTGTGGACTGGTATCCCTGGGGAGAGGAGGCTTTCGAAAAGGCAAGGAAGGAAAACAAACCCATCTTTCTTTCTATCGGCTACTCCACCTGCCACTGGTGCCATGTGATGGCGCACGAGTCTTTCGAGGATGAGGAAATTGCAAAGCTTATGAACGAGGCCTTTGTCTCCATAAAAGTAGACCGGGAAGAGCGGCCTGACATTGACAACACCTATATGACGGTCTGCCAGATCATTGTCGGGAGAGGTGGCTGGCCCCTGAACATTATCATGACCCCGGAGAAAAAACCTTTTTTCGCAGGCACCTATATCCCGAAGAAAACCCGCTTCAACCAGACAGGGATGCTGGAACTGGTGCCAAGGATCGGGGAAATCTGGGAACGCCAGCACGAAGAGGTGCTGGATTCGGCAGAAAAAATCACCTCGACCATCCGGGACATGGTCACAGACCTGGCAGGGGAAGGCCTGGGAGAAATGATACTGCAGGAAGCCTACGAAGAACTCCTGGGCTCTTTTGACAGGGATTTCGGAGGATTCGAAAAGGCACCGAAGTTCCCTGCCCCCCACAAGATTTTCTTCCTGCTCCGCTACTGGCGGCGCAGCGGGAACCCGGAAGCCCTCCACATGGTGGAACACACCCTCCACTACATGCAGAAGGGAGGGATCCACGATCACCTGGGCTCGGGCTTTCACCGCTACTCCACGGACAGCATGTGGATGGTGCCGCATTTTGAAAAGATGCTCTACGACCAGGCCCTCCTTGCCGCTGCATATACGGAAACCTACCAGGTTACCGGAAACGAACTGTACCGGGAAACGGCCGAAGGAATCCTTGGCTACGTGCTCAGGGACCTGACATCTCCCGAAGGCGGCTTTTACTGCGGGGAAGACGCGGACGTGGACGGGGAGGAAGGGAAGTACTACCTCTGGACCCTGGGAGAAATCCGTGAAGTCCTTGACCCTGAGGAAGCAGACCCGATAGTAAAGATGTTCAACCTGAAAGAGGAAGGCAACTTCGAAGAAGAAATCCGGGACAGGAAAACCGGAACTAACATCCTTTACCTTCTCCAGTCCACCGAAACCCTGGCAAACGTACTCGAGGTCCCGGAGGAGGATCTCGAATCCAGGGTCAAAAAGGCTAAAGAAAAGCTCTATGCCGCCCGCAGCAAACGCAAAAAGCCAGGCCTGGACGATAAGATCCTTACCGACTGGAACGGGCTGATGATTGCGGCTCTCGCAAAAGGTTTCCAGACCTTCGGAGAAAAAAAGTACCTGGAAGCTGCCGAAAAAGCCGCAGACTTTATCCTGAAGACCCTCTACAGTCCCAGCCAGCGGTTGCTTCACCGGTACAGGGACGGGGTTGCCGGGATTCCCGGGACCGCCGACGATTATGCATTCCTCATCCACGGGCTCCTTGAACTCTACGAAGCCGGGTTTGAGCTCATGTACCTGAAAGCCGCAATCTCCCTGAACAGGGATCTCCTGGAACATTTCTGGGACCCGGCACAGGGAGGCCTTTTCTTCACCGCAAACGACAGTGAAGCCCTGATCTTCAGGAAAAAGGAGTTCGTGGACGCGGCGATCCCGTCCGGGAATTCCCTGGAGATGCTAAACCTCCTGCGTCTTGCCCGAATTACCGCGGACCCGGAACTTGAGGACATGGCAGATAGCCTGGAGCGCGCTTTTTCAAACCATATTAGGAAGGTCCCTTCGGGCTATACCCAGTTCCTTTGCGCCCTTGAATTTGAAGCCGGTCCCACCTACGAGGTGATAATCGCCGGCAAACCTGAAGCATTGGAAACAAAAAACATGCTGGAGGAAGTCCGGACCTACTTTATCCCGAACAAGGTGCTGGTCTTCAGGCCCGAAGAAGAAGGAAAAGAACCCGAGATAACAAAAATGGCTGCATATACGAAAGAGCAGGTCCCTATCAAGGGAAAAGCCACGGCATACGTCTGCAGGAACCACGAATGCCAGCTCCCAACTACAGAGATAAATGAGATGCTGAAACTGCTGAATTTATAATTACAACCTAAAGCTACAATTGCAATTGCAATTGCAGCCATAATTACAATCAATTCTGCATACAAAAAAGAACACGGGAGATATGGAAAATGAAAGAATTTACACTCGAAGAGCTTGCCGAATATAATGAAAAAGACGGGAAAGTGTACGTTGCCTACAAGGGCAAGGTCTACGACGTTTCGGAGAGCTATCTCTGGGAAGGCGGAAACCACCAGGCCCTCCATGATGCCGGACAGGACCTCTCGGAGAGCATGGACAACGAAGCGCCCCACGGCCCGGAGGTATTTGAAGACTATCCGGTTGTGGGAACCCTGAAGGAGTAATCGGGATTCCGGAATGAGTGAGAAAAGACCTTCAGCCGGCACATGTAATGAGTGAGAAACGGAATCCTGGGAAGGAAAGAGAAAGAAACAGCACAGGAAAGAGAAAGAAACAGCACAGGAAAGGGAAAGAAACAGCATAGGGAAGAGAATTGAAAGGTAGTGTGAAGGAAAGGATTGTTGATTATGAAAGACGAAATTGCATCCCTTCTTCCTCACGAACTGGAAGTACGGGAAGGGGAAGCCCCTGTAGAAAGTAAAGGGCTTGAAAAAACCAGGCTCCTTGAAGAATTGAGAAAACTCTTTGAATCCCAGCCCCTTGCAGTCCTTGCGACCCAGGGGGAGGGGACCCCCTATGTCAGCCTTGTAGCCTTTGCTTCGGATGTGAAGCTGAAATACCTGCTCTTTTCAACCACAAAAGCAACTCGCAAATACGCCAACCTCCTGGCAGATCCTTCGGTATCCCTGCTTATTGATAACCGGAAAAACATACTTGAGGATTTCCGGGATGCCATGGCTGTGACCGTTCTTGGGGAAATTGAGCCTGTGGAAGACTTCGAACTCAAGATCATGGAAAATATCTACCTCATGAAACACCCGCACCTGGTGGATTTCCTGCACTCGCCTACAAACGCATTCCTGAAAGTCAATGTCGAAAAATACATCGTTGTAAGCCATTTTCAGCATGTCGTGGAAATTAAGGTCTGATTTTTTAATTACAACTTTTTTAAGAAAAACTTGAAAATATTCTTCCCTGAGACAGGGATAATCGGCGTGAGATGAGGGATAATGGCATAAAATAAGGAACATCAGGAATGAAAAAGAGATAATTGGCATATTCGAATGAAAAGGGGGACTCAGTTACGGGGAAATGGCTTATTCCCATCGAGGAAATCCGGCAGGTCCGGGAAAAGATAGGGGATAATACCGAAAAAAATAAAGTGGAACTGACGGAGAACCTTTGCGGGGGAAAAGCTTCAAACCTCGGTTTTTTGAAGAAAGAAGGGTTAAAAGAAGGGATAAATGTCCCCCGGGGAGCCTGCATAGGCACTGCAGCTTACAACGAATACGTTGACAAAACAGGCCTCAGGGGTAGGATCCTTCTCGAACTGAACCGCAAACCCTTCGAGGAAATGCGCTGGGAGGAACTCTGGGACCTCTCTGAAAAAATCAAGCACATGTTTGCCCGGACCCCTTTTCCTCCTGGGATGGAAGAGGAACTTGAAGAAGAAATATCCGGGTACTTCGGAGAAATAGCGGTTGCCGTCCGTTCCTCGGCTCCGGGGGAAGACTCCGCAAAAACCTCTTTTGCAGGAGTGCACGCCTCATATGTAAACGTCCGGGAAGCCTTGAACATCCTCAGGCACCTGCGTCTGGTCTGGGCGTCCCTCTGGTCCGATTCCGCCCTGCTTTACCGGAAAGAGATGGGGCTGGACATTTTTAAAAGTTCAATGGCAGTGCTTATCCAGGAAATCGTGGAAGGCAGGGTTTCCGGCGTTGCCTTTGGAATGAACCCGGAAGACGAATTGGAAGCCCTTGTTGAAGCCGTTTACGGGCTGAACAAAGGTCTTGTGGACGGCACGGTGGAACCGGACCGCTGGGTCCTTGACAGGAAATCCGGAAACATAAAAAAGCACTACCCAGCGGAAAGGGAAAAGGCGGTCTTTGCAGGATCTGGAGGTGCAGGCACCGGGAATAAAAGTACTGAAGGAACGGAAGGAACGGAAGGGACGGAAGGAACGGAAGGGACGGAAGGAACGGAAGGAACGGAAGGAACGGAAGGAACGGAAGGGACGGAAGGAACGGAATTAAGGTCTCTCCCAGAATCCCTGAAAGGCAAACCACCCCTTGCCCCGGCAGAGGTGACTGAAGTCTTCAACCTTACCCGGAAAGTGGAAACCCTGCTCGTAAGACGGGGAGGTAGAGGGAAACCCCAGGACGTGGAATGGACCATTCGTGACAATACCCTTTACACACTCCAGTCCAGGCCGATCACCACCCTCATGCGGGAAGACCGGGACGAAAAAAGGCTCTGGTACCTGAGCCTGCGGCGCAGTTTCGGGAACCTGAAAGAGCTTCGGAAAACCATCGAAGAAAAACGTATCCCTGTAATGCAGGCCGAAGCCCGGGATCTGGAAAAAGAAGAGCTTTCAGGCCTCACGGAAACCGCCCTTGCAGAGGAAATCGAAAGGAGGGCAGGAATCTACCGGAAATGGCATGACATCTACTGGGACGAGTTTATCCCCTTTGCCCACGGAGCCCGGCTCTTCGGGAAGGTCTACAATGAAACTGTAGACCCTAAAGACCCCTATGAGTTCGCAGACCTCCTCTCGGGCACGGGGATGCTGAGCCTTGAACGGAACAGGAAACTCGAGGAAATGGCCGGAAAGCTGAGGAATGCCCCGGAACTTCTCCAAAAAGCAAAAAACCTTTCCCCGGACCCCGGACTCGAGAAAGAGCTTGATATCTTTATTTCAGAGTACGGAGGGAGCTATTCGGAAAGCTCCACCGCAAGAGAAGGCCTTATCAGGCTGCTGGTCGAAATGGCTTCTCGAACCCCATTGACTTCATCTTCTGCTTCTCCTGCAAAAGAAAAAGGCCCGGATCAAGACTCTGGCCGAATCCAGAAGCTGAAAGATAACTTTTTTTCCCGGTTCGAAGGCGAAAAGAAACAGTTTGCTGCCGAACTTCTGGATCTGGGGCGTGCAAGTTACCGCCTGCGGGACGATGACAATATTTACCTCGGTAAAATCGAAGCCGAACTTAGAAGGTTTCTCCTTGAAGGAGAAAAAAGGCTTAAAAAAAGAGGATTGAAAGAAGTAGAACTTCCGGAAATAGAGAAGATTCCCAATCTGGAACCCGTAATAGAAGATATAACAGAAAAAATGGTAAAAACCCTCAAAGATCCAAAATACCTTCCCGAATGGAAAAAAGGTGCGGAAAAACCCGAAACCCCCGAAACCTCCGAAGAAAAGCTGAAGCCCAGGCAGCTTCTGGGAAACCCATCTGGACCCGGGGCAGCCGAAGGCCGAGCAAGGGTCATCCTGCAGGAGTCAGACCTCTATGACATCAAGGCAGGAGAAGTCCTGGTCTGCGATGCTGTGGACCCCAACATGACCTTTATCGTCCCCCTCTGCTCCGCAATCGTGGAGCGGAGAGGAGGAATGCTGATCCACGGGGCAATAATTGCCCGGGAGTACGGCATCCCCTGCGTAACAGGCGTCCCGGATGCTACAGAGCTCATTAAAAATGGGGACTACCTGGCAGTTGACGGGTACCTGGGAATCATCACGGTGCTGGAGAGGCGGGACTGGTAAAAGGGGGAAATTAACAAAAATTAATGGGCAAAAAATGAACAAAAAACGAACAATTGATAGGATGAACAAAATAAGGGAGTGGTGAAGAAAAGCAGATCAAGAAGCGGAACAATCGTAATGCTGCATTCAGACTGTATTTCCACGCGCTTTAGCGCGGCCTGCCCGTTATAAAAATAAAAAAAAGGAGATAGAGAAAAAACCGGCAGGAAAAACCAGTCATAAGACCTGGTGCCCCGAACCTTTCATTTAGCTCGCAGATTAATACTCTTTTCAGAGTCGTTTACCATTTTGATTGAATCCCCTCATAACAGCCCGAAATATTCAATCTAACATCATCGAAAGCACCCCCAAACACCTTATGAAAAGGCGCGGAAAACCCCGGGAAAAACCTCAAAATAACACAGGGACGAAATTCTCAGCTCAATAAACTCAGAAATTCGGCGCAGGAGTGAATTGAGCTTTATTTCTGTAGAAAGAAAGGCAGGGTAGGATTGGGAGCATGTTAGTGTTTTTCATTTCCGTTTTTACGGAAAAGGCCGTTCGTGCGGGCACGATCGGTGAGAGCACGGGGATCCGAAAAGCCGAAGGATACAAACGCTGATACGACAATCCCCGGCAGCCAGTTCCGCCAGAGCCGGCATTAAGTATAACTGCGATAAATCCCATCTCCCTCTCCATGCTCATAGGACTTACAGGTACCCCGGGCACGGGAAAAACTTCCGTTGGCAAACTCCTGGAAAAAAGCAGGGGCTGGAAAGTCATCTACCTCAATGACCTGATTAAAGAAGAGAAACTTTATTCTGAAGTCGATGAAAAAAGGGACGCTGTTGTCGCGGATATGGAGCTTGTCAGGGCGCGCCTGGCAGAGATCCTTGAAACTGAAGAAAAAGGGAAAGGTGGAGAAAACAAAAGCGAGAAAGAAGAAATCGTCATCCTTGAAAGCCACCTCGCCCACCACATCGCAGATACCGTTATCGTGCTCCGGGCATATCCTCCCGAGCTGAAAAAAAGGCTTGAGAAACGGGGTTATTCCGAAGAAAAAGTAGACGAGAATGCAGAAGCCGAGGCTATCGACCTGATTCTTGTTGAAGCCGACGAATGGTGTGAAAAGGTTTTTGAAGTAAACACCACCGGCAGGAAGGTGGAAGAAACCGCAGGGGATGTGGAAAAGATCATAGATTGCCTGGCGGGCGGAAATGAAGAAAAAGAAGGGGAACTGGAAGAATTCAGACCCGGGTCCCTTGACTGGATAGACTCGGTACCCTGAAAAGAGAATTCGGGACAAAAACCTGAAAAGACGAAGAGCCGTTTTGTTTTAGAGAAGAAAAGCAGTTACAACGAAGAGTTTTTGTCACTCTTCGCCACATTCCGAAGACGGGTTACCCCGTCGATTTCCTCGATGACTTTGGATACGGGTTTTGGGACCAGGTGTTTCCATTCATCTCCGGCAATCATCAGTTTCCGGATCTCGGTGCCCGAAAATTTTTCCCGGCCGTAGAGGGGGGACTCCTTGACGCAAAAACCGGCTTCCCGGAAAAGCTGGATTACAAGGGGGTTGTTCGAGTACACCACGTCAAAGCGGGGGGTTCTGGCCGCAACGTGGTGGACCCAGATTGAATTGTACCTTACGTCTTCGATGGGGAGAATGTAATGCCGGATGCTGAGGTCTTCCAGGGCATTGTGGAGCATAAGCACCCGTTCCCCTGCCGTAAAAGGGTCATTGGGCTCGTGGCTTCTCTGGGCACTTCCGACCCCTATGACCAGTTCATCCACTTCCTCTGCTATCCGTGTGATCACTCTATGGTGCCCGAAATGATACGGCTGAAATCTTCCTATGTAAAAGGCTCGCATCATCCCGGATCTCCTCTCGAATTCGTATGGATTTTTTATTTCTGGTCAGTCTGTTTCCTGTCTTTCAGAACTTTCAGTTTCAGACCGTTTCGTTGCGGATGCCAGTCTCAAAGCTGAACTTTTCGCAGACTTCCAGGAAATGTTCGGTATTGCCCTTGCGTTTCATGCCAATGAGCTTTTCAACAAGTTCGAGGCCAGGTTTCGGGTCTTCGTTGATCTCGAATTCATCGCGGACCATGTCGAAATACTTCTTCCCGGCATCTGTCCGGATGAAGACCGAGTTCCAGCCGTCAGCCGCCCCGACAGAACCCACGGAAATGTCGGCAAAGACCGAGGTGTAGTCACAGCAGTTGTGGCAGGGGTTCCGGGCAAACTTTGCAATGTCCTTGATGGGTACGTTGTGGACTTCCCCGTCCTTTGTGTATACCCAGAACTTACCTTTGGTGAACTCCATCTTTACGATGTCTTCTGTTTTGACCTGCAGAATCTCGGGGATGATCTTTTCGAGCATCACGTCGTGGTGGAAACTTTCCATACAGAGCAGCCCGATGATGAGCACGATCTTTTCGTTATAATTTTCCCGGATCAAACTTGCCGCATGGGTCTGGCAGGGCACACCTACGACTGCAATCCTGTCGTACTTTTCAAAGGCTTCCCTGAGAACAGCAATTACCGGGTCCGAAGTATACTTGGTCCCTCTGGTCTTGTCTACGTCTTCGGCACTTGTAATCAGGACCACTTCAGGTTCCCAGTTCTCGTTTCGGGTAATCCCTACAGCACAGTCGATTTCCCCCTTCCTGAAGAGAGCCTTCAACAAGGCAGTGGACACTCCACCGTCCTGGCTTCCGGCCTTGTCCTTTGCCTTTGCGCCAAAGAAACTGCTTACATTAGCAAGCTCATTCTCGATGAAACCGTCCACTACGGGACAGACCCTGCCGCAGGTAAAGCAGCCTTCACAGACCTGGTATCCAGCCCCCTTTTCGTAAAGGGACATGTCGTTCGGATCTCGGATTTCCGCCGCCTTCTTCACGGTAACAGCCCCGATAGGACATACGGCCTCGCATGCCCCACAGGCTGCGCATACGTCATGCTCAATGACTTCTGCAATCTTTGGTGGCAATTAGTTACCTCCAATGCCTTGATTATTCCTGCCCTAACGGGCAGGAGGTTTTTCAGTAAAATGTATAAAGTTTTTCAAAATGTTATGAAAAGATGTAATGAAAAAAATTACATCTTTCCAATTATTTCTTTTCCTATAAGCTTTATTGCTTTTTCCTTGTTCGGACCGATTGGAGAACCGGCAACGACCTGAGTTACGCCAATGGCTTCAAGGTCCCTGATCCTCTGCATGCAGTCCTCGGGAGTTCCACAGATAGCAAAAGCTTCGATCATCTGGTCGGTGACAAGGCCGCCCATGAGGGCTCCGAAGTCTCCCCTGGCAATGGCTTCCCCGATCTGGCCCTTTGCTTCGACAGGGATGCCGTGGCGTTCAAGGACGAGGTTTGGGGAACCTGCAACGATAAAGGCGACTACTACTTTTGCAGCGCTGACAGCCTTTGCAGGGTCCTTGTCAATGGAGAAACAGGCGTATGCAGTCACATCGACTTCAGCGGGGTCACGACCTGCCTTTGCAGCACCTTTCTTTATCTGCTCAACGGCAACTTCAAAGTCTTTGGGGTGGGAAGCGTTGATCAGGACACCATCGGCTACTTCCCCGGCAAGCTCGAGCATCTTGGGGCCCTGGGCGCCCATGTAGATGGGAACGTTTCCGGTTTTGAAGGCGAGCTTTGCGCCGCCGAACTTGACTACCTCTCCGTCCATGGAGACCTTCTCCCCTGCGAAGAAACCCCTGAGGGCCTGGATGGCTTCCCTGGTGGTTGCGAGGGGCTTGACCCACTCGATCCCCATTGCGTCGAAGGTTGCCTTGTCTCCAGGGCCAAGACCCAGGATAGCCCTTCCGCCGGAAATCTCGTTGACGGCACCGATGCTGGATGCGGTGATTGCGGGGTTCCTGGTGTAGGAGTTTGTAACTCCGGAACCGATCTTGATGCTGTTGGTGTTCAGGGCAAGTACGGTAAGAGTAGTATAAACATCACGGTTGTTGTAGTGGTCAGTGATCCAGACGTTGTCGAATCCCTGTTCTTCTGCAAGCTTTGCGTAGGATGCGATCTTTAAAACTGGATCGCTCGGCACAAATTCGATTCCGAACTTCATCTTTAATAGCTCCTTAATTGTTGCTTATTAGCTTAAATGGGTACGTTTCAATTTAACCCAATTTAAATATTTGTGAAATTATAATTCACACCCACTATAATTGATATTAATTATAATTCCCTGGGCTAGAATTCACACAACTGTATTTAATAATCTATATATATTTAACTGTATTAAAGGGGTAATATACAATCCGATTTATAAAAACTATATGACTTAACAATTTACCCTGGCAAAAACTCTTCAACAGACCCTGCTTTAAAAAAGATTGACGGCCTTTAAAAAGCTTTGCCAGAGCAGAAATTTTCGATAAGCTGAAGGGTTAATAACCTTATAAACAAGCCGTAAAAACATTGAAGTTCCAAAAAGAAGATAATTCCCGGCGGGAAAAACTTATATCTAATTATAAAATGGAACGAAAATTTCAACGTTGAAATTCCTGAAAGGAAAAGAACGAGTAAGGATATTTTTCCCCCAACTTCCTAATAAATCCCTACAATTATATACAAAGACGGATTAATTATAAATGCTTTATTTGCCTGTGAACGGGCACAGGGGGCAGGAAACAGACGAAGGGGAAAAGACCGTCTGGGATGCTTCCTGCGTAAAATAAAAAGCTAAAGGGGGTGAAGGTAGCATGGCAGTTTCGGCTGTAGGTGAAACATATCTCTGTGAGATCTGCGGTAACGAAGTTGTTGTAAAAAAAGTCGGAGGCGGGACTCTCGTCTGCTGCGGACAGGATATGACCCTGGTGGAAGAAGAGTAAACAAAGCATATGAATCTCTGAATCTTATAAATTAAACTTACGAAACTTATAAAACTGGAACGATTTGAAACTAAAAACAACTTTTTGAACTCGGGGGAAAACCGATGAGATGCTATGAATGCGCCAAAGAAGGCAAGGTAACGGATGCCGTTGCCGTTTGTATCGCATGCGGGAGAGGGGTTTGCAAAGATCACCTGGTCCATGAGGAAACCCCGGTATGGGAAGGGGACTATCCGATGGAGCTGAAGCCAGACATCGAACACATCAGAAGGATTGTCTGTATTCCCTGCCATGAAGCGCTGAAGGACAACTGCCTGTTTGACGAGGTTTGTTGAGGACGGAAATCCGTAGAGGTGATTTGATGCTGAAGTGTTATGACTGTGCAGAGGAAGGGAAAGATACCGAAGCTGTGAGTATCTGCATCGTATGCGGAAAAGGCGTATGTATGGACCATGTCAGGGAACTTGATGTGCCTTTGAAGGGAGGAGGTTATCCGCTGCCCCACAAGGCGCTAAAGAAACCCCTGCCCAGGATGCTGTGCAATGAGTGTGTCGATACGATTCTCGAAGACGGATTCTGCGTATAATCGGCAGGACACTGCCTCGGGAGAGGGGACCCGCAGAAGGACGAAAATACTAACGTACATGCCACCGGAGAACCTATATAGAGATTAAATAAATATTAATTAATAATTTTGTACTCGATAATTATAGTGGAGTGGAGGTAGGTAGAATGCCAGAAGAAGATAAGTTGCTCGAAGAAATGGGAGAAAAGATAGGGTTTACCCCGCAAATCCTGGAAACCCTGAAAGACCTTGACCCTAAGTTCGTGCACAAGTACGGGATTTGTAACAGGAAAGTCCTGTCCGACGGTGCCCTTCCGGCAAAAGTGAAGGCCCTGATGGCTCTTGCGGTTGTGGCTTCCAAGCAGTGTGAAGTCTGTACCGTGTCGCAGATGAAAAATGCTCTCAATAACGGAGCCACAAAAGAAGAGATAATGGAAACCATGGATGTCATCTTCATCACTTCGGGAGCTCCCGCAATTTCAGCATGCAGGGATGCTCTGAAGCTGGTAAAATAAAGGGAAAAACAAAGAGAACAGCAAAAGGAAAATCCAGAAACCGAAGATGAATGGAAGGTAAAATATGGCTGAAGCAATGGCTAAAGAAAAAATCAACAAGCCGGTTGACCCGAAAAACCTGACAGAAGGCGAGAAAAAGCATATCCCGGTAATCTATGTGCCAAAATCAATCACTGCCGGAGAACCTTTTGACGTGATTGTAGAGATTGGAAGCATCCCACATGTAATGGAGGAAAAGCACTACATTGAATGGGTCGAACTTTACCTCAACGACAGTAAAGTGGGAAGAGTCGAACTTTTCCCAAGAAAGAATAAAAAAGCCGAAGCTACGTTTACAGTGGAGGCTGACAGGGCTCTGGCAGGAAAAGAGGCTCAATTAAGAGCCCTTGAACACTGCAACGTTCATGGGCTCTGGGAAGAGTTCATGACCATTAAAATGAACTGATAGAGAAAAGATAAGCCGGGCTTTTGAGAGCGAAGAGGAAACACCGGGAGAAAAAGCTCCCTAAATAAGTCCGGGAAATGAAATGCGGGTAAGGGGGTAAGACCCGCATATTTAACTTTTATAGGGGGCGCTTTTTACGGGTAGCAGCCAGAGAAGAAGAGCTTATTGGGCAGCTTTAGCTATGTTTTTGTTGCTTATTGCAGGAAGTTTTGCATCAGCGGAACAGAGTGAAGCAGGGGACTTCATATCAAGCCAGTTTTCTAAGTCCGGGATCTGTTCCAATTGTCATGGGAACTCTTTCGGGGAATGGGACGGGTCCATGCACTCAAACTCCGATGAGGATTTCTTTTACCAGGCAATGCTTCAGGAATACGGCGCTGCTGCAGAAGCAGAAGGGCTCCCTGAAGGTTTTTGTTCCCGCTGCCACACACCCATCGGGCTTGTCTCCGGAGAAATCCCGCCCCTGGACGGCTCGGGCCTGAGCGAGGTCGCAAAAGAAGGAGTCCAGTGTGATTTCTGTCATTCTGTTGCCGAAAGCGAAGGGATAGGAAATGCACCCTATGTGCTCGACCCCGGAGATGTTAAATGGGGCCGCAGGACAGACGCCCAATCTCCTTCCCATGAAGTCGAAGCCCACGAATTCTACACGCAATCCGAATATTGTGGGATGTGCCACAACATCTACCACCCTGCGAATAACCTGACCCTTGCCGCCACCTACACGGAGTGGAAAGAAAGCCCGTACGCAGCAGAAGGAGTTCAGTGCCAGGACTGCCACATGACCCCCGGCATTATCGAGTTTGAAGCAAACCCCGGAAAAGCCGCCTCAAGCGGCCCGGAACGAGAAAATGTTTATACCCACTACTTTGTGGGAGGAAATGCTTTCGTGACAGATGTCCTCGGGGAAGGCAGGCATGAGAAAAGGGCAATCGAATACCTTCAGCATGCCGCAGCCCTGGATGTAAAAGCCCCGGAAGCAGCCGAACCCGGAGAAGTCGTGGACATTGAAGTGGAGATAATAAACAGCGGAGCCGGACATAAAATCCCGAGTGGTGTCACTGAAGAAAGGGAAATCTGGCTGGAGCTTACCGCAACAGACGCAGATGGGAAAGAGCTTTACCATTCCGGAGCCCTGGACGAAGCAGGGGGAATAGATCCGGAAGCAACAGTCTACCATACGGTCTTTGCGGATTCCGAAGGGCAGCCCACCTTAAAGGCCTGGGAAGCGGAGAGCATCCTTTACGATAACAGGATTTCCCCGAAAGCCTTGGTCCTGGAAAACCATTCCTTTGTAATGCCCGAAGGAGCTGCAAACCCGATCAGCATAAAAACGGTCCTGCATTACCGCTCTGCCCCCCAGGAACACATCGACGAGCTCTTTGGGGGAGGCACCTATACCGTGCCGGTGATAGATATGGCAACTTACCCTGAAACAGGGGCCTCAAGTCAGGGTATTCCGGAAATTGGGGCAACAGGAATGCTGGCAATTGTTTTCCTGGCAGTAGCTTACAGGAAATTCAAAGGGTGAATGAAAAAAGAACCCGGATATAGATAAGAACCCGGATATGTAAGAAAAAGGAAGAAAATGGAAGAAAAGGGAAAAGAGAAAAACTCAGAGATACTCTAATATATGTCATAATGTATATAATGATTAATAGAAATTCTTACTGATTAATAGAACTTGCTAATGATTAATGGAACTTGCTACTGATTAATAGAAGATGCCTGTGAGGGGACATGGCCGAAACTGAATCCGAAAGCATAAAAATTTTGGGGATCTCCGGGAGCCCCAGAAAAATGGCGACCGATTATGTGGTCCAGGAAGCCTTGCGGATTGTAAGGGAGAAATACAATGCGGAAACCGATTATTTTTCCGCGAAAGGAAAAAAGCTGAATTTTTGCATTCACTGCGATTTTTGCGTCAGGAAAAGAGAGGGCTGTGTCCACAAGGACGACATCTCTGCGGAACTGTATGAAAAAATGATGTGGGCTGATGCCTGGATCATCGGGACCCCCGTCTACCAGGGGACCATTAGTGCCCAGACAAAGACGATTATGGACCGGGTAAGGGCCATGGTTGCAAAAGACCCGAAAGTCTTCCTGAATAAGGTAGGAATGGGGATTGCCGATGGAGGGGACCGGGTAGGTGGGCAGGAACCTGCACTCCAGGTAATCCACAACTTCTACATAATAAACGAAATGATTCCGGTAGGGGGAGGTTCTTTCGGAGCCAATTTAGGAGCTACATTCTGGTCTCAGGACAAAGGGGCAGAGGGGGTTTCCGAAGATTCGGAGGGGATGCGAAGCCTTCGAAAAACCCTTAAAAAATTCATCCAAACTGCGCAATTGGTGAAAAAAGCCGGACCTCCTGAAAAACCGGACCCCCCTAAAAAAGGAGACAAAGGAAAAGAGGAAAAGCCGGAAGAAGGCCAGACCCACGAACTCAGGCGGCCTGCCGGAGTACAAATTTCTGATAACAAATAATCAAAGCTTTCAGGATGGACGTATCCGGGCTGATTCATGCAGGCAGCATTCAAACCGAAGCCAGGGCACATCAAGGTCAAAGTCAAAGAAGGAATCGAGTTACATCAAGGCTAACACCTAACCGTCTTTCAAGCTAGCATTCAAGCTGGCATTCAAGCTAGCATTCAAGCTAGCATTCAAGCTAGCATTCAAGCTAACATTCAAAAAATAGTCAAGCTAACATTTAATCTTCATTCAAAATACAGTTAAATGATATTTAATCTTCATTCAAAATACAATCAAGCTAATTAAAACTGCATTAAAGGAGTGATTTGTTTGGTGAAAGCACTGGGTAAAAAGATCAAACGCATAGCATGGGGAATCACAGGTTCTGGCGACCAGATGATCGAGACCTACAACACCCTGGTTGACATCAAGAATAAGACGGGTATCGAAACGATGGTCTTCCTTTCCAAGGAAGGAGAAACAGTGATGAAATGGTACCACCTCTGGGACAAGATCCAGAAGGACTTTCCCAATTTCAAGACAGATGCCGGGCCCAATTCTCCGTTTATTGCGGGTCCCCTGCAGATGGGGTATTACGATTTCGTCCTTATCGCACCGGCCACGGCCAACACGGTTGCGAAGATCGTATGCGGGATCGCAGACTCCCTGGTCACCAATGCCGTGTCCCAGACTGCAAAAGGTTCAACCCCCATCTATATCATGCCCGTTGACCAGAAAAGGGGTACTGTCAAGACTGCTGCGCCCACCGGGAGGACCTTTGAACTCAGGATGAGGGAAGTGGACGTAACCAACTCGGAAAAACTGGCCAGAATGGAAAATATCACTGTGCTCGAAAGTCCATACGACATCTATGACGTCGTGGGGATCGAAAGGCCGGAATTGAAATTGTAATTGAGACCGGATATTGCCAGAAAAGGCTATAGTCTAATCATAGCAGAACCTTAGAAACAGCGTGGGGGAAATAAAAGTGCAGTATGCGTTTCAGGAAGTAGTTGATGAGGTAAGCAAGCTCAAGGACCTGGAAGAAGCCATAGCCCTTGCAGCAGAAAGGGAAAAAGAAGCCAGAGCTTTTTATCAGGAGAAAGCAAACACTACAGAAGATATAGGGTTAAAGGACCTCTACACCTACCTGGCAGACGAAGAAGCAGAACACTTCCGCTACCTGGAAGAATACCGGGAGAAAAAGAAGCTGCCTGAAATCGAAACCGAACTTCCCAGCGGGCAGTCCTTTACCCCGGAGTTCGTGGAAAGCGAAACCCGACTGGGAGCTATCGGAGTCGTTATCGCAGCCATGAGGCACGAGCGGAAAAGCGAGTATTTCTACATGGAACTGGCAAAAAAGTCCGAAGAAGAATCTCAGAAACAGTTCTTCGAGATACTGGCCGGGTACGAGAGCATCCATTATGACCTGCTTGACAGCTATCTTGAATCTATCACGGAGTTCAGGATGCAGACCTGAAAAAAAGTCTCAGAAAAAATAAAGCCTAAACCGGACAAAAACATTCAGGAAAGAAACATTCAGGAAAGAAACATTCAGGAAAGAAACATTCAGGAAAGAAACATTCAGGAAAGAAACATTC